>NZ_JYMU01000006.1:0-682398 GCF_000938235.1 Bradyrhizobium sp. LTSPM299
AGGAGCGTCATATCCTCGCGATCCAGGATACGACGACCCTGCGCGACGATGGTAAGCAGCGCAGTTTGAACCTGCATCCAATGATTGCGGTAGACGCCCACGATGGCGGCTTGCTCGGACTTGTGGATGCGGTGTTCCTCAATCACGTTGGCGGCAAGAAGCACCTCTGTAAGAAGCGGCCTTTCGCTGAAAAGGAGAGCAGCCGTTGGCTCGACGCGACAAATACAGCGGCCAGCTTGGTCACCTCTGGAGCTGCCTGCGTCACCGTCGTGGCCGACCGGGAAGGAGATATCTACGAGGAATTCGCCTGCCGTCCCACTGAGACCGAGCTGCTGATCCGCGCTCATCATGATCGCGTGCTGGAAGGTGGGGGCACGCTCTATAACTGCATGGAAGGTGTCGCTGAACTGGGCCGCGAGACGATTGATCTGCCGGCCAATCCGGGCCGGCCTGCCCGTCAGGCGGTGCTGGCGCTGCGCGCACGTGAGATCATCCTGAAGCGGCCGAAACGCAACCATCCCGCCGAAGCGGCAAAACTGCCGAAGACGGTCACGCTCACTTTGGTCGAAGCGCGTGAAGTTGATCCGCCGGATGGCATAACGCCGGTGCATTGGCGGTTGCTGACAACGCATAAGGTGGCCACGCTCGCGGATGCGCTCCAGATCACGCACTTCTACCGTCAGCGTTGGACCATCGAGCAGGTGTTCCGAGTGATGAAAACCAAGGGCTTCGATATCGAGGCGGTGCGTATCGCTGAGGATGGGCCGTTCGAGAACCTGACCACCGCGACGCTGATCGCCGCCATCCAAGTGCTGCAAATGGTGCGCGAGCGCGATGGTACGGCTGGGCGGCCGTTGCACGATGCGCTCGACCCCGAGGACCAGCCCGCGCTGGAGGCGATTTGCCAAAGCCTCGAAGGCAAGACCGAGAAACAGAAGAACCCTCATCCCAAAGGATCGCTCGCGTATGCCAGTTGGGTGTGCGCGCGACTTGGTGGATGGACCGGTTACTACGGCAAACCAGGACCAATCGTAATGATGCAAGGGCTGCAAGCTCTCAAGGCCATGCTTCGCGGCTGGAAACTCCGAGCAGATGTGTGAATCTCGTAGGGCTTGACCGGGCGACCCAGTACGCCGCGGCCCATCGGCTCAAGCACAACTGTCTCTGGAATACTGGATCGCCCGCCTTCGCGGGCGACGACACCGGAAAAGGGGTGAGAGCATTTGTTCCGACAGCGAGAGCCAGCCCCCCTCAAGCCGGCGCAGGCTCGCTCGAAAGCGCCGCGAACACCGTCTCGGGCGAATGGGCGATCACGGCGAGCAGCGCGCGGGCGGGGCCGCGCGGCGCGCGCTTGCCCTGCTCCCAGTTGCGGATGGTTTCCACGGGGACGCCGAGCTTGGCGGCGAATTCGAGCTGGGTCAGTTGCGCACGGCGGCGCAAGTCACGGACCGCGGGCTGTGACGCGCATGGCGCGGGTGCCGGCATCGCAGGAGCCAACGGAAATTCCTTGCCGTCGCGCAATTCGACGATCCGTCCGTCCGCCTTGAGCCGCAAGCGCTGCATGATGTCCCCCTTGGGCATGGCGACATCATCCGCAAAGCCGCTTAAGGTCCAATTAACGATAAGGGCGGGGCTAATTCAGACCAAACCACAAAGTGGCGATGCCGAGAAACGAGAAGAACCCGACCACGTCAGTGACCGTCGTGACAAATGTGCCGGAAGCGACTGCGGGGTCGACCCGCACCCGGTCCAGCACGATCGGGATCAAAATGCCCCCGAGCGCGCCGGCAACGAGATTGCAGACGATGGCGAGGCCAATCACGATACCGAGGCCGGGGATCTTGAACCAGGCCACCGCGGCAATGCCGGTGATGATGGCGAACGCGAGGCCGTTGACGAGCCCGACCGTGGTCTCGCGCAGCACTACGCGCATGGCATTGAAGGAGCCGAGCTCGCGGGTGGCGAGCGCGCGTACGGCCACCGTCATGGTCTGGGTCGCAGCATTGCCACCCTGGCTCGCCACGATCGGCGCCAGCACCGCGAGCGCCACCATCTTCTCGAGCTGGCCCTCGAACAGGCCGAGTACCGACGAGGCCAGGAAAGCGGTGGCAAGGTTGACCAGCAGCCAGTTGAAGCGGCCGCGGGCGATGGTCCAGACCGTGTCGGAGAGCTCTTCGTCGCTGGTGACGCCGCCGAGCGCCTTGAGGTCTTCGTCGGCCTCCTCCTCGATCACGTCGACGACGTCGTCGATGGTGATCACGCCGACCAGATGATCTGTCGTGTCGACCACGGGGGCTGCGACCAGATTGTACTTGCCGAACATCCGCGCGACCTCCTCCTGGTCCTCCAGTGCGGAGACCCGGCGGCGGTCTTCATCGACCAGTTCCGTGATCGGCACCGGGCGGCGCGCGCGCAACAGCGCATCCAGCGAGACCGCACCAAGCCAATGCTTGTCGGCGTCGACCACATAGATTTCGTAGAAGCGCTCCGGCAGGTCGGGCGTGTCGCGCATGTAGTCGATCGCCTGCCCGACGGTCCAACTTGGCGGCACCGCGATGAACTCGGTCTGCATCCGCCGGCCGGCGGAGTTTTCCGGATACAGCAGGCTGCGCTCGATGTCCTCGCGTTCGGCCGCCGGCAGCTTTTCCAGGATCTCTTCCTGGTCCTCCTCGTCGAGGCCTTCCAGCAGCTCGACGGCATCGTCGGATTCGAGCTCGCGGACGCCTTCGGCGACCGTCTCCGGCTCGAGCTCCTCGAGAATCTCCTCGCGGACGGTCTCGTCGACCTCGTTGAGCGCCGAGAAGTCGAAATCCGCACCCGTGATCTCGACGAGAGAGACCCGGTCCTCGGGCGCGAGCGCCTCGATCAGATCGCCGAGATCGGCCTCGTGCAGTTCCGCCACCACCTCACACAACAACGGCCGATCGGCGGCGTGGATGGCGCGCGTGATCCCTTCGACGAATTCGTGGCGGAGCTGCCCCTCCTCGTCACGCATTGGCGTGCGATCGAGCACGCCTGTGCCGACGGGTTGGGCAACGTCGATGTCCTCGGCCATGCCGCGTCTCGCCGGTTTGACAGGAGTGGAGAATTGGTCTGAGTTGTGCGGAACGGATTACCTAATCGGTGGTGACCTGTGCAATGAGAAATGTGTCCAACGGAACACGATCAAAACGGCATGCCCTCGCGCTGCTCGTCGCGATCACCGTTGCGCCCATCTCTCTGATCACCTCCGCGCGCGCCGCCGATTGCCCGCGCGAGGACGCGCTCGGCACCTCACGGGTGCTCGAGGTCGATCCCGCGACCTATCCGCGCGTCGGGCTGAAGAGCTTTCCGCAGACCCTGCCGCTGCAGGACCACGAGATCGTGCTGACCTTCGACGACGGGCCGACGCCGGGGCGCACCGACCAGGTGCTGGAGGCGCTGGCAGCCGAATGCGTGCGCGCCACCTTCTTCATGGTCGGTCGCAACGCGACCGATCATCCCGATATGGTGCGCAAGGTCGCCCGCCTCGGCCACACCGTCGGCTATCACAGCTGGGACCATCCGCATCTCAACAAGCCGTCGACGGACGAGGCCGAAGCCAACATCGACCGCGGCATCGCAGCGGTCGATAAGGCGCTGCACGGGACGGCGAGCACGACCCCAAAGACGCTGTTTTTCCGGTTCCCCTATTTCGAATCGACGCCCGAGCTGCTGGACGTCCTGGAAAAGCGCGGTATCGCGGTGTTTGGAGCCGATTTCTGGGCCAGCGACTGGGTCAAGATGACGCCCGAAGAGGAACTGAAACTGCTCACCGCGCGGCTCGAAGCCCACCGCAAGGGAATTATCCTGCTGCATGACCCGCAGCAGCGAACGGACGACATGCTGCCGGCCTTCTTGCGGTACCTGCGCGAGCATGAATACCGCATCGTCCATATCGTCCCGGCTGCCGCCAAAGTCGTGTCCGATCGGACACATTGAACCCGAACCAGGAGTTGGACTACAGATCGGCTGGATTACAGATCATTAAGGCCGCGTTCATGGCGCCGCCGTTAAGGATTTTGCAGTGCGTTTGGAATGCGGCCGAGGATTTATGTTAGCTGGTGTCCTGGTGAGTATCCGGAAGCGGTCATGGACCGTCGTTGGCGGCGCGTTACTGGGTTGCTTCATGGCCCAAACGGCGCTTGCGGGGGACTGCCCGGGCAACCCCAACGCGCTCGGCACATCCCGGACCCTCGTGGTCGATCCCCGGGAACATCCGCGGATCGGCACCATGCAGTATCCGGAGACGCTGCCGCTCGCCGATCACGAGGTAGTGCTGACCTTCGACGATGGCCCGCTGCCGAAATACAGCAACCAGATCCTGGCCATTCTCGCCAGCCAATGCGTCAAGGCGACCTTCTTCACCATCGGCGGCCAGGCCAATGCCAATCCGGAAGGTGTGCGCAAGCTGATCGCGGCCGGGCATACCGTCGGCACGCACACCCAGCACCATCCGCTGACCATGAACAAGATGCCGATCGAGAAGGCCCGGCAGGAAATCGACGACGGTATCGCCTCGACACTGGCCGCGCTGAATGGCGACAAGAGCAAGCTTGCGCCGTTCTTCCGAATTCCCGGTTTGCTGCGCGCCGCGGGCGTCGAGCAATATCTGGCCTCGCAGGGCATCCAGGTCTGGAGCGCGGATTTCCCGGCCGATGACTGGCGCCATGTCTCGCCGCAGCGGGTCTATGACCTCGCGATCCAGCGGATCGAAGCCAAGGGCAAGGGCATCCTGCTGCTGCACGACATCCAGCCGCGCACCGTCGCGGCGCTGCCACGAATCCTGGCCACGCTGAAGGAACGCGGCTACCGCATCGTCCACGTCGTGCCCGCAACGCCGGAGCTGCCGGCGACGCCGACCGAACCGCAGCAATGGTATATGAATCCGCCGTCAGAGAGGGTGGCGGTCAAGCGCTGGCCGAGCGTTCCGAATTTCATCTTCGCCGAGACGAGGGCGCTGCCCGCACCGGTGTTTTCGAACCTGGATTGGCGCGACGCCGAGGCGCTCGATCACGCGCAACACGCCCACATCGGCGAGTCCCGGCGGGCACTCTGGCCGCAGCCGCAGCTCGCGCAGCTGAATTCAGCCCCGACCTTGGCGATCCCGGCAGCGGGCGTCTTCAGAATCCCCGAAGGAGAGCGCCCGACCCTGCTCGCAGCGCGATCTCGAGCCGCTCGCGTGGCGAGCGCGGCCACGCCGGCTGCGCCCCGATCGCAGGCCCTCTCCGCACGCCAGGCCAAACCCGCCAAGCGGACCGCGCATCTGCCGCCGGCCATCGCGCATGGCAAAGGTCGCGCCGCGCCTGAGCATGCCGTGCAAACCAGGAAACCAGGCTCGGTCCGCATCGCCAGCCTGAAGAAGCGCACGCCGCACGCGGAGGCAACGGCGATCGCCAAGCGGGTGCCGGATTAGTTCGTGACGATCTTGGCGATGCAGAGCAGAATCACCAGCGCGAGGAAGAACAGATCGATATAGGCCTTGATCTCGCCGGCGTGCCGGAGCGCGGTGACGTCACTGACGATCTGCTTGCGCGAGGCCGCCGAATTGGGCCCCTCGCCCGAGGCCGCGACCAGCCGGCGCGTCTCGCCTTCCAGCCGCTCGATGCGCTGGAAGAAGGAGAAGGAGCGCAGGGCGGAGAACGCATGCATCGCCGCATAGATGAAGACCAGGATCGCCACAATCGCGCGCTGCTCGTACTTCTCCAGGTAATTCAGGCTGAAATAGACCAGCCCCAGGAACACGAAATTGGAGAGGGCACGGTAGGCGTAGCTCAAAAACGTCATTTGGCGCTCCTGGTGAAACTTGTTCCCCAGCCCACGCTGCCAGCAGAATCAGGCCCCTCGGGCCGGCAGCGCCGAACCGGCAGGCCATCCGTCCGCGAAACTAGCCGATCGCTGTTACAGGACGGCATCGGCTGGGCCCGGCCGCGCCCAATTTCCCGGTGCAGGCAGGCGGGCATGGTGCATCCTGCTCCCCGACACGGTCGGGCAAGCCGAAATTATGCTGATATTGTTGGTGCGCTCGGAGGGACTCGAACCCCCACGATTTTACTCACTGCCACCTCAAGGCAGCGCGTCTACCAATTCCGCCACGAGCGCTGGGGATTCCGGCTTGGACCCCATGGGGATCAGCCGGATCGACGGGGCCATTTAACAAATCAGAGATGCAGGGACAAGGCGGTTGGTGACGGAATTAACTACCGAACACCGGGCAATTTCGGCAGCATTTGCTTGACCTCGACCGCGATCCGGTTGCGGTCGACCAGGACCACGCCGCTGGCCACCGGAAGGTTGTTGGCGAGTATCTTGACCTCGTCAGCCTCGGTGGCGTCCAGTTCGATGATGGCGCCGCGGGACAGCCGCATCACCTGGTGGATAGGCATGGTGGTCGTGCCGAGGACCACCATGAGATCAACGCTGACTTTATCGAGGGTGGGCACTTCTGAACCGCCGAACTGGAACTAAATTGTGAGTTCAACTGATCACGTTAGGGTTAGCCAATGGTTAACGACCGCCAAAGCCTTGATTTGACGACCTTTGCCCTGCCCCCCGGCAGCGGCGCGGTCGAATGGCGGGTTTCGGACCGTCTCGTCCCCTATCCCGATTCCCTTGCCGAAATGGACGCCAGGGTGGCGGACATTGCCGCTGGCGGCGCGCCGGAGCTGGTGTGGCTGCTGGAGCACCCGCCGCTCTACACCTCAGGAACCAGCGGCAGGGACGATGACCTGCTGAATCCCCGTTTTCCGCTGTTTCAGAGCGGTCGCGGCGGTCAGGTCACCTATCACGGCCCCGGCCAGCGGGTCGGCTATGTGATGCTCGACCTGAAGCGGCGGCGGCCGGACGTGCGCGCCTATGTCGCCTCGCTCGAGGAATGGATCATCCGCACGCTCGCGGCCTTCAACATCCGCGGTGAGCGCCGCGAGGACCGCGTGGGGGTCTGGGTCAGGCGCCCCGACAAGGGCTTGGGCTTCGAGGACAAGATTGCCGCGATTGGCGTCCGCCTGCGCCGCTGGGTCTCGTTCCACGGCATCGCCATCAATGTCGAGCCGGACCTGTCGCATTTCCAGGCCATCGTGCCATGCGGCGTGGTCGATCCCCGCTACGGTGTCACCTCGCTGGTCGATCTCGGGCTTCCCGTCACCATGGCCGATGTCGATGTCGCGCTCCGGCAGGCGTTTTCCGAGGTGTTCGGTGCCGCTGCAAAAGCCGGCAGCGAAGCGCCCGCGCTGTGAGCTGATGCGCAAGCGCTTCCTGGTCGCCTTTGTTGTTCTGGTCGTAGCTGGATTGTCGTTTCACATGCTGGACACATCGATTGCCGAACGCCGCGAAAACGAAATCCTGCAGCGCATCCAGGATTTCATGGTGCAGCGAAACGGTGAGAAAGCAGTCGTCTTCGTCGGCGACAGCATTGTCCAGGACGCGCACTTCGCGCCCACCCTCTGCGGCCAGCCCGTAATCAATGCCGCCTATGGTGGCGCGGTCGCCAGCGGTGTGCTCCGCATGGTCGAGGCGTTCGACCGCATCCGGTTTGCTCCGGCCGTGCTGGTGATCTCGGTCGGCATCAACAACAGCATTCGCGTCGACCGGCGTCCGTTTGCCGAAACCTATCGTGAGATCGTGCAGCGGGCCGCCGCGCTTGCCGACAAGGTTTTTGTGGTGTCGCCGACGCCGGTCGCAGCGTCAGGCGTGATGGCCGACGAGATCGATCGGGCGCGCCTGTCGGAGATCGACCAGGCGATCCGGCAGACCGCGCACGACCGTTCGATCCCGCTGATCGATGTCGGCACGCTGCAGACCAAGACCAGCCCCGTGGTCGCAGACGGCGTCCATCTCAGCGCCGATGGATACGCCGCCTGGACCAGCACGATCGAGAGCGCGATCAGCGCGCAGTGTCCCTAGAGCGTTTTCGAGCCAACGGGTCGCGCGAATGCGCGCCCGATGACAGGCTCCGTGGACGCCGGTTCGCGTGAAGAAAACGCGTCAAAACAAGAATCTGGAGCGACGCGCCCGCCACGATTACGCAGCCGCCTTCTGCGGCGAGACCTCGAGCTTGCCGGCGATGTAACGTCGCTCCTGTGTGAGGCCACCAAACCCGTAGGCGTCGCCCTTGACCTCGTCGACATGTGCGTAGGTCTCGTTGTGCAGCGGGCCGAGCAGCTCTTCCATCCGCTGGAACAAGGCTGCGAGATAGGCCGCCTTCTCGTCCTTGGTATTGGTGCCTTCGGTCACATGGATGTCGAGCCAATAGCTCGCGAGCTTCTGCTCGGCGAGCGACTTTCCGCCCGCGAACCAGCCGGCGGCATCGGCGGATTTCACGATGATTGCGGTGACACGGGGATCCTTGTGCAGGATCTTGGCCGTGAGTTCGGACACGGCCGCGGCAATATCCGATTTCAGCGACGGCGACTGGCGGGAGGTTGCATAGGTGACAGTGAGAAGGGGCATGGTCGGTCTCCTTGAATTCATACGCACGAGTGAACCGCGCCTCCTCTAGCTAGACCTCTCCTCATCATTCTGGTATCTTATCAATTCTAATATCAGTGATAACGATATCTGATTATCCATGACAACGCTCGACATCGATACCGTGCAGGCCTTCCTCCTCGTCGCCGAACTGCAAGGCTTCACCCGTGCCGCCGAAGCGCTCGGCATCACGCAGGCCGCGATCAGCATGAAGCTGCAGCGGCTCGAAGCGGTTCTTGGCAAGCGGCTGGTCGAGCGCTCACCGCGCGCGGTGCGGCTGACTGCCGACGGCTCGGCCTTCCTGCACCATGCCCGCGCCCTGATGGAGGCGCATGATCGCGCGCTGTCAGGCGAGACGCCGGCGCGGCAGCAACTCACGCTCGGGATCAGCGATCATGCCGCCGGTCCCGAACTGGTGCCGCTGCTGGAACGGCTGCATGCGATGGCTTCACGGCTTGCGCTCGCCGTCACCATCGGCTTCTCGCGCGAGATGCTCGACGCCTACGATGCCGGCGCGCTCGACGCCGTGATCGTGCGGCAGGAAGGCA
Organism: Bradyrhizobium sp. LTSPM299; assembly: GCF_000938235.1. Taxonomy (NCBI): domain Bacteria; kingdom Pseudomonadati; phylum Pseudomonadota; class Alphaproteobacteria; order Hyphomicrobiales; family Nitrobacteraceae; genus Bradyrhizobium; species Bradyrhizobium sp. LTSPM299. The sequence goes on from NZ_JYMU01000006.1 coordinate 9,033, forward strand.
GCCGGCGCGGCGGCGAGAAACTGGCCGAGGACGAGTTCGGCTGGTTCGCGACGAAACGCTTCGTGTGGCCGCGCGGCGACGCGCTGCCGCTGGCAACATTGGCGCCGCCCTGCGGCGTCCGCGCCGTGGCGGTCCGCGCGCTGGACAAGGCCGGCATCGCCTGGACCGAAAGCTTCGTCGGCGGCGGCGTCACCGCCGTGGTCGCCGCCGCGCTTGCGGGTCTTGCCGTCGCGCCCCTCGTCCGCCGCATCGCACCGCCAGGGCTGATCGATATCGGGCGGGCCCACAAGCTGCCGCGGCTCGGTCCGTCAAAGGTGATGCTGCATTCCAAGGTCAGCGATCCCGCCAAGCTGGCGGCGCTGCGGACATTGGCGGCAACGTTTCGGAGTGTCGCTGCTGCCTGACATGCAGCCCTACAAAATCGCCTCGAACGCACTACGCAAGGTTTCGTGCCGGAACACAAAGCCGTTGCTCAGTGCCTTGTTCGGCAGTACGCGCTGGCCGCCGAGCAGGAGCTCTTCGGCAAAGTCGCCACCGGCCACGCGCAACAACGCGGCGGGAACACGGAAGATCGCGGGCCGGTGCAGGCGGCGTCCGAGCTCCTCGGTGAATGTCGTGTTGGTCACCGGGATCGGCGCGGTCGCATTGATCGGCCCCGAAAGATCCGGCTTGGCAATCACATGCGCAATCAAGCGGACGAGATCGTCGCGCTCGATCCATGACATCCATTGCTTGCCCGAGCCGAGCGGTCCACCGAGGCCGAACTCGAACGGGGTCAGCATCCGCGTGATGAAGCCGCCATCGGTGCCGATCACGAGACCAACCCGCAGATACACCACGCGCACGCCGAGATCGCCGGCGGGTCTGGCCGCACTCTCCCAGGCTTCGCAGAGTTCATGGCTGAAGCAGGCGTGTGATTTCGCCGATTCGGTCAGCACTTGGTCCTGCCAGAGCCCGTACCAGCCGATCGCGGATCCACTCACCAGCACGGATGGTTTGCGGTCGAGCCGCGCGATCAGCTTGACGATATCAGTCGTCATGTTGACGCGTGATGTCAGGATTTCGCGGCGCTTGGTCTCGGTCCACAGCCCATTGCCGATCGGCTCGCCCGCGAGGTTGACGATTGCATCGATCCTCGTCTCCGCCGGCAACTGGTCGAGGCTGGTGATCAGCGTGATCGGCGGCCACAGCATCTCGGCCTTGGCCGGATTGCGGATCAGCGCAATCACCTGATGGCCCGATGCGGTCAGGCTTGCGACCAGCCGGCTGCCGATGAAACCGGTCGCGCCGGTGACAAGCACGGTCTGCCGTGCCGGCAATTTGTCGACGAGAGTTGCTGCAGGCACGCTGGTCATCCGCCCAAGCCGCCTGGCAGCGGCAATATCCCTCACGCCAAAGACAGCTGCGCCGATCGCCGAGGCGGCCGCGAAGAAGCTCAGCAGCCCAGCATAGGCGGGTTCAATCGCAGTCGGCCGCATCGCCCAGTCGATCAGGACCGGCAGCAACAACAGGAGAATGGCGCCGTAATTGATCGCGAGCAGCGTGTGATTGATCCGCTCGCTCGGCGGCAGCTTTCGGCTCAGATCCTCCTCGACGAAATCCATCAGCGTGATGACGACCTCGATCACCAGCACCGCGATGATTGCGATCGCAAAGATGCCGTGCACCTCCAGCCATCCGAGCACCAGGAACAGCAGCGCATAGAGCATGTTGCGGAGGCTGTGCAGCTTCAGCTCGTGACGCTGCGAGGGGCGCCATGCCAGCCGCTCGGTGAATTCATGGTGATAGAAGGTGTCGAAGGCACCCATCGCGATCTGGATGGCAACCAGGGCCCACAGCAGCGGCGTCATAACGAGGCCTCCCTGAACACGGCGGACTGACGGATCAGCCGGCCAAAGCGCGGATGGATAATCTCGAGCGTGAAGCGGAAGTCGCCGCCACCGAGATCGGAGTGAGTGACCGTGAGATCGCCGGGCGTCAGCCAGACCGACAGCGGCAGCCGCAGGCGGCCGACCTGCAGCGGCAGCCGCAGGCGGCCGACCTGCAGCGCGTAGCCGACGCTGTGGAACACCAATGCCTCATGCTCGACCGCAATCCGCAGCGCCATGCTGATGCCGAAGCCGACATACTCTTCGAGCCCGGTCGGGCCGGCGAAGCGTTTTGCGGAATGAATCACCTGCGGAAAACCGTCGCGCCGCGCGCAGATGCGGGTCCATATCTGGCCGCCGCTTGCCGCGTCCTCTGTCACCGTAACGATCATCGGCACCCGCGTCTCGGTGCCCGTCGGCAGCGGCCCGCCGATCAAACGCGCGGCCTGCGCCAGCCACCAGCCAAGCCGGCTCGACCAGGCCTCCTCGACCTCGCCGACATAGACGACGCTGTTGCCGTCCGCGACGCGCTTTGAAAATCGCCGCCAGATCGCCAGCGGCAGGCGGCCCCACTCTTCGTCCGGCAGCAGTGCACGGAAGCGATGATCATCGAGCAGCTTTGGATCGGAGACCGGCGATGTCCTAAGGCTGGATCTTCTTGCTGACGCCATCGCACACTCCCGTACCGCGCTGTCCCTATTTGGCTTTGCCCATGGGGAGGAAACTCACGATCTTCTCGCCGAGCTTGATCAGCGCGACCAGGCGCGGTCGCGGCACGTTCAGCATCTGGGCGTACCAGCGGTCGACCAGCTCGGTGAACGCCAGCATCTCCTTCAGACGCTTGCTGGCGACCGGGCTGATGGTCGGATCGTCGGCGGCATCGGAGACGCAGGCGCGCAAGGCGTCGACTGCAGGATCGATCTCGCGTTCCTTGCGTCCGGCCGCGATCCGCGCCGCGACCTCCCAGATGTCGGTCTCCGCCTCGAAGTGATCGCGGCGGTCACCAAGGATCGGCACGCGCCGGATCAATCCCCAGGATAGCAATTCCTTGATCGAGTTGGAGACGTTGGACCGTGCCATGCCAAGCGTCTCGGCGATGTCCTCCGCCGTCATCGGCGATTCCGCCAGGTACAGCAGCCCGTGGATCTGGCTGACCGAGCGGTTCACCCCCCACTCGTCGCCCATGTCGCCCCAATGCAGGATGAAGCGCTCAACGGCGGCGGGAAGTTTCTTCTTGGCGGTTATTTCTGTCATGACAGAAATATCAGACACTACGGAGCGGAAGTCAAGCGCTACGGCCGACCCCCACCCTTTGGTCCGGCTCGCGTGTCACCGGACGGATTGGCCGGGCCGGAACGCCGGTGCATAGTCCGCGCCTTGGCCGCCCCGCTCGCACGGCCTCCTGAAAGGAGCGCTTCATGACCGCTTCCGCATCCGACAAGGCGTTCACCGGCTCGATCCCGCAGACCTATGACCGGCTGATGGTCCCGATGATCTTCGCTCCCTATGCCCGCGATCTCGCCGCGCGCGCGAAGGCGCACCAGCCCCGCGATCTGCTCGAGATCGCGGCTGGCACCGGCGCCGTCACGACTGTCTTGGCGAGCGAATTGCCTGATACCCACATCACGGCGACCGATCTCAACGAACCGATGCTGGCGCAGGCCAAGACGCACCTCACAGGCAAGACAAACATCAGCTGGCAGCAGGCCGACGCACTATCCCTCCCCTTTGGCGATGCGAGCTTCGATATTGTCGCCTGCCAGTTCGGCGCCATGTTCTTTCCGGACCGCATCAAGGGGTATTCGGAGGCGCGGCGCGTGCTCAGGCCAGGCGGACGGTTTCTCTTCAACGTCTGGGACAAGATCGAAGAGAACGATTTCGCCAACGTCATGCAGCAGACGATGCACCAGGTGTTTCCGAGCAACCCTCCGCAATTCATGGCGCGGACACCGCACGGCTATCACGATCCGGCGCGCATTCGCGATGACCTGACCGCCGCAGGCTTTCGCGACATTGGAATCGAGATGGTCGCTCATCGGAGTCCGGCGGCCTCGCCGCAGGATTCCGCCATCGCCTACTGCCAAGGCACGCCGATGCGCGGTGAGATCGAGGCGCTGGGTGAGCCGAGTCTCGAAGCGGCAACACAGCGCGTGGCAGAAGCGTTGGCACACCGTTTCGGCAATGGCCCTATCGAAGGGAAGATTCAGGCTCTGGTGATCTCGGCGGTCGCTTAGGACCTCGGCGGCTAAAGCGCGATGAGATTGGGTTGAATAGTCATCGCGCTTTAGCTCCTTGTTTGAGTATGATCTTTCGGAAAACCGCTTCACACTTTTCCGGATCATGCTCTAGACGGTCGGGAGAAACGTAAAGCGCTCGCCTGCCCCGCGCAGATTCAGCAGGTCGGACGTGGCTGTGCCCGCCTGCACGTTCTCCACGCGCGCCGACGACGGCCCTCGCCGGCAGGCCGCGATCATCTCGGCAACAATATCCTCGGGTCCGGAAAACACCGCCTCGACACTGCCATCGCGGCGATTGCGGACCCAGCCGTCGAGGCCGCGCGACACAGCCTGCTCCGCCACCCAGGCACGATAGCCGACGCCCTGCACACGGCCGCGAACCGTGACGTGGCAGATCGCGCCGCTCATTTTCTCAGGCCGAGGAACTCGCCGCTGCGCGCCTTGGTATCCGCTTCGCGCATCACGCGGCCGGTGAGTTCGGACGAGGCGATCCCCTTGAGGGTCTTTGGCGAGGCGCCGTCGCGCAGCGCCTTCAAGGTCTCGTAGACGGCCTGCGTCGCCGCCGCGAACGGTGCGTGGCCCTGCAACGCGATCCGGACACGCTGGCCTGCCAGATAGTCGAGCGCGGTCATCTCCTCCGGCGCACCGCCGAGCACGATCGGCAGCCGCGTCGCAGCCGAGATCGCCTCCAACTCGCCGCGCGACTTGATGCCGGTGAAGAACAGCGCATCGACGCCGACGGCTTCATAGGCCCTGGCACGCGCGATCGCATCGTCGAGATTGGTGATCGAGACGGCACCGGTACGCCCAATGACGACGAGCGAGGGATCGCCGCGGCCGTCGAGCGCGGCCTTCATCTTGCCCACGCCCTCCTCCAGCGAGATCAGCTGCGTCTTCGCCTCCCCGAACGCCTGCGGCAGCAGCGTATCCTCGATGGTAAGGCCGGCCGCGCCGGCGGTTTCGAGCTCCTGCACGGTGCGGCGAACATTGAGCGCGTTGCCGTAGCCGTGGTCGGCATCGACGAGCACGGGCAAGGCCGATGCGCGCGACATCCGCCGCATCTGCTCGGCAAGCTCGGTCAGTGTGATCAGGGCGATATCGGGGTCGCCGAGCACGGCGAGCGACGCCACCGAGCCGCCGAACATGCCGAGCTCGAAGCCGAGATCCTCGGCGATCCGGATCGAAGTCGCGTCATAGACCGACCCCGGACGGATACAGGTCGAACCTGATAGAATCGACCTGAGAGCGTCACGTCGTTTGTGGAAGGCCATGGTGTCTCCCTCTATCAACGTCATTGCGAGGAGCGAAGCAACGAAGCAATCCATCGCTCGTCATGTGTGGTAAGATGGATTGCTTCGCGGAGTTTATCATCGGGCGCGCATTCGCGCGACCCGTTGGCTCGCAATGACGGGACTGTGTCTACGCGAACTCCAGGATCAGCGCGTCGACCGCCAGCGTGGCACCGGCGGCGGCGTGGATCTTTTTCACGGTGCCGTCGCGCTCGGCGCGCAGCACGTTCTGCATCTTCATCGCTTCGATCACGGCCAGCGTCTCACCGGCCTTGACCTCCTGCCCCTCGGTCACCGCGATCGACACCACGAGCCCGGGCATCGGGCACAGAAGCTTCTTGCCGGTGTCGGCCGCCGTGGTCACCGGCATCAGCCGCGCTGACGCGGCCTCGGCCTCGGTGAAGACATAGACCGGAACCTCAAAGCCCTGGTGGGCCAGGCGGAAGCCGTTGTTGATGGCGCGCACCTGCAAGGCGACCAAATTGCCGTCGATGGTGCCCTGCCAGACCGGTTCGCCCGGCGCCCAGGTCGAGACAAGGTTGTGCGGGTTGCCCGGCAAGCCGTCAGCGCCGATGAAGCGCACTGCGATCGCATCACCCTCACGCGCGACGTCGAGCGCGATCTCGGCGCGATCGAGCCACACCGCGCGGCGGCGCTCGCGCTGGACCACGCGGCCGCCCATCTGGCCGGAAATCTGCCGCTTGCGTTCGCCGAGCACGTGATCGATCGCGGCGCCGACCGCGGCCAGCCGGCGCGCGATCTCACCCTCCGGTGATCGCGCCGAAAATCCCTTCGGGAATTCCTCCGCGATGAAGCCGGTCGAGAGCCGCCCCTCGCGCCAGCGCGGATGGTTCATCAGCGCCGACAGGAACGGAATGTTGTGCCTGATGCCGTCGATATAGAACGCATCGAGCGCGGTCGCCTGCGCCTCGATCGCGGCCGCACGCGAGGGGGCGTGGGTGACGAGCTTGGCGATCATCGGATCGTAATAGATCGAGATCTCGCCGCCTTCCTGCACGCCGGTGTCGTTGCGGATGGTGATTCCGTCATGGCTTGCTTCGGCCGGCGGGCGATACTTCACCAGGCGCCCGATCGACGGCAGGAAGTTGCGGAACGGATCCTCGGCATAGACGCGGGATTCCACCGCCCAGCCGGTCAGCGTCACGTCCTTCTGCGCGAGACCAAGCTTCTCGCCGGCGGCGACGCGGATCATCTGCTCGACGAGATCGACGCCGGTGATCAGTTCGGTCACGGGATGCTCGACCTGCAGGCGCGTGTTCATCTCCAGGAAGAAGAAGCTCTTGTCCTGGCCGGCGACGAATTCCACCGTGCCCGCCGAATCGTAATTCACGGCCTTGGCCAGCGCGACCGCCTGCTCGCCCATCTTGCGGCGGGTCTGCTCATCGAGCAGCGGTGACGGTGCTTCCTCGATGACCTTCTGGTTGCGGCGCTGGATCGAGCATTCGCGCTCGCCGAGATAGATCACGTTGCCATGCTTGTCGCCGAGCACCTGGATTTCGATGTGGCGCGGGTTGACGATGAATTTCTCGATGAAGACGCGATCGTCGCCGAACGAGGATTTCGCCTCGGCTTTCGCGAGGTTGAAGCCCTCGGCCACTTCCGCCTTCGAATGCGCGATGCGCATGCCTTTGCCGCCGCCGCCGGCGGAGGCCTTGATCATGACGGGATAGCCGATCTCGTCGGCGATCAGCACTGCGTGCTTGTCGTCCTCGATGACGCCGAGATGGCCGGGCACGGTCGAGACATTGGCCTTCGCGGCGGCCTTCTTGGATTCGATCTTGTCGCCCATCGCGGCGATCGCGCCGGGGTTCGGGCCGATGAACACGATACCGGCCGCCTCCAGTGCGCGCGGAAACGCCTCGCGCTCGGACAAGAAGCCGTAGCCGGGATGCACGGCCTCGGCGCCCGTCTTGCGGCAGGCCTCGACGATCTTGTCGATCAAAAGGTAGCTCTCGGCCGCGGCCGGCGGGCCGATCAGCACGGCCTCATCGGCCATTTCGACGTGCAGCGCGTCGCGGTCGGCCTCGGAATAGACGGCGACCGTCTCAATCCCCATACGGCGAGCGGTCTTGATGACCCGGCAGGCAATCTCGCCGCGGTTGGCGATCAGGATTCGTTTGAACATGCTTTTGTTGCTTGGGCTTTTGGCTTGGATTTTCGACTGGATTTCGACTTGGGCAGGATCCCTCCCGCGCAATCTGGCACGGGCGATTGGACGTCACCAGCCCGTGGTACAGCAAAACGAACCGGAGGCAACGGTCTCGTGGGAGCCGGCCCGGTGTCTGGCGGTAGTCAGAGGGGGACTTCAGCCCGAATAGGTCTGGAAGCGGCCACGGGAATGGGCGCGCGAGACCGCTTTCATCAGCTCGCCGACCTCGTTTTCCAGGAATTCGTTGGCAACGATCAGCGCGCGGATGGTGGCGCGCATGTCCCCGCCGCAAGCTGAGATGGCCTGATCGACAGCCGCTTCCAGCCCGTCATCGTCGTCAGATTCGGGCCGTGCAGACGTCATGGGGATATCCGGTATCGATTGCGACCTTATGTTCCTATTTTGTTCTCATCAAGTCAATCAGATCTTTGGCCGGGTGTCGTCTTCTGGGGCGCCATTTGCTCCGCCAGCGTGCGAGGCACCACGGGCTCCAGATGTCAGCAACGACCTCGACGATGACACCGATAGCCCACCGGCCATGCGCGCATCCTTCAATTGCAATGCCTCGCGCTTCAGGTCGGCACCAACCACCGGATGTGAAGCCTCGCATGCTCGTCTTGCAAACAGGCCTTGGTTCGATCGCGTCAGCCTGTGCTAGAAGTTCGACTGCCCGCCAAAGACCTGAAGTGAAAATATGCGGTTCCGAAATCCCGTCGCCATCGCACTTCTGCTTGCATGGCTGCCAGCGAATCCCGGCCTCGCCGCGGCCGCGGCCGCGGTCGTCAAGGACGGCAGCACGATCCAGCTCGGCAATGTAACCTATCGCCTCGACGGCATCGACGCGCCGGCGGTCGATCAGCCCTGTATCGACGAGCACGCCGATCCCTGGGCTTGCGGCGTCGAAGCGCGCGACCAGTTGACCAGACTGATCGGCGGCAAGCCCATTCATTGCGACGATATCGGCGTCGATCCCACCGCAAAGAAGCGCCGCCTCGGCGTCTGCAAGATCGAGGGCGATCCGACCAGCCTGAGCCAGGTGCTGGTCCGCCAGGGCTATGCGCTAAATGTCGAGGCATCCGCCACCGGCCGCTTCAAACCGGATGAAGCGGCTGCAAAGGACGACCGCCAGGGACTTTGGAAAGGCTGCTTCGTCGCACCGCACGAATTTCGCAGCGGCAAGAAGGACGGCGCGCTGCTCGGCAACTCCTGCCCGGCCGACCGCGACACGCAGATCCGCGCGGCGCTGTTTCCCGACGACCTCGCAATGCCGGCCAGTTGCAACATCAAGGGCAAGTACGCGGTGCGCGCCCGCGTCACCGGCAATGTCGGCATCTATCACCTGCAGGCATGCCGCAGTTACCCGGGCTTAACCAATCCGGATCGCTGGTTCTGCTCGGAGGAAGACGCGCAGGCCGCCGGGTTCCGCAGGGCCTATAATTGCCGCCCCAGTGCGAAGAGCAAGTGAGCGCCAGAAAATCACCGCTGGCAAAACCGCCTCGTCCTGTGTGAGACTAAGCCCAAGAGGTTGCCGGCACGAATGACCCCTCCCGATCCCTCCGATGTGCTCCCCGAGGCCGCGGCCGCGGAACGGCTGCGGCAGCATCTCGAGGAGATCGCGCGCGAACGCGATCGAGCCCATCGTGCATTGCAGGATCGCGAAGCCGAACTCGCGCGAATCCAGCGCATCGCGCGGGTCGGCGGGCTCGAGATCGATTTCCGCGACGGCGTGCGGAACCGCCGCTCCCCCGAATATCTGCTGGTGCACGGGCTACCGCCCGATGAAATCAATGAAACCTACGAGAATTGGGTCGGACGAATTCACCCCGAGGACCGCGAGCGGACGGTCGAGCACCTGTTCGGCGTGCTCAAGGGTGCAAGCGAGGACTATACGGCGGAGTACCGGATCATCCGCCCGAACGACGGCGAGAGCCGGTGGATCCGCGTCGTCGCCAAGATCGAACGCGACCGCAGCGGACGCGCGCTGCGCCTGGTCGGCGCCGATCTCGACGTCACCGACCAGATGCTGGCGCAGGAGACGTTGCGCGAGAGTGAGGAGCGCTTCCGCCTGATCGCCGACAGCGCGCCGGTTCCGATCTGGGTGACCAAGCTCGACCGCACGCGCTCCTTTGCCAACCAGGCCTATCTCGACTTTCTCGGCCTGCCGTTCGAGGAGGCGATCGTGTTCGACTGGCGCAAGGCGCTGCATCCGGACGATCTGCCCCGCATGCTGCAGGAGCAGATCACGGGTGAGCTCTCGCTCAAGCCATTCGTGCTCGAGGCACGCTACAGCAACGCCACTGACGATTGGCGCTGGCTGCGCTCGGAGTCGCAGCCGCGCTGGGATCCGAACGGCAAGCATATCGGCTTCATCGGCGTCGCCCATGACATCACGGCCGCCAAGGAAGCCGAAATCGAGCTGCGGAAGCTCAACGAGTCGCTGGAGCGGCGCATCTCCGAGCGTACCGCACAGCTCGAGTCCAACGAAGCGCAGTTGCGCGCGATCTTCGAGACCAGCCATCAATACCAGGGGCTGCTCAACCAGGATGGCGACCTGCTGTATGCCAACAGGACCGCACTGGCCGGCATCCGCGCCGACCCGGCCGACGTCGTCGGCAAGCCGTTCTGGGACACGCCGTGGTTCAGTGCGACCGAAGGCATTCCCGAGGCGGTCAAGGGCGCCTTCGCCACGGTGATGCGCGGCGAGGACGTCAAGCTCGAAATGCTGCTGCGGTTGCCGATCGGCGAGCGCTACTTCGATTTCGAGATGCGGCCGCTGCACGACCGGCACGGCACGATTGTCGGCGCGGTGCCGGAAGCCATCGATATCACCGAGCGCCGCCGTGGCGAGGAAGCCTTGCGGCAGTCGCAGAAGATGGAAGCGGTCGGGCAGCTCACCGGCGGCGTCGCACACGACTTCAACAATCTCCTGACCATCATCCGCTCTGCGACTGATTTTCTGCGCCGCCGCGAGCTCCCCGACGAACGCCGCCGCCGCTACATCGATGCGATCTCGGAGACCGTGGAGCGCGCCTCCAAGCTGACGGCCCAGTTGCTGGCGTTTGCGCGCCGGCAGCCGCTCAATCCCGAAGTGTTCAACGTCGGTGCGCAGGTCGACAGCGTGGCGCAATTGATCCGGCCGCTGGTCGGCGGGCGGATCCACATCGAGGTCAGGATCGACGATCCCGACTGCTTTGCGATCGCGGATATCGGCCAGTTCGAGACCGCGCTGATCAACCTGGCCGTCAACGGCCGCGATGCCATGGATAACGAGGGCCAGCTGACGATTGCAGTCAGCAAGGTCCACACCATCCCCGCGCTGCGCGCCCAGGCTTCACGCAGCGGCGACTTCGTCGCGATCTCGATCCAGGATACCGGCAGCGGCATCTCGCCCGAAAATCTCGACGCGATCTTCGAACCGTTCTTCACGACCAAGGAGGTCGGCAAGGGAACCGGTCTCGGATTGAGCCAGGCCTTCGGCTTCGTCAAGCAGTCCGACGGCGACATCGAGGTCACCAGCACGCCCGGACACGGCGCGAGCTTCACGATCTATTTGCCGCAGGCGATGCGGCCCGCGGATGCGAAGGTCGCCGCCTCTGCCGGCAACGAGCAGACGTCGATCGGCCGCGGCTATCGCGTCCTTGTCGTGGAGGACAACGACGATGTCGGTCGCTTCTCAACCGAGCTGCTTGAAGACCTCGGCTATTCCGTGAAGCGCGCCGCCAACGCCAATGCTGCGCTGGCAATCCTGTCGGAGAACGAGTTCTCTGCCGACCTCGTGTTCTCCGACGTGATCATGCCCGGCATGAACGGCGTCGAACTCGCCGGAATCATCCGCGATCGGTTTCCCGGCCTGCCCGTGGTGCTGACCAGCGGCTACAGCAACGTACTCGCCGAGAACGCCCACTCGGGCTTCGAATTGATCCAGAAGCCCTATTCAGTCGAAGCGCTGTCGCGCACGCTCAGGAAGGCGATCGTCGAGCAACGAACAACCGCCTCGAAGGCGCAATGACGCTGCGCGCGATTGCAGCCTATTCGATCATCACATGCGCGACGCCGAGTTCGAGAATGCCGAGCGCGCGGGCTGCCGCGGTTGAGACGTCAATGATCCGTCCGCGGATGAACGGGCCGCGATCGTTGACACGACACTGGATCGATCGCCCTCGGTAGGACACCGTGACCATGCTGCCGAAAGGTCTGCTGCGATGTGCGCAGGTCATTTCGCCACTCCTGCCGATGCCACGATAATAGGACGCAAGGCCGCTCTCTGCGTTTGCCGTGCAAGAGGCAAACAGCAGCACAGCCGCTGACGCTACTGCGGTTTTCATGGTTACCTACCGGTCGAGCCCCGCAAAGGAACTCGGTTCCGGCAGAAGGGTTCCCGGTTCCGGCGACGCCGTTCCAGCAGATGTCCTATGCGATGATGGCAGTCAGCAGCCGCTACGCCGCGTCCTCGACGCCGGCGACGGCCAGCAGCATCCGGACATCCTGCGCCGGAACCGGCCTGCTGAACAGATAGCCCTGCATCTGCGTGCAGCCGAGCATCTGCACGGTGTCGCGCTGCTGATCGGTCTCGACGCCTTCGGCGGTCGTGATCATGTTGCGGTCGGCCGCGATCGAGACCACCGCGCGGATGATCGAGGCCGAACCGGAGTTGCCGGCCACTTCCTTGACGAAAGAGCGGTCGATCTTGATCTTGTCGAACGGGAAACGCTGCAGATATTGCAGCGACGAGTATCCGGTTCCGAAATCGTCGAGCGCGATGTGGACGCCGAGCGCGCGGAGCTGGCCGAGCGTGACAAGCGCCGCATCGTCGTCGGCGATCAGCACCGCCTCGGTGATCTCGAGCTCGAGCCGCCGCGGGTTGAGCCCGCTCTCGGCGAGCACGCCAGCGACCTTCAGCGCCAGCGTTTCCGACTTGAACTGGACCGGCGAGACGTTGACCGCGACGCGCACATGCGGCGGCCACGCCGCCGCCTCGATGCAGGCAGTGCGCAGCACCCACAGCCCGATCTCCTCGATCAGGCCAGTCTCCTCGGCCACCGGCACAAACTCCATCGGCGAGATCATGCCGCGGACCGGGTGGCGCCAGCGCAACAGCGCCTCGCAGCCGGTCACCTCGTTGCTGCGCAGGTCGACCAGCGGCTGGTAGTAAAGTTCGAAGCTGGCCTCGGCCAGCGCGGTTCGCAGGTCCGCCTCCAGCTCACGGCGCAGATTGGCCTGCTTCTCCATGGCGGGATCGAAGAAGCGATAGGTCCTGCGGCCAGCAGCCTTGGCAGCGTACATCGCAAGATCGGCGCTCTTGAGCAGGCCGAACAGGTCGGAGCCGTGGCGCGGCGCGACCGCGATCCCGATGCTCGCATCGCTCGACAGGCGATGGCCGCAGCAGTCGAACGGCGTGCGCAGCGACTGATAGATCCGCGCAATGAGGTCGCTGACATCGTCGTCCGAATTGATGTCGTGCTGGACGATGGCGAATTCATCGCCGCCGAGGCGCGCGATGAAGTCGTTCGGTCCGATCGACTGGCGCAGCTTGTCCGCAACGCCGCGGAGGAATTCGTCGCCGATCAGATGACCCAGCGTGTCGTTGATGCGCTTGAACTCGTCGATATCGATATAGTGGATCGCGAACGCGCGCGCAGCGGACTCGAACAGCAGCCCTTCTGCATGGCGCTGGAACAGCGTGCGGTTCGGTAAATTGGTCAGGACATCGTAATGCGCGAGATGCTCGATCCGCGCCTGCACCCGCCGCCCCTCGGTGACATCCTCGAGCGTGGTGGCCCAGCCGCCATCCGGCGATCGCTTGTAGATCAGGCGGATGTTGCGGCCGTCGGGCGTCGTGACCGTGGTGTCCTGGACCTTGTCGCCGTCCCGGTTCGTGAACCGGGCGCAATATTCGTCGACGTCGCCGACGAAGGAGCCGGTCGCCTGCCGATGCAGGATCAGATCGCGCAGGTGACATCCCGGCTTCGCGACCTCAGGCGAGATGCCGAACATGTCGATATATCGCTGATTGCAGATCACGAGCCGCGACGATGCGTCGAACAGCAGGAGCCCCTGGGTCATGTTGTTGATGGCGGTGTCGAGGTGCTGACTCTTCTCGGACAACCGGCGCTGCGCTGCATCGTGCTGTTGTCTCAGCTGGCGTACGATCAGGAAGATCATGACGATAACGACGACCACGGCGAGAACCGCGGCGAAGAACTCCAGCTTGGTCTGCGCGCGCCAATCCTCCAGCACGCTCGATACTCTGGTCGTCGCAAGAATCAGGATCGGAAAGTGGGACAGCGCTTTGACGGCCCCGACGTTCTCCTCGCCCTGCGAGTTGAAGAAGCGGCCCGAACTGTTGCCGCCCTCGCTCAGCACCTTCCGGAACTGCGGCTGGTCGATGATGTTGCGGCCGACGACACTGGTATCCTGCGGGTAGCGCGCGATGATGGTGCCGTCCCGATGAATCATCGAGATCACGGTGTCGCCATTCAGGGCCAGCGAGGCGACGAAGTCCTCGAAATGGCTGGGTTCGACGCCGCGGCTGGCAAAGCCGATGATCTCGCCGTTACGCCCGGTGATCTTGCGCGCGAAGATCGTGGTCCAGTTTCCCGTCACCTTGCTCATCGCCGGTTCGACGATGACGTCGGGTGTCGGCTTTCCCGAGGTGAATTCCCGGAAATAGCGCCGCTCCGCGATGCTGACATCAGGCACCGGCCACATCTCGGACGAGTTGATCAGCCATCCCTTGGCATTGAAGAGACTGAGGCCGCCGACGTGCGGCAGTGTCGCCAGGCGGGTGCGCAGCATTTCGTGCGCGCTCAACAACGACATGTTCTCTTCGAATTGATCGGCGGTCTCGATCTGCCCTGTCTGCATATAGCTCACGATATCATCGTGGACATGCTGGAGATCGCTGAGCTGCTGATCGAAATGCCGCGACAGCAGCAGCGCGGTGTTGTCGAGCTCGCGCTCGGAAACCTGCAACGCGCGTTGGCGGTACTGCAAGGCAAGGTAGCCGGTGCCGAGCGTGATCGCGAGCACCAGCAGGGCAGCACTCAGCACGAGCCATTGAATGGCGCCGAGCCTTGTGGCGCGCAGCACACCTGCTATCGACAGCCATCGGTGTTCCGGCATATTGCCGTTCGTTGAACGCGTTGACATTTTCCTGACCCTGCGGGTGCCCTTGTACGGGACCACAACCCAAGGCGCGGTTAGGAAAGTCAGTTATCGGTCGGTTAAGGTGTCCACACACCCAACGGCGGCCCACCCCGGCGATACGTCGTCAGGAAGCCACCCTCACCGCTCCGGGCGCCGCCCTCGCCTCTTTCAGGCTGCACTCGATCAGCGCCCCCTCGATGGTGAACTTCGAGAACGGTGAAAGCGGCGTCGCGACCTGAAGTGCCGCGAAGAATTGCGAGTCGCCCGGGCTCTTCAGGAAGAAGCGGATGTGGCTGGCCGACAGCGCATCCCGCGACAGCCAGACGACGCCGGAGAACAGCGCGACGAGCATCTGGGCGTAGTCGCTGGTAGCGGCAAGGCCGAGGTCATAGATCGGGGAGACGTTGACGAAGCGCGCGCGCAAGGCAGGCGTCGGATATTTGCTCATCAGCAAACGCCTGACCTGGCAGACCGCGTGAACGCGCTCACCGTCGGTCAGATAATACAGGCCCTGACTATCCTCTTCCTTGGAGGTCAGCGCCTCCAGGGCGGCGAAGCCGCCGAAGGTGGCAAATTCCTCCCCGACGCCTTCAGCGTCCTTCTTCCACTGTGCCTTGATGTTGCGCCAGGACCGCTCGGGATCCTTGATTGGCAGAAGCCGCATGGTTAACCGGCGGTTAGCGCGAATACGTTTATCAAGCGATCTTATGTCGCAGGCCTTAAACTTTTGCTTACGGCGGTAGTCGGGTGCGTCGATTCATCCGCGCGCCCACTGTCCGTCGCTTGACGCGGGCCGTCCGCGCGCAGGGCCAGATGGATATTCCACCCATGGCATGGTCAGATGCCAACACTGACGTGACCGGGGCCTTGCCGTTCGATGGATGCACTCACCCTGTTCGGATTGTTCGCCGTGAGCATGATGCTCGTCTGCTATGCGGCCGAAGAGCGCAGCCCGTGGTTCATCCTCGCATTCGCGGTCGCGTGTGCGCTTGGCTCGATCTACGGATTCCTGCAGGGTGCATGGCCGTTCGGCCTGGTCGAAGCGGTCTGGGCCGTCGTCGCTGCGCGCCGATGGCTGATGCGTCGCGGCGCAGCCAGCATGTAACGTTATAGTATTCGCAGCAATTCTGTCGCGCGCTTGCGCTTGAATGCGCAGGAGGCCGGCGCTAACTAGGGCGCATGGGCGCTTCACCAGCCACGACTCAGTCTTCCCTACGCAAAGCAGGATCGCGCCGATGGCGCAGTCTGCTCGCGGGATTGATTTCGCTGGCGCTGGTGTTGTCCTTCTTCCATGGCTGGACCTCCGACGACGACGCAGGATTTGCCGTGTCCATCGCGCAGTCGATCGACGACACCGGTGGCAAGGCTCCAACCCACCCGGCATCGCTGCATGGCGATCACTGCCTGACCCACGTCGCCTCCGTCGCGCCGCAGGACGCGGTGGTTGCCATCGCGTATGCGCCGCATGCCTATGGCGACGTCAGCATTGGCCTGCCGGCATCGGCCGACCGCCTCTCTCCATTCAAGCCGCCACGCGCCTGATCTGATCGGCATCACCGGTCGCGTCTCGCTGCCATCAGGCAGCGAGCAGGTTTCCGCACATATCGACGTGGCGACAGCGCAAGGCCATTGGCCTGCGCTCGCGGAGAGACGCAGATGAAACGGACTGTTCTATTTTTCGCCGGTGTCGTCGCCGGCATTGGGCTCGTCGTTCTGGCAGCGGCATGGGCAGGATGGCCAATGCCCGTCCCGGCTACGACGCAGCAGACGGCCACGGCGAAGTCGCCGAAGGTCGAGACCGGGCATCAGGCGCCAGGACACATTGAGCTGAACGAAGACCAGATTCGGGAAGCCGGCATCACGCTCGCGAAGGTAGGTGGCGGCATGCTGAAACGGCATTTCCTTGCGCCGGGATCGCTGATCCCCGACGCCGATCACATCGGCCGCGTGTCGGTGCGCGTGCTAGCGACGGTCGCGGAACTAAGCAAGCGGCTCGGCGACAGTGTCGAGAAGGGCGAGATCGTCGCCGCTATCGAGAGTCGCGAGGTGGCCGACGCCAAGAGCGAATACCTCGCCGCACGGCTGACCAACGACCTGCAGCAGACGCTCTATGCCAGGCAGAAGACGCTGGTCGAGAGCCGCATTGTGTCGGAGAACGAGTTCCTGCGCACGCGGCTGACCGCGAACGATGCCCAGATCAAGCTGGACGGCGCGCGGCAGAAATTGTTTGCGCTGGGCCTGTCGGAAGGCGAGATCGCCGACCTGCCGAGCCAGCCGGCTGAAAGCCTGCGCAAGCAGTTCCTGCGCTCGCCGATCTCGGGCCGCGTCTCGGAGCGGCGCGTCGATCTCGGCGGATTGATCGGCCGCGAGGGCCAGGAGAGTGAGCTCTTCGTCATCGTCAATCTCGACGACATCTGGGTCGATCTTGCCGTCTCGCCGGAAGACATCGGTTCGGTTCACGAAGGCGTTCCGATCAGGATCCGCACCATCGGCAGCGAGGACGAAGCCGTCGCAGACGTGATCTTCGTCAGCCCCCTGCTCGATCGTGAAACCCGCAACGCGCGCGTCATCGCGACCATGCCGAACAGGGACCACCGCTGGAAGCCCGGCACGTTCGTCACGGCGGAGGTCCCCCTCACCGGTGCATCGTCGGCAGTGATCGTGTCGAAGAAGGCACTGCAGACCATCAAGGGCACGCCGACCCTCTTCGTGCGCGAAGCTGACGGCTTCGAAGCGAGGTCGGTGCGCACCGGCCGGGAGGACGACGATGATGTCGAGGTCCTGGCCGGTCTTGCCACCGGCGAGACCATCGCGCTGGAAAACACCTTCACCCTGAAGGCCGAACTCGAGAAGGACGACGCGGAGCACGATCATGATTGAGCGCATCATCGCCCTTGCGATCGAGCGTCGCTGGGTCGTCGTCACCCTTGCCGCCATCCTGATGCTGCTCGGCGGCATCGCGCTGACCAGGCTGCCGATCGACGCGGTGCCTGACATCACAAACAAGCAGGTCCAGATCAACACCACGGCGCCGGCACTGTCGCCGACGGAGATCGAGAAACAGGTCACCTTCCCGATCGAGACCGCGCTGGCCGGTGCGCCGGGACTGGAGAGCACGCGGTCGTTGTCGCGCAACGGCTTCTCTCAGATCACGGCCGTGTTCAGCGAGGCGACCGACATCTATTTCGCCCGCCAGCAGGTCGGCGAGCGCCTGACCGAAGTCCGCGCGCGTCTGCCGCAAGGCATCGAGCCGCGGATCGGCCCGACCTCGACCGGGCTCGGCGAAATCACCATGTGGACCGTCCACTTCTCCGGGCAACCCGCGCCAACCAACGGCATGCCGGGCCTGCAAAGCGATGGCCGCTTTCTGACGGCGGATGGCCAGATCCTGCAAAGCGAGGTCGAGAAGGACGCCTATCTGCGCACGGTGCAGGATTGGATCATCAAGCCGCAGATCAAGATGGTGCCGGGCGTTGCCGGCGTCGATTCGATCGGCGGCTATCTCAAGCAGTACCAGGTCCAGCCCGATGCGGCGAAGCTGATCGCGCTCGGCCTGACCTTTGCCGACGTCGCCAAGGCGATCGAGGGCAACAATGTCAGCCGCGGCGCGCGCTATATCGAGCGCAACGGCGAAGGCTTTGTGGTGCGGTCCGGCGGGCGCATCGAGACCATCGACGAGCTCGGCGCCGTCGTCGTCACCACCCGCGGCGGTGTTCCGGTCCGGATCCGCGATATCGCGACGGTATCGATCGGCGGCGAAACCCGCACCGGCAGCGCCAGCGAGAACGGCCGTGAGGTCGTGATCGGCACGGCGCTAATGCTGATCGGTGCCAACAGCCGGACAGTCTCAGCCGCTGTCGACGGGCGGCTGCGTGCCATCGCGCCGTCATTGCCCGCGGGTGTCGAAGTCAAGACGGTGCTGGATCGCACCCAGCTGGTCGATGCGACCATCGGCACGGTGGCCCGTAACCTCACCGAGGGCGCGTTGCTGGTGATCGCGGTTCTCTTTGTCCTCCTCGGTAACTTCCGCGCGGCGCTGATCACCGCGCTGGTGATCCCGGTCGCCATGCTGATGACCGCCATCGGCATGTGGCAGGGGCGCATCAGCGCCAATCTGATGAGCCTCGGCGCGCTGGATTTCGGCCTGATCGTCGACGGCGCCGTCGTCATCACTGAGAACAGCCTGCGCCATCTCGCCGAGAAGCAGCAGGCGCTCGGCCGCGTCCTCACGCGTGATGAGCGGCTCGCGACGGTGCGCGCCTCGGCGATCGAAATGGTCCAGCCGAGCCTTTACGGTCAGGCCATCATCCTGCTGGTCTATGTGCCGCTGCTCACCTTCACCGGCGTCGAAGGCAAGATGTTCGAGCCGATGGCGCTGACCGTGATCCTCGCGCTCGCCGCCGCCTTCGTGCTGTCGCTGACGCTGGTTCCTGCGCTGATCGCACTCGCCATCACCGGCCGCGTGCAGGAGAAGGAAAACCGCCTCGTTGCGGCGTTGAAGGGCCGGTACCATCCGTTGCTGCTGCGCGCGGTCGCGGCGCCCGTGCCGATGATCGCGGTTGCTGTCGTGCTGTTCGCAGCCGCTTTGTTCGGCTTCAGTCGCCTGGGCCAGGAGTTCATCCCCTCGCTCGACGAGAAGAATATCGCCATGCACGCGCTGCGGATTCCCAGCACCGCGCTGTCGCAATCGCAGGCGATGCAGCTGTCCGTCGAGAAGACCGTCAGCCGCTTTCCGCAGGTGTCGTTCGTCTTCTCCAAGACCGGCACTGCGGAAGTGGCGAGCGATCCGATGCCACCCAACGCATCCGACACCTTCATCATCCTCAAGCCGCGCGCGCAGTGGCCGGATCCGTCGATGACCAAGGCGCGGCTGATCGAGGAGATATCCAAAGCGGTCGGCAGGTTGCCCGGCAACGTCTACGAATTCACCCAGCCGATCCAGATGCGCTTCAACGAACTAATCGCCGGCGTTCGCGGCGACATCGCGGTCAAGGTGTTCGGCGACGACTTCGAGCCGATGCTGAAGGCCGCCAACGAGGTTGCGTCTGCGCTACGCACGGTGCGGGGCGCGACCGACGTCAAGGTCGAGCAGGCCGGTGGCCTCCCCGTGCTCGAGATCAAGGTCGACAAGGCGGCAATTGCCCGCCGTGGCCTCAGCGTCTCGGCCGTGCAGGACGTGATCGGCGCCGCAGTCGGCGGCCAGGATGCCGGCGTCGTGTACGAGGGCGACCGCAGCTTCGATATCGTGGTGCGGCTGCCGGAGAGCGTGCGCTCCGATCTCGAGGCGCTAAGCAATCTGCCGGTCGCATTGCCGAAAGCGACGCCGAACTCAGCCGTGCAGAGCCTGCCGCTCAACCGCGTGGCGAAATTTTCTTTCACCGAAGGACCGAACCAGATCAGCCGCGAGAACGGCAAGCGCTGCATCGTGGTCACGGCCAATGTCCGCGACCGCGACCTCGGCTCGGTGGTCGAGGATGCACAGGCCAAAGTGGCGCAATCGGTGAAGCTGCCGCCGGGCTACTGGATGATTTGGGGCGGCCAGTCCGAGAATCTGGCCGCGGCCCACCAACGCCTCGGCGTCGTGGTGCCGGCCTGCTTTGCAATGATTTTCCTGTTGCTGCTCGCGGCCATGGGATCGGCGCGCGATGCACTCCTGGTGTTCAGCGCCGTACCGCTGGCGCTGACCGGCGGCGTCGCCGCGCTTTGGCTGCGCGGCATGCCGTTCTCGATCTCGGCTGCGGTCGGCTTCATCGCGCTGTCGGGCGTCGCCGTGCTGAACGGGCTTGTGATGTTGAGCTACATCCGCCAATTGCGCGAGCAAGGCGTGCCGATGCTGTCAGCGATCGAGCAAGGCGCCCTGACCCGCTTCCGGCCCGTCGTGATGACCGCGCTGGTTGCTTCGCTTGGCTTCGTCCCCATGGCGTTCGCCACCGGCACCGGCGCCGAGGTGCAGAAGCCGCTCGCCACCGTCGTGATCGGCGGCCTGATCAGCGCAACCCTGCTGACACTCGCCGTGCTGCCGGCGCTGTATGCGCGGTACGGTCATGCCGGGAATGCCGCGCGCAATGAGAGCACAGCCACTCAGCCTGCGGAATGACGGCGTGTTTGGCGGCGCTCGACCGGAAAAACTGGGGCTATTGGCGCGCCGGGAAGGCACTGTAACAATTCTGTCATGTGACAAAACTAAACGAGGGCAGCGGCGACCAGCCGCGGGCTGCTTTTCATAGGGAAATCATAAATGCGTCGCGCCATTGCACTGTTGTCCGCCAGCATGATCGCGTTGTCAGCGGGGGCCGCCTCGGCGCAGAACGCCAAACCCCGCAACCTCATCCTGTTCGTTCCGGACGGCCTGCGCGGCGGCATCGTGACGCCGGAAACGGCACCTGCGATGGCCGCGATCCGCGACAAGGGTGTGCATTTCAAGAATTCGCATTCACTGTTTCCGACCTTCACGATGGCGAACGGCTCGGCGCTGTCGACCGGGCATTATCTCGGCGACACCGGCACCTTCTCCAATACGATCTATACCGGCTACAGCTCGGTGCCGGCCGGCGACACGGTCGTTCCCTTCATCGAGAATGATGCTGTGCTTGCCGACATCGACGATCATTTCAACGGCGACTATCTCAACGAAGAGACGCTGCTGAAGATGGCCCGCCGCGAGGGCTTCAGCACGGCAGCGATCGGCAAGGTCGGCCCGACGCTGCTGTTCGACCACACCGATCGCGGCAAGAACACGATCGTGATCGACGATTCCACCGGCGGCAAGACCGGCGTTCCGATCTCCGACGAGATGAAGGACGCGCTGACCAAGGCCAATTTGCCGCTGGCCACGCCCGGTCGCGGCGACAACGCCAAGGCCGGCGACGCCAAGACACCCGGCACGACGGTCGCCAACGTTGCGCAGCAGGCCTACATGGCCGACGTCGCGACCAAGGTCGTGCTGCCGATGTTCAAGACGCGCAACAAGCCGTTCGTGCTGGTGTTCTGGTCGCGCGATCCCGACGGCAGCCAGCACAACACCGGCGACAGCCTCAACACCATCACCCCCGGCATCAACGGCCCGACCTCGCTGGCGGGCATCAAGAACGCCGACAACAATCTGGCGCAGCTGCGCAAGGCGCTCGACGAGCTCGGGCTTGCCGCCACCACCAACATCATCGTCTCCTCCGACCACGGCTTCTCGACCATCTCGAAGGAGAGCAAGACCAGCCCCTCGGCCAAGATCGCCTACGACGACACGCCGAAGGATTTCCTCCCAATGGGCTTCCTGGCGATCGATCTCGCCAAGGCGTTGAGCCTGCCGCTCTACGACCCCAACGACAAGAATGCCCGCATCGCCGACAATGCCCACCCCAAGGCCGGCAACGGCGTGCTCGGCCAGGACCCCGCCAAGCCCGACGTCGTGATCGCGACCAATGGCGGCTCGGACCTGATCTATCTGCCGAACCGAGACAAAAAGCTCGCT
This sequence comes from Bradyrhizobium sp. LTSPM299, assembly GCF_000938235.1. Classification (NCBI taxonomy): domain Bacteria; kingdom Pseudomonadati; phylum Pseudomonadota; class Alphaproteobacteria; order Hyphomicrobiales; family Nitrobacteraceae; genus Bradyrhizobium; species Bradyrhizobium sp. LTSPM299. The sequence continues at coordinate 31,211 of NZ_JYMU01000006.1, forward strand.
GACCGCGTTGTCAAGGCGTTGCTCGAGCAGGACTATATCAGCGGGCTGTTCGTCGACGACAAGCTCGGCAAATTCGCCGGCACGCTTCCGATGTCGAACCTCAATTTGAAGGGCAAGGCTGCGACCCCGAACCCGTCGATCGTGGTCAATTTCCGCTCCTGGTCGAGTGGCTGCGAGATCCCGACCAACTGCTCGGTGCAGATCGCCGACACCGTGCTGCGCCAGGGCCAGGGCATGCATGGCAGCTTCAGCCGCGGCGACACCTACAACTTCACCGCGGCGATCGGCCCGGACTTCAAGGCGGGCTATGTCGACCCGCTTCCGGTCAGCAACGCCGATGTCGGCATCACCGCCGCCCAGCTGCTCGGCCTGCGCGCCCCGAACAATGGCGGGCTGACCGGCCGGGTGATGTCGGAGGCGCTGCCGAACGGCATCGTGCCGAAGATGGCGGACGGCACCCTCACCTCGAAGCCTTCGGCCAATGGCTTGCGTACCGTGATCAAGTTCCAGCGCGTGCTCTCGACCCGTTATTTCGACGTCGCCGGGTTCCCGGGGCGGACGCTCGGGCTCGAGGCCGACGACAAACAGAAAACGGCGGGGAAGTAACCCCGCCGCTCTCAAGAGGATCTTGCGATCGGGATGATGGCTTACATCATCCCGATATCGAACACGTTGGGCAGCTGCGTCGCGAGCGGCAGCGCGGTCGCGCCGACCAGCGTCGCAACCATAGCCGCCAGCGCATGACCGGCGCGGCGCTTGCCGCGCATCTGGCTTGCGATCCACTCCAAAACCTTAGTGTCGATCTTGGTCGCCCGCGCCGGCGCCCAGCCCTCGATATCGGTGTCGGGTGACAACGCCACCGCGCGGGGAGGCACCGGCAGGCCGGACTCGGACGCCGCATGATGGGCGATCGCCTTGGCGAGCAGGTCGTCGAACCGGCCGTCATCGCTACGCTCGGCGGCGGCCTCGTCGATCTGGAACAGCGCCTCGACCTCGGCCCGGCTGATCGGCTGATCCGCGACGGCGTCAGCCGTCAGGATGCGCGCGCACCATTGGGCGTCATCGGCATCGAGCGACCGGGAGAAATGGATACGGCCCTTGGTGGTCGGGCCTTCGCCGGTGATGACGCCGTCGCGCACAATGGTCAGTGCATGGGCGGCGGTGTTGCGGCAGGAGGGTTGCAACGCACCGCTGAGAGCCTCAGCGGTCTTGGTACTTGGGGCGGACATAGTTTGACTTTCAATTCCTATTCTTAGGCCAGCTTTTCCATGCGGGCGTAAACGAGTGGTTAATGATTCGGAACTTGCGTTCCGAGATTTTTAGATGGTTGCTATTTGGTCGCTGTGATCACTGTCACGGTTCGGTCGTATAGCAGCCGGCACCGGTGAGATGGCGGTCATAAAAGGCATTATCTGGGCATTTCCAAGCTTTTACTGTCGCAGTTGTTATTTCGTCGCAGGGGCAAGGATCAAAACAAGTTGCTCCGTATTCCTCTCCACGGGGAAGGATTTCGCCTTTTTCATCGCCCGGTTCACTTGTGCCTCGCTGCCTCGTATAGTGAAGGCGACGCTTCGAAATCAGATTAATAAGCAACTTCAATAGCATGAGGTAATATCATGGCACTCCAGATTGGCGCGACGGCCCCTGACTTCGAAGCCCAGACCACCGAGGGCAAAATTAAGTTCCACGACTGGATCGGCAGCAGCTGGGCACTGCTGTTCTCCCACCCGAAGGACTTCACCCCGGTCTGCACCACCGAGCTCGGGGCGCTCGCCCATCTCAAGCCTGAATTCGACAAGCGCGGCGTCAAGCTGCTCGGCCTGTCGGTCGACCCGGTCGACCGCCACGCCAAATGGGCCGAGGACATCAAGGAGACCCAGGGCGTCGCACCGAACTATCCGATGATCGGCGACACCGATTTCAACGTGTCGAAGCTCTACGACATGCTGCCGGCCTCGACCTCCGGCGATCCCCTCACCCGCACCGCCGCCGACAATTTGACCGTTCGCAATGTCTTCGTCATCGGCCCGGACAAGAAGATCAAGCTGGTGCTGGTCTATCCGATGACCACTGGCCGGAACTTTCAGGAGATCCTGCGCGTGATCGACTCGCTGCAGCTGACCGCCAAGCACCGCGTCGCCACCCCCGCCGACTGGAAGCAGGGCGAGGAGGTGATCATCGCGGGCTCGGTCAGCGACGACGAGGCCAAGACGATCTATCCGGACGGCTGGAAGTCGCCGAAGCCTTATATCCGGATCGTGCCGCAACCGAAGTAACGGCAGGCACGTAAGGTAGGGGTGACACCCACTCAGCCGATCATCGTCTGGTTCCGCGACGACCTGCGGCTGTCGGATCACCCGGCCCTGCACGAAGCAGCCAGCCGCGGTGTGCCGGTAACCTGTCTCTATGTGCTGGACGAAGAAAGCCGCGCACTGAAACCACCGGCCGCGCGCCCCCTCGGGGGCGCGGCGCGCTGGTGGCTCGCGCAGTCGCTGCGCGCGCTCGGCAACGATCTCGCAGCGATCGGCGGGTCGCTGGTGCTGCGCAAGGGACCGGCGGCGAGCGTGATCGCAGCGCTGGCGCGCCAAACCAATGCCTTCGCCGTGTTCTGGAACGAGATCGCGCAGGCGCCGCATCAAGCCGTTGCCGGGGATGTTGAGGCCGCGCTCGCAAGTGACGGCATCTCTTCGCAAATCTTCCCAGGCGACCTGCTCGTCGAACCCAAGGCGATCCGCAACAAGGAGAACCGCGGCCTGCGGGTGTTCACGCCGTTCTGGCGGCGCGTGCAGGGGCTCGGCGATCCGCCGAAGCCGTTGCCGGTGCCGAAGAAGCTCACATCCGTTCCCGGCATCGCGAGCGAGGCCGTCAGCGACTGGGCGCTCGAGCCGACGCGGCCCGATTGGGCGGGCGGCCTGCGCGAGAGCTGGAGTCCCGGCGAGGCCGCAGCGCAGGTGCAGCTCAAGGCATTCCTCGATGATGGTATCGGCGGCTACAGCGGCGACCGCGACCGGCCCGACCGCGACGGCACCTCGCGCCTGTCGCCGCATCTGCGCTTCGGCGAGATCAGCCCGCGCCAAATTTGGCACGCCGCCCGCTTCGCCGCCGCCGAGCACCCTCGCCTTGTCGGCGACATCGACAAATTCCTCAGCGAACTCGGCTGGCGCGAATTCTGCCGCCATCTGCTGTTCGACGTCCCCGATTTGGCCGATCGGAACCTGCAGGCGCAATTCGACGGCTTTCCGTGGAAGCGCGACGCCAAGGCGCTCAAGGCCTGGCAGCGCGGCCGGACCGGCTATCCGATCGTCGACGCCGGCATCCGTCAGCTCTGGCACACCGGCGTGATGCACAACCGGGTGCGGATGGTGGTGGCCTCGTTCCTGGTCAAGCATCTCCTGATCGACTGGCGCGCCGGCGAACAATGGTTCTGGGACACGCTGGTCGATGCCGATGCCGGCTCCAATCCCGCCAACTGGCAATGGGTCGCGGGTTCCGGCGCCGATGCCGCGCCCTATTTCCGCGTCTTCAATCCGATCCTGCAGGGCGAGAAGTTCGACCCCGACGGCGCCTATGTCAGGCGCTGGGTGCCGGAGCTCACTCACCTGCCCAACAACCTGATCCATCAGCCCTGGACCGCGACGCCGATCGAACTCGCAAGCGCCGGCGTCGAACTCGGGAAGACCTATCCGCAGCCGATCGTCGATCACAAGCAGGGCCGCGAGCGCGCGCTGGCGGCCTATGCCAAGATCCGCGGCAAGGATTAAGCGCGGCGATTGACCAGCAGCACCGCCCCTGCGCAAGCGGCCATGCCCACGATCGCAACAATGTCGAGCCGCTCGCCGAACAGGACATAGGCCATCAGCGCGGTCACCGCCGGCACCAGATAGAACAGGCTCGCGACCGAGGTCGCGGCATGGTGGCGGATCAGCCAGTACAACAGCCCGATCGAACCGATCGACAGCGCAAACACCAGCCACGCCAGCCCCAGGATGAATTCGCCGGTCCAGTGCACGACGTTGGCTTCGAACAGCCACGCGCCGATCGCAAAGAAGATCGTGACCGCGATGTACTGCACGAGATTGCCGGCGCGCCAGTCGATCGCGTTGCAGAAGCGCCGCTGATAGAGCGTGCCCAAGGTGATGCTGATCAGCGAGACGCCGGAAGCAAACCAGCCCCAGCCCGCCTCGCCCGCCATCGGCCGGTTGTGCAGGATCAAGACGACACCGGCGAGACCGAGCACAAGCCCGCCCCATTGCAACGGCGTGACGCGCTCCCCTAACCAGCGGTTGGCAATCGTCGAGGTCAGGATCGGCTGCAGGCCCGGGATCAGCGCCGACAGCCCGGCCGGTATCGAATGCGCGATCGCGATCGCGGTGCCGCCGAGATAGATGCCATGCACCAGGATACCGGCCACCGCGCTGTGCACCACACCTATGCGGTCCGGCCATTTCGGCCGCGCGACCGCGGCGATCACAGCCATCACCACGACCACGAGCGCCATGCGGATCGCCAGATAGGTCAGCGGATCGGCATTGTTGATGACGTATTTGGTGGCGATGAATCCCGTGCTCCACAGCACGACAAAAATCGCCGGTGCCAGACGAGCGGCAGTTTCCTCGAAGCTTTTGTTCATTTGCGGCCGTCATTGCCTGAAGACGCGGCGGCGGGCAATCGCGAAGTTTTGCAGGGCGTGATGCGAGGCGATGCTCTGACCAGGTTGGTGCTGTCGTCGCCCGGCTTGTCCGGGCGATCCAGTATTCCAGAGACGTCAGTGATTGAGTCGATGAGCCGCGGCGTACTGGGTCGCCCGGTCCATGTGCGCAATTGCGCACAGGCCGGGCGATGACACTGTGGATGGGGACGCAGCTTCGCATTCTCGCGACATGATTGCCCGAGCTTTGCTCTTCGTTCCGCCCTCTCTAAGCAGAGGGCGCCTTCCGAGGAGCCTTTGCACATTGCGGCACCTTGTTCGCCCGGATAGGCTCGTGCTATCTCGGCTGCGGCTATCCCGATACCACGTGCTGGCGATCTGTCGCCGCCGATGCCGACGGCCCACAACAAGGCACAAGAAGCCGGCTGGAAACATGGATCAAGTGACATTGGTGGTCGTTCGGGCGGTCGAAAGTGGCGCGACGACGACAAAACGCATCATTGATGCGACCGGACTGTCCCGGCTCAAGGTCGAACGCGCGTTGAGCGCGCTGGAGAAGCAGAAGCTGCTATTTCGCGAAAGCCAGGGTTCGTGGGCCCTCGGGATACCGCCGTCGACGCCGACCGTGCGGCAGTGCGGAACATGCACGCTCTGTTGCAAGGTGCTCGAAGTGACCGATCTCGGGAAACCGGTGAACACGGCATGCAACCACATTCGAACGGGCGGAGGCTGCGAGATCTACGACAAACGCCCGCGACAGTGCCGGTCGTTCAGCTGCGCCTGGCTGCAGGGACATCTCGATGATGACTGGTTCCCGGAGGCGACGGGCATCGTCCCGCATTTCAGCCTGGACGCGCTCAACATCCAGGTCGATCTCGACTGTCCCGACCGCTGGCGGGAGGAGCCCTACTTCAGCAAATTGTGCGAATTGTCGCTCAACGGCCTCAAGGCGAACGGGCCCCGCAACTACGCCACCCTCGTCATCGTTGGCTCCGACAAATACCTCCTGCTTGGGCGGACAATCGTGCCCGATCCAACGCTATTCGGCACCGCCTTCGTGCCGACCACGCGCGATACGTTCCGTTACTGGAAAGCCAGATCGCTGGAGCATCTGCAGCGCCTGAACGATCGCGTCATGGAGATCCAGCGCATCCACCAGGAATTTGGGGATTGCGCCATCCCCGATGACGACGACCCTCACCCGCCCTATCGGCCCGCGCTTCTCCAACTGTCGAAAGAACTGCGCGCAGCGCCGCCGGTGAGATGACCGTGGCTGAACGATCCGCCTGGCGCGCTCCGCTTAATTGATCTTGGGCGCAAGAGACGCTTCCGTTCCGATGGAATCGGAACGGGGCTCTGGATTGTTGTTTTGACGCATTTCCCAGCGCGAACCGGTATCCACTTCGCTTGAAAACGCTTTAGTCTGTGACATTGTCACGCCGCCAATCAGGCCACGGAAGCGCCCAATGCCCACTAACGACAAACTGACGCTTAAATTTCGCTGTCCGCGAGAACTCGAAGGATATCTTCCGCGGCCGGTGCCGGCCGCCCAAGGCGTTCCCGACTGGCTCAAGGCGATGCCGGCGAAAGCCTTCAGCTCGATCAACCTGCGCGACGAGGAAACCGTCAAGCGGTGCCCGCCATTCGTCGACGCCATGACCCACGGGTTTCTGCTACCGCTGATCTGCGACCTGAAGGTCGAGAACGGAGAGATCACCTGGGACAATGATATCCCTCCGGGAGGAGAACTCGATTTTCCGCGCTCGCCCATCGGATTCCACGATCCAGGTCAGGTCACCGGTACGCCGATTTTCGACGCCGAGCGCTTCTTCATGAAATTCCACAATCTGTGGGCCATTGAAGCCCCGGAAGGGTATGCGGTCTACTTCACGCACCCTGCCAATCGCTTCGATCTGCCCTTCACCACGCTCACCGGGTTGGTCAATTGCGACGTTTATACCGATACCTGGGTGCACTTCCCTGCGCACTGGCATGACAGGAATTTCAGCGGCGTCCTCCCGAAGGGCACGCCGATCGCGCAGTGTATTCCCGTCAAACGAGACAGCTGGACCGCGCAGACGTCTGTCTTCACGGCGGAAGAAACCAAGCGGGTTCACGAATTCCGAAATGAGCTGGGGCGGCAGCACGATCTCTACCGGAAGAATTTCAGACCCTGAAGCGCGATGAGATTGGGTTGAATAGCAACCGCGAAGGAAGTCGGCTCCCGCTTGCGGGCGGGGCTATCGAAACGAAGACGTGGATGCCCGGGACATAGGCGGAGCGGAAGCGACGCCGTGCTTCGGACGGCTATGCCCGGGCATGACGAGTTTGTGAGGAGATCGGCCGAGCTATTCAAGACGATTCTCCCCCAGGAATTTCGCAACCGCGCTCAAATCGAAAAAGAAGCGGCCATGCGATGACGCGGCAAGCACGTAGGCGGCACGGCCAAGCAAATGGGGTCGGCCCTTCATGACCACGCGCAGCGCCGCCTCGGCGGCATCGCGCTCTCCCTTCTCCATGAGACAGGTGGCGAGGTTGGCGCGGGTCAAGCCGTCGTCCGGACGCAGCGCGAGCGCGTGGCGGTAGGCGTCCGCAGCAGCGGTGTAGTCTCCCTCGAGGAGCAGCACGCGGCCAAGTTCGCTCAGGATATCGGTGCGTCCGGGCGCAGCGTCACGCGCGATCGTCAGGACGTCGCGCGCCTTGGCACGCTCACCGTTCTGCTGCAACAGCCGTCCGAGGTCGAGTTTCAGGTCGACGCTCTCGGGGGCCAGTTCGACGCCATCCTGGATGGTCCGGATGGCCTCGTCGAATCGTCCGGCTTTGGCAAGCTGACCTGCGAGCTCCTGAAAGGCGGGCAAATAGAGTGGGCGCCGCGCAGCGGTACGCCGGAGTTGCTCGATGCCGTCAGGCGCCCGCCCGGAATCGCACAGCGATGCACCAAGCAGGGTCTCGATTTCCCCGTCATTGCCGCGGCGTGCAACCCTTTCGAGCGGCGCAATCGCCTCGCCTGCCCGATTCTGGCCCCTCAGGGCGTGAGCCAGGATCAGCGCCGCATTCCGGTCGGTGCGGCTCGATTTCAGGATCTCGGTTGCAATCTTCTCCGCCAGACCGAACTGCTGCGTTCGCAGCGCCTGCGCGCCTTGTTGCAACGCCTGAGCAAGAAGATTGTTTTGCCTGCCACTCACGAGAGAACTTCACCAAGATGGATGATATCGGGCGTTTAACGTGCCATCCACCGGGGGTCCAGGCAACAGTCTCGTCGTGGTCGGCAGCGTCGCCACGGCCGTGCTGAGCAAGTCGAAAGCGTCGGTGTTGCTGGTGTCGGATGGCGACGTCACACCGAAGACGCGACGCGCGAGACGGCTCGCCCTACCACTCGTCTGGACAGGGATCGACGATCTTCCAGAGATCGACGCCGTTCTTGATCTTCTTCATCTCGGTGGTGAGGCCGCCATTGCGGCGGATCCAGTCCTTCACCGTATCAGGGTAATAGGACATCAGGTCGGAAGTGCCTTCCATGCTGGTGACCTTGATGCCGAAGGTGAAGGCCTTGTCGTAATAGGCCTGGTGAAACCCGAGGCTGGCCTTCGGCGTCACGCAGATCTTGTTCATCGGCACGATGCCGAACACCAGCGTGCAGGCGGAATTGCAGATGCCGTCGATGACGACGCGCTCGCCGCGCTCCTTGATGCGCTTGTACTTGGCCTTGTACTCCTCGACATAGCCGCCATGGTCGCGCGTGATGTGCAGATCCGCCCGCGCAGGCGCGGCAGCCAGAACGAGAAACAGCAAGGCAAGGGGCGTGATGCGCATGGAACGTTCGAAACCGAAATGCCTGGTCAGGATGGGTCGGCCCGGACGGACCTCACCCCAAGACTCTGGCCGGACTGTGTTGGCAATCGGTTAAGCATCCGCAAAAAGGCGAATTTTGGCGCGCTGTGACTGATTTCCCGCAGCTTTCCGCCCAATTCCGGGTTAAATGGACCATGAAGCGGCCCAAATGGCCGATTCCAGCGTGATGCCCGGAGGCCGCCAATGACCAAGATCCAGCTTTTTGCCGCGTTCGCCGTTGCCATGGCAGCCTCTGCCGCCGTGGCCTTCACCCCGGCCGTCGCGGCCGACCTCTCCGCCTATCCGCACCACCGGCATCACCACTATCGGCACGCCTATTGGGGCCTGCCCTACCACATCAGCTATCTGCACAATTACGGCCCCGGCCTGGACGCGGGCACCTTCGCCTTTTACGACGGCCCCTCGACCAGCAAATGCTACCAGAGCTCGGCCGCCTATATCGGCCAGGACCGCCACCGGCATCCCTGCTTCTGAGGCCGGCGCCACTGGCCGTTCCGGCTCAGGTCTGGTAATCGACCGATCACACGCGCTCGTAGCTCAGCTGGATAGAGCATCGGATTTCGATTTATTTTTTGCACCGATTCATGGTGCTACATGGCGCGCGTCGAAATGCAAGTTGCCCTTTATTTGCAGGCATAACTCGCTCATAGTGCTCACGCGCGTAACACCACAGCACGCGCGATTGCTGAGCCAAAAAGAGCCAAATGCCCACCGCGCGCCTCACCGATTTGACCGTGCGTTCGCTTCCGGCGGGCACGCATTTTGACGAGACCACGCCGGCCTTTGGCATCCGGGTTGGCAAGCATCGACGCACGTGGATTGTGATGCGGGGCCAGGAGCGGCGGCGCATTCGGATTGGCCACTACCCCGCGATCAGTCTTGCGGACGCCCGGAAGGAGGCGAAGCGGCTTCTTGCTGCGACGCACCTAAGCGGTGAGCGGGTAAGCTTTGGCGAAGCCTATGAGACCTTCAAGACCGACTATATCGCCCGCCGGAAGGAGCGCACCCAGCGCGACTACAAGCGGATGATGGAGAAGTACTTCCTGCCAACGCTAAAGCCCAAGCGTATGGACGCGGTTACGCCGTTTATGCTTTCGGCCATCACAGACCCCTTGATCGATACCCCCAGCGAGCAGGCCCACGCCTTGGCCGTCTGCCGGATATTCTTCCGCTGGGCTATTCGGCCGCAGCGACGCTACATCACCGTCAACCCCCTTGAGGGGATGCAAATTGCCAAGTCAAAGAAGCGCAAGCGCATCCTGACGGACGACGAACTGCGGACGGTTTGGCATGCAGCCGGCCAGGCTGAAGGAGATTTTGGAGAGATCGTCCGGCTACTCATCTTAATGGGTCAGCGCCGCGGCGAGACCGGAGCGTTGGCTAAAATCTACTACTCCCACAACCAACAGACCATTACCCTTCCGGGCGAACTCACCAAAAACAATCGGGAGCACACCTTCCCGGTCGGGCCGATCGCATCTGTAATCATCCAGAAGAAAATTCAAGAGAATCGCGACAGTCCCCTGCTCTTCCCCGCTCGCGGGCCCGTGCTTGAGGGGGATCGACCTTTCAACGGTTGGAGCAAATGTAAGAAGGCGCTCGACAAGATCGCCAACATTGCGCCTTGGACGTTGCATGACCTACGCCGAACATTTCGAACAAACCTTGGCCGCTTGAAAGTCCGCCCCGATATTGCGGAGCGGTTGGTCAACCACATTTCCGCTCGCACGGACATGGAAGACACTTACGACCTGTGGACCTACCTTCCAGAAATGCGTGAAGCGATGGAGAAATGGGAAGCGTTCGTGAAGAGCGTTTGCATCGATACCCCTGCCGCCCTAGCGGCCTGAGTACCTCTTACAGGCCAGAGTTCTTATCGCACTGAATTATACCGTCGCCTCATACAGAAATTGCTGAAAGCCAGCAAACACTGACCCGATTTCCTCAGGCTTACCGAGATCGGCGACCGCATCAGATATAGAATTGCGGTACTTTAGCCTAAGCAGAGGTGTAAGCTTCTCCGTATCCAGCTCGCCAACACCAACACTCACATAGTGAGCCAATACAAAATCGATGAACGATTGTTGTTTGGTGCTGAACTTGGCGCTGATCGAAACCTTAGCTCTTGCAGCCCGCTCCTCTCGCGTCAGAGTCGGCATCGCGTAGGCAACATGAGCGAGAACGTCAAAGAGGTCGCTTTTCTCCGCGTCAATAATCTTTTGCATTTCGACAAGTTGATCATGGCCGAATCCTTTTTCAGCCAGACCTTCGAGCAACTTCCTTCGTGTCTCGGGTGCGCTCCAGAGCGTGCGAAGTTCAGCTTCGTTCTTAAAAAATTCCGGCAGCTTCCCAAACAGCATTTCCATAAATTGCTGGGCGGACATTGGCGTCCCATCGGTGTGCCAAAAGGTGGTGCTCATCATGTGCTGAATAATGCGCGACTTACCATCTGCAAGGTTGATCTTTATTTTTTTCTTGGGCGGCGACGGATCAGTATCGCCTTCCCCGGTACCGGGCTCGCTCGGCTCTCCGCCACCGGCGACTGGCTTTGGCTCCTTCGGCTCTGGCTCGATAGGCTCGCCATCCCATTCCGGATCACTAAAGTGATGATGTGCCTTAACAAAATCGTAGATAGTAAAGTAGTCCTTGCCGTCATAGAGACGTGTACCGCGACCTATGATTTGCTTGAATTCGATCATCGAGTTTACTGGCCGCATCAAAACAATGTTGCGGACATTCCGAGCATCAACGCCGGTCGATAGCTTTTGAGATGTGGTCAGAATTGTTGGTATGGTCTTTTCGTTGTCCTGAAATTCCCGCAGATATTGATCACCAAGCGCCCCATCCTCAGCCGTCACACGCTGGCAATAGTTCGGGTCCTTACTCTTCTTCATCTGGTTTATCAGATCACGCACGGCCAAGGCGTGCTCTTGCGTAGCGCAAAAGACCAACGTCTTTTCCTTCTGATCGATCTGGTCCATGAAGAGCTTAACGCGGTGCGCCTCACGCTCTTTAATCTCTATGATTTTGTTGAAGTCCGACTCAGTGTATCTTTTGCCACTTTCGATCTCACCCTCAACCAACTTATCGTCGGGCGTATACACGTACTCGTCGAGCGTCGTTGAAATTTGCTTCACCCGAAATGGCGTTAGAAAGCCATCATTGATGCCCTCCTTTAGCGAGTAGATAAAGACCGGATCTCCAAAATACTTATATGTATCGACGTTGTCGTCACGCTTCGGCGTTGCAGTCAGACCGAGCTGCGCTGCTGGCGAAAAATGCTCAAGGATGTCTCGCCAATTACTTTCATCGTTGGCACCGCCCCGATGACACTCGTCTATAATAATCAAATCGAAAAAGTCAGGCGGGTAGTCACCGAAGTAAGGAGTTGGCTTCCCTTCCTCGCCGGTGCCGCTCATAAAGGTCTGGAAGATAGTAAAGAAGAGGCTTCCGTTTTTCGGTACCTTCCCCTTCTTCCTTATATCGGCTGGATCAATCCGCACCAATGCGTCTTCTGGAAACGCGGAAAAGGCGTTGTACGCCTGGTTAGCCAAAATATTTCGATCGGCGAGAAAGAGAATACGCGGTCGACGAGATGGCTCGCGGCTAAGATTCCAACGGGAATGAAACAGCTTCCACGCAATCTGAAAGGCTATAAATGTCTTACCGGTACCAGTTGCTAACGTAAGCAAAATGCGTTGGCGGCCGTTCGCGACAGCGTCCAACACTCTTTCAACCGCGATGTCTTGATAATAGCGGCCCGGATGTGAGCCCCCTTTGTCTTCGAACGGAACTAGAGAAAATCGATCTCGCCATGCATTTTGGATCGCAAAAGTCTTGTTCCAAAGCTCTTCTGGGGTTGGGTACCGAGGCCACTCGCCCTCCGTCCCCTCCTCCATGTCAACGCCGTAGATTCCTTGGCCATTCGTTGAATACGTAAATCGGATAGCAAGCTTTCCCGCATAATTCTTCGCCTGTGCGACACCTTCGGTAAGGGCCTCCTCCCAAGCCTTAGCTTCAACAACCGCCAATTTCGTATTTCGAAACTCAAGAACGTAGTCGGCGGTTAGCGATTTGCCGCGCCGACCTAGCCCCTCGATCCGGCCAGGCGTAATAGGATATTCGCGACGGATACGACTACCATCTACAACGCCCCAACCAGCCGCCTGTAGTGCGGGATCGATATGTTCAGCTCTCGTTTCGGCTTCATTCATATATAAATTAAAAACCTCCAGCGAATGCTTGGTGCAGCAGCGACTTCTTCAACGCCTCCAGCGCAGCCAGCTTTCGTTCGTAGAGGGATGTGAGGCGTTTGGTTTCTTCCGATAAGGCGTCGAGCTCCGCAACGATTGCTTTCTGTTCAGCCAATGATGGGGCTGGAATTGGGTAGCCCTTCAACTTTGTGCCATTGATGTTCGCTTGATTGACACTCGAAATGACCACCGTCTTGCCGTAGTCAAAAGCGATCTGGCTATTCAGGAAGTAGTTCAGAAAATCCGCATCCAACAAACCTTCATTCCGAACGATACGAATCAAATAACCAGCGAAGATCGCGGGCATCTCACTCTTGTAGATCGCGGTCTTGCCAACGAGTTCAGGGCTGTTAGTACGATTGAACAGAACATCGTTATGGTTGAGCAGGTATTTCTGAATCTCATCTTTGTCGTTGGTGTAAACGAGGTTCTCCCAGTCGAGCCGCCCATCTTGTATATTTCCCATCCTCAGAACCGGGACTTTACCTTCCTTCTTTGATTTCGCTGACGAGCCATATTCGACCCCGTCGCACAAGTCACCCAGAGTTCTCCATTTCCATTTCTTGCTCCGCAATACGGATTGCAAGTGACTTTCGAAGAGGGCGCGGGCGTTTTGCAGGTTCTTTTCGCCGTTGGCCTTAGCAGTGGCGAGGCCCGCAAATGCTTCGTCCAGCAAGTCGACGATCCGCTGCTGTTCGGCGAGCGGGGGGACAGGAATCGTGACTTCCTTGAGCTTGCCGCCCGACAACTCTTTGAAGGTCGCGCCAGTGCCGAGAGAGTTCAGCAAATCAACTATGCTGCTCAGGTAATAATACAAAAACCTGTTATTGAGCTGCCTGCCGGGAATCAAACCTTTGCAGCCTTGGTTCGTCGCCATCGGTTCGGTATTGATGACCAGGTGGCCGATTGGGGCGCGTGACGAGAGAATCACCGAGTGCAGGGGCAGCATTTGAGCCGAGCTGTTGCAAAGACCCAAGTCTGTGATCTTGCGTTCGGTGTTGGCGACGTAAGGGCTTAGACGCTTGCCCATCTCCGCAGGTGTGATCCAGCGGTGCTTGCCGTCCCAGTATTCGGGCACACCAGTTTTGGGCGTGCCACCATTTATAACTTCACACACTTCGCCAAGCCGCTTCCTGGGCCACTGCATCTTCATAGCAGCGCTTTGATGTTACCGAGCACCTTCGCGCTCTCGGCGTCCAGCGCAGCAATTTCGTCCATGATTTTCTTTGGGCTAAGATGCAACACTTCCTCGCCGCCATCCGGGTTCTTCACGGAGAGGTCAAACGTAATGGGATTAATGGTCTTGGCGTCAATGCTCCAGCTTTGAGGCGAGTCGGCGAAACTCTTTTGCAACTTCACGAATTCGGTTAGGTCGTCATCGTTGAGTGGATTGGTCTTGCCAAGGTTGCGACCGGGGTCGAGTTGATAGAACCAGACCTTGCGTGTCTTGCTGCCCTTCTCGAAGAAGAGCACGACGGTCTTCACGCCCGCGCCCTGGAATGTGCCGCCGGGACAATCGAGCACCGTGTGGAGATTACAACTTTCTAACAGCAACTTGCGTAGACTTACTGACGCGTTGTCAGTGTTTGATAGAAACGTATTTTTGATTACGATACCGCTACGTCCGCCTGCCTTAACGATCTTGATAAAGTGCTGGAGGAAAAGGGATGCGGTCTCGCTGGTTCTAATCGGAAAGTTCTGCTGCACCTCTGGCCGCTCGTGTCCGCCAAATGGTGGGTTCGCAAGCACTACGTCGTAGCGATCTTTTTCCTGGATATCAGCGAGGTTTTCTGTAAGCGTATTTGTATGCAAAATGTTTGGCGCTTCGATGCCATGCAAAATCATGTTCATAATTGCGATCACGTAAGCGAGCGACTTCTTCTCCTTTCCATAAAAAGTACGCGACTGCAGCGTATTGAGATCTTTGGTTGTGAGCTTCCCTTTCGAAACCAAGTAATCGAACGACTCGCACAAGAACCCTGCGGAGCCGCAAGCTCCGTCATAAATCTTTTCACCGATCTTCGGCTGCACAACCTGCACCATCGCGCGGATGAGCGGCCGAGGTGTGTAATACTCACCGCCGTTGCGACCGGCGTTCCCCATATTCTTGATCTTCGCTTCGTACAAATGCGAGAGCTCATGCTTCTCGCTTTGTGAGCGGAAGCGCAACTCATCAACGTGATCTATGATCTCTCGGAGATTGTAGCCGCTCTGGATCTTGTTCTTTATTTCGCTGAATATTTCGCCAATCTTGTATTCGATCGTATCGGAGCCGGTCGCTCGTTGCTTGAAACCATTAAGGTATGGGAACAGCTTATTGTTGACGAAGTCGCGGAGATCATCGCCCGTCAGCGCTTTGTTGTGGTCGAGCGCGCCATCCTTCCCTTTTGGTGCAGCCCAGGCTTCCCATCGATATTGCTTTTCCAAAATATAGGAATATTTTTTCCCATTCAGCTTCGCCTCTGTTGACTTGTCTTCCTCCAACCCATCGAGGTAGCGCAAGAACAGCAGCCATGAGGTTTGCTCGGTGTAGTCTAACTCTGTCGTGCAGCCAGATTCCTTGCGGAGCACATCGTCGATATTTTTAAATGCTTGTTCAAACATGAAGTTTAGTTGCCCCCAGATGCAGCCACCTTTTGCGGCTGCCACTTTTGTTTATAAAAACGTCTCCGCGAAACCCACGCCACTTCCCTGCCCCTTATGATGGCCTTTCGCGGGACGGCGTGAAATTGTCGTTAGCCGGATAGCTTACCAGATACCCGATGAGTCGATACTACCACAGAGTGAGAGGCGCATATCACGATGAAAAATGCAACGAATACAGTATGTTAATCCCTATGTGGTTTCATCAAGCTTGGGGATAACCGGCAGCGCCACGGGGGTGGTGCGCTATCATCAATCCATGGAAACCCACGACCCGTCGCGACTTGTCGCGACCAGCAGCGACAGCGAGTTCACGCTTACAGTTGACGATGCCCTTTTGCTCTATGCCCAGGCTGGCATCCCCCGCACTCCCCGCAGCGTCCAGAGATACTGTGGCAACGAGCACCTTTCTGCTCGACGGGTTGAGACGGAATTCGGCGAAAAATTTCTGATCACCCGCGCGTCCGTTGAGAAGCATATCGCGTACATCAAGGAGGTTACACCGACGACCAGTCACGACTTGCCGCGACAGGTCGCGACAACTGTCGCCGGAGAAAATAAGGACGACACGCAGCGACAAGAACCAGCGACAACCACCGACCAGTCGCGACCAGTCGCGACAAGTCCAGACCTGTCGCGCTATGTCGCACGGCTAGAAGGCGACATCGATTTTCTGCGTGGCCAGATGGATGTGAAAGACAATCAGATAAAAGAAATGACAGAACGTGCCCGCGAAACGAATGTACTCATCGCGGGTCTTCAGAAAATGTTGACGCCTTTGCTAGGCAGTCCAAAAGAAAGAAGGGACGACACGCAAGATCACTCCGATCAGCCGCACTAACAGTCCACAGTCTCGGTCGGCAGCAATTTGTTTCCGTGTCATAATTCGATGACACGATATGGAAGCGACACAACACACCGACAATCAGCGACAACAGGCCGAGCCGGTCTATCTTGAAAGCACACTGCTCCGCGTGTTCGGCGTCTTGTTTTGCCACGATCCAAAACGCGCACGCAGTCGCACCGGAAAAATTGAAATCAACCGCGGTATTGCTGAAAAGGGAATCGCGGTTCGCTTCGATCCGGAATACGCGCAGCCAGGTCCGTTCGCGCACAAGGTTGCGATGGCCGTGATCCGAAAACAATCCGGCTTCGGACGCCCGGCGCAAAAAGCGATTTCGTTTTCACAACGCGAATTGATCCGGATGACCGGCCGCAAAAATTGGGGAGGAAGACAAAGTGAAGAACTTGCGCTGGCGTTAAAACAAATTCGCTACAGCCATGTACTCGCGCACTTCAAAATAGAAGACCGGTTTGTTGAGCACGACTTCAGTATCTTCAACGAAGTGCTGATCGAACGCCGGACATCTCCCACCGATCCGATCGTCGCTTGCACGATCGTCATCGCCGATCCGATCATTCAATCTCTCAACGACAAACATTTTACCTGCCTCAACCACGCACTGCTGCAAGAACTGAGCACGATCGGGGCGGCGTTCTACATGCGACTGTTTGCGCAGTTCGCGCCGCAGTACGATGGGCACCACCTGGACCGGATCGTTTTCAAAAAGAGATACGATGACATTTGCACTGAATGGCTCGGCGGCATCACTGTCCTCAACCACCGCTCAAAAATTTTAGGGGAGCAGCTGGGCACCCACTTGGATCAACTCGTGAGTGTGGGATTTCTGCGCTCCTATGCACTCACCCCCGCGGAAAGCCGCGACGGCTTCGTGCTCACCTTTCGGCCGGGCGAGCGCTTTCAGGCGGACTACCGCACCTTCTATACGCGCCGCGCTCCGGGCGAGGTCCGATTCACCTTTCATGACGAGAACCGCGACATGGGGGACCCGCACCGGGTCGCGTACCTATTTATGGAAAAGCGCACTGGTCGAAAGTCCGACGCTGCCGCGTATGTCTCGACGAAGGAGGTCGAGACCGCCAAGGAACTTCTGGCGCAGCTCAGCATGGCAGAGATCCCGGAGTTTCTAGCCTACGCGTTCGCGGAGGCGGGGAAGACCCGGTTTGACCCGCAGACCCTCGGCGGGGCCCGGCAGTACCTGAACCGCTATGTGCAGGACCGCGCTCGCCGAACCTCTGGCCACGCGGCGGCCGCCGCCCGGCAATCGCAGGAGCGTCAGACCCAACTCCGCCTTGACTACGATCAGTACCGCCGCTCGGAGGCCCAGCGACTGTTCGATAACCTTCATCCAGATGAACAAGCCGCGATCGAGAGCCTAGCACGCGCCAAACTACAGACCGGAGGCCCCGTCTCTGACTTTATGGTGCCCACTCTTCTACGGGTGGAAAAGCTTCGTCTCACCACCGAGCGACATCCCGACGACGTTGCCGACTTTGAAAAGTGGTCAGCGTCTCACGCAGCCTAAAGCATCCGAATGCGCACCGGGTGGTTTGACCGAAAGACCGGGTGTTCTGACCGAAACCAGTGGGTGGTTTGACCGAAAAGAATGGGTGGTTTGAACGAAAACTCGGGACCCCGAGATGAGCATTATACCAAGCGCCACAACGGTTTTTCAGCTAACGACCAAAACTCCATATATACTTATATAACCCTCTACACACTGTCAGCCCCTGTGTGTTCTCTTTGAAAAAAGGACAGAAACTCGCTTAAATCGGGGAAAATTGTGCGACACAACACATATGCGAATGTGTCAAGAACCCTCGTATTCAAAGTCTGAGCTGGTTCATAATGACCGAATTTTTCGGCGTCAGATTCAACGGCTCAAAATCAAAATATGGCCCTGTTGAGCCACGAAATGCATATAGCGTCGCGAAAGAGATCTTGTGCGACCTATTTTATATGGCTCTGTTGAGCCATTCCCTCTCTGAGATCGTCATCTAGCCGAACGCTCTCGCTTTTGAGCCGGAAATGGACAAATTAGACATCGCACCAAGTTCGTCTTGGACCAAGACGCGACATGCGCGGTGATCTTCAGCCCAATTTCGAATTGGGCGGGTGTCTCATCCAGAAGTTGCAAGCTTTCAGTCACGGATGCATACTCGATACGTGAACGCAGCTGACCCGACGGGCCGAACGAAAGGCGCAGAAGATGGAGACCGCATCGACCTTTGTGAGAATGTTGGATTTTCGGAATCTTGGAATGTGTCCGAAATGTATGCAAATCTCGTTCTCAGCAATGCTTCTTTCCTGGTTGCTGGTGCTCGGGGCTATGACGCTGGGTTCCGATGTGACGGCAGTGGTCGGTATGGTGTCTATTGCCTTATCGTTCTTGTGGTTGGCACATATCAGCACCCGGGCCATACGTTCCCTTCCTCTCAAGCGGGTGGAAATTGACGCGAGACGTGCTGCGCTGCGCGCATTTGGCCGAGCCGTTGTTGGAGCAGCGGCATTGTCGGCCGCCTTGGTCTCCGCGCCGAAAACTGCCGAATGTGCTGATTGTGGACAGGCATGCAGCAAATCAAACAGTAGCTGTCCCAGCGGCTGTACCTGTTGGTGGGAACTCGGCAAATGTGTGAAGCTAAACTAGCGGCCGCTTGACGGTGCCGAGCCCGACGGCGGAGTTTTTTAGGGGAGTGGTGGTCGCCGCCGCGCGTTTGAACGGCGGCTTCCTTTCTTATCGCGACCAAAAGATTAACGGGCGGGCTCTATGAAGCACCCACAGAACGGCCCAAGCCTGAGTGCGAAGCCAATAATAGGCAAGCGAGTTCCGAAGAGATTCACTGCTCGAAAGTTTAAGTCCGCGCGTCCGAAGTCTAACAAAAATTTGTCGCTTGCGCGGCGAAAACGTAACCTCAAAGAACACCCTTCGCTGAAGTACCTGAAAAAGACAGCGCGGAAAAGCGCGGCGAAGCGAAAGTTGAAACTTACCGATGAGATAGCGCGGGAAGAACGAGCTGCATTACGGGCTGCCGAACGTTCGGTTGACCGACTCCTGAAGAAGAAGAATCCGAAGAAATAGATCAGCTCTATCGCTCTCCCGGCCAATTACGCGCACAATTCTGTACGATTTCCTTTTCACCGCAACCATGCGCTGAGCCGGCATGAGCGCAGTCCGCCGCAACGCCGTTTGAAATCGAAAACAACCACTCAGGATCTGTTTCAGACTATAATCACCCGAGGTTCGATCCCTTTGTGCGCCAACTAAAAAACCACTCCAACAAACGAAGACAGCAGCCCCTTAATCCTTAAGTAGCTAGCCGTGAACCTTCAGGAGGTTGACCATTCGGACCTAACCGGAAACTCCGAAATCGCCAACCACCAACGCTTCGCGGAGAACCGAATGGACATAGAACAAAGCGGCCGATCGCTAGCGGATATTTGCTACTGTCTGCCGTTCTGAAGCAGCAAGGCCTTCAAGAGCGCTGTCTAATGATGCCAGCGCCGCCTCTCGCGCCGCTATCGTCTTCTGGCGCATGCTGACCAAGTCAGATGTGGTACCATCGGAATTTGGCAACAGCGAAGGGTCTGCGCCGCGCGCGGTCAAATTAGCGATTACAGACGTTAACTCGTCTATCGACGTATTGTATTGAGCTCTAACCGATGATGACTGCCGTTGAACGTCCCCTCTGAAACAGGCGTAAAGATTGTTCGTCGCGGTAACGAGATCGCCATACGCAGATGCCTTCGTTTGGGTCACGCGCTGCTGGAGAGATGCTTCACTTCCCAAGGACTCGTCGCTCGACGGGTCTGGCGTGTTTTCGCCGCCCGTCGAGGTAGTTACATTGATATTCTTCAACGTAAATTGGGGTAAGCCAACAACCCAACGTTGACGTTGCATTGAAAATTCAGGCACGCCCATCAGAATCGTAACATCCCCAAAAGTGAACTCGGGGATATCAAGCTTTATGTGTTGCTGTTCGAGAAACGGTTCCGGTATGTCTGCAGATATGTCACTCCACTTCACCGTGCAGCTCGGTATGACCGTGTGGGTGTCACAAAAAAATTCGGGATACTGTCCAGTTTTAATGGTCTTCGTCCGAACGCTTGGAGTGCCGAACGTAATGTCCCGGGTCTTCATCGTGACCTGTGGGACACCAAATATTAGTTTCTGCTGCCTGATAGTTATAGTGGGTGTATCGAATATCATCTCCGTATCGGCCCACTTTACGTCAAACGACGCGCTAGCATTAGTTTTGCTTTGGTCTGACTGGCTTTCATCCTGGTACGAAGCAAACGCGGCCGAATACTTGTTTGACAATGCGCTGATCGCGGTCTGTTCGGTACCACAGGTTTGGGCGGCATAGCCTGAATGAGCAGAGCTCATAGTGATGAATAGAACAACAATCGATTTTGTTTTCATAGAACAGCCATTCGTCGTCACTCGTTGAATTCTGTTTTCAGGACTGCAATTTCGCGATCGCATCCTTTTCGCTGCTATCCAATTTGGCAAGCGCGTCATCGAATTTGGCGAGTGCGTCATCACGAGCCTTAGCAACACTTTCCCGCTGCTGGACGAGATTAACCGCTCCATCGGGACCGGTCACGTTCGTAGGGTCAGCGCCTTGAGATTTGAGGCTCTGGATGATGGCATCAAGTTGGGCCAGTCCGACTGCGAACTGCCCTTCAGCTGACGCCCTCTGCTGAGAAAGATTTGTCCGGTAGCATGCAAAAAGAGCATGAATGCTACTCGCCATCTCCTTTGTCTCGGCCGTCTTTGTGCTAGCGACCTCGTCAGAAAGATGGTCGGACTTATCTTTCAACGGTTTAGCATTTAAAATTACGGAGCTCACTTTTATCTGAGGAACCCCCATAACAATCTTCTGTTGCTGCATAAAAAACTCCGGAACACCAACAACGATACTGGTGTCGGCAAATTTAAATTCCGGTATGTCCACTTTGATGTGCTGCTGTTGCATAAACGTGTGTGGCACGCTTGCGAAGGTGTCGTGCCACGTGGTTGTGCAAGCTGGAGGACCCTTTGTTTTTCCTCCGAAGGGAAGACCAATCCAGGTGTCGTGACAGGTAAATTCCGGGTACTGTCCGGTCTTGATCTGCTCCATCCTGACACTAGGCGTCCCGAAAATGACGTCGCTAGTCCGCATCGTCACTTGCGGAACCCCGAAAGTAATCTTCTGGTCCTTTATCGTTACCGACGGAGTACTGAAGACAATGCTGGTATCGGTCCAACTCAAATCAACCGCGAATTTCTTAGCGTCGTCCGAATTCTTGAGGCCTTCGCCTTCTGACTGCAGTTTATCGAAGATTGGTTGGTATTTATCTTTTATGGCACTTATACCATCCTGCTCAGCCTTACACTGGGTATCAGCTGCGCTTCCCTCTGCCTGAGACAGACTAGGTGCAAGGCAGGCCAAGATTGAAATAGCCAAGCAATATCGCATGTCAGCGACCCCACTGAATAATAACAATCGTTAATTGAAACTGCCATACTTAGCGCATAAAGTTTGGCGGGTTGCAACAACAAATTGAATGATCCGGATCCCTCCACCCAGTCGATCTTCGTGCTGAGACCGAACCCGCCACTCCGGGTGACCTTTGTCGCTAGGGCCGCTTATTCCTGAAATCCTCCGGACAAAAGACCAACGCGGACGCGAAGTCCGCTTCACGTGCGATTACCCGCACTGGTAGTGCTGCGGTTAAGGGGTACGAGAAGACGTTCTCTGATCTTGCTAAAATAGACTGAGGAGAACGACTCAACCGTCCACTACCTCGATAGAACGGCGCACCCACGCTTCCTGCGAAGGGCACTCCGAGTATGGTACAATGACAGCATGCAAACTCGCCTCCCGGAAATGTTTCGACCGATCCTCTGGTCGTATGATTTTGATAAGGTCGATCCGGCCGCGCACGATAAGTCCATTATTGTTCAAGCCATCAACTATGGCTCGCTAGTGCACTGGCGCTGGCTTCTCAAGCACTACGGTCGCGCCCGACTCCGCCAAGTCCTCAGCACAATATCTGCCACAGAACTTAAGCCACTTTCGCGTCACCTCGCTGCGCTCGTTTTCGGCATCGAGAATTTCAACCATGCATCAAGAGGTACTCACTAAGGAAGGAGCCGCCCTACTGCCTACGCTCAGCCGCTTCTCTGGTTTCTATCTTGCCGGCGGCACCGCCTTGGCCTTGCAAATTGGTCATCGGTTGTCGGTCGATTTCGATCTATTTCGCAACGAGCCCATTACTCGTTCCCTCCTTCCGCGCGTTGAGCGGACATTCCCCTTCCCTGCTACCCCACTGGTCAACAACTCAGACGAACTTACGGTCGCTATACATGGGGTCAAAATCACGTTTTTAAATTATCCGTTCCCTGTCCTTGACCCCTTCGAGATTTATGACGGACTGCCCTTGCTCTCAGTGCGAGAAATCGCAGCTACGAAAGCCTATACGATCGGCCGGCGCGGTTCCTACAAAGACTACGTGGACCTGTATTTTGTTCTTGCCGAGGGTCACACGACGCTGCCCGAGATTATTACCAATGCAGAGAAGAAATTTGGAGACCAATTCAATGCACGTCTGTTTCTTGAACAACTCGTCTATCTAGGCGACGTACAAGATACTGAAATCCAATTTCTGAAGGAAGTTATTACTCCCAAGCGGCTGCTCGCATTTTTCGAGGACCGCATTCGAGCAGCTGCGGAAGACCTCGTATAATACCGTAGCTGGACCGGCTATTAGGCCATTCCCTGCCGTCGGCTTCGACCGAGCAACTCACGGTCCGTGATAAAATATAGAGGTGAAAAAGAAGATCCTATTCAAGGTGACCAAAGAACAGGGAGTTTACACGGCCTCCGGTGTCGATGTGGCTATCGTCACCGAGGGCAACACTTCTGCCGAGCTGCAGGCGAATATAGTGGAGGCGTTAGAGCTATATCTTGAGAGAAGCACCGGTACTTATCGCCTTTCGACCACCGAAAGAGGGGCGATCCGCCAGGGAATAGACGCGGCGGACGTGGGCCATTTTGCTCCCGAAGATGAGATGGAGGAATTTCACCGCCTTCATCGCGGCGCTTAAGCACCCCTTATTGTGCGCTGCATAAGTACGCCATGTTCGTATTGCCTATCGCGCGCCAGATACAGTAACATGCCGTTTCGGCCGGTAACCCCCGCCGTTGCAACGGCTCCAACCAGGAGTCGAAGCAATGACAGGTAAGGAACTGGTGGACTACAAAGGCCTCAAGGCACTCGGCATTAGATATTCAAAGGTGCACCTGGGACGTTTGGAAGAGATCGCGACGTTTCCAAAGAGCTTTAAGCTCGCGGAGCATCGCAACTCACCGAGGGTCTGGATGCTCTGCGAAGTCATCGAGTGGATTGATGTTCGCGCAGCCACTCGCCAGCCGAAGCTCTGAATAGGAGCACCCCGCCGCCTCCAAACGGCGGGTTTCCTGTTTTATTTCGCGCCGCTATCCGTGCCGACGGCCCGGCGTTACCGCATTTTGGCTGACAAGCAGACCAACAATGCACTAACTCCCTGCTTGTCAGGGCACAAAACTCAAATTCCACATATTTTACATACATTTCCGCACACTGTCGCTCGGCTTATCAGCCTCGACTAAATCCCTTTCTGCTCTTCTTCTCTTCATACGCTGAGCGCGCTATCGCGCGCTCCGCTAAAAAGACAACTATCGTGTCTTTTATGTTCGAAGAAAGAGCCAAGCCACTCGCTACCGCTCGGGAGCAAGCGATTTAGTCGAGGCTTCGCCCAGACGACAGTGATGCGGGACAGCACGAAACAGAGTGGCGCGGAAGAATTACCGCGCACCGCTTCCCAACAAAATCCTTCCGCTTCATCGGCGGAAGGATTTTGCGTTTTTACGCTACAATAAACTTGGACTGGTCTTTCGTGTTGTAACGTTGCAATGCCCGACACCGTGCCATCCTCCACAGAAGGCTCTGGCTTCCGGGCTGGCATTGCGACTTCACCCCATGAACCGCTTACTCATCGGTGCGACTGACAAAACGGATTTGCTTTTGCATTTCTTGCAACGGGACTTTCCTGATGGGGTTACCGTTATCGACCCTACCGGAGAGCTGGCCAAGGCCGCCGCAGACCAGCTTTCGGTCGATCTGACCGAACAGGCTATCTATTTTGAGCCCGCCGACATGGCCTATCCGCTCGGTTTGAACGTACTTGAGAACGTTCTTCCCGACGATCGGCAGAGGCTTACCGAACAGCTCTGTTCTTACTTCGAAGCGATGTGGCCCAACGGTTGGGGCGCGCAATCAAATTTTCTGTTCGCCAACTGCCTGCGGTTACTGCTGGACAATAATGAAACATTCCTTGGGGCTCTTCGACTTTTGACCGATCCATCCTTCAGCAAAGTGCTGCTCCCAAAATGCACGGATCCGGTCGTGGCCAAGAACTGGGCGATCATCAACGGCTGGGACCAACGGCAGCGGCAGGCGGCGATGGCGCCCCTACAAAACAAAATAGGGACGCTCCTCATGTCCCCCATGATTAGGAATATTGTTGGCCAGCGAGAGACGACCTTCCAAAACGCCTCCATTGTCATCGCCAATTTAGACCGGGCCAAGCTGGGTGACACGACCGCAAAGCTTCTTGGAGGGCTTTTGATCGCCCGGAGCACGGGCAACGTAGCGATAGCCGACTACGGATTCTTTGGCGCTCCGCTTCCCCTTCCCCAGGACCGCTTCACCGTAACAGTCAATTTTCTAGACGAGCTGGCGCCAATATTGAAACAAGCGATTCTAGGAATCGACGAGAAGTACGTATTTAGAACGAATAAGAAGGACGCCGAAGAGCTGTCGTTTTACGTAGGCGTCCTCAACCCGCGCCAACTTACGGAATTGGCCACTGATGAAGCGCGAGGTATCCGCGGACTGCTGCGACCGGAACGTCCTCCGGCGCTAAATCGCCTAAGAGCTTTGAAAAGACGCACAAGAGCATGTCACGCCGGCCGGCGATTAAAGATCGAGCGAACAATCGCTGAATACTTTAAATCAACATGACGAAGTCCAGCTTGATCAGCGAGCAATCACGCCGAACTCAAGGATACATCGCACCCCGTCGTATTCCCAAAGCTGGAAATGGTCGCCTGCAGATGATCTCTGAGTGACTCACGCATTGATGCGAAAACTGCACCATATCGTTCGAACGCTGGATGAAATTTGTCGACAAGCGCGTATTGGGCATCACCATTGTGCTCCTTGCCAATCTCCTTGAGCAATCCCAATCCCTGGAGATACAGCGTACGCCTTTCCATATCGTTGGCCGTAATTATCATTACCCTGGGGTGCAGGTTTTGTAGTTGCTCGATCGTGTAGCCGCGTTTGTCGTCGCCATTCAATCGAGATTCCCACAACTTCAGCAACAGCACAAAGTATTCACTGCTCCCTTGAAGTTCGCGAACTATTGGGGTGTCACTCCCTGTCTTTCCTACTATTGAGATCCGGGCAATCTGCGTCAAAAATATTTCCCATTCCCGAATGTAAGTATCTATCATGAAATCATAAATCCCGTTCATAACAGGAATGGGTTCTTGTGCATGCTTGTCAGCGACGGTGGCATCGAAGAGCAGCCGAAGCATTCGGCGAACATACGTTCCGACGTGATCCTTCATTTTGTCCGTTGCGGTAATTACCGTTTCGACCAGGAACACTCTTCCCTCTTTCCCTTCCTGTTCAATCTTGAGCAATCCATCGGATCGCAACCGACGCGAATACGTGGACACGTCGGACGGGGGCTTTTCCCCCGCAGCCTTACGCGCTTGGAGCGCGTCTGCCGCAATTCCAACGGTGCATACGCCGTCAGGATATTTGAGTAGCTCATTTATGAAAAACCACGTTGGTCCAGCATCGCGCTTAATCTGAAAAATCTGGAAAAAGCTTGCAGACACGTTCAGCCAGAACTCTATCTCGGCCGAAACTGCCTCCCTATTGGTGGTGGTACTCATTAACTCCCCCCTCAACTAAAGGGTGTACAGTAACAAAATCCAAAAATTGTTCGAACACTTTCTCAGTTTTGTTCTCTCAAAGGCTTCAGTGTGGACGCTCAAGCGTCGCACCTTTGGCGCGCAAGCCGCTGATAACATTACATTTTAGTCATTCTGCAGTTATGGCATGTCAATGGGGCGGCGGGGGTGAGGCCCCGCCGTCCGGACCAGCACCAACCCTGGCCGGCCCCCTCCACTGCAGAGACCATGACAATGAACAGCTATATCCGCCTGGACCAGCTCGCAGACTATTTCCCCGCAACTTCTCAATCTGCGCCGGTGGCTGCTAACGCTAATTTTCCGCTGCGCCTAGGAAACAACCTTCAAAATCGCCTCGTCACTTTGGTTCTGGGTCTCGGCGCGATCGACGCCCGCTTCGATCCAACGTGTAACGAGCCAACACTGGTCGCGCGTTCAAGCCGGGGAGCGGAGATCCGCACGGTTATCAGCGGCCCCGAATGGCAATGGCACAAGGCCCTCGATCAATTCGCAGCACTTTACGATGAGGACGAACGTGCCGGCCTCTATCGATATTTGAATAGTCATCAAATGGCTCATCTCGCTAGGCGTCGAACGCCAACGGTCAAAGGCAATACGCGCCAACTCGATACACTGATGTTGCTGGCGGCCTGACATGTGGAGCACAGCCATGAATAAGACGATCAAACGGTTTGCGCGCGTAGTCAGGCGTTCCAGACGCATTCTGTCAGCGATTTGGCATGCCCCTCCCGCGCATAATCGCCCACTCAAACACATCGATCATCAGTTCATTGTGTGTTCGAGTTCAGAGTTCTCGATCCCGTCGGAATGTGTTGATCCTCGCACATACGTTGATTGGTCATCCGTTCCATTTGTGCCTTGAGCTTGCGCATGAGTGCTAGGAAAAACCCTGATTGGCACGTTTGGGCCGGGGACGCCCTCTATTGGATTCGCACGCCGCCGGGCATCTATATTTTCATTATTGTCATCCTAGGTCTCGGGCTCGCAATTCAGACCAATGGTCCGAAGCCGCCGCTAACATATCCGACGCCGGCCTTTCCCATCCAAGCACCCACGGTTCAATCGCAGCGGATCGTCCCTGCCCCGCCGCCGATAATGAAGGCTGACAGCTGCCCGGACGGCACAATCTATGTTGAGCATCTGGCCGGCTGCATTCCAGGGCATCGCCGAACGGCAAACATCTTCGTCGCTGGATCGAAAAATAACTGCCCCAACGACGCGATCTTCAGCGACCGCGTTGACCGCTGCATTCCGATGTACGATGCAGGCAACTATACGATCTTCGCCGGAAACCTCTTTAGCATCTCAGGCCGTCGCATCGCCTACCTATATGTGCGTACTGGCCAGATCCGCATTTACAACCCCTTCGCACATTTCGATTCGTTTGTTGCACCCGGCAACGCACCCATCATTATTCGCGCAGGTGGCCTGATCACTGGGATTGCGGACGGCTCCAGCATCCGAGTAGAGTTCGATGCAGCACCGCATTGAGCACCGAGAGCCGCTGTTTGGCCGCGGCGTCAATCTCATCATCCACCTGGCGTTCTCGCCGGAAGAAGAGGAGATCATCCGCAAAAATAATATGACCCGGCTCACCATTGTGGAGGCTGACCCCACTCACACCACGGTTGTCTCTAAGGACGGCAAGAAGGAAAAGATTGAGCAAGATAACAACATCTACTTTTCGCATCTTTATCAACGACGAACGAGCTGGCATGTTGACAGCAAGCTGGAGGCGAAGGATTTTCACGCAAAGCTATTTGAGGGACTTAAGCGATTTAACGATGCGCTAAGTGGTAACGCGACCGGCGGCATCGAATCAATCGGTGATTTCTCTCCGACGCCACCGCGCGAGTTCGCGCTCGACCTCATTCCCGAATATATGTGGGCCGAGCACGCGTACCTGCTAGCCGAGAGTGGCGGCGGTAAGACGCAGTTGCTCCAAACGATCATCGCACTGCAGATGCAGAAGGCGCGCCCACCCGGCTTCGTGATTATCGATAGCCAAAACAAAATGCTTCAGGAATTGAAGAACAAATTTCCTGACGCGATAATGATTGACCCGGATAGCAATCCACCGAGCCTGGACCTTTTTGCCCCGAACGGTTTCGACGACAGTCCATCACTCGCTCCCACGCTCGACACTTTCAAGTATCTCTTCGAAGCCGGTTCGCAACCCCTAACCGACCGACAATACACACCGTTCTCTTACGGCATCGCTCTAATGATCGTAGGATATCCAAAGGCCTTCGGGCATCACGCGACGATTGAAGATTTTGAAGACTATCTCAATGGGGCCAAGAAAGGCCTCGAGCTGACGCCTCGCGCGCACCAAGCCGTGGACGCCATGGATGACGACGTGAAGGCTTGGTACTACAGCCAATATGCCAATTACCGTCAGAGCCATTCGGAAATCTTGCAGCGACTGACCAACATCTGTGGGCCGTTTACGCCCTTACGCCCGCTGTTCAAAAAGCAAACCAGCACCCTCAATATTCTCGACAGCATCGAAAATGGCGGGATGCTCCTCGTAAACACCAACCGCCATCTATTGGGACCGGCCAGTTCCTCGTTCTTTGGCCGGTTCTTTTTCAAAATGCTCGACCGTCAGATCGGCGGTCGGCAAATGCACAGCCACCCTCTTCTGTTCATCGTTGACGAGGTGCAGCAATATTTCGATGCATCGGTAATGATTCCGTTCCTTAATCTCGCCCGTAAGCGCAATGTCGCTTGTGTATTTGCTCACCAGCGCCTTGCAGATGTCCCCGATCAAAGCTTGCGCGATGCGCTACTTGGGGTCGGTACCCTGCTAACTACTAATACCAACACCAACGACGTGCGCGAAATGAGCACGAAATTTCGCGTCGAACAGGAGCAGGTTCACGCGTGGCGGCGCGAGTATGCCGAGCGAGGCAACAAGCCCCGCTATGCAGACTTTGGCCTGTACTTCCGGGGGAAACATTCGGCTGACACCTTCCGTCTGACGTTTGGTCAGCTGGAGAAGTTGACTCCGCGCGCTGCTAATCAGAAAGGCCGGCAGGAGAAGAGCCAGACCGAATCGCCCGAGCAGGAAGCACCGCAGCAGGAAAGACCGAAGCAAAATGCGCCGATCGACGACACCAAGTACGACGATCGCTACGATTTGCTCTGGCAACAAAACCTAAGTCCGGCGAAGGCGAAGCGCGGAACTGTTTTGACAGTGATATTGCCGAACAGGCGAAGCCATCTGGAAAATATTCCGGCTGGCACCAAGCACGGCTACCGCTTTTGCATCCCTGGTCAAAGCCAAATTCGGCGGCCCGATGGAAGCATGGGTAACGTGTGGATCGAACTTGAAATAGCGCAGCTAGAAGATTTTTAGAGCGATATAATTCGTATGCGGGTCATGGCCACGCCTGGGTGCACATGGCTGCCTTAGACGCGAATATCTAGTTGATCTATCTTCATTACATGGACGCTTATAATCTCGAAACCTTCAAAGCTCTCGACCGCTACCGGTATTTGCGGAGCAACTTCGTCGCGGCATATCACGGTGGCTCTCAACAGCATCGCAAACGCGACCTAGGCACTCTCAAACGCCGGGGCCTCTTGTCCGCACCCGAGCAACAAAAGAATTCCGCGAACTATCGGTACACCCCCCGCGTTTACGAGCTTTCCCCTAAAGGGAAAGCCGCGCTCGCCGCGCACGGCATAACGCCAACCCATTGGGTGGGAGAGCGCCAGTTTTGGCACCAGCTCATGGTCGCCGACGTGGTCATGTCGATTGAAATTGCGTGCAAGAAACGTGGCCTCCGGTTCCGCCACCGCAAGGACATTATCGGCACCGCCCCGCTAACTTTCCCGACCGCCATTTCGCATCAATTTCCAAAACATTTCGATCACTACTCAGGTGTGCTGCAGCCGGACGAGCTTTTCGCCATCAACGAAACTCATTTCATCCTAGAGGCCGACCGGCAGAACGAGCCGATCACTAGACCCACGTTGGCAACGTCAAGCTACTTGCGCAAGATCCTGCAATACCGGGCGGTCCTGAAGTCGGGCGCCTACAAAGAGCTGATTCCAAACATGCTGGTACTCAATATCACCACCAGCCCTACCCATGCCGATAACATCATGGCCTTTATGCGCGACGAACTCGCCATGTCCTCATCGTCGATGATGTTCATGGGCATCGATATCTTGGGATCGCGGGACACTTATCCCCAGCCCCTGATCGAACTACTCGACCTTCCCTTTCGGCGAGTGGGACACGACAACTTCATCATCAGCCAGGAGGTTTAAATGGATGCGATAGCGAAACTGCAAGACCTGTACGCTCTTCGAGATCGAACTAACGAGCAAATCGCTGCGGTAGAGCTGCTACTCGGAGCCGATCCGGCCGAACCCAAGGAGAGGAGAAAGCGCGGGCCGAACAAGCCAAAGGAGCCTCCACTCAACACGATATAGAAAAAGGCCCGCATTCGTGCGGGCCTTTTTTGTCACTGCTGCGAGATAAATTCTTCAGCGCGTTGCAGTACCTTGGCTGCGTTGAGAAGATCGCCTGTACCGAGCTGATCGGTGTCCTTCCAATCGTCGCCGTCCTTGTAGGACTTCGATAACACGGTGTTGAAGAAGTCGTCATTCTTCCACACGGTTGCGGTGACGTAGCCGAGGCGGAACTTTGCTGCGGGTTGGTTTGCTTTTGGCATCTCACTCTCCTTCCCGCTGTTGGTTCATGTGCGGGAAACCGGATCGCGGGACTCCTAGCCGATCCAATCGCGGCCGGGCGCAGTGCGACCTCCGGTTTTCCACACACGACCTGCATCTGCTCCCAGTATACCAGGTGGTAGAATAGCGGCAGAAGCACCTCCCCACTCACCCAAAGGATGGTCCCATGCCCTTCGTGAATTTCGCGGAGTTGAAGACCCGTGTCTCGATCGAACAGGCCGTGCAGTGGCTCGGCCTCAAGCTAGCGGCGCACGGCAGCCAGTACCGCGGCGCGTGTCCCGTCTGCCAAACCGGCGGCGACCGTGCCCTGATCGTCACCCCGGCCAAAGGCCTCTTCTATTGCTTTGCAGAAAAGTCCGGCGGCGACACGATCGCCCTCACCGCCCATATACGTGGCATCTCGGTAAAGGAAGCGGCCGACCAGCTCGACCGCGCCTTCGGAACTGTACAGAACGGTACCAGTACAGTTAGCAAGAACCGGGCCACAGTTCCCCAAGCACCGGAAGCTAGAAAGCAACCGGCGTTTGACCCAGAGGCGTATGCGGCGCGTCTTGATGCTTCGCATGCGTCTCTGGCCCCCTTAGGTCTGTCAGCCGAGACCCTGAAGGCTTGGAAAGCCGGATACTCAAACTCCGGCACCAACCGCGGAAGGCTGGCCATAGCCCTCCACGACCGGGATGGGAACATTCTGGGCTTCGCCGGCCGATCGCTCGGCGATGAGCAGCCAGCGCTCACTATCCCCAACGGGATCAACCCGCAGGAGATCATCTTCGGCGGCGAGCGCGTTGAAGCCGGCACACTCTACTTGGTTCGGGACGTGCTCGACGTACTGAAGGCCCACGAAAGCGGCGTCACGAATTGCGTTTGCTTCCTCACTGAAATATCGGCGCTGCAAATCGAAATGCTCGCAGCGCTGATGGCGACAAAGCATTGCGATACGGTTGAGTTGTTCTAGAGCCCCTTCGGGGGCTTTTTCTTTGAATGGTAGAATCAAATTCGGATAGCTTTGTGCGAATCTTCCCAGAGCAGCGGCGACGGGCGCTGGCGCGGAGAGGGACTTTGGAATCCGCGTTGAGAACGTAGGACCCGCAAAGTGCGAAGCTAACCCCCCGCTAAGTCGCGGGGTTTTTCTTATTCCGCAGCTAGCGCGGTGGCCCAGCTGAAATCATAATGCGCGCTCAGCACTTTCATAACGACGACAGCGCCAAGCACGCAGACGATCGGCAACAGCGTCTTCGTCGAGAATATCTTATTGAACAGCGTCATGCGACGTGCCGCTCCTAACGCCGGTGGCCTAGACGAATGCCCAGCTTGAGCGCCTTCTGTCGCAGAGACCCCACACTACGCTTTGTGAGTTTCGCAATTTTGACAACGGGCGTTTTCGCCTTCGAGTGCTCGCGCAACTCTTTCACATCGGCCTTAGTGTATTCGCGGCGCACGATCTTTTTTGTCTTGGCCATCTTCTTTGTCTTCTTCGCCACTTATTTTCCCTCAATTTGTGAGGGGGTCTTATTACCACAGATATTTCTTGCCGCAACCTTCGTTCGCATCACGTGTTATCCACACCGTGCACTAAGAAAAGAAGGGTGGTACTATTCAATTCACATGCTACCGCGTTGGGCCGCTGCCGCTCGCACCACCAGAACAGTTCTTTTTGCGCTCTGCTTTTTTCTTGCTGGATCCGCCGGCATACTTTTGATTAGCTCCCATCCGGTGCGGGCGTTTGCCGCACCGCTGCAAATCAACCGGCCATTGCAGGTAGGCGCAACCGGCACCGATGTTTCCGCTCTTCAAGTCTTCCTACAGAACAGCGGATATTTTCATTATCCAACCATCACCGGATACTACGGTCCCGTTACGTGGAAGGCTGTTGCCGCATTTCAGTGGGACAACAAGCTTGATCCTGTTGGATACGTCGGGCCAAGAACGCGCTCACTACTTGCCGCTCTAACTCGCACTACACCTCAATCTCCATCGACTCCAACTACTGGGGCGTCGTCTATTCCTTCAACTTCCAATGCTGCAACGACAACTGCAGCAACATCTACAGCGCAGTTTTCGACACCACTGCCAGGTTATGCACCCGGACAGATTATATTTATTGGAGGAGGAGGCTCCCCCACCACTCCCGCTACGATTCCAGACACCACTCCCCCGTCGGTCTCCCTCACTGTACCTTCGGCAAACTCTACCGTCGGCGGATCATCCGTCACCTTGACCGCCACGGCGTCCGATAATGTTGCGGTGGCCAATGTGCAGTTCAAAGTTGATAGCTCCAACATCGGCTCCGCGATCACCTCATCACCCTATACGGCAAGCTGGAACAGTACCGGTGTCGTGGATGGTTCGCACACGCTTTATGCGGTCGCAAAGGATAGCTCGGGTAATTACGCGACCTCAAGCATTGCAGTGACGGTGCGCAACAGTGCTCCGGCTATTTCTGCCGTTTCATTCGGATTTCCAGGACTGACAATCGCTACCACAACCTGGATAACCGATGAGACTGCCAATTCGCAGGTCAATTACGGCACAACGACAAGTTATGCATCATCTACCGTGTTGGATGGCGCGTATGTGACGTCCCACCAAGTGGTCCTTAGTGGTCTCAGCCCGAGCACTACATACCACTTTCAAGTAGTATCAACCGATGTACAGGGGCACCTTGCGACATCTACCGATCAAACGTTGACAACGCCACCAATCGTATCAGTCGGCGCGCTCGGCGCTTCTTCGCAGATTTCTGGGTCCACTCTAACGTCCTACACCAATAGCGCATTCACCTATTGGGGAGGAACCATTGGCTCCAGCATCTACAACACTTCTAACTTGAATAAATCAGATGGGCTTTCTGATCAGAACAAGGGATTTTATGTTGAGTTTAATACCAACGCTGATCAGTTCGAGGTTCCTCTCTACACCGACGGAAACCTGGGTTGCGGATCCTATCAGCTCTTCGTCAACGGCCAACCTGCTTCCACACTCGCAAACGTGTATGGAACTTCGAGTGCTGCAAATACGGCAAATAAGGTTCTCTTTACATTTCCCGATGCCGAGCAAAGGACGATTCGCATACTAACGGATGCGCAAGGATTCGGAGGTGTAATTCAGAAATCAGCTTTTACTCTTTCGGCCAATCCGCATACCGTTCAGAAGACGCTGGTCGTTCTTGGTGACAGCTGGGTGGGCGGCAACAACTCAGGATGTGTTGCGACCAATTTCCAATTTCAGCTGGCATCGCTGTTAGGTTATGACAACGTCGTCAGCCTCGGCGAGGCTAGCACCGGTTATCTCAACAACGGGGGCGGAGGTGCTCGCGGCACATTCGCATCTTCAACTCGTATAGCAATGATTGCGGCACAACACCCAACAGCAGTTCTGATTGTTGGGTCCGTAAACGACGTTGGCCAACCTGGGGAGCCCGCCTCCCTGACGGCAGCCGCATCCTCTACCTACGCCCAGATTGCGGCCGCCTTGCCCGGCGTCCCGGTTGTCGTGGTGGGGTCGCAATATGTAACCCAACTTTCGAGTGCAAACTATTCGTTTCTTGACTCCGCAATTCAAGCGGCGGCCACTTCGTCCCCTAACGTTATGGGCTTTGTCTCATTGTCCGGGTCGATAACAGGCACCGTCGGATGTAACGTATCCAACCCATGTGGATCTCAATATAATGCGAGCATCTACGTCACCTCAGACGGGCGTCACCTCAATGCCCAAGGAGCCTACTATTTTGCAAATTGGCTCGCACCAAAGATTAAGCCTTACCTTCCCTAGCCTAACCTCTGAATACTATGAACTCCTAGCCTGCCTCAGAGGGTCCACGCCACCGAGCGGCTCGATCCTCTGGCCGCCTTACGCAGTTGCTCCGGAGGCTGCCTGTGGCCAACGATAAAGCTCCACACCGTCAATGAAGCTAAGTAGGATGCGGTAGGCCCCCTCCACGATACGATAGTCCTCCGACGAGTCTCCCTTCTCACCGTGCAGCAGGTTGCACCGGACCTGATAAATTGCCCGGATCGTCTGGCTCCATGAAGGCTTCTCTCGATCGAAATTACCTTGCGGCTGATGTTGTACGTGCCTACCGCGCATCCACCTAATATACTCCGGACGATCGAGCCCTAGAAATTGCTCCCGAAGCCGCTTTTTTCTTATGTCCTTCACATTGAAGATCGGCCAGAATGCAGCGAACACTTTGGCGTAGGTTAGAGAGGGGACATCGCGCTCCAACAGCTCAGTGAACGCTCTGCTAAGTGCCGGGCTCTCAGCCAATTTGCGGATCATTTCCGCATCCGTGTCCACTTCAGTTACTCTCATTCCCCATTGGTTGAACCCGGTCCACAACCGGGTGAAGGCATCAAAAGAGTCGTAGTCCTGCCTCTCCCCAGCCGATTTAGCTCGGCGGTGCCAATGACGCACCAAGTCCTTTCCGATCGGGCTCCCGTTCGCAAACAACTCGAACTGAATCTCCGGCGCCATATCTACCTCAAGACCTCTCAGGGCTTAGTCAGAAGCGACTAATTTAATTGATACAACTAGTACGCTAAATCGTTTGGGAGTATGATCAAGCCATACTCGAAGGATATCTCCATGACTGCCGACGAATATCTCAGAAATATATTGGCGCGAGAAGCCGTTGACACATCAGCGACGTCTCCAGTTCGGGCCGTACAGACCACTTTGCAGCCGCTCCTAACCGAATGGGCCGGTAAGCTATTGCGAGGGGTGCACCCCAGTGGCTCGTTCGCGAAAGGCTCCGCGAACAGCAGCGGCACAGACATTGATCTCTTTGTTTCACTCTCTAGCGACCTTACCGATACTCTGAAAGATATCTACACAAAGCTCTTTGATACACTCAAGAGTAAGGGCTACTCGCCAAAGCAGCAAAACGTTTCCATAAACATACGCGTCGGCGGCTACGACGTTGACCTTGTGCCCGCCAAACATCAAGGCGGTCAGGGCGAAGACCACAGCTTGTACCGGAGACGGGCGGACACCTGGACCAAGACGAACGTGACCACTCACATTGTCAAAGTCCAAAATGGAAACCGCATTTCCGAAATTCGCATCATAAAGCTATGGAGAGACCAGAAGAAATTGGACTTCCCTTCCTTTTATCTGGAGCTGGTCGTAATTGCCGCACTATCTGGCAAAGGAAAAGAACTCTCGCACAATGTTCTTAGCGTGTTTGAGTATCTGCGAGACACGTTTCCGACGGCGCGATTTGTCGATCCTGCGAATACGAATAACATTATCTCAGACGACCTCTCGGCGGCGGACCGCGCCAAGATCAAGGCTGAAGCTCAGAAAGCAATTGCAGCCACTAGCTGGAATCAGATTGTCGTATGAGCTGGTCTCTTCCCCAACTTCTATCGGGTTTGCACGAGGACATTGAAGCGCGCCTAAGCCTCGCTCGCAAATCATTCGCGCACGCTCCGACCAAAGGCGATGCCAGCGAGCACGTTTGGCTTGAACTTTTCAAGAATTACCTTCCGCAGCGCTATAGCGCCGAGACAGCTCATGTAGTGGATAGCGAAGGCAATTTCAGTGAGCAGATTGACGTTGTCATCTTCGACCGACACTACACGCCGTTTATCTTTAAATTTGAAGGGCAGATGATCATTCCGTCAGAGGGTGTGTATGCGGTCTTCGAGGCAAAGCAGACGATAAATGCAGAACTCGTGGCCTACGCGAGAGCAAAGGCTGCTAGCGTTAGAAAGCTCAAGCGGACGAGTCTTCCAATTCCACACGCGGGCGGCACCTATGAGCCAAAGCCACCTCACTCCATTCTTGCCGGCATTCTAACCTTTGAAAGCGAGTGGTCCCCACCTCTTGGCAAGCCGCTCACAACGGCTTTGGAAACAGGCGATCAGGCCAACAGCCTCGACTTGGGCTGCATTGCCGCACACGGGATTTTCTATCGTATCGGGCAATCCTACTCACTTGTCCCCGAAAAGAAGGCTGCAACTTCGTTTTTGCTGGAGTTAATCGCGCGTCTTCAAGAATTCGCGACGGTTCCTATGATCGACATCCGCGCTTACGCGCGCTGGCTGGAAAAATAAGTTACGGTGCATTTCACCGAGAATTACTTTTCTTTGAAGCAGCGATTGCTTCAACGCGTGTGAGGAGAGGCTCATGGGCCTGCACAACCTAAGCACCGTCCATTGTCCAATATCCCGGAGGAGTTCAACATTGATGGATACGAAAGGGGGCGTCTAGCGCCTCCGCCGGTCTTCCCTATGATGGCTTTCGAGTTTCATCTATTTCTCTAGTCCCTTCTCCAGATATTCTTTCCCAGGAATGATCGTATCCATCGCGCGATCGAGAATGCCCATCCGATCGCAGACCCGACGGAAATCCACGAGGCCTCGATCGCAAAGCCTGGAGCGCTCCGCAAGCGGCCGACGATCTAACTTCACGACCGGAGCTTTCAGCAGAGGCTCGGTTTCAGGCAGCCATTCGTCGCTACTCATAAGCTTCCCTACCCTACCGCCCTTGCGATCTGAGCTTTAAGGTATCGAATCGTCTCTGCGGCCGCCAATACTGTAGGGCCTATTTAAGAAGTAGTTTCGATTGCCCAAAGCCTTCTCCGCGTACTGATCTATGGCCACCATAATCGCTTGGACGTGCTGATAGCAGGTACCCTTCCCTGGCCGCTAAGTGCCGGACCTCCGCCAAAACTTTAATCCACGGCGGAGGATTGGCTTCGTCTTGGAAGTACTTGAGAGGCTCGCTCACCATTGGCGGCCACCCAAAACTTTCCCTTTCGAGTGAGCAGGAAGCTCGCGCTTCAACTTGTCCCGCTCCGCACAAAGCGCATCGATCTTGTTGAGCATTCGCTCTAGGAGCGCTTCGGCCGCGACTGTAGGTATCCCTGCCCGCTGCAGCTGGCGGATTTCACCACGCTGCCGCCCTACCTGGGTACGCATGCGCTCGATTTCATTTCGGATGTGGTCCAGTCCCATAGCCAGCCTCAGAGTTACTCGCAGTATTTGTTCACTAAATGTTCTTGCTGGCAAGCCCGTGCTAGCCTTTTTTATCCCCGATTCGTATTTGGTTCGAGCGCGCATCTGTCTTGGCATCGCGATCATCGGCGCGTGGCGATGCTAACGGGTGCCTTCGTGCAGTAAGGCTGGGACCCAATGTCGCCCCTTTGCCCGGTATGCAGCCTGCCCATGAAACCGCTCGGTCGCACCTTCCAGTGCGACCGAGCGGTTGGCTGGGGCTATTTGTCAGGCGCGTTCACCGGGGGAAGCGACCGCGTGGGCATGATAGCCGTTTGATGCCTATGCTGCAGAGCGAACGCCAGCGCCAATAATCCCACCGTTATGATGATCGCCCCACGCATGCGATCACCTTAGACCTCCAAGCGCCGCGCGCAATTTGACAGAAGTCGAAGGCCGCCTCAGTTGGGGTCCTGGCCTGTTTCGACCCCTGGTGGCCTAATTTGAAATATGCAGTGGCCTAGTTTGATTGTGTTCACAATTGAACAGACCGGGCGATTTCGGCATAGTTAGGATCGGAACTCTGGAACCCAACGGTTAGGACCCGGAAGCCAAGAGGTGTGTCATGCAGCGTCGTCGTTTCAAACACATTCTGACTTTCCCAGAACGTCTCGATCAGGAAGCCAAGCGTCTCCGAACAGAGGCCGAAAAATTGCCGCCCGGATCCGAACGGGACGAACTTCTTCGCAAGGCTCGCCAGGCCGAAACCGCTTTTCACGTCAATGACTGGCTTTCATCACCCGGGCTTAGGGCACCGGAATAGAAGTGAGGCCGCCTCAGCTGGCGAGCTGTCCAGCAAATATCCGCATTCTGCCCTGCGTGGTCATTCGCAACCGGCCTGATAGTTCGACTGGAGTGATCAATTTTGAACAGCGCGGTTCGCGGTCAGCGCAGATGCTCCCTTTATGACGGGCGATACATGGACCGAAAATCTTAGGTGCCCCAGGTGCGGTCGAACTGGGCAAGCCACGCTGACCGAGATCGCCCAGTTCAGAAATAGCTACGACATCATTCCAGTCGGGTTTGAGGTCCATGAGGGGCCATACGGCACCGATTTTCGGTGCGCTGCCTGCCACATCCCCGTAGCGCCGTAGGAGTAAATCCCCGCTTCTATCCCCAGCCCGGATTTATGATCTCGCAAACAGGCCCGTAACCCGTTTGGGCCATGAACCTTTGCGCCGGGTGTGCTGACACACTCATAACGGGATTTTACGATCACCTTCCCGGGGCTAGGACCAGCGCCGTCTGCAATCTTTTCAAGTGGGCGGCGTTGTGTTGTCGGGTGCGCTCAAAGAGGCGGCCCCAGCACTGGGGGCTGGCGCAATGGCTGGGGCCGTCCTTCACTTGGACGACGCAGGCGTCTCCACCTATCCCGTCACTAATCAAGCTAAACACTAGTTCGACGCGGTGTCGGTCTGACTCCTGACATTGGGAGTGTCCTAGTTCCCGATTGCGAGTGTCCGAATTAGGACAGCACCGGCAAGCCGCTAGGAATGATGGTGGGTCGGCAGCAAAAAAACACCCAAACGGTTGTCGGAACCAACGGTCCTCGTTCGTCTTGAATCCAGGTTCTGTAGCGTTTGGAGTATTTGAATGGCCCCCCGCGCCAACTGGAAAGGCTTTTTGCGCCTTTCGCTTGTTACCTGTCCGGTCGCTTTGTACCCGGCCACTTCCGATTCCGAGAAGATCAGCTTCAACCAGATCAATAAGAATACCGGCCACCGTATCAAGTACCTGAAGGTCGACGCCGACACCGGCGAG
Source organism: Bradyrhizobium sp. LTSPM299 (assembly GCF_000938235.1). Taxonomy (NCBI): domain Bacteria; kingdom Pseudomonadati; phylum Pseudomonadota; class Alphaproteobacteria; order Hyphomicrobiales; family Nitrobacteraceae; genus Bradyrhizobium; species Bradyrhizobium sp. LTSPM299. The sequence continues at coordinate 70,966 of NZ_JYMU01000006.1, forward strand.
GAAGTTGCTAGCGAGGACATCACCAAGGGATACAAGGTCGATACCGACACCTACATTGAGGTGTCGAAGGACGAGCTTGAGAACATCTCTCTGGAATCCACCCGGACCATCGATATCGATGAGTTTGTCCCGAAGAGCGATATAGACCCGCGCTATCTCATCCGTCCATATTACCTGGTCCCCGACGGCAAAGTCGGACACGACGCATTTGCGGTGATCCGCGAGACCATCCGCAGCCTAGACAAGGTGGCCATTGGCCGCGTCGTCCTGACCAATCGCGAGCACATCATCAGCCTGGAACCCCTCGACAAAGGCCTCATGGGCACGCTCTTGCGATACCCCTACGAAGTCCGGGACGAGAAGGAATATTTCGACGAGATCCAGGACGTGAAAGTCACAAAGGACATGCTCGATTTGGCGAAGCATATCGTCAATCAGAAGGCTGCCGACTTTGATCCTGAGAAGTTCGAAGACCACTACGAAGAGGCACTGACGGAACTCATCAACGCGAAGCGCAACGGCAAGACCATTGCGGCTAAGGCGCGCCCGCGCGGTGAGAACGTGGTGGATCTCATGGATGCACTCAAGAAAAGCATTGCCGGCGAGGCGCCGCCGAGCAAAGGCAAGAAGCCCCGCAAGGCCGCTGCCGGCCAGAAGGAAATGCTCCTTCCGATCGAGGGGAAGAAGCCCGCAGCAAAGAAGGCGACCAAGCCCGAGCAAGCTACGGGCCGCCGGAAGGCGGGATAGGAACCCGTTTGGAAGCGGCTTGAAAACGAACTGGCTAAGTGCGAATTAGCTGCGGCGGTCTGACGCTTCGTGCCGGAACGCATCGGCAACGGGAGAGCCAAAAAAGAGCCAAAAACTTAGCTCTTTCTGCTAACCCATTGAAATTACTTACGCGCTCGTAGCTCAGCTGGATAGAGCATCGGATTTCGATTCCGAGGGTCGGGAGTTCGAATCTCTCCGAGCGCGCCATTTCAACGCTACAATTTGGCGACCACGGCTGTGGAGTTACGGGGTGCAGTCCAGTGCACTCAATTGACCTACTCCGTCTCCGCACCCATCACGCAGGCAGAGCCCGCCTCGTCCGCATCGTCGTCCCCGGTACACCGCGCAACATCACCTCGCACAACAACAACCGCACGCGCCTTCGTTGTCAATTGAGTGCACCGTAACTCCGCGCTCGATCTCAACCCCGCGGGCACCCCAATTCGAAGCTGGGCGGGGAGCCACAAAGTGAAAACCCACCGGCGTGAACCGGTGAGCGCAATCGCGGAACCAAATCGGGCCTAGCCGACTCTCAGATTCTCCGCGGACGTCTTGCCGCGGTTTTCCTTCTCCTCGTAGCTCACCTTGGCACCCTCATTGAGGCTGCTCAGACCGGCCTTTTCCACCGCCGAGATGTGCACGAATACGTCTTTGCCACCGCTGTCGGGTTGGATGAACCCAAATCCCTTGACTGGATTGAACCACTTCACAGTGCCTGTCGCCACGTCCGCTCTCCCATTTTCAAGTAATGGTGGCAGCCTAGAGCGCTAGCGCACGATACCGCAAGAAGAAACCGGCCGGGCGGCCCACGAAATCATTTTCCCAGACCACGAAGCCGACCCGAAACAAACCCGGCCTAGCGCCCCCCCATTGTTCAAAATGGAGCGATGGCTATGATGGGCTCGGTGTGGACTCGTAAGGCACGCATGCTCGTGATCGCAAATTTGATGGCCGGCGCCACCGTTCTGTGATGGCTGCTCACCATCCCGTCTCAAGTGTCGCGCTCGGTAGTGAGTTGCAATGCAGTAAGGCCGCGTTTGTTTTAACGACGCGCCGTCATGTCCTTCTAAGCAACGTCAGAGCGGCGCCGGAGGAATCACCTTGGCGATCCATGGCAGGTCGTCGCGCCACAGCAGGCACGCGCGCTGCTCGGGCGACAGGCCGACGGCGAGCGAAGCGAGTTGGGCGCGCGACAGACCGGAGCGCTCGCAGAGGAACGGACGCAGCGGCCGGCGCGAGAAGTAATTGTAGAAGATGGCGGTCCGGTCACGCGAAACCGCAGGCTTGCCGCGGTGATAGCGAGTCGCGCTGCATGCGTCCACGCGTCACCACCGCGCCGCGCGGCGGTCTTCATCGCCGACGATCAAACGCGGCGAGCGGAGTTGCAGGACGCCGTGCGAGATGGTCGGCGGCAGCATGCAGGTGTGAACCCAGCCGACATAATGGCCGTAGTAATCGGAGGTGTGAACCAGCGGGCAACGCGGATCGCCGGTGCCGTAGTAGCTGCGGTTGGCGGCCAGGGCGTTGTTCAGGATTCCGTCGATCATGCCGCCGTCGATATGAAGTTCTCCGGCGGCGGCCGGTTGGGTTGTGACGGCTGCGACAGTCAGTGCGAGTGCCACCAGGGCTGAGGTGGCGATGCTGGATTTGATCGGCATGTGACATCTCCGGATGGATGGGTCGCCTGCCAATTGGTCGAAGCCTGTTTGAATCGCGTTCGGGCGCGAGCCCGGACGGACGATTACAAATCATCCATGCAGCCGCGGAGATGAAGGAGAATTGCGAGGCTGTCTTCGTCCGCTTACGAACTGCTCGGGATCTTGCGGCGCACCGCTTCCACGCCGGCGTCGGCGACACGATAGGTCCGTCCGCCCTCGGGAACGATCCAGCCCTTATCGATCATTCCGGCGATGGTGCTCGGGCCTACGCCGGCCGGAAACCGGCGGCCGTTCGTGATCGCGTCGATCGCCACCCGTTCGAGATGGGTGGCGACGTGCGACGGGCGCGCCCGATAGGCTTTCGCAACGATGAGGACCGACAGAACTTCGGCGCGCCGCCGCACCGCCGAGGCGCTGCGGGTCAGCTCGTTGCTGATCTCGAGGGCATTCCTGCCGGCTCTCGCGAGGTCCCTGAGCTTCTCATCTTCGTCAAAGGTCCAGCGCCGCACGGTCCCCATTTGCCCCTCATCGCCAGGATGCGCTCCACCTGGACCCGATGCATACGCAGGCGAAGCTGATTTGCCATGTGACTTTCGGCACCTCTTGATGTGGCAAAGGGGACTGTCGGCGATGCAGCGGCTGCGACGGGCGACGCATCAAAAGGAATCGGCCCGCCACCGGCCCCGCAAGGGGCCGGCCACGGCACCGTTCTGTCCTAAGAGAACCGATCAGTGCTTGGTTGGGTCAAGCACCACGATCACGCCGGTCGGTTCCGGCTCGTGCGGCTGCAGACTCGTCAACGTCGCGTCGCTCCACGCGGCGAGACTCACGACCTCGCCGGCCTCTCCCTCGATGTCGCGCGTTTCGGCGGGCTCGAGCACCTTGAGACCGCTTCTGTCGACAAAAAAAGTGTGGTCTCCGAAGACGCTGTTCAATCGAGCGACGGCGGGATGATCCTCGGGAAGCACTTCGGCCTCCATTTGCATCATCGTCCGTTTCACCTGTTCGGAATTTAGCTTCATCAGCTGCTCCTGTTTTGGGTTCCGGCCTTGGCTGGTCTCCTCCCCGCTTCGCCCGTTTCCTCAGGGGGCCTCGGACTCCCGAACCGATGCCGCAGCGAAACGTTCCCCGCGTCGCACGCAGTTTGACCGCGCGATGCAGGTTCCGCTGCGGCGCGCGGTGGCGTCGGTCGTCAAGTTCGACTAGCTAATGCAGCCGCGCGGCTCGCGCCTTCGCCGCCTTCAGCGTGTTCTCCATCAGGCAGGCGATCGTCATCGGACCGACGCCACGCGGCACCGGCGTGATAGCGCCGGCCACCAGAACCGCCTCATCGAAGCTGACATCGCCACGCACCGCGTAGCCACCGTCAGGCGTCTTGACGCGGGTGGTGCCGACATCGATGACGATCGCCTGCGGCTTGATCCAGTCGCCACGCACCAGCCCGGCCTTGCCCACCGCGCTGACGAGGATGTCGGCCTGACGGCAGATGCCGCTGATGCCGCGGGTGTGGATGTGGGTCTGCGTCACGGTCGCCTGCTCCTTGAGGAGCAGTGCTGCCATCGGCTTGCCGACGATGTTGGAGCTTCCGATCACGACGGCATGAGCGCCGGTGAGATCCGGCCGGATCGACTTGATCAGCCGGAGACAGCCGAGCGGCGTGCACGACACCAGCGCGTCGTCACCGTGGAACAGGCGACCGGCGTTCAGCGCATGCAGACCGTCGACGTCCTTGGACGGATCGACCGCGGCCATCACGCGCAACGCGTCGATATGTGCCGGCAGCGGCAATTGCACGAGGATGCCGTCGACATCGTCGCGCGCGTTGAGCCTCTCGATCAGCGCGAGCAACTCGCCCTCGCCGGCATCGTGCGGCAGCAATTCGACCTCGCCGCGCAAGCCGAGCCGCTCGGCCATCCTGATCTTGCTCTGCACATAGATGTGGCTGGCCGGGTCGTCGCCGACCAGCACCACGGCAAGCCCCGGCGCCCGGGGCATCCGATCCAGTTCGTCTGCGATATTGTCGATGAGAATCTGGGCGTGTACGTGCCCATCCAGAATGATCGCCGTCATATGGCACCTCCGATGTCGAAGCGATGCCCAGGCGCGCGGCGTCAGTCTCTGCGCTCCCCGATGGTATCCCATCCAAGCGCCAGTCGCGCAGATGGCGCTTTCATAGCGGCCCGGCCGGACAATGGGAAATCACCGCATCGGCCCTAAGGGCCGCAATCGGCTAACTCGTCACGGTTACATAATACCGTCAAACTCTGGGGTAGGATTTACCAATAAGTTGCGATAAGTCACGGCGCCGGCCGGGCTTTTCCGATCCCCGGCGCCCTCCTCCCGGTCATCACGCCATTTCGGACATTTCGACATGAGACAGATCATCCTCGCGCTCGCGCTCCTGTACCCGGCCGCTGCGCTTGCCCAAGGGGCTACCCCGCCTGCCGCCACCGCCCAGCCAGCCGCCTCGCCACCGCCGATGGTCGGCGACAAGCCGCTGGTCCAGGTCGGCAAGAAGCCCGCCGCCAAGAAGGGCGAGAAATCAGCCGCGCCGGGCAAGCCGCAATCGATCGCGCTCCGGCTGCAGGAGTGTCAGGACATCGACGATGCGACCAAGGACCGGCTGATCTGCTACGACGCGATCTTCAAGCCGCAGCCGAAGCCGAAGCCTCCGGCGGCGAAGGGTGTGAGCGACTGCCATTTCCTGAAGGAAGAGGACGAGCGGCTGACCTGCTACAACGGCTTTGCCGACAAGATCCCGCGGCTGCCGCGTTAACCACAATCGCCGTCGCTGATGCGGCGGCGATCCGGACGTTCGCTTGTCAGCTTGACGATGCGATCATGACCGACGGTGCCGCCGCCCGGTCAATTGCAGGCTGGTCAATCCGGCTACCAGGTGCCGAAGCCGCTGAACAGCCCGGAGCGCGGCTGCTGCTGGGCGACGCGGAACGGCTGGAAGGGGCCAGGCTGCGCCAAGCGCGTCGGCTGCAACTGCGTCGGCGGGTTGGTGTGGGTCTTGGCGACCTTGCGCTTCTTCGGTGCCTGTACCGGCTGGAGCTGCGCCTGCTGCTCGAGCGGCTTCGCCTCCGCCACAGCCGGCTTGCCGCGAGCATCGGTCTTCACGTCGTTTTTGGCTTCCGCAGGAATGAACTGGGCGAAGGTGTCGCGGACGCGCGCCTGAGCCGACGTCTCCCGCGCGGCCGCGGGAGCAGCTGCGGCGACAACGTTAACCTGCGGCGGAACCACGGTTGGCAGGCTGGTGTCATACACCACCCGCTCCGGCAATTTCTGGGTCGACCTGATGCGGACCGTGCTCCTGTCGAAGCTTGGGGCCGACGGGTTGGTGACGGCGGCGACCACGGTCTCCTGCGGGACAATGGCGTTGATCACGAACAGCAGCGCGAGCAGAACTCCGCCGACGAACAGGAAATAACGCGCGACTGGCATTTCGGTAGCTCCCCCCGCGCAACGGGCGCGGTTCAACTCGCCTGGAGCACAGCGGCAAACGCCACCGTGCGCCAACGTTGTGTTCGTTTGCGCATGATCACCCGGGGAGCCCTCATCCGCGCTGCCGGGTCATGGTCTAACTGGCGATGTATCAGTTAGTTCCTTGCGGCCGTTTATGGTTCACCCCCGGCAGTCACTTTTTCGAGATGCAGGGTTTAGAGGCGGCTCGCGGTCACCACGGAACATTTCGCTTTAATTGCATTAATATTTACGAATCCGATCAACATCCGCGGATAGGTCTTGCGGCTCTTCATGGCGATGGTGTCGCTGATCAGGCGCTTGCGCTCGGTCAGGGGGCTGCCGTCGCGGCGGATGAAGGCGCAGGCAATCTCGATATCCTTCACCGCGAAGTCGTTGGCGTTGCGCAGCGTCAGAGTGACCAGCGCCTTCGAGCCAAGCCCGCCCCGGCGCCATGATTGCGATGCGATCCGCAAGCCATCGAGCGGCGATTTCTCCGGCTTGGCCTCCGGCTCACTGGCGACCCCGGCCGCGGCGGGCTCAACTGCGGGTACGGTTGCAGTAGCGGCTTGGCCCGGCCGAGCTTCGGCCAATGGATTCTGTATCGAGGCGTTCTGTGCCGCGAGGATGATCGCAGAGGACGCTGGCGCGTCATCCAGATCATCGGCATCGCTCGGATCGGGGAGCATCAGCCATGCCGCGATACCTGCAACGGCGATCAGCGGCACAACCAGGCTCATGCCGAGGCCGGCGGTACCAAGATGTCCAAAACCTGGACCTACAAGGCCACGAAACGACGCCCAGCCGATTCGCATTGCCGTTCCCTCACCCGGCGGCCGCTGCCGCTCATGAAAAAAGCCATACGGGCGCCGCACCGTAAGGCTTCCAGCGACGATGACCGCTGTACGGGGCGCCACTGTCGGGACAATCGCCGAGAGCCAAATTGGTTTCATTCCGGCACGGCGAGATTGCGGCTCAATATTGCTGCCGATGTCACGCGGGGATGGAATTGCGTCCGACTGGCCGCTAGATTTGCGCCCGCTTCCGTCGCGCTCACCGCGCGGCATGAATAACCAAGGAGATCGCGATGCCGACCGTGACCTGGGACCACGTCCACCTGCGCAGTCCCGATCCCGAGGCAACGGCCACCTGGCTCCGCGACGTCCTCGGCGCCGAGATCATCCGCGGCCCCGGCCGCATCGATATCCAGCTCGGCGGCGCCAAAGTATTTATCGCGGAAGTGACTGCCGGTGACGGCGTCAACGCAGCCCCGCTGACGCCCTATCAGGGGCTCGATCATTTCGGGCTGACGGTCAAGGACATCGACGCGGTCGCCGCCGAGATCAAGGCCAAGGGCGTCGCGTTCACCAAGGAGCCGACCACCATCCGCCCCGGCGTGCGCATCTGCTTCATCCGCGGCCCGCAGGGCATCTCGATCGAGCTCCTGGAGCGCGACAAGAAATACGCGTGAGCGCGACCAGCAAGTCGGCGCGCGCGTCACCGTCATCCCCGCGCAACGGCGTTGCCGTTGCGCGTCGATGACGCGGAACGTGATCGTGCGCCGCTACGTCATGCTACCCGGCATGAAGCAGCGGATCGTCACGCCCATGTAGCCGCGGATCGGCCACACCATGGTGCGACCGGCCCGGTTCGGCTCGGTGATCACGGCCTCCTCGGGCACGTCGATCCACTGGCCATCGAGACGGACACGGTAGTGCCCGTCCTTGGATTCCCAGTCGACGTCGCTGACCGCGCTGCCGTCGGCATCCGAGCAGCACGGGCCCTTGCCGCTGCGCAAACCATCGAACCATTGCTTGAGCGGCGAATTGGCGTAGCGGCCATCGGGATCACGCGCCTGTGCGAACTGCACGGCTGCCACTGACACCAACACTATCAGGCCGAGCTTCAATAGCGCCGTCACACGACCGATACGACGCCAAGCTGAAGTTCCATTGTCATTACGATGGCGTGCCAAACGGCCGCCGGAATCAATCCAGTCTGCCATATGTCTCTTGCTCCAGCACTCACCGGCCAGTGCAACCAGAGCTATGCATTTCGCGGGCCATAATGATTCGCGGGCATGGTCCGCTGTCATTGCGCCGTCACACAGGCTGGCAGGAACCGAGGGTCCACCCAACTGCGCGCGCCCCGGAATCAACCTGCCGCGTTGCACGATCGTGCGCGCTTTGGCATAAAAAACAACCGGCTTTCCGTGGGCGCGGCGGCCGGCGATCGGGACACTATGAAGAACGGGCTATATTCGATTCACGTGACCCTGCTGGACGGACGCGTCGGCAAAGGCAGCGGCGTGATTCTATTCCGCGATGGCCAGATTTTCGGCGGCGATGCCTATCTCTATTACACCGGCAGCTACACGGTGAAGGGCGACGCCTTCAAGGGCGAAGTGCTCGTGCAGCGCCACACCACGCCGCGCGAAACGCAGAATCCGCTGTTCGGCGGACCCGCTCCGGTCGGCATCGGCGTCACCGGCACCTTCACCGACACCCGCGGCACCATGAACGGAACCGCGCTGGTCGGCAAAGCCAGCCTGATCTTCGGCGCTACGCTGCACAAGCTCGCCGATATCAACTAGCGATTTCGCTCCGCTCGCAATGACGGCTGGACTTGTTCTCCGCTCGTCGTGCCCGCCTACTCCGCCGCCTGCTCCAGCGGTGCGACGCGGGGCAGCACGATCTGGATGCGCGTGCCGGTGCCCGGCGCAGACTCGAGCGCGAGCCGGCCGCCGAGGCGCGTGGTGACGATGCTGTAGACGATGTGCAGGCCGAGCCCGGTGCCGCCCTGGTCGCGCCGTGTCGTGAAGAACGGATCGAAGGCGCGGCGCCGCACGTCGAGGCTCATGCCGCAGCCATTGTCGGCGAAGATCACCTCGACATTGTCATTGCCCGACGCGCGCACCTGGATGTCGACCTCGCCGGCCTTGCCGTCCGGAAATGCGTGTGCGACCGCGTTGAGGAACAGATTGGTCAGCACCTGGCCATAGGGCCCAGGATAGGAGTTCATCACCAGGTTCGGCTCGCAATCGACGTTGAGCGTCAAATTGTGCTTACGCAGGCCAGGCCGGAGGCTCATCACCACCTGCTCGGTGAGATCGCCGAGGTCGAAACTGCGCTGGTCCGAATAGTTGCGGTCGGCGGCCACCTGCTTGAACGACTGGATCAGCTCGGCGGCGCGGTTGAGATTGGCGACCAGCTGCGAGGACGCATCCCGGACTGTTTCCAGGAAGTCATTGAGGGTGGAGCGGCGCAGATCGCCGCGCTCGACCTGGCCTCCGAAGATCGCGGTCTTGCGTTCGAGCGCCGAGGCCACCGTCAGGCTGATGCCGACCGGGTTGTTGACCTCATGCGCGACGCCGGCCACCAGCCGCCCGAGGGCTGCAAGCTTCTCGGCCTCGATCAGCGAGTTCTGGGTCTCGCGCAGATTGCGCAGCGCGGCTTCGGCGGAATCCTTTGCCTTGCGCATCTCCTGTTCGGAGCGCTTGCGCTCGCCGATGTCGAGCGCGACCGTGACGATGTTCTCGATCTCGCCCTGCGGGCCGAGGATCGGCAATTTGTTGACCAGCCATTGCCGCATGTTGCCGGCGGAATCCTTGTACTCCTCCTCGTAGAAGCCGAGTTCGCGCCGCGCCGACAGCACGCGCTTGTCGTTTTCATCGGTCTTGGCCGCGCCGTAGCGCGACATCAGATCGGCGGTGGTCTGGCCGGTGGCGTCCTGGGGCTCGACGCCGAAGATGCCGGCCATGTAGCGGTTCATCATCACATAACGCAGATCGCGGTCCTTGACGTTGATGACGGCGGGCACGGTGTCGATCACCATCTGCAGCAGGCGGCGGCCTTCGGCGATCGCGTCTTCGGCACGCTTCTGGTCGGTGATATCGCGCACCGTGCCCTCGTAGCGGATCACTTCGCCTTCGTCGTTGCGCACGACGGTGGCGGAGTCCGACAGCCAGAGCACGGAGCCGTCGCGCGAGCGCACCTGGTACTCGTAGTCGCGCACAACGCCGTCGCGCTGCATCAGTTGCTGGTACTGCGTCCGCGCCGCCGGATCGACATAGACGGCGGAAGCGATGTCGGCGATGCCGTTCATCAGATCCTGCGGGGTGGCATAACCCATCATCCGCGCCAGCGCCGGGTTGGCATTGAGCAAAGCGCCGCCCGGCGTCGTCACATAGATGCCTTCGACAGAGGCCTCGAACAGCTTGCGGTAGCTCTCCTCGGCGAGCCGCTGCTCGGCAAGCGCACGCAGCGCCGCCTCGCGCGCGCTATCCGCATCGACGAGGGCCTGGCGGAACACTTCGGCGGCGCGCGCGATGTCGCCGATCTCGTTGTCGAGATCGGCGCCCGGGATGAACGCGTCCTTCTCGCCGCCTGAGACCCTGCGGATCGAGCGCGCAATCTTGGCGAGCGGCCGCACAGTGCGGCGCACCACCAGCGCCGCGGCGAACAGCCCGATCAGGACGCCGGCCGTGCCGAGCACGATGCTCTGCCACTTTGCCTCGGCCAATGTGCGCGCGAAATCCCGCGACAGCACGTGGCCACGCCTTGTGCTGAGTTCGCGCAAGAGCTCGGTGACGCGCTGGATCAGCCGGCCTTCCTCACCGAGCACTTCCTTGTCGATATCGGCGATCTGCCCTTCCCGCACCGAGATCGCGATGATCGCCTCGGCGTAATTGTCGACCGCGCTCCGCAAGGCAGCGTCGGAAATGGCCATCACCCGCATGCTCTGCGCGGCCTGCTCGGCCGCAGACGTATTGTGGGCGAGCAGCGCCGTGGCGATGCGGCTTTGCGCTTCCAGCAGCGTCGTCGCCAGACCCGGATCGGCGATCGATGCAATCGCCTGGTCGAAGGCATCGCGCAGCGGCGGCACTCCGGCGACCAGTTCGGCGCGGCGGCTGAGCAGTGTCGAGATGCGATCGATGCCGCCGCGATAGGTCGCAAGCCGCTGGGTGACGCCGTCGATCATCTCCTGCTGCTCGGGCGCCAGCACGATGCGGGTCTTCTTCAGGATGTCGCTCAGCGATTGCGCAGCTTCCGCGACCTGGGCCGACTGGCTGCCGGGCTCGGTGACGAAATCCCGCGCCGCCAGCCGCAGCTCGTTCATGCGGCGGTCGATATCCTCGGCGATGTCGCCGACGCTTTGCAGCCGCTGCAGCTCGGCAAAGGTCGCGTCGATGTGGCGGATCGCGAACACGCTCGCGGTCGATGTGATGATGATCACGGCCAGCACCAACAGGAAGCTGCCGAACGTGAGCTGTCCGATCGAGAGGGAAAATGCGCGCGGCGGTTGCGAATTCGGCGGCAATTCAGCGGTCATGTCATCGAGGCCGGGGTCCAGTCGGCCGCAATATAGGGGAAATTACGGGCTGTGGGGAACAGGCTGACGCTCACCAACAGGGCATCGGCGCGACCGAGGGTGATTTGCGTCACGCTGATGACGCGGATCGCCTCAATCCGGGACTTGCGCGGCCGCGCCGGCCCCGGCCGCCGCAGGGCTATCGCAGGGGTGCACTGCTAAAATATCGAAAACAACCCCATGCAAAGTAGCCGGTGGGCCGCCGGCTTTCGACACGACAACTTGACACGTCGGGCAAATCAGTGGCATTATTCCATTATTCCGAAATCGTGCAAGCTCCGGGGGCCACAACCGTTGCCGGTTTCAGGCCGTGGCGGCCTTTCGCGCCGGGATGGTCATCGCTGCGACCCCGACCACGACACAGGCGAGCCCGATCCATGCCGTTGGGCTCAGCCCTTCGCCGAGGAAGACGACGCTGAGCGCGACCCCGATCGGCACCCGCAGGTAGGCCTGCGCCGTGGTCCCGACCGAGCCGAGGGTCTGGATCAGGCGGAAATAGATCACGAAGGCGATTGCGGTCGAGAACACGGCGAGCGCCAACAGCGCCAGCAGCGAACTGGTCGACGGCGACAGCGTCCAGGGCTGGTCGACGACAAGGCTAACCGGAATCAGGATCACGGCGCCTGCGATCAGCGAGCCCGCCGCCGGCGCCATCGGGTCGAGGTCCTTGAACCCCCGGCTGAAGATCGCGGCGCAGGCGTAGCTGATGGTGGCGACGACGATCGCGACCTCGGCCACGATCCCGGTGCCGAGGTCGCGGAACGCGTCGACCCCGACGATCAGGCAGATGCCGGCCATGCCGGCGACCACGCCGAACAGCTTTCTCGGGCTTGCGGCCTCATGGCGGGTGATCGCGACCGTGAACAGGAAGGTGAAGATCGGCGAGGCCGAATTGAGGATCGTGGTCAGCCCGGCGTCGACCATCCGCTCGCCCCAGGCAATCAGCGTCCACGGGATCACGCTGTTGAGGCAGGCCTGGAAGACGAAGCGGCGCCAAGTCGGAAGATCCGCCGGCATCGCCACGCCGCGCCAGCGCATGATGACCAGCAGCAGGGCGCCTGCGATCGCGGTGCGCGCCGCGATCAGCGTGATCGGCGGAATGGTCGCGACCCCAAGCTTGATGAAGGTGTAGGACCCACCCCAGAGCGTGGCGAGCGCCAGCAGCAGCGCCATCTCGAAGGCCATGTTGGGCGGGCGCGAGGTGGTCATGGCAAAGGTTCCGTCCGTTGATCAGGACAGACTCTACCCCGCTGGAGGACGACGATATTTCGGTATGGACCGAAGTGTGGAAGGAGCGCTTCTCTTTCTATCGTCGTCCCGGCGAAGGCCGGGACCCATAACCACAGGGTTGAGTTGTTGAACTGCGCTGTGGCCCCAGCGTCGCGCAACAATTGGCATCGGTGGTTATGGGTCCCGGCCTTCGCCCGGACGACATCGAATATGTTTCGCCGCTGGGTTACCCCACCGCGCCGACGTCGAAGACCTCGCCGTCATAGCCGGCTTCCTTGGGAATCCGGAGCTGGCGGCCGGTGGCGGTCTTGGTCATGACGGGCATGACCGTGACGATCGACTTGCCACGGCTGTCGGCAAGCGCGGCCTCGACGCTGCCCTGCTTGCCGAGCCTGATCAGATTGCGTGTGGTCGGGAACGGCAGCTTGAAGCGGCCGGTCTCGCCGCCCGCCAGCGCCTCGCGCGCCGACACCCAGATCGAATCCGTCGACTCCTTGCCGTCATGGGCGCCGAGCTGCTCCGGCGGTGCTGCCGCGAGGAAGAACCAGGTGTCGAAGCGTTTTGGCATGCCTTCCGGCGTGATCCAGTGCGCATAGGGCACGAGATCGTCGAGCGCGAGCAGCATGCCGTTGTCGGTCAACACCTTCAGGAAGGTGATCTTGCCCTCGTTCAGGTCGGCGCGATGCGCGGTCGCAATCTCGCTCGCGCGTTTGGCATCGACCAGGTCATTCGATCCTTTCGGCCGCGCCAGCAGGATGCCGCTTTCTTCAAAGGTTTCGCGGATCGCAGCGATCCGAAAGCCGAGCGCATCGGCGTCGAGCCCGTCCCCGCCCGAATAGAGCGCGGGGTTGGCCGCGATCTCCTTGTCATTTTTGTCGACGCTGCCGCCCGGAAACACCAGCGCGCCCGAATTGAACTCGATCTGGTGATGGCGGACCATCATGAAGATCTCGATCTCGTTCGCAGCCTTGCTGTCGCCGACGCGGCTCTTGCTGTCGCGCAAGAGCAATACGGTCGACGCGAGACGTGGGGCGACGATGTCGGTCATGCGCTAGCCTGCTGCGCTGGATTGCGGTTGCAGATTGGCGCGGCGGTCGACGCGCGCCACGCGCGACAGCAAATAATCGACCTCCGCCCTCGCCTGCGGCGTGATGACGGCGCCGGGCTTGCGCTGCGCGCTGGACGAGATGATGCCGCGCTTCTGCAGCACATATTTGCGCACCGTGAGGCCGACGCCCGGCTGCTGTTCGTAGCGCATCATCGGCAGATGGGCGTCGAACAGATCGTGCGCGGCATCGCGCTTGCCGGCCTTGGAGAGATTGACCACGTCGATCAGGAGTTCGGGGAAGGCATAACCGGTCATCGCGCCGTCGGCGCCGCGCTCCATCTCGAAGTCGAGGAACATGCCACCATTGCCGACCAGGATCGACAGCGGCCGCAGCGAGCCGTCCTTCTGGAAATTGCGCAAGGTCGAGAGCTTCTCCAGTCCCGGCCAATCCTCGTGCTTGAGCATCACGCAGGACGGCGAATCCATCACGATCTTGCGGATCACGGCCGGCGTGAACACCACGGTCAAGGTCAGGGGATAATCCTGCAGCACCCAGGGAATATCGGTGCCGATGGCTTCCTGCGCCTGCTTGAAGTAGGTGACGATCTGGTCGTCGGTGCGCAGGTTCGGCGGCGGCGCGATCATGACGCCGGCGGCGCCTGCATCCATCGATTTCTGCGCCAGCGAGCGCATGGTGGCAAATCCCGGCGCCGAGACGCCGACGATGATCTGCATGTTTTTCGCACGCTTGACGAAGCGCACCGCGACCTGCTCGGCCTCGGCGGCGTCGAGCTTCGGCGCCTCGCCGAGGATGCCGAGCACGGTAACGCCATCGCAGCCGACGTCGGCGTAGAAATCGGTCAGCCGGTCGATCGAGGCCTCGTCGATGCGGCCGTCGTCATGAAACGGGGTCGGCGCGATGGCGAAGGTGCCTGCGGCCTCGGCGGTGAGTTTTGTCATGTATGCCTCAATTTTTGATCGTCATTCCGGGATGGTGCTTAAGCACCAGACCCGGAATCTCGAGGTTCTCGGTGCGCAATTGCGCACCTGAGGGTTCGATGCTGCCGCATCGCCCCGGAACGACGTTTATCATCTAAAAACGCCGCGCGCCCATCTTGATCTGCTCCTCGGAGAAGAAGATCTCCTTGGCATGGCTGGCGATATCCTCGGCTTTCCAGCCCGAAAATGGCGGTTTCCAGCCGTCCATCTCCATCATCCGCATCTCGCGGACGCCGCGCGGGCCGGAGACGCCCAGGACCTTCCCGGTCTGGTCGCCCGACAGATCGCTGACCATGTAGAGCACGGCCGGCGCGATGCCGTCGGGGCCGAGCGCCGCACCCGGGTTCTCCTTGTAGCGGGGCAGGTCTGCGGTCATGCGGGTCAAGGCGCCCGGCGCCAGGGTCCAGATCCGGATGCCGTACTTGCGGCCCTCGATTGCCAGCACGTTGGAGAGACCCCAGATGCCGCCCTTGGCCGCGCCGTAATTGGTCTGGCCGAAATTGCCGATCAGGCCCGAGGTCGAGGACGTGTTGACGATGACGCCGCCGCCATTGTCACGCATCCATTTGAACACCGGCTGGGTGCAGCAGAAGGTGCCTTTGAGATGCACCTTCATCACCCTGTCCCAGTTCTCTTCCTTGGCCTTGTGGAAGGTCTCGTCCAGCAGGATGCCGGCGTTGTTGACCAGAATATCGGCGCGGCCGAAATTCTTGATGGCGTCGTCGAACACCGACTGGCCGCCGGCGAGCGTCGAGATATCGGCACCGTTGGCGACTGCACGGCCACCCTCGGCCTTGATCGCATCGACGACCTTCTGGGCCATCGATTTGTCGGAGCCCGTGCCGTCGCGCGGGCCGCCGAGGTCGTTGACCACAACCGCCGCGCCCTCGCGCGCGAACAGTTTTGCGTAGGCCTCACCAAGTCCGCCGCCGGCGCCCGTGATGATGGCGACTTTGCCGTCGAGTAATCCCATGGTTTCTTCTCCCTTTTAGTTGCCGTCATTCCGGGGCAGCCCGCAGGGCTGAACCCGGAATCTCGAGGTTCCGGGTTCGCGCTCACGCGCGCCCCGGAACGACGGATGAATCAACCCAGCACCGTCCTGCCGCTCTTAATGACCGTGACGCCGCGCGATTTCACCTTGGCTTCGAACGACACCACATTGCCGTCCTTCCACAGCTCCATCGTCACGGTCTCGCCGGGAAACACCGGCGAGGAGAACCGCGCCGCGTGCTGCTTGAAGGCGGATGGATCGTAGTCGGCATAGGTCTGCAGCACGCCGCGGCAGGTGATGCCGTAGGTGCACATGCCGTGCAGGATCGGCCGCGGGAAGCCGGCCTTTTTCGCAAACTCCGGATCTGAGTGCAGCGGATTGCGGTCGCCGCAGAGCCGGTAGATCAGCGCCTGGTCGGGCCGCGTGGTGATGTCGACGACCTTGTCGGGCGCGCGCTCCGGCACTCTGTGCGGCTCGGGCTGGCCTTCCGGCGGGCCGCCAAAGCCGCCGTCGCCGCGGGCGAAACGCGAGGCGACCAATGTGGCAAGCTTCTCGCCCTTCTCATCCCGGAGCACGGTCTGGTGGCGGATCACCGCGCCCTTGTCCTTGCCCTTGTCGAAGGCGTCGAGCACGGTGGAATCGGCGGTGATGTGCGCGGCCGTCGCAAACGGCTTGTGGAAGGTGATGTCGCGTTCGCCATCGACCACCATCACGCGATTGAGGTTCATCTCGCCGGGACCTGCGCCCCAGGCCGCAACCGACGCAAAGGTCGGCACCACCTTCAGGGCGCGCGGTGTCAGCGTGCCCTCATTGACGAAGGCGAGCTCCTTCTCGTCCATCGGATCGGCGCCGAGCCCGATGCCATAGGCATAGAGCATCACGTCGCGGTCGGCGTAGCTGTATTTCTGGCCGAGGTTCTTCAGGGCCATCAGCTGTTCGTACACGATCGGCATTGTCGTTTTCTCCCGAAACCTGTTCTTTCTTGCCGGTGGCCATTGCTGCGCCCTCTTCCCTTGTGGGAGAGGGCTACACCGGTCTCAGTAGCAAACTCGCTTCGGTGAGGGGTTCGTGCCGCAGAGAGACTCTTCGCGCGGAGAGAACCCCTCACCCGCCTTCGCTTTCAGCGAAGGCACCCTCTCCCACAAGGGGAGAGGGTAAAAACTCAGGCCGGCGTGAAGAATGGCAGCGGCGCGCCGTCGGTCGGCTTCCACACCACCTTCACCTTCTGGCCGATCTTCACAGTCTCAAGATCGCAATCGACGATATTGGTCTGCAGCGACGGACCTTCCTTCAGCGTGACATAGGCGATCGCATAGGGACCGGTCGGCGATTTCCGCATCAGGCTGTAGGTGTAGACCACAGCCTCGCCCGAACTCTCTTCCCACACGGTCTTGTCGGAGAAGCAGAACGGGCAGATCGAGCGCGGGAAGTAGTGCGCTTCACCGCAGGCGGTGCAGCGCTTGATCATGAACTTGCCGGCCTTGGCCGCGTCCCAGAACGGCGCGGTCTCCGGGTTGGTTACCGGGGCATTGTACTTCTTCGCTTCAGGCATCACGCACGCTCCAGAATGCAGGTTGAGGCGGCGTGGCGAACGCCGAGCAGACCGCCGGTGCCGTGCGCGATCGCCAGATCGCAAGTCGGCACCTGCACCTTGGGATGCGCCTCGCCGCGCAGCTGCCGGACGGCCTCGAGGATCTTGGTCATGCCGCCGCGGTTGACGGGATGGTTGCTGCAGAGGCCGCCGCCATCGGTGTTGAACGGCAGCTTGCCGACGCCGGAGATCAGATTGCCGTCGGCGACAAATTTGCCGCCCTCGCCCTTCTTGCAGAAGCCGAGGTCTTCGAGCTGCATCAGCACCGTGATGGTGAAACTGTCATAGATCGAGGCGTATTTGATATCCTTCGGCGTCACGCCCGCTTCCTCGAAGGCGCGCGGACCGGACCACACGCCGGCGGAGTAAGTCAGGTCGAGATCCTTGCCGCCGCGCGGACCCTTTGCCGCCTCGCCGTGGCCGATCAGGCGCACCAGCGGCTTCTTCAGGCTCTTGGCGATTTCGGGCGTGGTGACGATCATCGCACCGCCGCCGTCGGTGACGACGCAGCAATCCATCCGATGCAGCGGATCGGAGATCATCGGCGAGTTCAGGACGTCCTCGACCGTGACGACCTCCTTCAGCATCGCATGCGGATTGTATTGCGCGTGATGCGAGGCCGCGACCTTGATCCAGGCGAGTTGCTCGGAGGTGGTGCCGTAGTCGTGCATATGACGCATGGCACACATGCCATAGGCATTGTGCGTGGTCGCCCCGTAGGCGAGTTCGAAATCTGCCTCGGCGCCGGAGGCGCGCGGCGGCATCACCCCAGTGCGCGGCTTGCCTGCCAGCGTCACCAGCGCCACCGAGCACTTGCCGGCGGCGATCGCCTCGGCGGCGTGGCCGAGATGGATCAGGTAGGAACAGCCGCCGGTCTCGGTGGAATCGACGTGGCGCAGCTTCTTGGTATTGAGCCCGAGATAATCGACCATCGGCCACAGCCCGCCCGGCGCATCACCGGCGCAGAAATAGCCGTCGATATCGTCCTTGGTGAGCCCGGCATCCTCGATCGCCCCTTTGGCGACTTCGGCGTGAAGCTGCGCGGTTGATTTATCGGGTGCGTGCCGGGTGGGATGCTCGTAGATCCCGGCAATGTAGGCCTTGCCCTTGATGGTCAAATCGTTCTCCGCTGGCGTTTCTTCATGTCCAGCTTTTTTCTGAACCGCTCGCACGACCTTGGCAAGCGCGGAAATATTCCGTCAGGCGAGACCGCGGCGCGTGACGTATGCGTGCTGCAATAATGATGTCGTCCCGGGTCGCGCGGAGCCTGTCATCGGACGCGCATTCGAGCGACCGGTTGGCTTGCCCGGGACGACATCGGTTGTGTGGTTACTTCCCGACACACCGTCTTTTGAACGCGAACCGCCGGGAAGGCACTAACGCATAGGCAAGCATGTTGGCCGCTCCGTCGGAATCGGCATACTCGAGCGCTATACGCCCGTCGGCAACACGTTTATGTTGTGGCGGCAGAATCTGCTCCGTTCACCCGACCGACCGGGAAACATGGAGCGATCGGTGGAGCTGAAAATGCCCGACAATAAGCCGACCGCACCACCACTCGATCTTTCCGTCTTTGACAATCTAGAACCTCCCCCGGGACAAGTGCCGGCGCTCCGTCCGGAAGCACAGCCTTTGACCACCACAGACCCGCGGCTGACGCCGGAACCGGCCCCCGAGCGGCTGGTCGAGATTGCCAATCTGAGCGCGGCGGATCTGGCAGCCGCGCAGACGTCGGCCGCGAAGGTGGATTTCCGCAACACCACGACGCTCCTCGCGCATGGCGATGGTGCGCTTGCCGCCATCGCCCAGACCTCGCGGCAGTTGTTGACGGGGGTGCGGCTCGAGGATGCCGGCGAAGTCGGACGTATCGCGGCGAGCGTGATCGACGGCGTGAATATCCTGCGGATCCAGGACCTGCAGGCCGAAGCGAGGGGCGATCGGCCGGTCGCGCGCAAGGGACTGATCGGCAAGCTGCTCGGCGTCGCCGCCGATGCCCACACCGCGTTCAAGGGATTCATGGAGAACCGCAAGCAGTTTCTCGATCTGATGGATTCCGAGCAGGCCAAGGCGCGCAAGACCAAGGCCGATTTGACCGTGTCGGTCCAACTGCTCGACCAGCAGGCGTTGGCGATACGACAGAGCCTGAACGACCTGAAGATCGAAATCGCGGGCGGCCAACTCGCACTTGACCGTGGTCAGGCAGACCTGGAGGCGCTGCGGCAAAACGCAGTCAGCACCGGCGATGCCGCCGACGCCGCTGACGTGATGGAGTTTCGTTCGGCGGTCGCGAACTTTCGCGGCAAGATCGCCGAGATGCGCGAGAACCTCGTGGCGTCGGCGATGCTGATTCCGATCATCGGGCAAAACAAGAAGGCCGCCGAAACCCGGATCATGAAGATATCCAACGGCATGCTGGTGGTGATCCCGCGCCTGATGGCGGTCGCAAGTCAGGCGGTGGTGCAGGTCGATATCGCCCGAGCCGCCCAGGAATCCGAGAAGCTGGACGAAGCCGCGCGGCAGATCACGATCCTGGCCTCGAAAGGTGCGCACGACGCGGCGACCAGTGCGGCGCGCAGCCTGGGCGGCGATCAGCGCAACATCGACGTGCTGGCGCAGGTCGCGGACGAAGCGATCAAGACCATGCACGAAGTCATCGAGATCGAGCGCGAGGTCGCCTCAGGCGATCGCGAGCGCGAGGCGAAGCTGACCGCGATCCGCGACCGCCTGGTGCAGGGCATGCAGGGCGTGAACGCAGCGGCGGTGCAGCGGTGACCGAGAAACTCGATTTCGACATGCACGCAGCGTGGCTGCGCCGTTTCAAGTCCGATGCCGAAAGCAATCTCAGGGCGTTCGCGCTTCGACTGAAGGAGGCCTTGCCGGAACTGGTGACGGTCCACGAAAGCCGGGGCCTGTTTTCGCGCAGCGTGAAGACCAAGGGGGTCTCGGTCGAACTGGGCGAGAAGCGATATAATCTTGAAATCGATGGCGGCAGGCTGAAGGCCAGTATCGCCATGGTGGTTCACGGCATCGTCCTCAATACCAAAAGCGTCGACCCGGCCGAATGGTTCGCGCGGCTGGCGGAAGAAACCAGAAAGGCGAGCGACTATGCGCGGGCGCTGAGTGGGTCACTCAGCGACTTCATGGTGAACTGAGATGGGCATTTTCGACATCTTCAAGGGGCCGGATGCCGACACCGTCGCCCAGCGCGCCGCCCATGACGAACGCATCGCCGACATTCAGGATTCTCTCCGCAACGGCGGGGTGCCGGCCGCGATCAAGGATCGGCTGGAGGGCGCGCGCAGCGGGCGTCGGCCATGGACCGCAACGCTGCGGCCGGCCGAGCTGCTGATTGCACGATCACATGGGTTGAAGCCAATCGCGGCGATCTCGGCCACCTGCTGGCTGCACTATGGATGGTCGTGGACCAACGGACACTCCGAAGGCTGGAATATGGCATTGAGCCGAATGCGGGAGGAAGCATTGGCGGCCGGTGCGAACGCCGTCCTCGACGTCAAGATGCGCACGATCCCGTTGGACGTCGAGAACAGCATGGACTTCACGCTGGTCGGAACGGCGGTCCGCGTCGAGGGGCTGCCGCCAAGCCGTGAGCCGATCATCGCGACGGTCCCTGCCCTCGAATTCGTCAAGCTGCTGGAAGCCGACGTGGTACCGACCGGCATTGCCATCGGCGCCTATTACGAGTGGATGAACGACTGGCTCAACAATACGAATTTGACGTGGATGGGCAATATCGAGTCCGAACGGTTGAGCCAATTGTGGGAACACGTCCGCCAGCGGGCGCACCAGAACCTGCGCACCAATGCGCGCGCGCAAGGCAATGGCGTGCTGGCGCATCTCAACTTCAGCGAGATGTTTGAACGCGAGGGCCAGAACAAGCAGAAGCAATATCTGGCACGCCATATCGTGGTGGCGACAACAGTCGATGCCAAGCGTGGCACCACAATTCCGCACGAGGTGAGAATGGTGGTGGATATGCACGCCGGCCGGTCGCCGCTGGTCGGAACCGCGCAGCATCACCAATCCTATGCGTCCAATGAATCCGAGGGAGCCATTTGACATGACCGATGAGATGCCGGCGCACGCCAAAGACCGCCTGAAGGGCCTGCGCAGTTCGGCGCATGCGACCGGCGTGTTCACCTCCGATTTTTCGGTCAATGAATTTCTGCTGGTGCGCAAGGCCGGGTTCGAACCGATCGGCCTCTGCGTCGGCACCTGTGTGTATCACGTCGGAATTCAGTACCGCAGCTGGAGCAAGAACCAGGAGCTCGATGTTCTCTCCAAGGCGATGTATCACGCGCGCGAATTGGCGATGAGCCGGATGCGAGCGGAAGCCACCGCGATGGGGGCGGATGGCATCGTCGGCGTGAAGCTGACGATCAAGCGGCTGGAATGGGACGAGCATCTACTCGAATTCATCGCCATCGGCACCGGCGTGGTCCACGGCGAGGGACATACCGGATTCCGCGCACATGATGGCGGTCCCTTCACCTCCGATCTGTCGGGACAGGATTTCTGGTCGCTGCTGCATTCCGGATATCGGCCGGTCGAGATGGTGATGGGAAGCTGCGTCTATCACGTGGCGCATCGCGGCATCCTGGCTGGCCTCGCCAGCGTCGGCCAGAACGTCGAGCTCGAAAACTACACCTCCGCGATGTACGAAGCCCGCGAGATCGCGATCGATCGGATGCAGTACGAAGCCGAGGCGGCGAAGGCCGAAGGGGTCGTTGGCGTCGACATTCACGAGGGCAGTCATGGCTGGCAAACCCATGTGATCGAGTTTTTTGCGATCGGAACCGCCGTGCTGCCGCTCGCTGAGGAGATCGCACCGGAGAAGATCCCCAATCCGGTGATGGTGCTGTCCGTGAACGATTGAGGGCCGAGCACCGTGGCGACATCCTTTCGTAACCCACGATCAGCAGCTGCGTAGAGCGGGTGCTCTTTAGCCCGCCGAATGCCGTGCGAGGTGGCGGGTTAAAGAGAACCCGCCCTACACGAGCTACGGGTTCATCGTTCTCCGGTAGAGAAAACCCAGCGCGGGACGCACAGAGCATCCCAGCAAAGCGCCCAGCAGGCCAAGGGCGGCAATTTCGTTGTCCCACCTGAATCCGGCGTGGGCCACTGCGCGAACCATAAGAAAGTAGGTCGACAGGACGATCCCGCCGGCGAGCAAGAAGCTCCGCCAAAACTGCGGGTGGAGCGAGCAGATGACTCCGCACACGAAACCGACCGACAATTCGGGCCAGTGGAGAGCCAGCCACTCGCTCATCAGGGCGACCTCTCCTACTCCGCCGCCAGTTGCCGCGGCGCGGGCGGCGGGTTGGCGAGGTCGGCGGCGAGTTGCGCGTAGCGAACCTTGGCGTCCGTGACCGCCTTCTCCTTCACCGGGCCGTAGCCCCTGATGCGATCGGGCAGCGAGAGCAATTCGACCGCAATATCGTGATTGAGCGGCGACAACAGGTTGAGCACGGTCGCGACGTCCTTCTCGTAGCCCGCGATCAAGTCGCGCTCGAGCTTGCGGTCGGAATTGTAGCCGAAGACGTCGAGCGGCGTGCCGCGCAGGACACGGAATTTCGCCAGCACCTTGAAGGCTGACATCATCCAGGCGCCAAACTCGCGCTTCTTCGGCCGGCCCTGCGCGTCGAGACCGCCGCCAAGGATCGGCGGCGCCAGATTGAAGTTGAACTTGAAATCGCCTTCGAACTGGTCGCGCAACTGCTTCTCGAAACGGCCATCGGTGAACAGGCGCGCCACCTCGTACTCGTCCTTGTAGGCGAGCAGCTTGGCGTAGTTGATCGCGACCGCGCGCGGCAGCGCCTCGTCATAACCACCCTTGGTCGCGGCCTCGCGAACCTGGTCGACCAGCTTGCGATAGTGCTTTGCCAACCGTCCGTTCTGGTAGTCGGTCAATAGTGCCATGCGATGGGTGATGATCTCGTCGAGCGACATCGCATCCAGCGACTTCACAGGGGCCGCGACGTCGTCGTCTTGCCCCTTCATCATTGAGGCGAGGCGCGCCGGATCGGCCGCCGCCAGGCGTCCGAGCTGGAAGGCCTGGGTGTTCATCTTGATCGAGACGCCGTTGACCTCGATCGCCTGCTGGATCGACTCCGCCGACAGCGGCAGGAAGCCGCGCTGATAGGCAAAGCCCATCATCATGATGTTGGTGGCGATGGAGTCGCCAAGCAGCGCCTCGGCCGGCTTGGTGAAGTCGAAGAACGCGGAGTCCTTGCGCAGCTCGGTCTCCAGCACATTGTTGACCTTGCGGCTCTGGAAATTGAAATCGCGATTCAGGATGAAATCCGCGGTCGGGATGATGTGGCTGTTGATGACGCCGACGGTGCGGCTACTGTCACACAGCGAGATGGTGTCCTTCGACACCGCCACGACCTCGTCAGCAGCGAGCACGAGATCGGCCGTGCCGGTGACGATGCGCGAGCAGGTGACGTCGGCGGTGTGCTCGGAGAGCCGGACATGGCTCAGCACCGCGCCACCTTTTTGCGCAAGGCCGGACATGTCGAGAATCATGCTGGCCTTGCCCTCGATGTGTGCGGCCATGCCGAGCAGCGCGCCGATCGTCAGCACGCCGGTGCCGCCGACGCCGCCGACCGCAATGTTATAGGGCCGGTCGAGCGCGGGCTTCGAGGCCGGTTCCGGCAAGGCGCCGACATCGCCAAGTTCGGCGGGCGCACGTCGCTTGAGCTTGCCGCCGTCGACGGTGACGAAGGACGGGCAGAAACCCTTCACGCAGGAATAATCCTTGTTGCAGGTCGACTGGTTGATGGCGCGCTTGCGCCCGAGCTCCGTCTCCAGCGGCTCGACCGAGATGCAATTCGACTGCACCGAGCAGTCGCCGCAGCCTTCGCAGACCGCCGGATTGATCAGCACGCGGCGCGCCGGATCCTCCATCAGGCCGCGCTTGCGGCGGCGGCGCTTCTCGGCCGCGCAGGTCTGCACGAACACGATCGCCGACGTGCCCTTGGTGTCGCGGCACATCTTCTGGACGTTTTCGAGTTCATCGCGATGGAACAGTTTTACGCCGGGCGCGATGGTGTCAGACGGATAGGCATCGGGAGTCTCCGAGACCAGGTAGATTTCGCGGATGCCCTCGGCGTGGATCTGGAAGGTGATCTTTTGCGGCGACAGGTCGCCGTCATGATGCTGGCCGCCGGTCATCGCGACCGCATCGTTGTAGAGGATCTTGTAGGTGATGTTGGCCTTGGAGGCGATCGCCTGGCGGATCGCCAGAATGCCGGAATGGAAATAGGTGCCGTCGCCGAGATTGGCGAAGATATGGTTCTCGTTGGTGAACGGCGCGATGCCGACCCACGGCACGCCCTCGCCGCCCATATGGGTGAAGGTCTCGGTCGAGCGGTTCATCCACAGCGCCATGAAATGGCAGCCGATGCCGCCGAGCGCGCGGCTGCCTTCCGGCACCTTGGTCGAGGTGTTGTGCGGACAGCCCGAGCAGAAATAGGGCGTGCGGCTGACCGGAGCGACCGCCTGCATCTGGGTCGACTGGCGGCCGTTGAACCAGTCGGCCTTGGCGCGCAGCATTTCGGCGATTTCAGGATTGAGATTAAGTCGAAGCAGCCGCTCGGTGAGCGAGCTCGCAAGCGAGGCGACGCTGAGTTCGGCGGCGAAGGTGAGGAAGCGCTTGTCGTGATCGTCCATCTTGCCGACGATGCGCGGGCGCACGTCGTCGCGCCAGTTGAACAGCTCCTGCTTGACCTGGTTCTCGACGATCTCGCGGCGTTCCTCGACGATGAATATCTCCTCGAGACCAACGGCGAAATTGCGGACGCCTTCCGGTTCGAGCGGCCAGGGCATGCCGATCTTGTAGAGGCGGATGCCGATTTTGGCGGCGATGTCAGGCGTGATGCCGAGCTCACGCAGCGCCTGGCGGATGTCCTCGTAGCTCTTGCCCGAGGCCATGATGCCATAGCGCGCGTTCGGCGAGTCCATGGTGATGCGGTTGACCTTGTTGGCGCGGGCAAAGGCGATCGCGGCAAAGCCCTTGTAGTCCTGTAAGCGCCGGTCCTGCTCGAAGCGATCGTCGGGCCAGCGGATGTTCAGCCCACCCGGGGGCATTTCGAAATCGGGAGGAATGATAAACGGCGTCATCTCGTCGGTGAGGTCAATCTCGGCTGTGGTCTCGACCGTCTCGGTGATTACCTTCATGCCGACCCAGCAGCCGGAGTAGCGCGACATCGCGATACCCAGAAGGCCCATCTCGATCATTTCGTGGATGCTGGAGGGGTAGAGGTAGGGCATCAGCGCGGAGATGAAGGCGTGGTCGGACTGATGCGGGACGGTGGAAGACTTTGCGCCGTGGTCGTCGCCGGCCAGACAGAGCACGCCGCCATTTTTGGCCGAACCTGCTGCGTTGCCATGACGGAACACGTCGCCGCAGCGGTCGACGCCGGGGCCCTTGCCGTACCAGATGCCGACCGCGCCATCATATTTGGCGCCGGGCGACAGCCCAAGCTGCTGTGAGCCCCAGATCGCGGTCGCAGCCAGGTCCTCGTTCACGCCGGGCTGGAACTTGATGTTATATTGCTCGAGATGCTTGCGCGCGGCGAACAGCTGCTGGTCGTAGCCGCCGAGCGGGGAACCGCGATAGCCGGAGATGAAGCCCGCGGTGTTGAGGCCTGCGGCGCGGTCGCGTCTGATCTGCGCCATCGGCAAGCGGACCAGCGCCTGGATGCCTGTCAGGAAGACATGGCCGGTGCCTTGGGTGTATTTCTGGTCGAGGCTGATAGGCCCTTGGTTGATACCCATTTAGCCCTCTTTTTCCTGGTCGCGACGACTGTGTTTTAGCTAGTCATCCGAGCTTGTTAGAACCAGTCTATGTCGGATGTTCCAACGCGCGCACCACAATTCTGGGCCATGACGCCCGGGGTTCGAAAATCGCAACTTAGTGCCGGGAATATCGGAGCGCCGTTTCGTTTTCTGTCGCAGAACAGGCCCGCGGCGCAACGGCGTAACGCGTCGTGCGGACCGGAAGGTGGACGAATGCGGCAACGGCTTCAGGCGATGCGGGCGATTCTGGCGGCCCTTCTGTTGTGCGGTGCGTTCATATCAGGCGAGTGCACGGCCGAGCCGTCCGATGAGGTGATCGCCCGTGGCAAGGCACTGACGATCGCCGGCGACTGCGCGAGCTGCCACACTGCCGTTTCAGACAAACCCTTTGCCGGGGGAAAACGGATCGACACGCCGTTCGGCGCGGTGTTTTCGCCGAACCTGACCCCCGACCGCGATACCGGCATCGGCGGCTGGAGCGACGACGATTTCCTCCGCGCCCTGCGCACCGGCGTCTCGCCCAATGGCGCGCACTATTACCCCGCCTTCCCCTACCCCAATTTCACAAAGCTGATCCGCGACGACATCCTGGCGATCCGGGCCTATCTCGCGACCCTTGCGCCGGTCAGCAACAAGGAGCCGCCGCCGGAGCTGCGCTGGCCGCTGAATTACCGCGTGCTGATGCGGGCCTGGGACTACCTGTTCTTTGTGCCCGGCATCTTCCAGCCGGACCAGAGCAAGACTGCCGAATGGAATCGGGGTGGCTATCTGGTCGAAGGCGTCGCGCATTGCGGCGCCTGCCACACGCCGAAGAACGCCTTTGGCGCCGACAAGCGCGGCCAGGCGTTCGGCGGCGGCATGGTCCAGGGCATGTTCGCGCCGCGGCTCGATGGCGTGGAACGCAGCGGGCTGAAATCCTGGAGCGTCGACGACGTCGTCGAATATCTGCAGAGCGGCCGCAACGGGCGCAGCCATGCCGGCCCGCTGATGTCGGAGGTCGTCGTCAACTCGACCTCGCAGATGAGCGACGCCGATGTGCGCGCGATCGCAGTCTACCTGAAGGCGCTGCCGGCCGGCACACCTGAGCCGGACGTCACCCCGCCCTCGCCGGCGCAGATGAGCGACGGCGAACGGATCTATCGCGGCGCCTGCGTCGCCTGCCACGAGCTCGATGGCTCAGGTGCGCCGCGGATCTATCCGCCGCTGCCGGGCAACGCCAATCTGCAATCGGCCAACCCCGCGAGCACGCTGCGCATCATCCTCGACGGCGCGCAGACCGTGACCACGCCACGGGCGCCGAACGCCGGCTCGATGCCGTCCTATCCGAAGCTCACCGACCAGGAGATCGCCGATGTTGCGACCTATATCCGCAATTCCTGGGGCAATGCGGCCCCCGCGGTGACCGCGGACCAGGTAGCGACGGCTCGCCAGACAAAATAGCCAGTCACCGCTCCTCGCCGCTGAACACGAATTTCGGCATTTCCCATTTATAGCGGATCGCGAGCAGCCGCAGCGAAAGCCCAAGCACGAAGGTCAGCGCGGTCCAGAGGTGCTCGTTCAACTGCAGGCCGAAGGCGGTCGCATAGAACAGTCCAGTGACGACGGAGACGCTGGCGTAGAGCTCGCTGCGAAACAACAGCGGCACGTCGTTGCACAGGATGTCGCGCAACACGCCGCCGGCGCAGCCGGTGATCATGCCGGAGACGATCACGATCGCCAGCGAGGCATCGACCTGCCAGGCAACGTCGCAACCAGCCATGGTGAACACGACGAGCCCGATTGCGTCGAGCACGAGGAATGCGAGATTGAGCCGATGCACCAGCCGCGCCAGCAGGATGGTGGCGAAGGCCGCAGCCCCCGCAATCGCAAGATAGACCGGTTGCGCGACCCAGAGCAGCGGATAGTGCCCGAGCAGCACGTCGCGGATGGTGCCGCCGCCGAGCGCGGTGATGGCCCCGAGCATGCAGACGCCGGCCCAGTCCATCCTGCGCCGGCCCGCGGCGAGCGCCGCCGTCATGGCCTGCGCCGCGACTGCAATGAACGAGAGCACGTGCAGCACCGAATCGACGGGTGGCATGGTCCACATCGGAAAGGCCCCATGGAAACAGGGTTTGGAACCGGGAATCGGCAGTTCCATCATGAACGGGTTGCAACATTGGCGCGGAACATCCTCCCGCGCCAGCCATTGTCTCCTGCGTTTAGCTTTGGGGTGCTCACGGAGGAACGATAATGACCTACGAACCCAACGATCCGTATCGCGCCAACCTGACCGATGACGACATCCGCCGTCAGGCGCGCTTCAACAGCCTCGACAACGAGCTGCAGCCGGATCCGGAACTCGCGGAAGGTCCGGGCAGCAGCACAAAGATCGCTATGTTCGCAGTTGCGGTAGCCGTGGTGCTGGGCGCGCTGTTCTATGGGCTTAACAACACGTCGGTGAACCAGGCCGGCACGACGCCGTCGACGCAGACCGCACAGACCCAGCCGGTCAATCCCGCCGGGGCGCCTCCCGGCATGCGCGACGTGACGCCGAGGACAAATGGTCAACCCGGGATGACGACGGGCGCGGCGCCGGCACAGCCCGCGACCCCGCCAGCCAACGCCAAGTAAGCAAGCGGCTGATAGGCGAGAACCACGCAGGCAGCGGGCCCAATCGGCCCGCCGCCTTTTGCGTCGGCTATTTAAACATCTTGTTGAGCTCACCGCCGGGATAGCCATTGGCGAATTCGGTGAAGGTGCCCTTCTCGGCCATTTCCTTGGCGGCGTTCATGACGCCGGTCCACGCCATCCGCGCCAGCGCGCCGCCGATGCTGATCCGGCGCACGCCGAGTTCGGCGACCTTTTGCAGCGACAGGTCGGACGCGCCGCCGATCAGGAGATTGACCGGCTTCGGCGCCACCGCTTTCACGACGGCGGAAATCTCCTCGTTGGTTGAAATGCCCGGCGCGTAGAGCACATCGGCTCCGGCGTCCGCATAGGCCTGCAGCCGCTCGATCACCAGCTTCAGGTCCTTCACTCCCCGCAGAAACGCCTCGCAGCGGCCAGTGAGCAGCACGCCGCTGTTGTCGGCATCGATAGCCCTGCGTGCCGCCTTGATGCGCTCGACCGCGAGCTTGTGTTCGAACAGCGGATTGGCGGCATCGCCGGTGAAATCTTCGATCGAGAGCCCGGCGACGCCGGTCTTGACACCGCGCGCGACATTGATGGCTACTTTCTCCGGCTCGACCGCAAAGCCGTCCTCATAGTCCGCATTGACGGGGATGTCGGCCGCCGCGCACACCGCGGTCAGATGGTTGCAAACATCATCGATCGTGACGCGGTTGTCGGGCTTGCCGATGGTCCAGGCGAAGCCGGCGCTGGTCGAGGCCAACGCCTTGAAGCCAAGATGCTGCAGCGCCAGCGCGCTGCCGACATCGAACGGGTTCGGAATGATGAAGCATCCGCTGTCATGCAGCTTCTTGAAGGCGGCGCGTTTGTCAGCAGTTGTCACTGGCATCGTTCTCTCCCTGTTTGGTTCGCCGCGCAGAGATAGGCATGCGCGGCGCGGCGCGCCAGTCCGGCGTGCGAGCCCGCGGCCCTTATCCTTCCACCTTGCGCAGAAATGTCCGCTCCTCCGCCAGGATGAACTTGTTTCCTTCCGCGAAGTTGAAGTTCGCCATGCCTTCCTTGTCGGTGCGCAACCGCGCGCGATAGGCCTCGTAGGCGGCGAGGCTCTCGAACGAGATCAGCGCGAAGGCAATGTTGTTGGTGCCCTCGTGCGGCATCCAATAGCCAATCAGATCGCCGCCGCATCGCGGGATGATCGAGAGCCATTTCTTCGAATATTCCTCGAACATCGCGCGTTTGAACGGATCGAGTTGGTAGCGGATGAAGACGGTGATGGTCATTGATGGCCTCCGATGCATGCTGGCGTCATTGCGACACTAGCCCCTTGCCCGACGTCGATGCTTCGGCTATCATCGAACTATGAAAGCAGGACCCGACATCTCCCGGATTGCCGCGCTCGTCGGCGATCCCGCCCGCTGCAACATGCTGACCGCGCTGTTGACCGGCCGTGCGCTGACCGCAAGCGAGCTGGCGCAGGAGGCCGGCATCACGCCGCAGACGGCGAGCTCGCATCTGGCGAAGCTCGAAGCCGGCGGGCTGATCGAGCCGGAGAAGCAGGGCCGCCATCGCTATTACCGCCTCACCGGTGCTGACGTCGCTGACATGCTCGAGGGCCTGCAGGGCATCGCCGCCCGCGCCGGTCACATGCGCGTGCGCACCGGGCCGAAGGATCCGGAGCTCCGGCGTGCGCGGATCTGCTACGACCATCTCGCCGGCGACCTCGGTGTGCAGATGCTCGACAGCATGAAGAGCCAGAAGCTGATCCGCCAGACCAAGCAGGCGATCGAGCTGACCGGCGAAGGCAAGCGCTTCATGGCCGAGGCGCTGCAGATCGATGCTGATACGCTGGCGCATCCGCGCCGTCCCGTGTGCAAGGCCTGCCTCGACTGGAGCGAACGCCGGCACCATCTCGCAGGCACGCTCGGAGCGGCCATGATGGACCGCTTCACGGAACT
This sequence comes from Bradyrhizobium sp. LTSPM299, assembly GCF_000938235.1. Classification (NCBI taxonomy): domain Bacteria; kingdom Pseudomonadati; phylum Pseudomonadota; class Alphaproteobacteria; order Hyphomicrobiales; family Nitrobacteraceae; genus Bradyrhizobium; species Bradyrhizobium sp. LTSPM299. The sequence continues at coordinate 101,468 of NZ_JYMU01000006.1, forward strand.
GAAATGGGCGGCGCGCGACATCACGCCGGGCAGCCGCGTGGTCAATTTTTCGCGAAACGGCGAAAAGCGGTTTGCAGCGCTGTTCGGGGCGGGTGAATAACGGCGCGCATTCAAGCCAGCCGTCACGGCTGGCGTGCACGAACGCGTGACCTCGCCTCCGGAGCCTTCGATGAATCCTCGCTTCCTCGCCGCCGCTGCTTTGTTCGGCGTTCTGCTCGCTGTGCCGCTTGCGCCCACATCCGCCGCCGAGCGCGAACCCTACGGCATCGGGCTCGAAGGCTTTCCCTATCCCTACCCCGTCCAGATGCTGCCGCTGGTCAATGACGGCGAGCAGCTCCGGATGGCCTATATGGACGTGGCGCCGGCAAAGCCGAACGGGCGCGCCGTGGTGCTGCTGCATGGCCGCAACTTCCCCTCGAGCTACTGGGCGCCGGTCATCAAGACGCTGACCGATGCCGGCTATCGCGTCGTGGTGCCGGACCAGGTCGGCTTCGGCAAATCCTCCAAGCCGCAAGGCAACCTGCATTTCGACAATCTCGCGCGCAACACGGTTGTGCTGCTCGATCAACTGCAAATCGCCAAGGCCGACATCGTCGCGCATTCGATGGGCAGCATGGTCGGAATCCGCATCGCCCGCGCCTATCCGGATCGCGTCAATCATCTCTTGCTGACCGCACCGATCGGGCTGGAGGACTACCGGCTCTACGTGCCGCCGACGCCGACCGAGAAGATTCTCGAGAACGAGGAGAAGCTGACCGCCGACGGCTATCGCAAGCAGCTCGAGACCAACTATTCGCTGAAGCTGCCGCCCGACCAGGTGACGCCGTTCATCGACGCGCGCTTCAACATCAAGGGCAGCGCCGAATATCCGCGCTGGCTGCGCGCCTTCGTCGCCTCCGCGCAACTGATCTATCGCGAGCCGGTCGTGCACGAGATCCCGCTCGTCACGCAGCCGACGCTGTTCATCATGGGCGCCGACGATCACAACGCGCCCGGCCGGCCGAACGCGCCGGAGGCGCTGCGGCCGAAGATGGGGCACAACGCCGACCTCGCGAAAGCGCTGGCGGCACAGATGCCGAACGCCCGCGTCGAGGTGATCGCCAACACCGGGCATCTGGTGTTTCTGGAAGCGCCGGCGAAGTATGACGAATTGTTGCTCGGCTTCCTTGCGTCGCAGTGACGTAGCAACGGACTGGCATGTTCATGCCGCGTTCAGCCGGAGGCCCTATGGTCCAAGACATCGGGCACGGCGTCTGCGAATATTCCGCCGGGCGAATCGTTGAACGAAAAGTTTGTTGCGGTGCCGCAGTGCGGACCAAATCCAAGGGAGAAGACATGAAGTATCTTTTTGCAGCAGCAGTTTTGGTTACGACAGCATTCGCCGGCATCAGTGCGGCTGACGCTGCGGGCGGATGCGGCCCCGGCTTCCATCGCGGCCCCTATGGCGGATGCGCCAGGAATCGTGGCGAAGTCGTCGTCGTTCCGGGTGCCGTCGTCGTCGAGCGGCCCGTGGTGGTGGCGCCAATCGTCCGCGCCTGCCCCTATGGCTTCGCCTGGCGCTACGGCCGTTGCCGCCCGATCTGATCGCGACTCTCTGTTTGAGCATGATCTAGTCGGAAAACCGGCTTCCACTTTTCCGGATCCTGCTCCCCGGCCAACAAAACCCCGCACGATTGCGGGGTTTTTCTTTTGCGGCGGGGACGACAATGCGGTCCCCGCCGCAAACCAACGCTACCAGTTGCGGAAGCAACGGCGGCCGAACGGACCCGAGTGCCACCCGGGCGGGCAATTGAACATCGGACGGCAACCGCCATAGGGCCCGCGATGCCAGCCAGGGCCGCAGCCGCCGGCAACGCGGATGGTGTTGTCTGATCCGGCCTGGGCCTGGTCGAGCGGCGCAACCGGCATCGCCTGTGAGGCTGAGATCGCGGCGAGGCTGAGGCCGAGCGCAAGCACTGAAGCAGCAAAAATTTTCATGACCAATCCTTTCCGTTGATACACAACAGTTACTAGGTTCGCGCACTTCAAAAACGGTTCACTCAAAATCTGGCGCGCGCCTCACCAGCGGCGGCGGTGCCAGTGACGATGCCAATGGCGGCGACGCCAGCCCCAATGCCGGTGGTGCCAATGCCGATGGCGCCAGCCGCCATGGTGCCAAAATCTGAATCTCTTCAATTATTTGATTCTCAGACCCGACGCCTGCGGCCTTCTGACTCAGTAGTACTAACCCGCCCTACGCGCTAACGAGCCATCGGCTCATATCAGTTTCATCGGCGCATCGTGAACGACGCGAAGATCGATCCTGCTGATCAGGTCCGACCGGCGCGCTTCGGCAGCGCTGACGGCGGCCTCGGTCTGTTGCAGCGTCCCGACATTCGATCCGAGCGACACGATTCCGCCGATGATCAAGGCAATCGACCCCAGCGCGACGACCTCACTGGCTCCGAGCCAGCCGAGCAAAGTGATGAACAGCAACGCGAAACCGCCACCGATGGCCGTCTTGGACGCCAGAATGATCTTCCGGCATCGTTCGGAGATCTCGGCAAGCGCCTCGATCCGATCTTCGATCTCTGAAATCTCATCCGTCGGGTCGTCTTCGGTCATCGGATTCAAGGTCCCGCGGAGCGGATGAGGCACAGTTATAACCGCCGCACTCGTCGTTCACGAAAGATGGCGGGTTACGCTTCGCGCTAAACTCTCCGCTGCGCGATCAACCATTTCTCGCGTGATCAACTCATTCTCAAGATGCGTGTTCCCGTAGTCAAAGCTTCGTCGCTGCTGCTCCAGATGCTCTGGCGTCGGAGTCATACCTTTGACGGCTTCAATCAGCTCTTCAAGAGTCGCAATCATGCGCCGACGATCCCTCACAACGGCAAATTGTCGTGCTTCTTCGCCGGCATCTCGACCTTCTTATCCCTGAGCATCGCCAGCGCCCGGGCGATCCGCTTCCGTGTCGAATGCGGCATGATGACGTCGTCGAGGTAGCCGCGTTCCGCTGCGATGAAGGGCGACAGGAAGCGGTCTTCGTATTCCTTGGTGCGCGCGGCGATCGCCTCAGCATCGCCGATGTCGCTGCGGAAGATGATCTCCACCGCGCCCTTGGCGCCCATCACGGCGATCTGGGCGGTCGGCCAAGCGTAGTTGATGTCGGCGCCGATTTCCTTTGAGGCCATGACGTCGAAGGCGCCGCCATAGGCCTTGCGGGTGATGATGGTGACGAGCGGCACCGTGCATTGCGAATAGGCGAACAGCAGTTTGGCGCCGTGCTTGATCAGGCCGCCATATTCCTGCGCGGTGCCCGGCAGGAAGCCCGGCACGTCGACGAAGGTGACGATCGGGATGTTGAAGGCATCGCAGAAACGCACGAAGCGCGCGGCCTTTCTTGAGGCATCGCTGTCGAGCACGCCCGCCAGCACCATCGGCTGGTTGGCGACGAAGCCGACCGTGCGGCCGGCGATGCGGCCAAAGCCGGTGACGATGTTCTTGGCAAACGTCTCCGAGATCTCGAAGAAGTCGCCCTCGTCGACGACTTTCAGGATCAACTCCTTCATGTCGTAGGGCTTGTTCGGATTGTCGGGGATCAGCGTGTCCAGCGACAGGTCGACCCGCTCGATGTCGTCGAAACTCGGCCATTCCGGCACGCCGTCGGTGTTGTTCGACGGCAGGAAGTCAATCAGGCGGCGCATCTGCAGCAGCGTATCGACGTCGTTCTCGAACGCACCGTCGGCGATCGAGGAGCGCGTTGCGTGCACCGAGGCGCCGCCGAGTTCTTCGGCGGTGACCACCTCGTTGGTGACGGTCTTCACCACGTCCGGGCCGGTAACGAACATGTAGCTGGTGTTCTTCACCATGAAGATGAAGTCGGTCATCGCGGGCGAATAGACGTCACCGCCGGCGCAGGGGCCCATGATGACGGAGATCTGCGGGATCACGCCCGAGGCGATGACGTTGCGGCGGAACACGTAGGAATAGCCTGCCAGCGCGGCGACGCCCTCCTGGATGCGCGCACCGCCGGCGTCATAGAGGCCGATGATCGGCGCCCTCGCCTTCATCGCCATGTCCTGAAGTTTGGTGATCTTCAGCGCGTGGGTCTCGGACAGCGAGCCGCCGAACACGGTAAAATCCTTGGCGAACACAAAGGTCTTGCGGCCGTTGACGGTGCCCCAGCCGGTGACGACGCCGTCGCCGGGGATTTTGTTCTTCTCCATGCCGAATTCGGTCGAGCGGTGCTCGACGAACATGTCGAATTCCTCGAACGAGCCCTTGTCCAGCAGCAGCTCGATTCGCTCCCGGGCCGTCAATTTCCCGCGGGCGTGCTGCGCCTCGATGCGCTTTTCGCCGCCGCCCAGCTTGGCGCCGGCGCGCCGTTCTTCGAGGGTGTCGAGGATATCTTTCATTTGCTTCCGCCCGTATTAGCTACTGGACCTGCGTGAGGGATTGGGCCGGGTTCTAACACGGCATTTTCCCAACCGGAAACCGGGTTGTGGGCAGCCCGGATGGTAAAAACGGTAGCATTTTCCGATATCTGGGGGAGACGACGATGACTGACACGACCACGGCCGAGACCGGCGCTGCGACCGGCGGGGTGCGCACCCTGCTCCGGTTGGAGGGGCTGGTGCTGTTCCTCGGCATGACCCTGCTCTATTACCAATGGGAGGGCTCGTGGCTGGTCTATGTCCTGCTGTTCCTGGTGCCGGATTTGAGCTTTGCCGCCTATCTGGCCGGCCCCCGAATTGGCGCCATCGCCTACAACGCCGCCCACACCTATCTGGCGCCGGTCGCGCTGATGACGTTCGGCTTCGCCGGCTCCGGACCGCTGGTGCTCTCGATCGCGATGATCTGGCTCGCCCATATCGGGATCGACCGCGCGCTCGGCTACGGGCTGAAATACTCCAACGGCTTTGGCTTCACCCATCTCGGGCGGATCGGGAAGGACAAATTGACAGGGTGACGGACGCTTGCTGCTACCAGGATGCCTGCGCCGAGCTCGGCCCGCATGTCGGCGACAATGCAGCCACGGCGATCGAGGCCCGCAAGGCGCTGCTTCTGTCGTCGTCCGGCTTGACCGGACGACCCAGTATTCCAGAGACGGCAGTTTTCAATGGAGAGGCCGCGGCGTACTGGATGCCCCGCTTGAAGCGGGGCATGGCACATCGAGTATGCCTCGCCTGCGCTCGTCCGTAACGGCGCCCGCCCCTACTTCTCCCCGACCTTGAACGGCTCTTCCTTGCCCGGAGGCACGGTCTCTTCCGCCATCGCCAGCAGCATCGCGACCATCACGTAGTTGCCGGCGAGCGCGGTGAGGTCGACGATCTGCTGATCGTTGAACAGCTTCTTGGCCCGCGCGTAGGTCTCGTCGGAGACTTTCCTGGTCGTGGTCAGCTCGGTGACGAAATCGTACACCAGCGCCTCGTCCTCGGCCATCTTGGACGGCCGGTTGCCGGCCTTCAGGTCGGCGATCACGTCCGCCGACAATCCGGCCTTGGCTGCGAGCGGCGCGTGCGCGAACCATTCGACCTGCGAGCGCCACTGCCGGCCGATGATCAGGATCGCGAACTCGTTGAGCTTGGTCGGCACCGAGGTCTGCCAGCGCAAATAGTAGAACAGATCGTACAGGCGCTGGCCGAGCACGGGGCTGCGGATCATCGGATTGTAGGGGCCACCGATGCCGACGCTCGACACCTTCATGATGGCTTCGCCGAGCGGCCGCTGCTGATCGTTGAGCTGCTCCATCGTGAGCTGCGGAAAGCGCGGCTCCTTGCTGGTGGCGGGGCCGGCGAAGACAGTCGCCGCGAACCAGCCGCCGGCCGCGGCGAGCGTGAGCGACGACAGCCAGACTGGCGCTGAATGCATTGGTTTCCTCCGGTCTTCTTTTATCGGAGGCATGTTAGTCGAGCCGCGCCTTGGCCGCCAGCCGTGGCGCGCGCAGGTCAGCCCGTCAGAGCGCGACGATATCGGCGAGGCATTGCTGCGTCACCGTCATCCGCGCGTCGATCTGCGCCGGCGTCTTGCAGTCCATGTTCATGGCGAACACCGTCACCGCACTGCCCTTCTCGACCCAGCCGACCAGCCAGCCGAGCGCGCCGTGCTCCTTGTCGGTCAGTCCAGTCTTGGCGCGGATGACGGCGTCGCCGACTTTTGTCACCGGTAGGATGTCGCGCACCAGCTGCTGGCTGCGCTTTGAGACCGGCAGCACGCCGCGGCGCAGCCGGTCGACGAAATCGACCTGCTGGACCGGATCGATCCGCAAGTTACCCGCCACCCAGAACTGGTCGATGCCGCCGCCGATGTCGCGATTGCCATAGTCGAGCGCGTCGACATATTTCTGCATCCGCTCCGCGCCGATCCGGCGGGCGATCTCCTGATAGACCGGGAAGGCCGACACCGCGATCGCCGACCGCAGCGTGTGATCCTTGTTCCAGGCCTCGATGCTGCGGGTCACGCCGTCCCACTTGAACACATCCTTGTCGGGATCCTCGACCACGCCGGTCTCGAGCGCGATCAGCGAGTTCGGGATCTTGAAGGTCGAGGCTGGCAGCCGGCCCTCGCCCGACCGGTTCTTGTCGCTCGCGATGATCAGGTAGTCGTCGACCTTGTAGCCGACGAAGCTGCCCTCGGTGCCGAGATCGAAGAACCGTTTTGCCAGATCCTCGCGAAACTCGCTGCGCTGGGAGGACACGTTGGCGAAGCTGCGGGACGGCAGGATGCTCGCTGCGGCAAGCAGACCGAGCGCATGGCGGCGATGGATCACGACGGGGACCTGGACTGGTTTGGACTGAGGACGATGGTTGATGCCATCGTGGTGAAAGGATGGCAACCAGCCGCTCCCTTTTGACGCGGTTCTATCGCTGCGGCACCCGGCGCGACAGCCTCAGCACGAAGATCAGCACCTCGGCGACGGCCTTGTAGAGGTCGGCCGGAATTTCCTCGCCGAGATCGACATTGGAGAGCGCGCCGGCCAGCACCTCGTTCTCCCGGATCGGGATGTCGTTGGCTTTGGCGACCTCAATGATCCTGGCGCCGATCGCACCCCTGCCCTTGGCGACGACGCGGGGCGCGCCGCCATGTTCGTAGTGCAAGGCGATCGCAAGCTGGTTCTTGGTGTCGCTCATAGCGCGCGATCCAGGAAATGGCCGGCCCGGGCCGGCATGGCTTGCTGTGGCGCGCCGTCGCTAATTTCGATGGCGCCGGGCGTCAGGTCGGCCTGGGTGAGCGCCAGGCTCAATTCGGAGGCGCCGGCGCGCAGCCGCGCGGCGGTCACCGGCCGCTCCGCCCACATCCGCACCGAGGTGCGCTCACCGGCGAGCGAGACCAGCGCATGCACCGGACCGGCCGGCTCGACGTCGAGCGTGAAGCGCGCCTTCCAGACCCGCTTGGACGCATCAGTGGCCTCGCTGCCGCCGTCGCGGGAAATATCGAACTGCGCCATCGCCGTGCCCTGCGGAGTCAAGAACGGGATCTCAAAATTCCAGCGCGGCAGCATCGCATCGATCTGCGAGCGTCCGTCGAGGCGATCAGGCAGTGAGGCGACCTGCAGCAGCGTGTGCCGCGCCAGCGCGGCATCGGTGTCATCCAACAGGCGGTGCGCGACGGTCGCAAGCGGCGCGTCCGGCGCGATCGACGGCTCGGCGATGGCCTGGGCTGATGGCAGCGATCCACGAAACGGCGGCGGCGGTGTGTTGGTGCGCACAACGACGTCGCCGGCCGTCAGGTCATCTGTATCAGCACCCTGAAGAGTGTGACCGTCCAGCTCCTGCAGCGCTTCCTGGATCAGATTGAGCGCACCGCCCGCTGACGGGCCGGCGTCGAGCGCATCGGCCAGCGCGCCGGCGAAGCCCGCACGTCCCGTCACGAGATCGTCCGCGACCGGCAGGCGCGCCTGCGGCAGCAGGATTTCCTGAAATTCAAGATCCAGCGTCCCCGCCGGCACCAGGCTCGGCGCCGCGCTGTGCAATGGCGCGCCTTGCGCGCCCGTTTTGACGGCGTCGTCCGGACCGAGCGAGGATTGCAACGTCTGGCGCAGCACAATCAGCGCGGCCTTCAGATCCGGCGCGCTGCCATCAGACGGCGCGACACCTGAGGCCAGCGTGGCCTCGAACAACAGGCCGGACTTCTGGAACGCGGCCTTGAGGCCGTCACCGCCGAGATCGTCGTCGAGATTGGTCTGCTGCGCCAGCACCTGCGCAATCGCGGCCTGCAGCCCCGGCGGCAGATTGGCCGATACGATCGCGGCAAGGTTGGCAAATAGCGGTCCCTGGCTGCCCTGCACCGCCGCCGCGCTCTGCACGGCCGCAGTGACAGTGACCCGCTCGAGCGGCGTCAACACCGCGCCTGATACGGTCGCGTTCGCCTGGGAAGCGGCGCCAAGACCGGTCACGATCCCCGGCGACAGCCGCACCGCATCGCTGGATGTGCCGGTCGCCTCAGCGCCTGATCCAACCATTTGAAGGCGGATGCCATCCTGGGTTTGCGAGACCGCTAGCTGCAGGTTCTGGCCCGGCTGCAGCGGCACCTCGCTCTGGACGTCGATCGACAGGCCCGCGATCGCAATCCGCACCAGATCGGCGGACAGCACCTTTAGCACCTGCGCATTGACGACGCTGCCCTGCTGCAGCGTGAGATCGGGCGCGACACTGCCCGCCTCCTGGGCGGCAAGCACCGGCAGCACGGGATTGATGGAATTTGCCATGTCGGGGGTCTCGGCCATGCGGCAAGGTCGTGCCGCAGGCTAGCCCGGCGCCGTAAACCCCTCGTTAACCGCCGGCCGGCATCAGGCCCCTGAGGATATCAGCGGCAGCCCTGAAATCGACCAGCCGGGCGGCCCGGCGCGAGGCGACCTCCTCGTCGATGCCCCATTTCTCGATGTTCCAGTCCTCGTCGACATGCGCCGCCGCCCAGACCTGGTCCTCGTCGCGAAACCGATGCGCCAGCGCGAGTGCGAGCAGCGCCGAGCCGGTCAGCGTCGTCACCACGTGGAACGCCGCAACCGCCCAGGGATCGGCCGGGAACGCCGCACGCGCCGCCTTGATCGCGGCCTCAGGCTGGCTGACGTGCACGATCCCCTCGGCCAGGATGAAATGGGCGCCGTGCGCCTCGGCGGCCCAGAACACGACCGGGTCCCAATGCGCGGCTTCCCGCGCCACCAGCGTCTCGGGATGGCCGGCGCGATAGAACAGCATGTCGCTCCGGAGGAATTTTGCGGCGTCCTCCGCCACCTCGCCGACGCGCTCGATCACCCCCTCGACAACGCTGTTGGCAAAGCGTGTCACGGGCATGCTCAAGGGAGCGATGGTCTCGCCTTGCGCATCCCATTCCGCCGCGATCGCCTCCGCAATGGTGCGCCTCGGCACTACGATCGACTTGCCCGACGGCGAACGGATCGGCCGGCCATCGAGCGTGACCGAAAATCCGCCATCGGCCTCGGCAACACCGGCGCTGGTATAGAACCGCTTGCGCTGGGGCACGCGCATCTGGCGCCGCACCAACTCCTGCGGGTCGAACGGGGATTGTCCTGCAGCTTCGTCAAAGAGTTCGCGCATCGCGCCGGCCGACTTTCGTTTCCGAGGATTTCCCTGCAAGATATGTCATGGACAACAGCAAATAAAGCCGATGCGGCAAGCCAAATTCCTCGCAGGCCTTTCGCTGGCGGCGGCCGCTCTGGGCGTGGCCACCGCCGATGCCGGGTTCCGCTCGCCGGGATCGCTGGTCCGCAACGTCTACGCCCATTACGGCAACGGTAGCTCGGAATTCTCCAACGGCCTGCCCCGCGACGACGCCACGGCCCGGCAGTTCTTCGACCCCGGCCTGCGCAACGCGTGGACCGCCCCGCACGATGCGCCCTATGACTTCCTGGTGCAGAGCCCAACCTGGCGGCTCGGCGCTGTCTCGATCGCGATCCTGCGCAGACAGTTCGACAAGACCTACGTGACGGCGCGCTTCGACAACCAGGGCCGCACGATCACGCTCAACTTCATCGTGGTCAATGGGCCGGAGGGTTGGGTGATCTCAGATGTCGAGAGCCCGCACGATTCATTGCGGTTGTTCCTGGCGCAGTTCAGGCGCTAGAGCGTGTAAGAATCCGATCAGCCCATCTCCGCACTCCCCTCAGGAGTGGACACGGGCTGATCGCCCCGGCACGTCGGCTAGGGGGCAAGAGGCCATTCGTTCCAGCCGCGAACGTCCGTGCAAGAACCTCGTCGCTAAATCCGCCTCTTTGTCCATGACTTCACGGTGCCGACCGTGACCGGCATTATATCGGAGACATCAACTGTGAATTGAAAGACTCTTGTTGCCCGCCTGTCGTCATCAGGATCATTGAAGGTCAGATATAAATCCCAGCAATCGCTGTGCATTCGGCAAACCGGGCTCTTTTCCACGGTCACGGTTGTACTCGACGCCCCGGAGTGCGTCTTTGAATATGATCGACGAAAGACCAGAACACTACCTTAAGTATGCACTGGGTTTGCACAACTTAAGGGTGAATGAAATCTCCATTTTTCGTCAGGAGGCTTTGAGCCGAGGCGCGCCGAGTCGGCTCCAAACAACCGGCTGCCCGGTCTGCAGGACATAGCCGTAATTGGCGATCGACAGCGCCATGTTGGCGTTCTGCTCGATCATGAAGATGCTGGTCCCCTGGCGGTTGATTACCTGAATGATATCGAACACCTGCTCGACGAAGACGGGGCGACAGGTCCATGGACGGCTCGTCCATGCACAGCAGCTTCGGACGCGCAATCATCTTCAGCGATCATCTCAAGGGCCATTGGCACGATCGGACACTATCCGGGCACTGCCGTCGGCAGGAATTGTGCGTCTTCCTCGACGGGCTCACCCAGTTCGTTTTCCCACTTCGCAACGACGGCGGTTGCAACGCCGTTGCCGATGACGTTGGTCATCGTGCGTCCCATATCCAGAAAGGCGTCGATGCCGATGAGCAGGACGAGGCCTCCGGCAGGCAGACCAAAAGTGGGAAGGGTCGCGGCAGCCACGACCAGGGATGCTCGCGGTACGCCAGCAATGCCTTTGCTGGTGACCATCAAAAGAAGCAGCATTGCGATTTGGGTCGTGATCGGCATGTCGATGTTGAAGGCCTGGGCAACGAACAGGGCCGCAAAGGTCTGGTACATCATCGAACCGTCGAGATTGAACGAATAGCCGAGCGGCAGGACGAAGCCGGTGATGCGCTCCGAGACGCCGAATTTCATCAGCTGCTCGATCATCTTCGGGAACGCAGCCTCGCTACTCGAGGTCGAGAAAGCGATCATCATCGGTTGCCGGAGCAGGCGAAGCAGCGTCTTGATTGAACCACCGAGTACGACGCTTCCGGCGCCGATGATGATGACCCAGAGCACCGCAAGGCCGAAGTAGAAGGCGCTGACGAACTTTCCGTAGGTCACGAGGACCCCTACTCCCTGCGTGGTGATGACCGCGGCCATCGCGGCGAACACGCCGAGCGGCGCGAAGCGCATGACGTAATCGGTGAACTTGAGCATCACCGGAACGATTTGATCGATCGACCTTGCGATATCAGGGGCAAGCGCTGTCTTGACGGCGCTCAACGCGAAGCCAAAGAATATCGAGAAGACAAGGATCTGCAGCACCTCGTTCCCTGCCATTGCCTGGACGACGCTGATGGGAAAGACGTGCGCAGCGAAGTCCTTGACGTTCAGGCTGCTGGTTTGGACGTTGGTCGTCGCATTTGCCTCCGGCAGCGTCAGACCAAGACCGTGCCCCGGCTGAAGCAGATTGGCGAGCACAAGCCCGACCAATAACGACAGCAGCGACGCGGTGATGAACCAGGCCAGCGACTTGACGGCGATTCGCCCGACTGCGCCGCCGCTCGCGCCGAGGCTAGAAATTCCGGAGACAATCGTGGCAAACACCAGCGGCGCGATGATCATCTTGATCATTCGCAGAAAGATGTCCGACACGATGGCAAAATAGCCGGCAATGACCTTGGCGTGCTCCGGGCTCGCCAGCGTATTGCACGCGTAACCCACGGCGATGCCGAGGAACAGGCTGACCATGATGTATGTGGTCAGCCGGTTCGAATTTGGAGCTTTGCTGCCTGCCTGCATGACGTGATCCTTCGCGCCACCAAGGGTTCATGGCATCCGAGCTGTGGCGCTTCTCAGCGTCTCGGGGTGCCGCTGCGGACGGGGCCGGACAGGACTATCCGAGCTTGGAAAGGACGGCGGTACGGGTCTGGACTGACGGAACGTTGCGGGCGCGGATGGCCTCAATCAGCCGGTCGATGTCGGCCGTCGTGTTGAACATGCCAAACGACACGCGAATGCCGTCGCGCTCCGGCGAAACGCGGATGCCGTTCTGCGTAAAGTAGTCCAGCCAGTCTGCCGCCGGCAGGGCAATAACGTAGATGTGCGGCGCGCGGTGCTGCCGATCGCGCGGGCCAACCAGTCCGACGTAGAGCTGATCGAGACGCTCGATCAGATAGTCGCCGAGGTCGAAGCAGTGGCGCTGGACGTTCTCGATCCCGATCGCGTTGATGAAATCGATCGCCGCGCCGAGGCCTTGGACGGCCGGAAGATTGAAGTTGCCGAGTTCGAACCGACATGCCGTCGCCGGCAAGGCCATGTCGTCCGGCCGGGCGATGAAGTCCTGCGGCGGTTCGGCAAGGCTGGCAGCCGCGAGATAGGCCGGCTCCAGTTCGACGCGCGCTGCGTCCCAGTAGAGCAAACCGAGCCCTTGCGGCACGAGCAGGCCCTTGTGCGTGCCGGAGCCGATGAAAGTGGCCTTCATGGCCTTTGCGTCGATCGGCACCACGCCGATGCCCTGCATCGCATCCACGACGAAATAGAGGGAGTGCTGCGCGCAAAGTTCGCCCACGCTCTCCACGTCAAACCGATGCCCGGCGTGGAAGGTGACGTGCGACATGGAGATCGCACGCGTCCTGTCATCGATGTGCGATCGGAAACTCTCTGCGTCCACCACATCAGTCATGGGAATGAAGACGATTTCCACGCCCTTCTTCTGCAAATTGAGGAATGCGTAGGCGTTGTTGGGATGATCGCCATAGATCATCAGAACCTTGTCGCCGGCGCCGAGGGGTAGCGCGTTGGCGGCGATGTTCATGCTCTCGGACGTGTTCTTCGTGAAGGCAATCTCATGCGACTTGACGCCAAGGAAGGTCGCGACCTTGGCGCGGGTTTCTTCGAGGCGCTTGAGCCAGATTTGCTTGGGCCCGGCCGTTTCGAAGCCTTCCCGTAGAAAGCGCTCATAGGCCTCCTTCACCGGACGGGAGAGCGGCGTCTGAAAGCCGCTGTCGAGGTAGACGATTTGATCGACGGCGGGGAAGGCCTTGCGAACGGCGGCAACGTCATAGTGCTGGATCATGATCACCCCGGTGACGTGACATGGCGGAGCATCGCGCCGGACGGAGCCGGCGGGTGCCTCCAATCAATTCAGGTTTGGCGACGTGGACTGCAGAGAGCTGCCTGGATTTCAGTCAGCTCAATCGACTGCCCTAAGAATATACCGACCTTGTTCACGGTCGAGTTATATAATCGAAAAATGAGAGTAATTATTCCGAAAATTGAGAAATATAAACTTCGTCTTCGTGATCCTGCAGGATCGTCTGGGACAACAAGGACGCTGCGTCCTGCAAAGGAGCAATGAAGGCGTCAAGGCCCGCGAAGCCAACGCGCGCCGCAGGCACAGAAACCCCCAGGCAGGCGATGAGGTCGCCCTCTGGAGAGACAATCGGAACGGCGCACCCCACCACCCCTCGAACGAATTCCTCGTTCGTCTTTGCCCAGCCTCTGCGCCGCGTCTCCTCCAGAAGCGCCAACAGCGTCTCCGGATCGGCGATCGTCGTCGGGGTGTACCGGACCAGCGGAAGTGAATGGACCAACCGTTGTCGGACCCTTGCGGGCAGACGGCTCATGTAGATTTTGCCCGTCGAGGTACAGTGCAGTGGAGCTGCATCTCCGGGATTGAACTGCAATCCTTGCTGCGGCTTGGATCGGACACTATCGACATAGACCACGACGTTGTCGCGGACGACACCGATCTCGCACTGCTCTCCGATGCGGTCGGCGACCGCACTTAGAACCGCGTGCCGACGCACGGTGCGAAACGCCGCCCCTATGGTCTTGGCCGAGAGCGTGACCAGCTTGCTTCCGACGACATAGCGTTTCGTCCCCAGGGCTTTCTGGATGAGGCCGCGGCTTTCAAGATTGCCGATCAGGCGATGCGCGGTCGGGAGTGGAAGCGAGAGCGCGGCGGCGATTTCGGCAGCCGAGAGCGCCTTCTTCTGCTCGGCCACGAAGACCAGGATGGCAATAGCGCGATCCAGTGGCCCGTCGTTGGGACTATCAGGTTCGTTGGCCACGACGCATTCCTTGCGTGGGTACTGCCCAAGGGTAACTTTCACAGTACCACACGAAGACTCCTTGCGGCTCACGCCGCGCGACAATCCGCTCATATCCGGCGATTCTTCATTTCAAACGTCAGCACACGTCGTCCAGAGCCGTCCGAAGGGGTCCCAGTTACAAACATAAAATCTATGGTAGTTTTGATCCCCAGCCGTCATTGAAAAGGCGAACGCCTCATTGGGAGGACAAATGAAGCTGAACGAAGGGAGCCGGCTGACCCGCCGGGCCGTCCTGAGTGGGGTCGCATCCGGCGCGCTGGTCGTGGCCGATCGGGCGTTTGGCCAGGCAGTGAACGGCCTCACTGCCAGCAACGGTAATCCGCCGTCTGCCCCGAGCGACAGCACTGTGGACACCTTTCATGGCGTCAACATCCCTGATCCGTATCGCCCCCTTGAGGATTCATCGCGGGCCGATGTGAAGGCCTGGATCGACGCTCAGGATGTCCGCACGCGCGCATTGATAGACTCCCTGCCGATCCGAAAGCAGCTTCATGATTTCATGAATGCGGCCCTGGACTATCCGCGGACCACGGTTCCGGCGCGATATGGCCGACGCTACTTCACGCTTTTCTCCGAAGGCCTGGACGATCAGCGTAGTGCCGGGGTTCAGGAGCATCCAGGTGGCCCGCGAAAGACGCTGATCGACGCAAACGCCCTGTCGTCCGACGGCACGGTGGCAATTCAGTCGATCTTCCCCGACCGGCCCGGCACCAAGGTCGCTTACCTCTTGTCCGAAGCCGGAAGCGATCGAGAAACGATGCGAGTCCGCGACGTCGAGACCGGCCAGGACCTGCCCGACGTTCTGGCCTGGTGCAAGCATACGACGGTTGCCTGGTCCCGTGACGGATACAGTTTCTATTATTCCCGCTACCCCGGCGACAACGATCCCGCCGATTGGAACCGCCGCGGCCAGATCGTATGCCTGCATCGGCTTGGAGAGCCGCAGTCGGCCGATCGAGTCATTTTCCGGCAGACGGATGCCCGCGACTATTATTTTCAGGTCGCGTCATCCATCGATGCCGACCTGTTGAAGATCGTCGCCAGGGTCGGAACGTCGGAAAAGGCCGGCTATTTCGTCGCGCCCCTCCACGATGCCTCCCAGATTGTGGAAATCTTCCCAATCGGTTCAGCGGGCTTCTATCCGATCGCAAATGTCGGTCCGACGCACTACGCGATCACCAACCTCGATGCACCCAAATGGCGGCTTGTGCGCATTGACCAGTCCGATCCAAAACCGGATCGATGGCACACCGTGATTGCCGAAAGTGAGGCGCCGCTGAATTCCGCTGCGGTGTTCAACAGCAAGTTGGTCGTCAAACACTATCAAGACGTCAATCAACGCGTCGCCATTCATGATCTCAGTGGCAAGCACCTGTCGACCGTTGACCTCGGCGGCTTCGAGAGCGTGTCGTTTGGACGGCATTTCAGGGACGATGATCATCTGCTGCTCGAGGTCAATGACTACAAGCAAGCAAGCCGCATTGAGTGGTTGGACCTGGAGACCGGCAAGCCGTCCCTGTTTCGTCCGTCCGCGGCGAAGCACAACCTTGCCGATGTTGTGGTCCAGCAGATTTTTGTGACCAGCAAGGATGGCGCGCGTGTCCCGATGACCTTGATCCGTCAACGCGATATCCAACTCGACGGCAGCAATCGAACGATGCTCAACGCCTATGGCGGCTTCGGTTACGCATTGTGGCCCTATTACAGTGACAAGATTGCCGCTTGGGTCCGGATGGGTGGTGTCTACGCCCTTGCCTCGATACGTGGCGGAGGCGAGTACGGCCAGCCGTGGCATGACGGAGGTCGACGCACCCACAAGCAGGCCTCATTCGACGATTTTATCGCATCGGCCGAATGGCTGATGGCCAACGGCTACACCCGTCCGGACAGGTTGGGTATCAATGGCGCGAGCAATGGCGGCCTGCTGGTGCTGGCAGCCATGCTGCAGCGGCCCGAGCTTTTCGGAGCAGTCGTCTCCGCCGTTCCAGTCACCGACATGTTGCGTTTCACGAAGTTCACGTTCGGCATCAACTGGATTCCGGAATACGGGAATCCTCAAGCCAACGAAGCCGACTTCAAGGCGCTTTTCGCCTATTCGCCGCTTCACAATATCCGCAAGGGCGTGAAGTATCCGCCGCTGCTGGTTCTGACGGCGGATAACGACGACCGGGTTGCGCCGGCTCATTCGTATAAGTTCGTGGCAACGTTGCAGGCCCTGTCGCCAGAGAGCACGGTCTACCTGGGCGTTGAGCGGCGTGCCGGCCACTCCGAGGGCAATGCGTTAGGCAAATCCATCAATCGCGAATGCGATACGCTCGCTTTCCTATGTGACAGGCTTGGAGGGGCGATGCAGGAATTGCCGAAGATCAGTCGTTCATTCGATTGAGTCCCATCGCGCTTCCAAATGGGAGGGCCGCCAAAAATGGGTGAAAGCGAAGTCGTCCGCCTTCGGACTGAAGGGCCATCCAGCGAACCTCAAGACCGCACGAACGAAATCGTTTGAACTTTTCTTACCAAAGCATGCCGCTCAGGTCGAGCGCTGGTAGGACAAAGTCAGGGGAAACAGGCAGCATCTTGCGGTCCCATTCCACCCATTGCGTGCGGAGCTCGTTGAGAAGATCGGGATGTTTGCGAGCGACATCGCCCCGCTCGCGTGGGTCCCAGGCGATGTCAAACAGAAACTCCCTGTCGCCGACCTTCAGGTATTTCCAATCCCCGGAACGCACGGCTCGTTGCTGTCGGTTGGCGAGACGCCAGAACAGGGTGCGTTGCTGTGGGGGCCGCTCGTCCGCGAGCAACGGCATGAGGTCCACGCCGTCCAGTTGGAGCATGGGGTCGGCGGCAACGCCCGCGGCGGCCAGGCACGTCGCGGTCAGGTCCATGCTGATGGTCACCTGGTGCGAGACCATGCCCGGCTGAACGTGCCCCGGCCACCAGATGATCTGGGGAATGCGCAGTCCGCCCTCGAGCAGGTCCCACTTCCGTCCGACAAAAGGCCACATCTTGGAATAGCGTTCGCCGCCATTGTCGCTCGTGAATATGACGAGCGTCTCGCGGCCGCTCTTCCGCACGGGTCCATGACTCGCCCGATCCCGGTATCCAGGATGCCCATCATCTCGGCATAGATGCGAGGAGAGCCTCCCTCTTTCCATTCCGCAGGGTCCACCTCGCGTTCGCGGGCGGCAGCCTCCACCGACGGTGCCGACCATGGCCAGTGGGGAGCGGTGTAGTGCAGGCTGAGGAACCAGGGTGCCTCACCAGCGTCGGATCGCTCGACATAGGCGGTTGCGCGGTCGCTTAGCAGGTCGGTGACGTAACCGACCTCATCCGTCGTGGTCTCGCCTTCGTAGAGGTCCAGCTCGCCGTCATCTCCGCGATGCGTGTAATAACCCGTGAAGGCACCCATGACGCCAAAGAATTCGTCATACCCGCTTCGAAGCGGTCCATAGCGCGGCAAGTAGCCCAGGTGCCACTTGCCGATCAGGGCGGTGCGGTATCCCGCCCGCTGCATCAGCTTCGGCATCGTCGGAAAGCGGGGCGGCAGGCCCATGCCGTCCTGCGATCGCTGCTCCGGCAGGAGCGGCTCCGCCAGGCCCAGCGGGAAGCGATACTGATACTGGCCGGTCATGATTGCGACGCGCGTGTTCGTGCACAACGGCGCGTTGGCATAGGCCTGGGTGAACCGCACCCCCTCGGATGCGAGGCGGTCCAGCGCTGGCGTCGCGTAGTCGGTCTGGCCGCAACTTGACAGGTCGGCATAGCCGCAATCGTCAACGACAACGAATAAAACGTTCGGGCAGGAGTCGGTTGTCATGGGCCGCAAACACTCCTGGCTAGATGGCTCCCGCGGCACTCTGCGTGTCAAACGGACGGTTCCGAGGTCTGGTTAATCAAGCCATAGTAGCAAACAACTGAACGCCAATCAGTCACCAAGCGACTTGCGGAAAAACACGCGCTGATAACCATTCTGCTCGCGACGCTCTGTTTCTACCCATCCGAGAGCTGGATACATCGCCAGATTTTCCGACATCTTCTCGTGTGTGTACAAGGTTATCTCGCGATAGCCGCGACGGACTGCTTCTTGTTCAGCAAAATTCAACAACGCGCGCCCGATACCGCGACCATGATGGCTCGGGTCAACGGCGACGTTATCCAGGAGAAGGTGGTCTGTTTCGTCGATGAGGATCAGCACCCCTGCTAGCTGATCGCCAACTTCCGCCACCCAGGCGGCATGGTTCCGTACGTGCGCTGAATAGTCGTCCAGCATAGGTCCTGGAGGTTTTCCGATCCTCTCGACGTACACGCGGTATGCATCCGATACGATACGCTCTATTGCAGGTAGATCGGCGACGTTCGCTGGACGAATTATCATGCGCTTTCCCAATCGGCGTCACACGGAGAAAACAGACACACGTAATTTCACAGCATTTGGACCCTGTTCAACAAGGCGAACAAGCCCTTTTCTAGCTCCGAATAAGTTATTGATTTTGTTGATCACGCGAGCCCGCTGTTCGATCCGAAACGCTCGCAACAGGGAAGCGACATCCCGGAGTTGCTTGCGTAGTCTGCGTAGCCCCCAAAGCAGACATTCTGCACGTATGAGCCACCGGCGCGACGGTTTGCGCAAAAGGCCTGCCCTTCAGCGGTCAGTGCTTCATCCGTTTAATCACCGGCAGCATGCTCTAGCGGAGGCATGTACTCGCAAATCCGGTCAGTCCATGCCCGCGCTGCCGTCAGGAGCGGACGTGGTCGGCTAGATCCAGCACGTCGGTTAAGGGCCAAAAAGGAGGTGAATAGAATCTCTGATCACAGCGCAGAACAATGGAGACAACCGCTTTCTTCAGGCCGGTGCGACAAGCGACGACATGGGAACGTCCAGCGCGTACACATAACCTGTTGCGTCATACGCCAATTTGACCTGACCTCTCAATTGTTGGCCAAGAGATCCGATCAAGCGCGTTCCAAAGCTCTGTCGGGAAGGTGCACGGACTGAGGGACCACCTTTTTCGGACCAGGTTAGTTGCAGCCGCTCCGTCGGCTCGTCAATCTTCCATACAATGTCGACGCTTCCGGTCGGCACCGAGAGCGCCCCGAATTTCGTGGTATTGGTGCAAAGTTCGTTTAGCGTCATCGCGAGGGCGATCACCGCTCCGGACGTGATTTTGATGTCGGGACCCGCGATCGAAAATCTTCCGACGCCTTCTTCGTTGTCATATGGCGCTGTCGCGCCGCGGATCGTGTTTGCAAAGTCGGCATTTGCCCATCTCGCCTGCAAAAGCAGATCGTGCGCTCGACCGAGCGCCACCAGTCGTCCTTCGATCGCGTGTTGCCCATGTTCGAGACTTGTTGCGGTCCGCAGACTTTGTGAGGCAATGGCGCTCACTGTCGCCAAGGTATTCTTGATGCGGTGGTGCAACTCCTCCAGAATTAATTTCTGCAGCTTGTCAGCCGCCTCGCGCTCCTTTGCGTCGATGCCAGCCTGCGCAAGAAGCACCTCTGCGTCGATGCTTGCTTGCTCGAGCAACAGGCGAAGGTTGTCATTTTCTGCCGTCAGGAATTCGTTGGAAGCAGGGTCAGTTGATCGTGAGGTGTCGGGCGTTTTCCGAGTTTCCGCCTGCACGGCCTTTGCGAGAACCGGAGAAAGATCAGCTTGTATGATGCTCAGTGAACCCTGCCCAATCATTTGCTGCATTTCTGCAATCATCTGCTTTACCTCCAGCGGCTTTCCAAAAAAGCGGCTGTGGTCGGGCCTTTCGGCGTCCGTCGGCACCAGTTTACCGGAAACCAGGATAATCTTGATGGAGGGCCATCGCTCATGGACGGCGTGAGCCAGCCTGAGGCCGTCCATGCTGCCGGGCATCTGAATGTCCGTAAACAGGAGTTCGATATCCGAGCGCGACTCAAGAATGGCCAACGCCTCGTCGGCGTTCACCGCTTCGATAGGAGTGAAGCCAGCGTCCTCGACGATGTCCACCGCGCGCATGCGCAGCATCATTTCATCTTCGACGACGAGAACCTTCGGCGGCACTTCTGGTTTGCGCAAAAGCATAGCTACCTGACAATCTCTTTCCGAGCTGGCATGCAATCAGGCTCATGAATACTGACTGTCGTGGATATCAAAGAATCGAACCTAAATGTGAGCACTTTTGCTCACTCTTTCAGGCCAGGAGCGGCGTTCCAGCCTAATCACCGTCATCGTTCTGCCGGTGAACGAACTGTCGATGAACTTCGCGTCCTGACGCGTTGACCACGGATATCTCAAGGTCTTGGTCGTCGCGGAGGCTCCCGTCGCGGAAGTGCCGGACAATTTCCTTGCAATAGTCAATTGCTTCCGACTGTGTTTTGAACTCGATCCCAACTTTATCTCTATGCGGGACGCCATCTTTCATATCGAAGAAGAACTTCTGCATCGTCATTCCCTCTGCACACCAATCCGGCGCGCCGGCATTCGTTCCGACCGCACGGCCGTCCAGCAATCAGATTGGAACCATTTCGAGACGATTGGCGGCCCTAGGCACGACCGAACGCCCGCCGTGGCGTCCAATGTCCCCACATCCGGCGTTCTCAGGTCAGGTTCAATCGGTCGAACAAGGGTCCCCTCCGCAGCGCCACAGCCGATGCGCACCCATTTCGGCAGCGCGCACGTCCGTTTTGGGTCAAAGGACGAGATCCCAGAGTTGCCTGCCTGAGTCTGGTTCACCCCCAACAGGGCACAGAAGAAGTAGTCAGCGTCCGCGAGCGGAAGGGAAGAGTTTCGGCGTGCGCCTTTGGGCGCAGTCGCCTCGTCACTCCGCCACGCCTGCAGAGGCCACCGGCGGTGCGCGCAGTTCAGGTTCAATCAGCGTCTGATAGCGCGACGGCTCGGCACGTTCGATTGCCGCAATATCGGGTGCGCCGCCATTGCGCCAGCCGACATAGGCGTCGCTGGTCTCGATACCCATTGCCTCGGCAACGAGTTGAACCCAGTTCCTGACCCTGATGTTGTCGCGACCGTCGAGCGCTGCGATTTCGCGATGGCACGGATGAAAGATCGTACACACGGTGTCGGCGCCATTTTCGATCGCCGCCGACCAGGTCTCGCCGATCACCGCCTTCAGTGCGCCTGGCACAGTAGCAATGCCACTGCACATGTGGCCGGGATGTGCAGGTCCTTCGATCAGTTCGAGCCCTGGTATTCGCGACAGCACGCTGGTGACGCGATCGTTGATCGGCACGTGAGTTGAGAAACCGAGATGCTGGTGCAGCAGCACGCGGTGCGGCACTGGAACAGTCAACAATGGCGCCAGCCGCTCGATTGATGCGACGAGCAATTCGGAAATGTGCGTGATATCGAACGCAACCGCGTTGCCCGGCGCCATGATGTCGGACATGTGCATGTGGCACGAGGGACACCAGGTAACGAGCGTGCCGCGACCATCCCTCGTGACGGCTTCATTGAAGCGGCTGACGGTCCGGCCCGCCATGTTGCTCGCTCCAAGCGGTTGATGGTCGTGGCTGGTGCCGCAGCAGTAGGCCGGGCCGCCGGCGGCGCTGACATCGTAGCCTGCACGCTCCAGCAGCATGATCGACAGCCGGATCATTTCGGCGTGGCGCAGCATGTTGCAGCCGAACCAGAACGTGACGCGATTGTCGCTCACATCCATTTCTCAAGCTCCTCATCGCTGAGCTGCAGTCGTGCGAAGGCCTTGATGCGCGGGAAATAAGAAGGATCCTGCTTGGCCGGTAGCTGGCGCGTTTCGTTGATCGCGCGTTGCTTGGCAATCCGGACCAGCAGCATGGCATCAAGCCCCACAGCCTTTTGCGGGCACGCATCGACGCACTGGCCACTCTTGGTGCAGGCGCCGACCCAGGCCACCGTCTCTTCTGGAGCAGCCGCACCGCTCGCCAACTGCCGCAATCCACTGGTGACGATCTTGGGATCAGCGCCGCGCAAATTGACGTAGTCGACCATCGGACAGGCGTTGAAGCAGGCGCCGCATTCCGTGCACAACGCGGCAAGCTCCGGGCCGGTTTGCTCCAGGAAAGCTTCGGTGGTTGCGGCGCGCGCTCGGGGAAGCCGGGTCATGGCACGGGTAAAATGCGCTCTCGTCGCTTTTCGGTCAAGGTTGCGCCGACACGATCAATTGCAGATACCACCGGTTCGCGCAGGCGAGCCGGAGAGGCAACCGACGACCCTCCGACTTCCGCCTTGGGGCGACATCCCGGAGTTGCCTGCACAACTCTGGCTCCCCCCAAGAGCGAACGACTCGCGCTTACGAGTACACGCCGCCTAATCCCCGCCAGCCCCCACAGCAGCCGGCCGCGATTTCATCTCGCCGAGATAGGCCTGCTGCATCATTTCGTTGTCGCGCAGGCTTGCGGCCGAACCGTGCAACACCACCTGGCCGGTCTGCAGGACGTAGCCGTAATTGGCGATCGATAGCGCCATGTTGGCGTTCTGCTCGACCATGAAGGGAGGTCGACGGCTACTTGCCGTTATCCAAATTGCGAGATTTGCGGCTTTGCACCCCAAGAGCAAAAGCCCTTGGGCTCGAAGGGAAATTGGCGTTCGCGATAGAGCAGTTCGTCGGCTATCGATTTTACACCGGAAGAATACTCAAACACCATCGCGTCGGGGCCCCTGAAATAGAGGAAGCGGGCCGATGAGGATGGATGCCGTCCCGGACCGAAGGTGATCGGAATGCCCCTCTCCTTCAGGAAATAGTAGGATCGCATCACGTCGTCGCCGGTCTCAACCTGGTGGTTGATGTGCTGGATGCCGCTGCGATCGGAAGGAAACAACGCGATCGAATGATGGACCTCGTCGATGCGCAACAAGGGGGCATCGCCGATTCGATCGGAGACACGGGCGTTGCAAACGCTTGTCCAGAACTGCTCGTCGCGGGCAACATCTGACGAACAAAGACCGACGTGGCTAAATCCAGTGACGCCGGCGTCGCGCCCCCCGAAGTAGCGTCTTCCGGACCGCTCAGGCTGGTAGACGAGTTCAATATTGTTACCGCTGGGGTCCCTGAAGGCAATGAAGCCTTTGACGTGCCGCGAACTCGCTTCGCTTTCGGTGCCGCCACGGACTGCATGCCCGAGCCGCTCGAGCTCGGACGCTGCCATGTCCAAATCCTGCTTATCGCGGACCTCAAAAGCGACCGCCTGGTCGGCAGGATTACCTTCGAAGTAGCAAAGCGTATGGTCGCGCGCATCGGACTTGAAGCAAACTGCCCCCTTGCGATGCTCGGAGACCTGCAGACCGAGATAGTCGACCGCAAACCGCGATGCTCCCTCAAGATCAAGGGTCCCGAGCCTGACGTAGCTTACATCCATCAGCCTGATCAAATGTCGCTCCTGTTTCTCGCCGGTCAGCAGAATTCGGGTAGGTCGCTCTCGCTACCCCAGGTGCAAAACGACGAACGACTGCGAGGGAACTGACGCGGGCGATGGGTTGCTTCGTCGGCGATGTCGTCACCTTCGGTAACGAAGGAGAATAACGTCTCGTCGGGACCGACAAAGGTCACGAACATCTGGTTCGACGTCGGACGCCGCCCGGGGCCGTGGACAATTCGCACCTGCGCCGATCGCAGAAAATAGCTGTTCTGCATCAGCAGATCCACGTTCTCGACGCCGAACTCGATTGCGAGAGTCCCTTTGCCGGTTGAGGGATAATAAGCGAGCCGATGGTGCGCCCGGTCGAACCGGAGAAACACCGCGTCGCCGATCCAGTCGCTGACGCGGCCATTGAACAGCGTGGTCCACGACCTTTCGCACGCCAGAACGTCCCGGCTGCGAAGGACTACGCCCGTCAATCCTACAACACCGGCATCGCGCCCCGGGAAGTAACGCCAACCCGACTGCAAGGGTCTCAGAACGAGATCGATCGTATTGCCCCCTGGATCACGAAAGCTCGCGAACGCGCGCACTTTCCGTGCAGAGCAATCTTGCTCCGAGCCAACGACAACTTCGATACCGTGCTGCGACAGCTCGGCGATAGTCTCGTCCAAATGCGCCCGGCTGCGAACCTCGAAGCCCACAGTATTTTCGGCAGACTCGCCAATGAAGAATACCAGCGTGTGATCGCGGAAATCCGAGCGGAAGTAAGCGGCCTGGTGGGTCCGATCGACCAGTTGCAGCCCAAGCACTCGCTCGGCGAAATCGACTGCGGCAGCCAGGTCGCGTGTCGCGAGGCGGACGTATCGAAGCTGGTCGATCGCGATCATGTGTTGCACCAGCCTTTGGTTTCCAGGACTTCGTCGCGCGACGGAATACTACGGGATTGCCCCTCGATCAGGCAGCCCGGATTACTTGATGGCAAGCTTGGCTGGATCAGCGACCGCCTTGAACGTCTCGAATTCGACGCTATACAGCGTACCGTCAACTTTCTCGACCCGGCGAATGTAGATGTCCTGGACGACATCGCGGGTCTTTGGATCAATCGACATCGGGCCACGCGGACTTTCCCACGCCATTCCCTTCATCGCCTCCACAAGTGCCGGACCGTCGGTCTTGCCGTCGGTCCTTTTCAACGCTTCGTAAATCAAGTGCATGCCGTCATAAGCGCCGACGCTGACAAAGTTTGGCCGCACATTGCCGTTTGCCTTCTTGAAGGCGGCTACATATTCCTTGTTCAACGCGGATCCGTGATGGGCGGAATAAAAGCCGGCCGTCACGGTGCCTACCATCGCATCGCTCATTCCGGGCAGGTCTTCGTCGTCGGCGATATCGCCGGGCCCGATCAACTTGATCCCGGATTTGTCGAGTCCGCGTTCGACGAATTGCTTGGCCAGGATAGCCGCCTGGCCGGCGGGGACGAAGATGAACAAGGTATCCGGATTGCCGTCACGAGCACGCTGCAAGAACGGGGCGAAGTCGGGGTTCGCCAGAGGCACCTTGAGCGCCTCCACGATGGTGCCGCCCGCCTCGGTGAAGGTTGCGGAAAACACACCGGAGGCCTCATGCCCCGGTGCCCAGTCCGAAGCAATGATGGTGACGCGCTTCGATCCGTTCTTCGCGACCCAGTTCGCCAGTACGCTTGCCTGTTGTGCATGAGTCCAGCTGGTACGCACAAAATAGGGAGACCGTTCCGTGACGATCGACGTCCCCGACACCATCACCACCGTCGCGGTCTTGCTCTCGTTGACCAGGGGCGCGACGGCGAGCACGTTTGGTGTAAGGCCCCCGCCCAGAATGGCGACCTTGTCGGACAAAATCAGCTCCTGGGTCAGCCGCTTCGAATTGTCGGGAATGCTGGCATCATCCTTGACGATAAGCTCGATTGTGTGGCCGGCGACCACGTCGCCGTGTTGCGCCACGTACAGGCGAGCCCCGGCCACAGCCTGCTTTCCGACAGGGCCCAGCACGCCGGTGAGCGGCATGACCAATCCGATCTTGATTGTATCTTGCGCTGCAACCTGCCCAGCAAACAGCAGGCCGGACAGAGCGGATACAGAAAACAGACCTAAGGAATTCCTGAACATGTTCGCCAGCCTCCCTAGTATCGACTGTTAATGAGGCAGGCTTAGGCGTATTTTCTTTGCCGTGGCAGCCGCAAGATTGCGTTGCGCAAAGTCAAGAGTGAATAACTCATGTTTGACTGGGACGATCTTCGGCATTTCCTGGCGGTGGCCCGCCATGGCAGCACGATCGCGGCCGCGAAGGCACTCAATCTCAGCCAGTCGACCGTTCATCGCCGGCTCGCCGAATTTGAAAAATGCATCGGGCGGGATGTCGTTGTTCGACATGCGACGGGTTATCGGCTCACTGAGTTCGGCACGGCACTGCAGCCTTGGGCTGAACAGGTGGAAAGCGCCGTCGCCTCGCTCGAGCGCCATCTTGTCGCAGCAGACGACACACCAACCGGCTCGGTCCGGGTGACGTGCTCGGAGTCCATCGGCTATCGCTTGACGCAGTCGCCGCTGCTCGAGACCTTTCAAAGCCGTCATCCCAGCCTGCGGGTCGAACTCATTATGGGCGACCACTTCCTCGATATCGCCAAGGGCGAAGCCGACGTCGCGATACGCGCCGGTATCCCGAACGAAGAAACGCTCGTGGGACGCAAAATCGCCGATGTGCCCTGGGCGCTTTATTGCAGCCGTGCCTACCTTGCTCGCCACGGCCGGGTCGAGCGTGTCGAAGACATCGCCGGCCATTCGATCATCGAATTCGATGGCGATATCAGAGATCATCACGCGGCCAAATGGCTCCGGTCGGTCGCTCCCACGGCACGGGTGGTTGCCCGAAGCAATACCGTGCCGGGGTTGCTCATGACCGTGAGATCGGGGGCTGGCCTTGCGCCGCTACCCATGCCGCTCGCTGTCCGAGAGACCGACCTTGTGTCCGTGCTGGGCCCGTTGCCCGGACTCTATTCGCCGATCTACCTGCTGACACACCCGGACATCAGGCATACGCCGCGCGTCCGGACATTCTTCGATTTCATCATTGCCGAGATCGATAGCGTGCGCACAGTGTTGACTGCCGGCAACTAGACGCGTCCAATCAGATCAGTGCGCCACCAAGGGACAATCGCTATCCGCCAGCGACCGGAATGCCTGATCGCCGGGGATCACAGCGAGGATGTTATAGTAGTCCCACGGCCTGGTTGACTCGGACGGGTTTTTAACCTGGGCAAAATACATGTCGTGGACCATTCGGCCGTCTTCCCGGACGCGGCCGTTCCTGGTGTAAAAGTCGTTCACCGGCATCTCCCGCATCTTGGCCATGACCGCCTTTGCCTCGTCGGTACCTGCAGAAGCGATTGACGCTAGATAATGGCGGACGGCCGAATAGGTGGCGGCCTGCGCCATGGTGGGCATCTTTCCATGCAGATCAAAGAAACGTCGCGACCAGGTTCGGGTCTCGTCGTTTCGGTCCCAGTAGAATGCGGTCACAAACTTCAGCCCCTGCGCGACCTGCAGGCCCATGCTGTGAACGTCAGAAATAAAAACCAGCAGAGAGACCATCGTCTGCTTCTTTGTCAGTCCAAACTCGTTGGCTTGCTTGACGGCGTTGATCATGTCTCCGCCACTGTTGGCAAAGGCCACGACCTTGGCACCAGACGCCTGCGCCTGAAGCAGGTAACTGCTGAAATCCGAGGTGCTCAGAGGATGTCGCACGCTACCGAGCACCTTTCCTCCGGCAGCTTGCACTGCAACGGTCGCATCCGCTTCAAGTGAATGGCCGAATGCATAATCGACCGTGATGAAGAACCAGGTATCGCGGCCTTCCGCCACTATGGACCTGGCCAGGGCGGTCGTAAGCGCAAAACTGTCGTGAACCCAGGACGCCTCCGTCAGCGTGCATCCCTTGCCGGTGAAGGCAGTGCTCCCTACCGCGCCGGCAATGGCAATCCGGTTGTGGCCAGCGGCAAGTTGTTCGACCGCAAGAGCTACGGCCGAGTTGTCAAACCCGACCGCCATGTCGACATTGGCCGTTTCGAACCAGCCACGGGCGATCGCCATGCCGACATCGGCCTTGTTCTGATGGTCGGCAAAAATGATCTCGACGGGTTTGCCCAGAACTGTGCCGCCGGCATCCTCGACAGCCATACGCGCGGCAACGACCGAGCCTTGGCCGCCCAAATCCGCGTAGAGGCCCGACTGGTCGTTAAGCACGCCAATTCTGACGACATCGTTGGAAATCTGCGCGTCCGCCAGTGGCGCTCGAAAACACGCCGCGGCGAGAATCGAAAAAAGGATGATGATTGGTCGCATACCGTCCCCCGCCGCGTTTGGGCGCGCTGGCTTTCCCCGGTAGTGATCAAAGGGTAGGACGTGTAGGGACGGGACGCAAGAATCGTCAGGTATTTGCGGCAACTCTTGTATTTATTGACGCGGCTAACCGGCAGCGCCCACCGCTGCCGGCCGTGCCTTCATCTCGCCGAGATAGGCCTGCTGCACCATTTCGTTGTCGCGCAGGCTTGCGGCCGAGCCGTGCAGCACCACCTGCCCGGTCTGCAGGACGTAGCCGTAATTAGCGATCGACAGCGCCATGTTGGCGTTCTGCTCGACCATGAAGATGCTGGTGCCCTGGCGATTGATCACCTGGATGATGTCGAACACCTGCTCGACGAAGGCGGGCGACAGGCCCATCGACGGCTCGTCCATGCACAAGAGCTTCGGACGCGCCATCAGCGCGCGACCGATCGCGACCATCTGCTGCTCGCCGCCCGACAGCGTGCCCGCCTGTTGCTTGAGCCGTTCCTTGATGCGCGGGAACAGGCCGAAGACGCGCTCCTTGTCGGCCTCGATCTCGACATGGTCGTCGCGCGTGAAGGCGCCCATTTCCAGGTTTTCGAGCACGGTCATGCGCGGA
This sequence comes from Bradyrhizobium sp. LTSPM299, assembly GCF_000938235.1. NCBI lineage: Bacteria > Pseudomonadati > Pseudomonadota > Alphaproteobacteria > Hyphomicrobiales > Nitrobacteraceae > Bradyrhizobium > Bradyrhizobium sp. LTSPM299. Next base: position 130,158 of record NZ_JYMU01000006.1, read on the forward strand.
AACAGTCGGCGCGCCTCCGGCACCGGCGCAATGCCCCGCTTCACCCGCTGGGCGGTCGGCAGCTCATTGATGCGCGCGCCCGCATAGGTGATCGCGCCGCTCTTGGGCGTTACGATGCCGAGGATCGTCTTCATGGTGGTGGACTTGCCGCAGGCATTGCCGCCGAGCAGGCAGACGATCTCGCCTTCGCCGACGCGATAGTCGACGTCCTTCAGGACGTGAAGCTCGCCGTAATAGGTGTTGACGTCCTTGAACTCAAGAAGCGGCGGCGGCCGCGGCGACGGCGTCTGTGGTTCGTCCAAGATAGGCACGCAGCACTTCCTTGTTTGAATGAACCTGCTTGGGCGTGCCCTCGGCGATCTTTTCGCCGTGATCGAGCACGATCACCTTGTCTGCGATCTCGTTGACGACGTCGAGCTTGTGCTCGATCAGGAGGATCGTCACGCCACGTTCGCGCAGTTGCCGGATCTGGTCGGTCAGCTCGAGCGTCTCCGTCGGATTCATGCCGGCCGTCGGCTCGTCGAGCAGGAGAAGCACAGGCTCCGTCACCAGCGCCCGCGCGATCTCCAGCCGCCGCCGGTTGGCGTAGGACAGCGAGAACGCGAGATGCTGGACGCGCGGCATCAGCCGGTTGCCGAAAATGCCCAGGATGTCGATTGCGCGGCTGCGCGAGGCGGCCTCCTCGCGCTTCACGCGCGGCAGCCGCAGCACGGCTCCGATGGCCCCTGTCGAGGTGCGCGTATGCGCGCCGACAAGCGCGTTCTCCATCAGCGTCATGTTGGCGAACAGCCGCAGGTTCTGGAAGGTGCGCGCAATGCCCTTTTCGACGATCCGGTGGGGCTTCAATCCAGTGACGTCCTCGCCTGCGAGCAGCACCTTGCCGCCGTTTGGCTGGATCAGGCCAGTGATGAGATTGAAGAAGGTCGTCTTGCCGGAGCCGTTCGGCCCGATGATGGCGACGATTGCCCCCGGCATGACGGTGAGATCGATGCCGTTCACGGCCTTGATGCCACCGAACGACTTCGCCAGGCCCTTGATCTCAAGCAGCGGCTTGCCCGGGTCAATCGTCCGCCGATGCAGCGGCACAAGTCCGGCCTCGACATCACTGCGCGTTGGCATCGCGTTCTGCTGCTCGTAAGTCAGCGCCGCCACCGCCGTGCGTTCGGGAATCAGCCCCTGGCGCCGATAGAGCATCATCACCACGAGGATGATGCCGAAGATCAGCTCGATCGACTGGGTCAGGTCAACCCTTTGCAGAAAGCCAATGCCGGTCAGATTGCCCAACGCTTGAATCCACTGCGTCAGGTCCTGCAGAAACCACGATTGCAGCAATTGCAGGATGAGCGCGCCGACCACCACGCCGGCGACATTGCCGATGCCACCCAGCACGATCATGACGAGAATCATGATCGAGACCGGGAACATGAACATCTCCGGCGTGGCCGTCTGTAATTTGGCCACGTAGAAGGTTCCCGTCACACCGGCAAAGCTCGCGCCGATGGCAAAGGCGAGCAGCTTGAGCTTGGTCCGGTTCACCCCCATCGCCTCGGCTGCGATCTCGTCCTCGCGTATCGCAAGCCAGGCCCGGCCGACGCGCGAATGCTTCAGCCGCGCGCTGATGAAGATCAACAGCACGACGATGGCCAGCCCGAGATAGTAATAGGGCGTCGACAAGACACTGAAATCGTAGCCGAAGAATTTCGGCGTCGTGACGCCGCTGAGGCCTTGCGCGCCGTTGGTGACATAGGGCGTGTTGCGCGCCACGATCGGCACGATCTCGCCGAAGCCGAGCGTCACGATGGCAAGGTAATCACCCTTGAGCCTGAGCGTAGGCGCACCGAACAACACGCCGAAGAAGGCGGCGACCAAAGCTGAAATCGGCAGCATCAGCCAGAACGACACATCAAGATGGACGGTGCCGACGCCGCCCCCCGCGTCGAGATGCTGGACAAGGCCAAGCCACTGGAACGGCTCCCAGAAGCTGCTCCACTCCGGCTGGATCTGATAGGACGACAGCGCGCCGTAGGTATAGGCACCGATGGCGAAGAACGCCGCATAGCCGAGGTCGAGCAGGCCGGCGTAGCCGACGACAACGTTGAGCCCGATCGCCAGCATGGCATAGGCGAGCGCATTGGCCGCCGCATCGATGTCGCCTTCGTTGCGGTCGATATAGGGAAAGGCGAGCGCCGCCACGAAGATGATGGCGAGCAGATAGGGACGGAACTGCTCACTCCCGACGCGATCCCGGATCGCCTGTATCAAGCTTTGCGAGCGCCCGATCGCCGGGAGCACCGCCTGTTGCGCGCGTTCGAGATGTTGATCCGCCACGCCGGTGCCCTAGGATTTTGTCGGCGCGGCGCGGCCGAGCAGCCCCGAGGGGCGCAGGACGAGCACGAGCACCAGAAGCGAAAAGATGATGACGTCAGTCCAGCGCACGGCGATGTACTGGCCGCCCAGCGATTCGATCAGCCCGATCACGACGCCCCCCAGCATCGCGCCGGGTATATTGCCGATCCCGCCGAGAACCGCCGCGGTGAAGGCCCGCAGGCCGGAGGTGTAGCCGATCACGTAACTCGTATAATTGTAGTAGAGCCCGAAGATCAGTCCGGCAGCTCCGGCGAGCGCGGATCCCAGGAAGAAGGTGATGCCGACCACGCGGTCGACGTCGACGCCAACCATGCGCGCCGCCTCCTGGTCCTGCGCCATCGCCCGCATCGCCTTGCCCATCTTCGTCCGCCGGACGAAATAGTGGAGCGCCACCATCAGCACCAGCGATATCGTCCACAACAGCACCTCGCGCAGGCGCAGCGTGACACCACCGAAAACCCACGCGGTGTTGGGCATCGGGTTGGAGTAATTCTTGGAGTCGGCGCCGGCCCCAAGCAGCACCAGATTGTACAGGATGTAGGATACGCCGATCGTGGTGATCATCGGCGCGGTGCCCGATACACCACGCAGCGGCCGCAACGCGAACCGCTCGATGGCGACGCCGAGAAGGCCGGACCCCAGCATCGTGACGATGAACACCGCAATCAGGACGCCGGCCAATGGCAGCCCGTGGAGAACATGCGACTGACCGGGAAAGCCGAGGGCTTCCAGCGTCCACATGGCGATGAACGAGCCCACCATGAAGACGTTGAAATGCGCGAAGTTGATCAACTCGATGATGCCGTAGACCATGGTGAAGCCGAGCGCGAGCAACGAATACATCGCGCCGAGGCTTACACCGTTGATCACCTGCTGGATCAGCACATCCCAATGCGTCATCGCCAGCTCTCTCGATGCGGCATCAAGAGCCTTGCGTTCACGACTGCGGCGCTGGCTCGAGATACTTCAGCTGGTGCGTGATGTCGTCGAGAGGGTATTTGTCATCGTGCCTGTACTGAAAGACGCTGACGGTGCGGTCGAGAATGTCGCCATTCTGGTCGAACTCAACGACTCCCTGCAGCGTTTTGACGTGCGAGTTCTGGATCGCGTCGCGGACATTCGAGCGGTTCATGTCCTTGCCGCTTTTGGCCACGTCCTCGACGGCCGAAAGGATGACCTTCGCCGCATCATAGGCGGTGATCGAATAATCGTCCGGGGTCGCCTTATATTTCTCCTGGAAGGTCTTCACGAACGAAGCCGCCTCCGGGCTTTCGGTCAAATGCGGGCCGGCATTGGTCCCATACCAGCCCTCGATCGCCGGGAAGCCGCCGCCCTTGAGGAAGCTGCCGCCGGCGACGCCATCGCCGCCAGCCTTGATCATGGTCGGGATGGTCTCTGACGCTTGCTTGGCGAGCTTGACGCCGGCTTGGGCGACGCCGCCATAATAGAGGGCGTCCGGATTGAGCGCCTTGATTTTGGTCAGAGCGGTCGTGTAGTCGGCTTCCTTGGGATCGAGCTGGTCGTGACCGACGACCTCGATGCCGATCGCCTTCGCCCGATTTTCGAATGCATTGGCGAGACCGACGCCGTAGGCACCGGAGTCATCGAGGATGTAGACCTTCTTCACATGCAGCTTGGCCTTGAAGTAATTGGCCATGTTGGGGCCCTGGTAGGCGTCCGTCGTCACGGTCCGGAAATAGACGGCCTTGCCCTTGGGCCGGAATTGCGCGGCCATCTTGGGATCAGTGATATCGGGGTTGGTCGAGGATGGCGTGATCGTCGCCATATCGGCTGCGCTGAGGATCGGCGACATCGCCTTGCCGCTGCCGCTCATTTCCGGCCCGACATTGGCGACGACCAGCGGGTCGGCGATCAGCTTCTTTGTATTGGTGGCGGCCTGGGCCGGATCATACTGGCCGGCGGTGGCTGTTCCGTCGTCATAGATCACCGGAACGATCGTATAACCGGCCACCCCACCCGCAGCGTTGGCCTCGTCGAAAGCGATCAAGACTCCATTCTTGATCAGGGTGGCGTCCTCGGCGTCGGCCCCCGTGAACGGCAATATAATCCCGACCTTGACCACCTTTTGTTCGGCTAATGCTGCGGTGCCACCAACAACTGCGGCGATCGCGGTGACAGCAATGGCTACGTTTAAAGCACGGCGTGTCTGCTGGAGCGGTTTCATGGGGTCTCCTCTTTTGGGGGTAAGAGTGCCTCGCTTGGAGCCTACGATCTATTCACCGGGACATTGGCTTAAACACCGGGTCTGGCTTGAAGAATGGAAAGCAACATTTAGGCCACCCGGCGCGGACACCTCGCGGATATCGCCAGAATGGTGAGGCTGGCCCAATTGCGATATTGCGACGCCGAGAGATGGCGGCGCCTCCTTTGCGTAAGTTCGACGGTTCTATGCAGCGCCGATGAAATCTTAGGCGGACGATCGCAACGAAGCAATCGTGAAGGCGACGCCGCGTACGGTTGGTGCCGACGGACGCACCGTCCCAACTGACAGGTGTCAGATCGTGTCGCTCTTCAGACGTGGGTGCGCTGCGGGGTAAAGGCGGAATGCTGGAACGGCCGGCTTGCGTCCGCTTTGGTCTCTCAAGCGGGCGTCTCAAGTTTGACGAGCGTATGGCCTAGTCCCGGAGATTGGCGCAGGACCGCGAATAGGTGGAACGGTCGGCCTGGTTCAGCCCCGCGGCGGCGCCCTCGTCCAGGCATCTGCTGACGCGGTCGCCGAACGAGCTGCGGCCGGAGCGGACGCTCGGCTGCGTCGGCACCGCGTCCATCTTCGGGATTGCCGGCACGTAGATCCGGGGTGGCGGCGGAGGCGCAGGCGGCGGCGGGTTGTACAGCGAGCCGCCGGGCGGGATGGTTTGCGCGAATGCGCTGCCGGCGCTCAAGGCGCAGATCACGGCACAGCTGAGGATCAACGATCGTTTCATGGCATCTATGTCGTCACCCTGTGGCGACGGTTCAAGCCAACCGCACGATCGTCAACGCCGCGGTGATATGCCGGTTCCCGGATTAACCTTCACGGCTTCTGATAGATCACGTGACCGGCGCGGATCGTGGTGCTCACTTTCGCAAGATTGCCGACGTCGCTGATGGGATCGCTGTCGAGCACCACGATGTCGGCGTCAAATCCTTTCTCGACCCGGCCCTTGCTTGCAGCCTTGAAATACCGCGCGGGGTTGGTCGTCAGCGACGCCAGCACCTGGCGCTCCGACAACGCGCGATGCATCAGCTGATATTCCCGCGTGGTGTCGTAGAGATTGATGAATCCGACGTCGGTGCCGAACAGGATCGCGCCGCCGTTCTCGGAAAACTGCTTGAGCTGATTGACGCCCGCGGCAACGAGGCGTTCCGTGACTGCGGGGATGAGGACGACGGTCGTAAACAGCGACAGCGTCGGGATCAATGCCGTTCCCTGCGCCTTGAAGCGTGCAAGCTGTTCGGGAGTATAGTCGCCTTGGGAAGGTGCGGTGTGCGCGAGAATGTCGACGTCCGCCGCGATCACCGTCTCTACGCCGATCTTGTTCTGCGGATGGGCGAACACTGGTTTGCCGCGCGCATGCGCCACATCGACCGCGGCCTTGGCGATGGCCGGGTCCATGTTGATGACCGGCTTGTCGCCCATGAACGCGCCGGTGAACAGCTTGATGCCGTCCTCGCCCATGGCGAGATAGTCGCGCGCCCATTGCGCGGCCTCCTCCGGCGTCGCGACTTCGGGAAGCTTGACCTCGCTGGGGACGTAAACGGGATGACCGCCCTTGGGGAACATGTTGCCGGCAAGCAAGATGGTGGGGCCGGCGACCTCGCCCGCGGCGATGCGCTTGCGCAGTGGGATGATGTCGACCGGGTTCGAACCGAGATCCCACACCGTAGTGAACCCCCATTGCGTCAGCATCTCCTGCATGTGCGCCGTCATCGGCGCGGCCGGTGCCGTGGCGGCATTCCGCCACGCGCCTTCCGTGAAATGGACATGGCTGTTCCAGAAGCCGGCAACGATCGTCTTGCCGCTGCAATCGATCACCCGCGCGTCTGAAGGCAGCTGGATCTCTCCGGACTTGCCGACCGCGCTGATGACGCCGTCGGTCATCACGACGACGGCATCAGGTAGCGGCGCGGCGTCGGGCGAAGCGTAAACACTGCCGCCCCGCAGCACGATTGTTTCGGCATCGGCGGCCGTCGGAACGGCAGCCGAGCCAAGAAGCCCAAGCCAAAGCGCGGTGCGGAGCCAGGTCCCGGTCATGGACAGCCTCTTCGATCATGATGGCACGCTGGCAAGACCCAGCGCGCGGCAACATAGCCGCCGCGTTCGACGCCGTTTGATCGTTGTTGCTGTGTTCGACGCTTATTTCAGCGCCGGCGCTCGAGCGTCTTCAAGCGAAGCGGCAGCCGGTCACTCCTCGGGGGCGTTCTCGATCGGATCGAACCGGTCGGCCTCGAGCCCGAGCAGATTCCAGGATTGCAGCATGTGCGGCGGCAAGGGCGCGGACGCATCGATCACGCCGCCGCGCGGATGCGGGATCACGATGCGGCGCGCCAGCAGATGCAACCGGTTTTGCATGCCGCCGGGCAGCTGCCAGTTCTCCTTGTTGAAGTATTTGGGATCGCCCACGATCGCGTGATTGATATGCGCCATGTGCGCACGCAGCTGGTGGGTGCGGCCGGTCACCGGTTTGAGCGACACCCAGGCGAGCTTCGCTGCCGACGCCTCGACCAGCGCATAGTAGGTCACGGCGTGGCTTGCGCCCTCATCGCCATGCGCTGCGATCCGCATGATGGTGTCGTCCTCGCTCTCCTCCTTGGCAAGATAGGTCGAGATGCGGCCCTGCTTCGGCTTCGGCACGCCCGCGACCAGCGCCCAGTAGATTTTTCGCGCCGAGCGATGCCGGAACGACCCGGTCAATGCGGTCGCGGCAAAGCGCGTCTTGGCAATCACCAGGCAGCCCGAAGTCTCCCGGTCGAGGCGATGCACCAGCCGAGGCTTCTGTCCCTTGGCATCGCGCATCACCTCCAGCATGTCGTCGACATTGCGCGTGATGCCGGAGCCGCCCTGGACCGCCAGACCTGCGGGCTTGTTCAGCACCATCACGTCGGCGTCCTCGAACAGGATCATGTCCTTGAGGTCCTGAAGAGTCTTCTTGGCCGCTTCGGAGAGGCTGCCGGCCGCCCTGGGCGTGTCGAGCTTCAGCGGCGGAATGCGGACGCTCTGTCCTTCTTCGAGCCGGTCCTTGCTGTCCGCGCGCTTGCCGTTGACGCGCAACTCGCCCTTCCGGACGATGCGCTGGATGTGGGAAAACGACAGGCCAGGGAAACGCGCCTCGAGAAAGCGGTCGACCCGCATGTTGTTCTCATCGGCAGTCACGACCACGGTCTGCACCTTGGTCGGCAACGGCGGTGGCTCGACGACGACTTTCTCGGGCTCGGGCACGAACGGCTTGGCGGCACGCGGCGGCGCGGCGGCAAAGCGCGGCGGTGGCTTGCCGCCCGCACGATGCACCGGCGCCCGCTCGGCTGCCGAGCCGCGATACGGACGCGCGCCCTTGGGGCGATCGCCTGCTGGGCGGAGAGGTCTCTTGACGCGGCGGCTCATGGGGTTGGAACTCCGAAGTTAAGCCGTTGGGTAGCGCAAATGCCGCGAATCGTCACGGCGAATCGGTACAAATTCCGCGCCAGAGTAGGCGATGCCGGGCTAAACAGGCTTGAACCGGGGAGCGTTCGAATGGGATGCGCCAGATCGGCCGTGGCGGCGCGCTCAGAACAGCCGCACCTGGATCGCGCCGCTGGTGATCTTCGGCGAACTGGCGTCGACGGCCGTCTGCACCTGCGGAAACTTGGTGCGCAGCACCTTCTCGACATCGTTGCGCAGCGAAGCGTTGCTTTCTGCCGAGACGAACGCGACCGTGCCTGAAGCCAGGTGGTTGGCATCGCTGAGCTCGGCGAAATCGGTATAGACCGCGTTGGCGCTATAGCCCTGCTGCAGCAGATAGTCCTGCATCTGCTTCGCCAGGTCCTTTTGCTCGGCGACATAGAGCACGACCACGACCTTGTTCTTGTTAGCGTCGGTTTCCAGCGGCGCGGCGGCCGGCGCCGCGGCTACTCTGGTCGCTTTCTCGAGCGCCTCGACGCGCCTGCGCAACGCCACGATCTGTCCCTTGACGTCGGCCCCCTGCTCGCCGACATCGGCCTTGATCTGCTGGGTCTGCGTCTGCAGCTGTTCCCTGACCAGGCTGACTTCGGTGCCGCCGGGCAGCTTGATGGCGAGATTGAGGATGGTCGGCGCGACGCACAGCAACGCCGCAACACCAAGCACGGCTGCGACGCCATTGGGGATGTCAGGATTGTTGAGGATCCTGCGCACCAATGCCCCGATCAGACCAAGACCGGCGAGAAGTGGCACGCCGACGATGGCAGCGGTCAGCCAGACATTATCCACGCGGCACCTCCAGAGGTTGCTGGCATATCATAAGGCTATTTCAGGGAAGTGTCAGCCGTTTCCGCGCTGCGCCCGCAGCTTGGCCCAATAGTCCAGCCGCTTGCGGATCTCGCGTTCAAAACCGCGGTCGGGCGGATCGTAGAAGGTCTGGCGCCCCATCGCTTCCGGGAAATAGTCCTGACCGGAGAACGCGTCCGGCATGTCGTGGTCGTATTGATAGCCCGAGCCGTAGCCTTCCGACTTCATCAATTTGGTCGGCGAATTCAGGATGTGCTTCGGCGGCAGCAGCGAGCCATTCTGCTTCGCCGCCTGCATCGCAGCGCCAAACGCGGCGTAGGCTGCGTTCGATTTAGGCGCGGTGGCGAGATAGATCACGGCCTGCGCGATCGCGAGCTCACCCTCCGGCGAGCCGAGGAAGTCATAGGCATCCTTGGCGGCGTTGCAGACCGCCAGCGCCTGCGGATCGGCAAGCCCGATGTCCTCCACCGCCATCCGCACCACGCGCCGCGCCAGGAACAGCGGATCCTCGCCGGCATCGAACATGCGGGCGAGATAATACAGCGCAGCGTCCGGATCCGAGCCGCGCACCGACTTGTGCAGCGCCGAGATCAGATTGTAATGACCGTCGGCGGACTTGTCATAGATCGGCGCACGGCGTTGCAGTATCTCCTGCAACTGCTCGGCGTTGAACACCTCGTCCTTGCGCGCGGCCCGCCAGACCTCCTCCGCCAGGGTCAGCGACGCGCGGCCGTCCCCATCAGCCATCCGCACCAGCACCGCGCGGGCTTCCACATCGAGCGGCAGCGCCCTGCCCTCGATCTTCTCGGCATTGGCGAACAGTTTTTCGATCGCGGCGGAATCGAGCGAGTGAAACACCAGCACGCGGGCGCGCGACAAGAGCGCCGCGTTGAGTTCAAACGACGGATTTTCGGTGGTGGCGCCGACCAGCACCACCGTGCCGTCTTCCATCACAGGCAGAAAAGAATCCTGCTGCGCGCGGTTGAAGCGATGCACCTCGTCGACGAACAACAACGTGCCCTTGCCGGTCTCGCGGCGGCCGCGCGCAGCGTCGAACACTTTCTTCAGGTCGGCAACGCCGGAGAACACCGCCGATATCTGCTCGAAATGCAGCTCGGTGGCATCGGCCAATAGCCGCGCCACCGTGGTCTTGCCGGTGCCCGGAGGTCCCCAGAACACCAGCGAGCCCAGCGTGCGTGTCTCGAGCATGCGGGTCAGCGCGCCGTCGGGACCGAGGATGTGGTCCTGGCCGACGACATTGGCGAGCGATCGCGGGCGCAGCCGGTCCGGCAGCGGTCGCGGAGCGTCCTGCTCCATCCCCGCCGCGGCGAACAAATTGGCAGCGTCGCGCGGTTGCTTTGGGCTCACTTGGGGCTCATCCGCCGAGCGTCACGTTGATCTGCTGGCCACCGCGCACCAGCGTGATGCGCCAGACCCTCGTCCCGGTCTTCGAGGCCTTGTCGAGGTCGCTGGTCCGCGTGATCTTCTCATTGTTGACCGCGAGGATGATGTCGCCCTTCTGGAAGCCGACACTGGCTGCGGTAGCGTCGTCGGCGAGATCGGTCACCACGACGCCCTCGGCCCCGGCATCGAGATGCAGCTCATCGGCCACCGCGGGCGAGATGTTGGCGACCCTGGCGCCCTGGAACGGCGACCGCGCGGTCAGCACGATCTCGTCGCGGTCGGTGTCGGGCGCGGTCTCCAGCGCCACGGTGAGCTTCACGGCCTTGCCGCCGCGCTGCACGTCGATCTGCGCGCTGCCGCCGAGCGGACGGGTCGCAAAGCGATAATCGAACGCATTGGGATCATCGATGGCCTGCCCGTCGATCGCGACAATCAGGTCGGAAAGCTTCAGCCCCGCACGCGACGCCGGGCTGTTCGGTGCGACATTGGCGACCAGCGCGCCGCTCGGCAGCTTCAGCCCCAGCGTCTCGGCGATCTCGGGCGTCACCGCCTGCAGGCGCGCGCCGAGCCACGGCCGCTTCACCGCCTTGCCGCCGCTCTTGGCGGAGGCCACCACCACGCGCACCATGTTGGCCGGGATGGCAAAGCCGATGCCCTGCGAGCCGCCGGAGCGCGAGAAGATCGCGGTGTTGATGCCGGCGAGCCGGCCGGTCATGTCGACCAGCGCGCCGCCGGAATTGCCGGGATTGATCGCGGCATCGGTCTGGATGAAGAACTGGTAGTCGGTGATGCCGACCTGGGTGCGCGCCAGTGCCGAGATGATGCCGTGCGTGACGGTCTGGCCCACGCCGAACGGATTGCCGATCGCGAGCACCACGTCGCCGACCAACAGCTCATCGGAATTGGCGAAGTCCAGCGTCGTGAACTTCTCCTTGGTGTCTTTCAGCCTGAGCACCGCAAGGTCGGTGCGGCTGTCCTTCAGCACGATCTCGGCCTCGTATTCGCGCTTGTCGGCGAGCGAGACCTTGACCTGGTCGGCGCCCTCGATCACGTGATTGTTCGTCACGACGAGGCCGGACGCATCGACCATCACGCCGGAGCCGAGCGAACGCTGCATCTGCTCGGGCTGCTGTCCCGGCGCGCCGAAGAAGCGGCGGAAGATCGGATCGTCCAGGAACGGATTGCGGACCTGCACGGTCTTGGCCGCGTAGACGTTGACCACCGCCGGCTGCACCCGCTGCACAATCGGCGCATAGGACAGCCGCAGCTCCGCCTGCGAGGATGGCACGCGGCGGTCCTGGGTCTGGGCGTAGCAAAGACTCGCCGAGAAGGTCAGCGTGCAAAGGGCGGCAATAGCAGCAAAGCGGACAGATCCGAGCATTCTCACCTCTCGCGGAAAACGCCGGAATATAGGCGCGTTCGCGCGGCAAATGAAGGGTATTCGGTTCAATATCTCGTACCCCGGCCGGCCGGTGCAAAACCCGACGCAGACGGATTGCAGGCCACCGCCAAACTTATATGATCCATGTCATCTCACTGCGCGGCCTCGCCTGTTGCGTGTGTACAACAAGCGGAACCGTGATCGCTTCGTGCGCTGTCGTGCGTCAGTCACGATGCACTTCTACGACTCAGGTTTCGGTGAGTGGGGAATTCCAACGCAACAGGGGAGCATAACATGGGTGCGACAAGGGTTGGTGCAATCGTCATAGGCTTGGCAGGGGCTCTGGCCGCCTCGCCCGCGCATTCCGAATCGTCCGGCAGCAACGCCGAGATCGCGCTGCTCAAGCAGCAGCTCCACATGCTCGAGCAGAAGCTCGACAAACTGCAGCAGCAGACCAACGCAAACACCGCGACCGCGGCCACCGCGAACGCCCACGCGAAGGCGGCAGATGCAAAGGCTGCGACCGTCGCCAACGCCAACGCCGCGCTTCCGGTCAAGGGTCCGGTCGCGCCGTTCGGGGTCGTGGTGTCGATGCCGAACAATCGACCGACGATCTGCACCGCGGACGAGCAGAACTGCATCGCAATCACGAGCCGCGTGCACTGGGACGTCGGAGGTTATAACTATCGCCCCGATACGGCCGGGACGTCGCCTCAGAAGCTCGACGACGGCGAGAATCTCCGCCGCGCGCGCATCGGTGTCATCGGCAAATTCTTCGGCGACTGGAATTACGCGCTGATCTACGACTTCGGCGGCACCGCCGACGGCTTCGGCGGCACCGGCGCGGCGGGCGCGACTGCGGTCGGCTTCCTTCCGGGCGGCGCGACGGCGGGCGTCGAAAATGCCTATCTGAGCTACACCGGATTCAAGCCGTTCGGCGGCAAGATGGCGATCGAAGGCGGCATCATGGACCTGCCGTGGACCATGGACGAAGCCACCAGCTCCAACGACATTCTCTTCATGGAGCGTGCCTCGGTTGGCATCATCGCACAAAATATCGCAGCCGGCGACTTCCGTTCGACCTTCGGCACCCGCTGGTGGAACGATCAGCTCTGGGTCGGCGGCTATGTGACCGGACCGACCACGGGCGCGATCCACTCCGCGTCCACCGTCTCGCCGCCCGGAACATCGGAGCAATATGGCGGGGTCGTCCGTATCGCCGGCAACCCGATCAGCGGCAAGAATTACTCGGTGCATATCGGCGCCGATGCGGAGTGGCTGATCCAGCCGCCGCGCAACCTGGTGACGCAGGCGCAGACCCTTACGCTGAGCGACCGGCCCGAGCTACGCATCGATCCGACGACGCTGATTTCGACGGGCGCGATCGCCAATGTCTCCGGGGCACAGGTCTACGGCGTCGAAGCAGCAGCCACCTACGGCTCGTTCATCGCGCAGGGCGAGTACTACTGGTTCAATGTCGACCGCACTGCGAACACCGGACTGCCGCCGTTCGGCGCGCCGAGCCTGAAATTCGACGGCGGCTACGCGCAAGTCGGCTACGTGCTGACCGGCGAGACGCGCGCCTACAATCCGGCGACGGCCTCCTATGGCGGCATCAAGCCGGCGGATCCGTTCTCGCTGGCCAGCGGCGGCTGGGGCGCCTGGGAAATCGCCGGACGCGTGAGCCAGATGAACCTGAACGATCAGCTCGCCACGGCGGCCGGCATCGCGGGCGGACGGCAGACCATCTACACCGCCGCGCTGAACTGGTACGTCAACGGCAACGTCCGGTTCATGCTGGACTACCTGCATGGCACCATCGGCAAGCAGGCATCCCCGATCTCGACCGCCGATGTGGGCTCGAAGTTCGACGCTGTGGCGATGCGCACGCAGATCGCGTTCTGACGCGGCCGGTGGCCAGTCATAATAAGGCCGGGAGCGGCACCCTGCTCCCGGTCACGATCGCGGCGCGGCTCAGGCCGCCTGCTTCGGCTTCCGCACCGCGTCCGGTGCCGGCGCCGGCGCCGGCGCGCAGGACAGTCGCTCCTGATGGCTCTCGCCCCAGGCTTTCAGGATATCGATCACCGGGCGCAGGCTCTCGCCGAGTTCGGACAGCGTGTATTCAACCCGCGGCGGCACTTCGGCATAGACCTTGCGGATCACGAGATTGTCGTCCTCCAGCGCGCGCAGCTGCTTGGTCAGCATGCGCTGGGTGATGCCCGGCATCCGCCGCCGCAACTCGCCGAAGCGCTGGGTGCCGCCCTGCAGATGAAACAGGATCACGCCCTTCCACTTGCCGTCGATCAGGTCGAGCGCAGCCTCGACCGCGCAGCCCGGCCGGCGCGCAAAATTCTTCCGTTTCATCGCCTTTTTCCCAATAGTATCAAAATGGGGACTAGTTCCCCAAATGTACAGTACTTGCCAAATTGAAGCCAGCGCGCAAGTTAGACGGCAGGGCAATCGCCGCCACTATGGAGACAAGGCATGAAGGCCGTTGGATACCAAAAATCGCTACCGATCGAGGCAGCGGAGTCGCTCGTTGATTTCGAGATCGCCAAACCTGAGCCGAAAGGCCGCGACATCAGAGTCGCGGTGAAAGCCATCTCGGCCAATCCGGTCGACTACAAGGTTCGCAAGCGCGTGGCACCGCCGGAGGGTGACACCAAGATCCTCGGCTTTGACGCCGCCGGCGTCGTCGACGCGGTCGGTCCCGACGTCAGCCTGTTCAAGCCGGGCGACGAGGTGTTCTATGCCGGCTCGATCCAGCGTCAGGGCACCAATTCGGAATTTCACCTGGTGGATGAGCGCATCGTCGGCAAGAAGCCAAAATCGCTATCCTTCGCGCAGGCCGCGGCGCTGCCGCTGACCTCGATCACCGCATGGGAATTGCTGTTCGACCGGCTCGGCGCGGTGCCGGGCAAGAGCCTCGATACGCGCACGCTGCTGATCACGGGCGGCGCCGGCGGTGTCGGCTCGATCCTGATCCAGCTTGCGCGTCGCCTCACCGGCCTCACCGTGGTTGCGACCGCAACGCGGCCGGATTCGCAGAAATGGTGCCTCGATCTCGGCGCCCACGCGGTGATCGATCACGGCAAGCCGATGAAGGAGCAGATCGAAAAATTGAAGCTGCCGCCGGTCGGGCTCGTCGCCAGCCTCACCTACACCGAGCAGCACTACAAGAGCATCGTCGATTTCATCGCACCGCAGGGCAAGTTCGGACTGATCGACGATCCGGCGGAGTTCAACGTCGCCGCATTCAAGGGCAAGGCGGTGTCGGTGCACTGGGAATCGATGTTCACGCGCTCGTCGTTCCAGACGCCTGACATGATCGCGCAGAACCATCTGCTCAACGATGTCGCCGACCTCATCGACAAGGGCGTGCTGCGCACCACGCTCGACCAGACCTTCGGTACCATCAACGCCGCCAATTTGAAGCGAGCGCACGCGCTGCTCGAGAGCGGCAAGTCACGCGGCAAGATCGTGCTGGAGGGTTGGTAGGCCCGACTGCGTAGGTGCGTAGGGTGGGCAAAGGTGCCCTTGCGCCGTGCCCACCATTTCGGGCCCTGCTCGAGATGGTGGGCACGCTTCGCTTTGCCCACCTTACAGCTTCACACTTGGGGCGGTACACCCTCGACAAAAATCAATCGGCGGTCCAACGCGGTCCGCCGGTGCTTGAGCGCCTCGGCATATTCCGGTGACGCGTACCACTCGCGTAGGCGTGCCATCGACGGGAATTCGACAACGATGATGTTGTTCGGCGGCGGTACGCCTTCGGCGATGTCAGCGGTACCGCCGCGCACGAGATAGCGCCCGCCATATTGCGCGATCGCTTTCGCAGCGATGGTACGATAGGCCTCAAAACCTACGGCGTCCTTGACGTCCACTTCAGAAATCACATAGGCCGACATCGCGCACCTTATGCAATCGTGTTGACGATGCCGCCCTCGGCACGCAGCGCAGCACCGTTGGTCGCCGACGCCTGCTTCGAGCAGACATAGACCACGAGGTTGGCGATCTCCTCGGTGCTGGCGAAGCGCTGCAGCAGCGAGGTCGGCCGGTGCTGCTTGACGAAGTTGGTGGCCGCCTCCTCCACCGACTGGCCGTTCTGCCTGGCGAGATCCTTCACGAAGGTCTCGACGCCCTCCGACATGGTCGGGCCCGGCAGCACGGAATTCACGGTGACCGCCGTGCCGCGGGTCAATTGCGCGAGCCCGCGCGCGATCGCAAGCTGCGCGGTCTTGGTCATGCCGTAATGCATCATCTCGGTCGGGATGTTGAGCCCGGATTCCGAGGAGATAAAGACGATGCGGCCCCAATTGCGTTTCAGCATGCCCTGCATGTAGCCGCGCGACAGCCGTACGCCCGACATCACATTGACCTCGAAGAAGCGACTCCAGTCCTCATCGGGAATATCGAAAAAATCCTTCGGCTCGAAAATGCCGGCATTGTTGACGAGGATATCGACCTGCGGCAGCGCCGCGACCAGCGCCTTGCAGCCGGCGGCGGTCGAGACGTCGGCTGCGATGCCACGGACCTTGCTGCCAGGCACTGCCTTCTCGATCGCCGCGACCGCGGCATCGACCTTGGCCTGGCCGCGGCCGTTGATCACGACCTCCGCCCCGGTCGCAGCCAGGCCCCTTGCGATGGCGTTGCCGATGCCAGCGGTCGAGCCGGTGACGAGTGCTGTCTTTCCGGAAAGGTCGATTTTCATGGCAAGTCTCCTGTCGATGCTGAAGGAGATATTTGTGCGCAATCGCGCCGCTGCAACCGGGGCACACGCAGGGCAGATGCACAAATCAGGGGCGGTCGGGAAGCACCGACCATCAGTCCCGCCTCGCTTGTGGCGCAGCTATTCCAGCGGCGGCAGCGTCCTGAGAAACGCAACGATGGCATCCAGGTCCTGCGCCGTCATGGTGGCGTAGGCCGCATAGGCCATCGGCGGCTTGAGCTTGTGTCCGTCGCGCGCGATGCCCTGGGTTACGGCGCGCTTGACCTCATCGTCGCTCCATTGGCCGAGACCGGATACCGGATGCGCAGTGATGTTGGCGGAGACCACTTCGCCCCACGGCCCCCGGATTCTTCGGCCTCCTTTGCCGCTCGACGCCGCAAAATCGTGGGCGGCAGACGGGCTTTCCGGCGTATGACATTCGAGGCAATGGGCAATGGTCAGGAGATAACGGCCACGCGAAATCTGGTCGGTCATCGCGGCGTCGGTCATCTGTACGGCGGCGTAGGGCGGCGTTTCCGGTTTTGCGGCCGTCCGATATTCCGGCGCCGGGATTTCGCGGCGAACTGGCGGCACCGATCGCAGATACGCCACCAGTGCATCGAGATCCCGTGCGGTGAGCACCGTGTAGAACTCGGTCGGCATGATCGGCGCGACCGCTGTCCCGTTCGGCCGGGTGCCGCTCACGAAAAACCGCTTCAGCTCGGCATCGGTCCAGTTGCCGATCCCGGTGTCCCTGTCCGGCGTGATGTTGGAGCCCGTCACCTTGAAAGCGGGCTCGTCGAACGTCTGTCCGCCCGACAACGCGCGCGAGAAATCAAAGCCCTGAGGTCCACGCGGGGTATGGCAACCGTGGCAGGCCATCACGCTGTTGGCGAGATAGGCACCGCGCTCGACCAGCGTTTCGCCCGTTGCCGGCGAGATCGACAGCGCCAGCGTGATCGCAACGACAATCCTCATTGAAGCCCCCCGGCCAATTCAACTCATAAAATATCCGCAGCGCTCGATGGCGCGGTCGCAGCTCAAAAAAAAGCGGCGCTCGATGGCGCCGCTTCTGAAATCCACTCTGCCAAGGCTTACGCCGCCTCGGCTTCCTTTTCCTGTACCGGACCGGAATCCTTGCCCTTGGCATCGACGTCGCGGTCGACGAACTCGATCACGGCCATCGGCGCGTTGTCGCCGTAGCGAAAGCCGGCCTTGATGATGCGGGTGTAGCCGCCCTGGCGGTCCTTGTAGCGGGGGGCCAGGGTGTCGAACAGCTTCCTGACCTGATCCTTGTCGCGCATCTCGGAGATGGCCTGGCGGCGCATCGAGAGACCGCCCTTCTTGCCGAGGGTGACGAGCTTCTCGACGATCGGCCGCAGCTCCTTGGCCTTCGGCAGCGTGGTGACGATCTGCTCGTGCTTGATCAGCGCGGCGCACATATTGGCGAACATCGCCTTGCGATGCTCGGCGGTGCGGTTGAGCTTCCGATGAACCTTGCCGTGACGCATTTTGCTATTCCTTGGATTCCATTCGTCGCGACGGTTCGTCGGACATGTTGCTCAGGTGGGCTGCCTGCGTTCGCCCATAAAAATCGTGGCCGGGATGGCCGGCCACGACGGTCGTGTCGGATCAGTAGTGATCCTCGAAGCGCTTGGCGAGCTCGTCGATGTTCTCCGGCGGCCAGCCCGGCACTTCCATGCCGAGGTGCAGACCCATCTGGGCCAGCACTTCCTTGATCTCGTTCAGCGACTTGCGGCCGAAGTTCGGGGTACGGAGCATTTCCGCTTCTGACTTCTGCACGAGGTCGCCGATGTAAACGATGTTGTCGTTCTTCAGGCAGTTTGCCGAACGCACCGACAGCTCGAGCTCGTCGACCTTCTTGAGGAACGCCGGGTTGAAGGCGAGATCGGGGATGATCTCCTGCGCGACTTCCTTGCGCGGCTCCTCGAAGTTGACGAACACGTTGAGCTGATCCTGCAGGATGCGCGCGGCATAGGCCACGGAATCCTCCGGCGTGATCGCGCCGTTGGTCTCGATCGTCATGGTCAGCTTGTCGTAGTCGAGGATCTGGCCCTCGCGGGTGTTCTCGACCTTGTAGGAGACCTTGCGGACCGGCGAGAACAGGCTGTCGACCGGGATCAGGCCGATCGGCGCGTCCTCGGGACGGTTGCGCTCGGCGGCGACGTAGCCCTTGCCGGTCGCGACCGTGAACTCCATGCGGATCTCGGCGCCGTCATCGAGCGTGCAGATCTGCAGGTCCGGATTGAGCACCACGACGTCGCCGACGGTCTGGATGTCGCCGGCGGTGACGGCACCCGGGCCCTGCTTCTTCACGACCATGCGCTTGGGGCCTTCGCCCTGCATCTTGATCGCGATGTCCTTGATGTTGAGCACGATGTCGGTGACGTCCTCACGAACGCCAGCGATCGAGGAGAACTCGTGCAGCACGCCGTCGATATGCACCGACTGCACCGCAGCGCCCTGCAGCGAGGACAACAGGATGCGGCGCAGCGCGTTGCCGAGGGTCTGGCCGAAGCCGCGCTCGAGCGGCTCGGCGACGACGGTGGCGAACCGGCTCGCGTCCGAGCCCGGCGTCACCTGCAGCTTGTTCGGTCGAATGAGTTCTTGCCAATTTTTCTGGATCGTCACTGGTTCACCCTTTGCCAGTCGTTCGGGCCGGTCGAATGGCCGTAGCTGGCGTTGGAGATCGCGGAATAGTCCGCGCGGTCAATTCCAAAAACAATCGCGTGCGGCCAAGTCAACGTCGCGGCCGCCCGCGACTTTAATCAAACGCGCCGGCGCTTGCGCGGACGGCAGCCATTGTGCGGGATCGTGGTCACGTCGCGGATCGAGGTGACGGTGAAGCCCGCAGCCTGCAGCGCGCGAAGCGCCGATTCGCGGCCCGAACCCGGGCCGGCGACTTCGACCTCCAGCGTGCGCATGCCATGTTCCTGCGCCTTCTTGGAGACGTCTTCGGCCGCGACCTGCGCAGCATAGGGGGTCGACTTGCGCGAGCCCTTGAAGCCCATCGTTCCGGCCGACGACCAGGCAATGGTGTTGCCCTGCGCGTCGGTGATGGTGATGGTCGTGTTGTTGAACGATGAATTCACGTGCGCGATGCCGGAGGCGATGTTCTTGCGTTCGCGACGACGTACGCGGGTGGCGTCCTTGCCCATTTCAAACCTTTCCTGTGATCTCAAACGCCGCCGTAGTGCCAGCGGCTACACCTCAAAACGCGAATGGCTGACGGCGTGTAACGAATAGAATCTATTCGCCACTCCCTATCAGCTATTCGCGAAATTACTTCTTCTTGCCGGCGATCGCCTTGGCCGGGCCCTTGCGCGTACGCGCATTGGTGTGGGTGCGCTGACCGCGCACCGGCAGACCACGACGATGACGCAGGCCGCGATAGCAGCCGAGGTCCATCAGCCGCTTGATGTTGATGCCGACCTCACGACGGAGATCGCCCTCGACCAGATAGTCGCGGTCGATGACTTCGCGGATCTGCAGGACTTCCTGGTCGGTCAACTGGTTGACACGACGGTCCAGCGGAATCTTGACCTTCTCCACGATCTCGGCCGCGTTCTTCTGGCCGATGCCATGGATGTACTGAAGCGCGATCAGCACGCGCTTGTTGGTGGGAATGTTCACGCCGGCGATACGGGCCACGGACTTCTCTCCTGTCGCCGGTCTCTCGAACCGGACTTTAAGTTCTTGCTATCTCGGGCAGGGTCCGCAAACGCGAACACGACGCCCGTCCCCTCAGATTCCTTGGGGCCCGGCATCGTCTGAACTATCCGACTTGGATGCGGGGCTTATTAAAGGATTCATGTCGGTTTCGTCAACCTCTGCTAGCGTTTAGCTCGCTTTTTCGTGAGCTTTTTTGCAGGCTTTTTGGCGGCTTTTGCACCCTTCCGGGCACTTGCGGGCTTTGCGGCCTTGGCAGCCTTTTTGACCGATTTCTTCGCAACTTTGGCCTTGGAAGCCCCCTTGGTGGCCTTTCGGGCCGGTTTGGCGGCTTTTTTGGCCGCCTTGGGCGCCTTTTCGACGGCCTTGGCCGGTTTTTTGGACACTTTCCTGGCAGGCTTTTTTGCTGCCTTGGCCGGTTCCTCGTCCTTCGGCTCCAGCGCGCCGATCGCGCCGAGGATTCGGTTGATCTCGCGGGTGACGTGCTCGATGGCCATCATGCCATCGACCGTCAGGAGTTTCCGTCGCTCCGAATAATAGTGAATCAGCGGCTCGGTTAGCGACCGGTACTGCGCGAGGCGCTTGGTCAGCACTTCCGGCGTATCGTCGAGCCGGACCTCCTCGCCGCGCGCCCGGGTCTCCTCGGCGCGCTTCTCGACACGCGCCAGCAACGCGCTTTCGTTGACCCGCAATTCGACGACGGCATCGAGCTTGAGGTGCTTCTTCTTCAGGAGCTCATCAAGGGCTGCCGCCTGCGGAACGGTGCGCGGAAATCCGTCGAGAATAAAACCCTTCTTGGCGTCGGACTCGTCGATGCGGTCGGCGATGATTCCCACCACCACCTCGTCGGGCACCAGACCGCCATTGGCCATGATCTCCTTGGCCTGCAAGCCGATCGGCGTACCGGCGGCGACCGCGGCGCGCAGCATTTCGCCGGTCGAAAGTTGAACGATGCCGTGCTTGTGCACCAGCCGCTGTGCCTGCGTTCCCTTGCCCGAGCCCGGCGGTCCGAGAAGAATCAGTCTCATATGCGTTCGCCCCCGCGATTGGTGAGCGATCGATCGCGCACCTGCTTTTTTAGGTCAAGAATAGTGCAAACCACAATCAGCACCGAACCACCACCGATTTTATAGGGTAGCGCTATTCCGATTGCCAGAAGGCCCTCCGGAATCAGCGATACCGCAACGAGGTAGACGGCTCCGACGACGGTCGTCAACGATGCGATGCGATCGAGATGGTCGGCGGTCGCCTCGCCCGGCGTAATGCCTTCGACCACGCCGCCCTGCTCCTGCAGGGTTTCGGCGGCCTGCTCGGGATCCAGCACACGGGCCGTATAGATGAAGATGAGGATGAAGACCGCGATGGATCCGAGAATCACATGCACCGGCTGGCCGAACCGAATGTGCGCGCCAGCCGCAGCCAGCCACGGCGTCTGACCGAACAGAAAGCTCGCGGCAGCCAGCGGCAGATAGAGGATCCAGGGCGCCACGATCGTTGGGATCAGGAACCCGGCGTTATTGAGCTTGATCGATAGTGCCGAGGAACGCGCGGCAAGCAGCCGCTTTCCGACCTGCCGAGCGGCATATTGCACGGGCACGTTCCGCCGCGCCGTTTCGACGAGGACCATCACCGCGACAAGTGCAATCCAGAGCACGGTGTTGAACAGCACGAGGTTGCTGGAGACAGCTCCCTGTCTCAGCAACTCGAAGCCCGTTGCGACGTCTGCCGGGAATGAAATGACGATTGCAACGCTTAAGATGAGCGCAAGGCCGTTCCCGACCCCGTGGCGCGTGATCTGCTCGCTGAGCCAGACCAGGAAGAACACTCCACCCACCATTGTTGCGGTGGCCGATGCCAGGAACCAGTTGCCCGGCTCGACAACGAAGCCCCGTATACCCTGCAACGCGGATGCGACGCCGAAAGCCTGGAATGCGGCAAGCAGCAGCGCAAGGATCAATGTGTAGCGGATAATCCTGCGGCGGCCGGCCTCGCCCGATCGCTCGAGCGCACTCAGCCTGCCCCATACCACCGAGACGAGCTGGATGATGATCGCGGCGGTCAGATAGGGGACAATGGAGAGCGCGAAGATCGAGACGCGGGAGGCTGAAATCGAGGAAAGCACACCCGTCCGGGTCGAGATACCTCCGAGAGGGATATAGCAGCCGAGCCTGAAAATGAGCAACGCGCCGATCGTGATAGCGATGCGGCGCGCGAGCTCCTGGGTCATCGGCGAAGGCCCCTATCTACGGCGGCCTCTCAGCTTCGACTTCCTGATCAGCCCCTCATATTGATGAGCGAGCAGATAGCCCTGAACCTGCGACACCGTGTCCATCGTCACGCTGACGACGATCAAGAGCGACGTGCCGCCAAAGTAGAACGGCACCGAGGCGTAGGAAATCAGAATTTCCGGAATCAGACAGACGATCGCCAGGTAGATCGCGCCCAGCACCGTGATGCGCGACAGCACGTAGTCGATGTATTCGGCGGTGCGCTCGCCGGGACGGATACCGGGGATGAAACCGCCATGCTTCTTCAGATTGTCGGCGGTCTCGGTCGGGTTGAACACGATCGCGGTGTAGAAGAACGCGAAGAACACGATCAGCGCCAGATACATCAGCAGGAACAGCGGACGGCCGTGTGCGAGCTGGGTGGTGATCCACTGGAACCACTCCGGGCCCTTGCCGGCATTGAAGTTCGCGACCGTGGTCGGCAGCAGCAGCAGCGACGAGGCGAAGATCGGCGGAATCACGCCCGAGGTGTTGAGCTTGAGCGGCAGATGCGAGGACTGGCCCTCGAACATCTTGTTGCCGACCTGACGCTTCGGATACTGGATCAGAAGCCGGCGCTGGGCCCGCTCCATGAACACGATGAAGGCGATCACGGCGACCGCCATCACAATGACGATCAGGATCAGGCCGGTCGACATCGCGCCCTGGCGGCCGAGTTCGAGCATGTTGGCGAGCGCCGAGGGCAGCTCGGCGACGATGCCGGACAGGATGATCAGCGAAATGCCGTTGCCGATGCCGCGCGAGGTGATCTGCTCGCCGAGCCACATCAGGAACATGGTGCCGCCGGTCAGCGTGATCGCGGTCGAGAGACGGAAGAACAGGCCGGGATCGGCCACGACATTGCCGGCGCCTTCAAGGCCAACCGCGATGCCGTAGGACTGGAACGCGGCCAGGATCACCGTCAGGTAACGCGTGTACTGGTTCAGCGTCTTGCGGCCCGATTCGCCTTCCTTCTTCAGCGCCTCGAGCTGCGGCGAAACCGTCGTGAGCAGTTGGATGATGATCGATGCCGAGATGTACGGCATGATGTTCAGCGCGAAGATCGCCATGCGGTGGATGCCGCCGCCAGCGAACATGTTGAACATGCCGAGGATGCCGCCGGCCTGGGTGCGGAACACCTGCTCCCAGATATTGGGATCGATGCCCGGCAGCGGGATGTAGGTGCCCAGCCGATAAACAAGCAGCGCACCCAGCGTGAACCAGATGCGCTTCTTCAGTTCGTCGGCCTTCGCCAGCGCTCCGAAATTGAGGTTCGCTGCAAGTTGTTCGGCTGCTGAGACCATGTTCGGCTTTCTCCCGGAGCCCCCTTCGCCGATTCCCCCTTAACGGGGCAACCGGCAGACGCCGGACATTATCTGGTGCTTGGCCTCGATAAGTCCATCGTTCGATCCGCGGATTGCCCGCGCGCGGCGGGCAATGACGCAGATGTTACGCGGCCTCGCCGTCTTCCTTCTTGGCGGGGGCCAGGATCTTGACCGAGCCGCCGGCCTTTTCGACCGCGGCAATCGCCGACTTGGAGGCGCCGTGCGCCTCGATCGTCAGCTTCGCCTTGATCTCGCCGCGGCCGAGCAGCCGCAGGCCATCCTTGGCGCGGCGCAGCACGCCGGCCTTGACCAGCGATTCGACGTTCACGGTGGCGGACACGTCGACCAGCTTGCTGTCGATTGCGTCCTGCAGACGGTCGAGATTGATCTCGGCGAAGTCGAGCCGGAAGATGTTGTTGAAGCCGCGCTTCGGCAGACGGCGATGCAACGGCATCTGGCCGCCTTCGAAACCCTTGATGCGGACGCCCGAACGCGCGGTCTGGCCCTTGCCGCCGCGGCCTGCCTGCTTGCCCTTGCCCGAACCGATGCCACGGCCGACGCGCATACGCTTTTTGCGCGAGCCGGCATTGTCGGCGATATCGCTGAGCTTCATCGCCCTGTCTCCTTATTTCTCGTCGACGACGCGGACGAGATGTTGAACCTTTGCGATCATGCCGCGAATTGCAGGGGTGTCCTGCAGCTCGGTTACCCGGCCGATCTTGTTGAGCTTGAGGCCGATCAGCGTCTCGCGCTGCGAGTGATGGCGGCGGATTGCGCTGCCGATCTGCTCGACCTTGATCATCTTTGCGGCCTTAGCCATGACAATAACTCCAGAAAGCGCCGAGAACGCGCCTGTTTGCTTATTCCGCCACCACTTCGGCGTCGCCGCCGACGCGGCGCGACTGCAGGGTGGAGACCTTGATGTTGCGGCGGGCGGCCACCGAGCGCGGCGAATCCTGATGCTTCAGCGCGTCGAAGGTCGCGCGAACCATGTTGTAGGGATTCGACGAACCGATCGACTTCGCCACCACGTCCTGGATACCGAGCGTCTCGAACACCGCACGCATCGGACCGCCGGCGATGATGCCGGTACCGGCGGGAGCTGCACGCAGATAGACGCGGCCGGCGCCGTGACGGCCGGCGATGTCATGATGCAGCGTGCGGCCTTCGCGCAGGGCAACCCGCGTCAGGTTGCGTTTCGCCGATTCGGTCGCCTTGCGGATCGCCTCGGGCACTTCGCGCGCCTTGCCGTGACCGAACCCGACCCGGCCCTTCTGATCGCCGATCACGACCAGCGCGGCGAAACCGAAGCGCTTGCCGCCCTTGACGACCTTCGCCACACGATTGATGTGGACGAGCTTGTCGACGAACTCGCTGTCGCGCTCTTCCCGGCCGCCCCTTTGGCCGCCACCGCGTTCGCGTTCACCTGCCATGGTGTTTTCCAATCTCTAGGAGGCCCAAGCCTCTTTCCTTGTAATCGTTCAATTCGGTTAGAAGCTGAGCCCACCCTCGCGGGCCGCATCCGCGAGCGCCTTGACGCGCCCGTGATAGATGTAGGCTCCGCGATCGAACACGACTTCCTTGACGCCCTTCTGCGCGGCGCGCTCGGCCAGCAGCTTGCCGACCGCCTTCGCCGCATCGATGTCGGCGCCGGTCTTGCCGGCGTCGCGCAACGACTTTTCGAGCGACGAGGCCGACGCCAGCGTCTCGCCCTTCAGGTCGTCGATGACCTGGGCGTAGATGTGCTTGGACGAGCGGAACACCGACAGCCGCGGACGGCCGTTGGCGGAACGGCGCAGCGAAATACGCACGCGCTGCTTGCGCCGGGCATTCGTAACCTTGAGTGACATGACCGGCTCCGTTACTTCTTCTTGCCTTCCTTGCGGAAGATGAATTCGTTGGCGTACTTCACGCCCTTGCCCTTGTACGGCTCCGGCGGGCGATAGGCGCGGATCTCGGCGGCAACCTGGCCGACGCGCTGCGAATCGTTGCCGGTGATCGTGATCTCGGTCGGCTTCGGCACCACGATGGTGATGCCTTCCGGGATCGCATAGACCACGTCGTGGCTGTAGCCGAGCGCGAGCTGCAGGTTCTTGCCCTGCAGCGCGGCGCGGTAACCAACGCCGGTGATCTCGAGCTTCTTCTCGAAGCCCTTGGTGACGCCCTCGACGAGGCTCGCCACCTGCGCGCGCGCGGTGCCGTACATCGCCTGCGCACGGTTGGTCTTGACGCGCGGGGCGACCTTGACCTCACCGTTCTCGAACTTCACCTCGACGTCGTCATGCACGACGAACTGAAGCTGACCCTTCGGCCCCTTCACCTTCACCGTTTGGCCTTCGACGCTCGCCGTCACTCCGGACGGGATCGCCACCGGCCTCTTGCCGATACGTGACATCGTAAAAATCCTTCCTCAGAACACCGTGAAGAGAACTTCGCCGCCCACGTTCGCTTCACGCGCTTCGTGGTCAGCCATGATTCCCTTCGGCGTCGACAACACCGAAATGCCGAGACCGTTGTTCACCCGCGGCAGGTTCTTCACCGAGGCGTAAACGCGGCGGCCGGGCTTCGACACCCGCTCGATCTCGCGAATGACGGGCTCGCCGTCGAAATACTTCAGCTCGATCTCGAGCTCGCTGCGGCCCGAGGCATGCTCGACGCTGGCGTAGCCGCGGATGTAACCCTCGGACTTCAGCACCTCGAGCACGCTGGCGCGCATCCGCGAGCCCGGGGTCGAGACCTTGGACTTCGAACGCATCTGCGCATTGCGGATACGGGTGATCAAATCGCTGATCGGATCGTGCGTAGACATGGTTCCGATCCTCCTTACCAGCTCGACTTCACGAGCCCCGGAACCAGGCCCTTGGAGCCGAGTTCACGGAGCGCGATGCGCGAGAGCTTGTTCTTGCGATAGATCGAGCGCGGACGCCCGGTCAGTTCGCAGCGGAGACGGATGCGCGTCGGTGACGAGTTGCGCGGCATCTCGGCGAGCTTCAGCGTCGCCGCGAAGCGCTCTTCCATCGGCTTGGTCTTGTCGGCGATGATCGCCTTCAGCTTCTCGCGGCGCGGGGCGGCGTTCTTCGCCATCCGCTTGCGCCGGTTGTTCTTCTCGATCGAGCTCTTCTTTGCCATGCTTGGCTCCTGGGTATCCGCGTTTGAGTGGCTTTGGCTCAGCTACTCACTGCCGGAACGGGAAATTGAAAGCGGTCAACAAGGCGCGTGCCTCGTCGTCGGACGAAGCCGTGGTGCAGACGGTGATGTCCATACCGCGGGCTTCCGAGACCTTGTCGAAGTCGATCTCGGGGAAAATGATGTGTTCCTTGATGCCGAGCGAATAGTTGCCGCGGCCGTCGAAGCTCTTCGGGTTCAGGCCGCGGAAGTCGCGGACGCGAGGCAGCGCCACGTTCACCAGGCGGTCGATGAACTCGTACATATGGGACTTGCGCAGCGTGACCTTGCAGCCGATCGGCTGGTTCTCACGCAGCTTGAAGGTCGCGATGGCGACCCGCGAATAGGTCACGATTGCCTTCTGGCCGGCGATCAGGCCCAGCTCGGTAGCGGCGGTCTCGGCCTTCTTGCGGTCGTTGACGGAATCGCCGACGCCCATGTTCAGCACGACCTTGTCCAGGCGCGGAACCTGCATCACGTTGGCATAACCGAACTTCTCGGTCATCAAGCCGCGGATATTCTTGTCATACTCCGCGCGCAGGCGCGGCACGTAAGCTGTATCAGCCATCGATCTCTGCTCCCGAGCTCTTGGCAACGCGAACCTTCTTGCCATCGGCCTGAATCTTGAACCCAACGCGGGTCGGCTTTCCGTCCTTGCCGACATACGCGATGTTGGACAGGTGGATCGGCATCTCCTTGGAGATGATGCCGCCTTCCTGGGACTGGCTCTGCTTCTGGTGACGCTTCACCATGTTGACGCCGCGCACGAGAGCCTTGTGCTCGTCCGGACGCACCTCGAACACCTCGCCGGTGCGCCCCTTGTCGCGGCCGGTCAGCACGATGACCTTGTCACCCTTGCGGATCTTGGCAGCCATCACAGCACCTCCGGCGCAAGCGAGATGATCTTCATGTGGTTCTTGGCGCGAAGCTCGCGCGGCACCGGCCCGAAGATACGGGTGCCGACCGGCTCCGACTGGTTGTTGATCAGCACGGCGGCGTTGCGGTCGAAACGGATGACCGAACCGTCGGCGCGGCGGATGTCCTTGCGGACGCGCACCACGACGGCCTTCATCACGTCGCCCTTCTTCACCTTGCCACGCGGAATGGCTTCCTTGATCGACACAACGATAACATCGCCCACGGTGGCATAGCGGCGCTTGGAACCTCCAAGAACCTTGATGCACATGACACGGCGTGCGCCAGAATTATCGGCCACGTCGAGGTTGGTCTGCATCTGAATCATTGATGCACCTCGTCCTCTTTCTGCGCTTCAGCGCGCTCAAAATTTTCCTGAAAGACTTCGGCTAAGTCGAAGCTATCAGGCCGTTTTCTTGTGTTCGCCCCGGACCACGGTCCAGCGCTTCAACTTCGAGATCGGCTTCGATTCCTCGATCCAGACCATGTCGCCCGGCTTGAACTGATCGTTCTCGTCATGCGCATGGTAGTTCTTGGAACGGCGGATCGTCTTCTTGTAGATCGGGTGGGTGAAGCGGCGGTCAACACGCACCACAATCGTCTTGGCTTGCTTGTCGCTCACGACCACGCCCTGCAGAGTACGTTTCGGCATAGCTGGTCCCTTACTTCTTCTTCGCGCGCAGCTGCGCGGCGATGGTCTTGATACGGGCGATATCGCGGCGGGCTTCACGCATCCGCGAGGTGTTCTCCAGCTGCCCGGTGGCGCGCTGGAAACGCAGGTTGAAGCGCTCCTTCTTCAGGTTGAGGACGGCGTCCTCGCGCTGGTCGTCGCTCATCGCGCGAATATCTTCAACTTTTGTCTCGGCCATGGCGATTACTCCGCAATGCGCGCGACGAAGCGCGTCTTGATCGGCAGCTTGGCGGCGGCAAGCGTCAGCGCTTCCTTCGCGGTCTGCACGGTTACGCCGTCGATCTCGAACATCACGCGGCCGGGCTTGACCCGGGCCACCCACAGTTCCGGTGCGCCCTTGCCGGAGCCCATGCGGACTTCGGCGGGCTTCTTCGACACCGGCACGTCGGGGAACACGCGGATCCAGACGCGACCGGCACGCTTCATGTGACGGGTCAGCGCGCGGCGGGCGGCTTCGATCTGACGGGCGGTGACGCGCTCAGGCTCCATCGCCTTCAGGCCGAACTGGCCAAACGCCAACGTCGCGCCAGAGGTCGCAACGCCGTGGATACGGCCCTTATGCGCCTTCCGGAACTTCGTTTTCTTAGGTTGCATCATGGCTTTAGGCCCTCAAATTCCTGCTTTGCCTTAAGCGGCGTCGCGGCGCGACGAACGCGGGGTGTTGTCGCCTTCGGCCATCTTCTTGTCCTGGGCCATCGGATCGTGTTCGAGGATCTCGCCCTTGAAGATCCAGACCTTGACGCCGCAGGTGCCGAAGGTCGTGAACGCGGTCGCAACGCCGTAGTCGATGTCGGCGCGCAGCGTGTGCAGCGGCACGCGACCTTCGCGGTACCACTCCATGCGCGCGATTTCGGCGCCGCCGAGACGGCCCGAGCAGTTGATACGGATGCCTTCGGCACCGAGGCGCATCGCCGACTGCACGGCGCGCTTCATGGCACGGCGGAACGCGACGCGGCGCTCGAGCTGCTGGGCGATCGATTCGGCGACCAGGGTCGCGTCGAGCTCCGGCTTGCGGATTTCGACGATGTTGATCACGACGTCCGACGAGGTGATGTCGGCGACCTTCTTGCGCAGCTTGTCGATGTCGGCGCCCTTCTTGCCGATCACCACGCCCGGACGCGCCGAGTGGATCGTCACGCGGCACTTCTTGTGCGGGCGCTCGATCACGATGCGCGCCACGGCCGCCTGCTTGAGCTCCTTGTGCAAGATCTCGCGGATCTTGACGTCTTCGTGCAGCAGCTTGCCGTATTCCTGCTTGCCGGCGAACCAACGGGAGTCCCAGGTCCGGTTGATGCCGAGACGCAGCCCGATTGGATTGATCTTTTGACCCATCGTCTTCTCCTGCGCTCTTAAGCGCTTGCCTCGGCCGCGACCTGACGAACCACGATGGTCAGGTGCGCGAATGGTTTGTACACACGGCCCGAACGGCCACGGCCGCGCGGTGCAAAACGCTTCATCACGATGCCGTTGCCGACATGCGCCTCGGCGACGACCAGGTCGTCGACTTCGAGGTCATGGTT
Organism: Bradyrhizobium sp. LTSPM299; assembly: GCF_000938235.1. Classification (NCBI taxonomy): domain Bacteria; kingdom Pseudomonadati; phylum Pseudomonadota; class Alphaproteobacteria; order Hyphomicrobiales; family Nitrobacteraceae; genus Bradyrhizobium; species Bradyrhizobium sp. LTSPM299. The sequence goes on from NZ_JYMU01000006.1 coordinate 160,054, forward strand.
GTTCTCGGCATTCGCGATCGCCGATTCCAGGCACTTCTTGACATCGACCGCTATCCGCTTGCGCGAGAACTGCAGGTCGGCGAGCGCAGCCGAAGCCTTGCGGCCGCGGATCAGCTGCGCCACCAGGTTGAGCTTCTGCGGGCTGACGCGCAACATGCGGGCGACGGCCTTGGCCTCATTGTCCGCGAGGACACGTTCGCGCTTAGGTTTGCTCATCGCTCTATCCTCAAGCCTTCTTGGCTTTCTTGTCGCCCGAGTGGCCGTGGAAGGTACGGGTCGGCGAGAACTCGCCGAACTTGTGACCCACCATTTCCTCGTTGATCGCGACCGGCACGTGCTTCTGGCCGTTGTAGACGCCGAACGTCAGGCCGACGAACTGCGGCAGGATGGTCGAGCGACGGCTCCAGATCTTGATGACGTCATGACGGCCGGACGCACGCGCGGCATCTGCCTTCTTGAGCAGAGAGCCTTCGACGAACGGGCCTTTCCAGACTGAACGAACCATGTCCGGCGTTCCTTACTTCTTCCGCTTGTGGCGGCTGAGGAGAATGAATTTGGTGGTCGACTTGTTGGTGCGGGTCTTCTTGCCCTTGGTCGGCTTGCCCCACGGAGTAACCGGGTGGCGACCGCCCGAGGTCCGACCTTCACCACCGCCGTGCGGATGGTCGATCGGGTTCATGACGACGCCGCGGTTATGCGGGCGCCAGCCGAGCCAGCGGGTACGACCGGCCTTGCCGATCGAGATGTTCATGTGATCGGGATTCGAGACCGCGCCGATCGTGCCGCGGCAACGACCGTGCACGAGACGCTGCTCGCCCGAATTCAGGCGGACGATCACGTAGTCCTGGTCGCGGCCGACGATCTGGGCGTAGGTACCGGCCGAACGTGCGAGCTGCCCGCCCTTGCCGATCTTCAGCTCGATGTTGTGAATGATCGTGCCGACCGGCATGTTGCCGAGCGGCATGACATTGCCGGGCTTGACGTCAACATAGTTGCCGGCGACGACGGTGTCGCCCGCAGCCAGCCGCTGCGGCGCCAGGATATAGGCCAGCTCGCCGTCCTGATACTTGATCAGCGCGATGAACGCGGTGCGGTTCGGATCATACTCGAGCCGCTCCACGACCGCCGGCACGTCCACCTTGTCGCGGCGGAAGTCGACGGTGCGGTAGGCCTTCTTGTGGCCGCCACCGCGGAAACGCACGGTGATCCGTCCGGTGTTGTTGCGGCCGCCATTGCCGAGCTTGCCCTCGGTCAGCGCCTTCACCGGCTTGCCCTTGTAGAGCGCCGAACGATCGACCATGACCAGCTGGCGCTGGCCCGGCGTCGTGGGATTGTAGGTTTTCAATGCCATCGTGGTTGCGCCCTATAGTCCGGTCGTCACGTCGATGCGGTGGCCCTCTTCAAGGGTCACGATCGCGCGCTTGGTGTCCGACTGCGAGCCGAGATTGCCGCGGAACACCTTGGTCTTGCCCTTGCGAACGAGCGTGTTGACGCTCTTCACCTTGACGTCGAACAGCTTCTCGATCGCTTCCTTGATCTGCGGCTTGGTGGCCTTGCCGGAGACCTTGAACAGCACCTTGTTGTGCTCGGAGGCGAGCGTCGCCTTTTCGGTCACGACAGGGGCGACGATCACGTCGTAATGGCGCGGGTCGATATTCTTCATTTGAAGCGCGCCTCCAGCGCATCAACCGCAGCCTTGGTCAGCACGAGCTTGTGGCGGCGGAGAATGTCGTAAACGTTGATGCCCTGGATCGGCAGCACGTCGATGTTCGGAATGTTGCGGGCCGCGATCGCGAAGCCGTTGTGCAGCTCGGCGCCGTCGATGATCAGCGCATTGGTCAGGCCGAGACCAGAGAAGTGCCCGATCAGGGCCTTGGTCTTGGCAGCCTCGAGCTGCGCATTGTCGATCACGATCAGGCCGCCGTCCTTGGCCTTGGCGGACAGCGCATGCTTGAGTGCCAGCACGCGAACCTTCTTCGGCAGGCCGGTCTCGTGCGAGCGAACCACCGGACCGAACGCACGGCCACCGCCGCGGAACTGCGGCACGCGGGCCGAGCCGTGACGAGCACCACCGGTGCCCTTCTGTTTGTACATCTTCTTGCCGGTGCGCCAGATCTCGGCGCGACCCTTTGCCTTGTGGGTGCCGGCCTGCCGCTTGTTCAGCTGCCACTGCACGCAACGCTGGATGATATCCTTGCGCGGCTCGAGACCGAAAATCTCGTCCGACAGCTGGACCGAGCCAGCTTCCTTGCCTTCAAGGGTGGTGACTTTCAGTTCCATCTCACGCACCCTCCTTCTCGGCCACGGCCTCAACAGCCTCGCCGCCGACAACCTTGAACTTGCCGGGCTTCGGAGCTTCCTTCGGCAGCGGCTTCTTCACCGCATCGCGCACCGAGATCCAGCCGCCCTTGGAGCCGGGAACGGCGCCTTCGACCAGGATCAGGCCGCGCTCAACGTCGGTCTGCACCACGCGCAGATTGAGCGTGGTGATGCGATCGACGCCCATGTGACCGGGCATCTTCTTGTTCTTGAAGGTCTTGCCGGGGTCCTGACGACCGCCGGTCGAACCGATCGAACGATGCGAGACCGACACACCGTGGGTGGCGCGCAGACCGCCGAAATTCCAGCGCTTCATGCCGCCGGCAAAACCCTTACCGACCGAGGTGCCGGTCACGTCGACGAACTGCCCGACCACGAAATGGTCGGCCTGGATCTCGGCGCCGACGGGGATCAGCGCGTCTTCCGACACGCGGAATTCGGCGACCTTGCGCTTCGGCTCGACCTTGGCGACCGCGAACTGGCCGCGTTCCGCCTTGGGCAAGTAAACGGTCTTGCGGGCACCCGAGCCGAGCTGAAGGGCGACATAGCCGTTCTTCTCGGTCGTGCGGTGGCCCAGCACCTGGCAGTTGCCCAACTTCAGCACGGTCACAGGGATATGCTCGCCGGCCTCTGTAAAGACCCGCGTCATCCCGACCTTTTGTGCGATCACTCCGGAGCGCATCGGCGTGCTTCCTGTCTTTCTGTCCGCAGTTGCGAACGTAAAAATCCAAAAACCTTAGAGCTTGATCTCGACGTCGACACCGGCGGCCAGGTCGAGCTTCATCAGCGCATCGACGGTCTGTGGGGTCGGGTCGACAATGTCGAGGAGGCGCTTGTGGGTGCGCATCTCGAATTGCTCGCGGCTCTTCTTGTCAACGTGCGGTGAACGGTTGACGGTGAACTTCTCGATGCGGGTCGGTAGCGGAATGGGTCCGCGAACCTGGGCACCAGTACGTTTCGCCGTGTTCACGATCTCGCGGGTCGACGTATCGAGGATTCGATGGTCGAACGCCTTGAGTCGGATGCGGATATTCTGGCCGTTCATTGCCGTTGTCTCTTTCTGTCGTCGCTTGTGGCGAGTAGTGGCGAATAGCGAACGGCTCCAACCGCCCGCTACTCGCAATATCCGCTTACTCAATAATGGAGGAAACGACGCCCGAACCGACCGTGCGGCCGCCCTCGCGGATAGCGAAACGCAGCTTCTCTTCCATCGCGATCGGCACGATCAGGTGCACTTCCATCGCGATGTTGTCGCCCGGCATCACCATCTCGGTGCCTTCGGGCAGATGCACGACGCCGGTCACGTCGGTGGTGCGGAAGTAGAACTGGGGCCGGTAGTTGGTGAAGAACGGGGTGTGACGACCGCCCTCTTCCTTGGTCAGGATGTAGGCCTCAGCCTTGAACTTGGTGTGCGGCTTGACCGAACCCGGCTTGCACAGCACCTGGCCACGCTCGACTTCCTCGCGCTTGGTACCGCGGAGCAGCGCACCGATGTTGTCGCCGGCCTGGCCCTGATCGAGCAGCTTGCGGAACATTTCGACGCCGGTGACGATGGTCTTCTGGGTATCGCGCAGACCGACGATTTCGATTTCCTCGCCGACCTTGACGATACCGCGCTCGACACGGCCGGTCACAACGGTGCCGCGACCCGAGATCGAGAACACGTCTTCGACCGGCATCAGGAACGGCTGGTCGATCGGACGCGCCGGCTGCGGAATGCTTTCGTCGACGGCCTTCATCAATGCGATGATCGAATCGTGGCCGAGCGTCTTGTCCTTGTCTTCGAGGGCGGCGAGAGCCGAACCCTTGATGATCGGAATGGTGTCGCCCGGGAAGTCGTACTTCGACAGCAATTCGCGGACTTCCATCTCGACCAGCTCGAGCAGTTCCGGATCGTCGACCATGTCGCACTTGTTCAGGAACACGACGAGCGCGGGAACGCCGACCTGGCGGGCGAGCAGGATGTGCTCGCGGGTCTGCGGCATCGGGCCGTCGGCGGCCGACACTACCAGGATGCCACCGTCCATCTGGGCAGCGCCGGTGATCATGTTCTTCACGTAGTCGGCATGGCCGGGGCAGTCGACGTGAGCGTAGTGACGGTTGGCGGTCTCGTACTCGACGTGAGCGGTCGAGATCGTGATACCGCGCGCCTTCTCTTCCGGCGCCTTGTCGATCTGGTCGTAGGCGGTGAACGTCGCGCCGCCGGTTTCTGCGAGCACCTTGGTGATCGCTGCGGTCAGCGAGGTCTTGCCATGGTCGACGTGACCGATGGTGCCGATGTTGCAGTGGGGCTTGTTACGCTCGAATTTAGCTTTGGCCATTTGACTCTCCGTTCAATCGTTGACTGCCATCAACGACAATCAGGCAAACTTCTTCTGGACTTCAGCCGACACGTTCGCCGGAGCTTCGGCGTAGTGATCGAACTGCATGGTGAAGGTCGCGCGACCCTGGCTCATCGAGCGCAGGTTGTTCACGTAACCGAACATGTTCATGAGCGGCACCATCGCGTTGATCACGTTGGCATTGCCGCGCATGTCTTGACCCTGGATCTGGCCGCGCCGCGAATTCAGGTCGCCGATGACCGAACCGGTGTAGTCTTCCGGGGTCACCACTTCGACCTTCATGATCGGCTCGAGCAGAACAGACTTGCCCTTCTGCAGCGCTTCGCGGAATGCCGCGCGCGATGCGATTTCGAAGGCCAGCGCCGACGAGTCAACGTCGTGATACTTGCCGTCGACCAGCGTCACCTTGACGTCGACCACCGGGAAGCCGGCGACGACACCGGAGCCCATGACGCTGTTGAGGCCCTTTTCGACGCCGGGGATGTATTCCTTCGGCACCGAGCCACCAACAACCTTGGACTCGAACACGTAACCCGCACCTGGCTCGTTCGGCTCAACCACGATCGATACTTCGGCGAACTGACCGGTACCACCGGTCTGCTTCTTGTGCGTGTACTTGACTTCGGCCTTCTTGGTGACGCGCTCACGGAACGCCACCTGCGGCGCACCGATGTTGGCGTCAACCTTGTAGGTACGGCGCAAGATGTCGACCTTGATGTCGAGATGGAGTTCGCCCATGCCCTTGAGAATGGTCTGGCCGGACTCCTGGTCGGTCGACACCCGGAACGACGGATCTTCCGCGGCAAGCTTCGCAAGCGCGACGCCAAGCTTTTCCTGGTCGGCCTTCGACTTCGGCTCGATCGCGATTTCGATCACCGGCTCCGGGAATTCCATCTTTTCGAGGATCACCGGCTTGTCGGGATCGCACAGCGTGTCACCGGTGCGCGCTTCCTTCAGGCCCGCCAGCGCCACGATGTCGCCGGCATAGGCTTCCTTGATGTCTTCGCGGTTGTTCGCATGCATCAGCAGCATGCGGCCGATACGCTCCTTGCGGTCACGCGTCGAATTGATAACGCCGGTGCCCGACATGAGCGTGCCGGAATAAATACGGCAGAAGGTGATGGTGCCGACGAACGGATCGTCCATGATCTTGAACGCCAACAGGGCCAGCGGCTCGCTGTCGTTCGGAAGACGAACGATTTCGTTGCCGTCTTCATCGAGGCCCTTGATAGCGGGCACGTCGACCGGCGACGGCAGATAATCCACGACCGCGTCGAGCAGCGGCTGGACGCCCTTGTTCTTGAACGCCGAGCCGCACAGCACCGGGAAGAACGCGCCGGTCAGCACGGCCTTGCGGATCATGCGCTTCAACGTCGCCTCATCGGGCTCGTTGCCGTCGAGGTAAGCGGCGAGAACCTCGTCGTCGAGTTCGACGGCGGCTTCCAACAGCTTCTCGCGATATTCCTTCGCCTTCTCGATCAGGTCCTCGGGAATATCGACGTCTGAGAACTTGGCGTCGAGCTTCTCTTCTTCCCAGATCACGGCCTTCATACGGACGAGATCGACCAGGCCCTTGAAATTATTCTCGGAACCGATCGGAAGCTGGATCGCAATCGGCTTGGCGCCGAGGCGATCGACGATATCCTGCATGCATTTGTAGAAGTCGGCGCCGGTCTTATCCATCTTGTTGGCGAAGACGATGCGCGGAACACGGTACTTGTCGCCCTGGCGCCAGACGGTTTCGGTCTGCGGCTCAACGCCCTGGTTCGAATCGAGCACGCACACGGCGCCGTCGAGCACGCGCAGCGAACGCTCGACTTCGATGGTGAAGTCGACGTGGCCGGGGGTGTCGATGATGTTCAGGCGCTTGCCGTTCCAGAACGCGGTGGTCGCGGCCGAGGTGATCGTGATGCCACGCTCCTGCTCCTGCTCCATCCAGTCCATCGTCGCGGCACCTTCGTGCACTTCGCCGATCTTGTGGCTCTTGCCGGTGTAATAGAGGATGCGCTCGGTCGTCGTGGTCTTGCCGGCATCGATGTGCGCCATGATACCGAAGTTACGGTAGTTCTCTATGGCATGAACGCGGGGCATGGGCTGTTCCTTGGATCCGTTAGTCGCCGTTACCAGCGATAGTGCGAGAAGGCACGGTTGGCTTCCGCCATCCGATGCACGTCTTCACGCTTCTTGACGGCGTTGCCCCGGTTGTTCGATGCATCGAGCAGCTCCGCCGAGAGCCGCTCCGTCATGGTCTTCTCATTACGATCACGCGCCGCCGTGATGATCCAGCGAATGCCCAGCGCCTGACGGCGGACCGTGCGCACTTCAACCGGCACCTGGTAGGTGGCACCACCGACGCGGCGCGAGCGCACTTCGATGGTCGGCATCACGTTTTCCAGCGCCTGCTCGAAAACCGGCAGCGGACCTTGCTTGGTCTTGCTCTCGATCATGGCGAGCGCGCCATAGACGATGCTTTCGGCGGCAGACTTCTTGCCGTCGTACATGATCGAATTCATGAACTTCGTAATGACAATGTTCCCGAACTTCGGATCCGGGTTCACTTCACGCTTTTCAGCAGAATGGCGACGAGACATCTGATCTTCCCGCTTACTTCGGACGCTTGGCGCCGTACTTCGAACGACGCTGCTTACGGTTCTTGACGCCCTGGGTATCCAGCACGCCGCGGAGGATGTGGTAGCGCACGCCGGGCAAGTCCTTGACGCGACCGCCGCGGATCATGACCACCGAGTGCTCTTGCAGGTTATGGCCTTCACCCGGGATGTAGCCGATCACCTCGAAGCCGTTCGTCAGGCGCACCTTGGCGACCTTACGAAGCGCCGAGTTCGGCTTCTTCGGGGTCGTGGTGTAGACGCGCGTGCAAACGCCGCGCTTCTGCGGCGACTGCTGCAGCGCCGGCACTTTCTTGCGCGACTTCTGCACTTCACGTGGACTTGCGATCAGCTGGTTGATCGTCGGCATGCAGCCTTCACCCTTTTAATTCGCGCGAAACCTTGAGTGGCTCCGCAAATTCCTCTCGGGAACAACCGTCCCGTACGGCTCGCCCGACGCGGATCAAACATCCACGCAAAGCGAAATCGCGCCAACCACCCATCACTGGGCGGAAAGCGCATCGACGCCACAGAGGACCGCGATCCCGGACCGATCAGCACTGGCTGGTCAGTCCGCCACCGAGGTCATGCATCCGAATTCACTCTCAAGAGGACTCCCTCAAGAGAACTAAATCGTCCTGGCATTGCCTAGCTATCATCGACAGCGTTTGAGCGGCATTCGTCGAGGTTGGTGCCCGTCCCGGCCTGAAAAAGGCCTTCCGGGTGTTCCGTTCCGACGCTGGCGTTGCTCACCGCCTGTCGTTAAGTGGCCGGGTTGTATAAGCGAGAGATAGTGAAGTCAAGCAAAACGACAAGCAAAGAAACGCCTCTGGCGCCTGCGGATTTTGCATTTCGCCGGCGCTCAATCCGCGACGATTTATGACATCCACCTCCTCGCCACGCGGATTCGGAGATATATTGTATCCGGGTAAAATAAGATTAGAAACAACTCTCTACAGCTTTGCATTCAAGGCCAAGCCCAAAACTAAGCCTTTATTTGCCATTTGCGGCGCAAAAAGCGGGTTCTATGAGCCAGAAGCCCTTCATGCGGTACACCGACATCGCGATCATCGGCGGAGGTCTTGCAGGCTCGACCGCCGCCGCGATGCTCGGACGCGCCGGAGTCCCGAGCGTCCTGATCGACCCGCACCAGGTCTATCCGTTCGATTTCCGGGTCGAGAAGCTCGGCGGAGCCGTGCAGCTCGAGCGATTCGCGAGGACTGGCCTTGCCGAATCCGTGCTGCGGTCGAGCACGTCGGACGGCGAGAACTGGATTGCGCGATTCGGCCGGCTGCTCGACAAGGCGCCGAGCCAGCAATTCGGCATCATGTATGACGCGCTGATCAGCGCGATCCGATCCGAGATATCGGGACCGGCAGAATTCATCTGCGACAAGGTCGTCGAGGTCACGACCAGCGCCGAGCGGCAGACGCTGGTGCTCGCCAGTGGCGAGACGATCTCGGCGCGACTGGTGGTGCTCGCCAACGGGTTAAACGTCGGGCTGCGCCGGATGCTCGGCATCGAGCGCCAGATCACCAGCGTCTGCCACTCGATCTCGATCGGATTCGATTTCGTGCCAGTGGGGCGCCCGGCCTTCCCGTTCCCGGCCATGACCTATTTCTCGGAACGGCCGAGCGACCGGATCCCCTACATCACGCTGTTTCCGGTCGGAAGCCGGATGCGCGCCAACCTCTTTACCTACCGCCAGGCCGACGATCCCTGGCTGCGCGCGATGCGGCACAATCCAGTCGAGACGCTGAACGCGGCGCTGCCGCGGCTGCGCCGCATCACCGGCGACTTCGATGTTGCCGGCGACATTAAGATCAGGCCCGCGGACCTCTATGTCAGCACCGGCTATCAGCAGCCGGGCATCGTGCTGGTCGGCGACGCCTTCGCGACCACCTGCCCCGTCACCGGCACCGGGACCGACAAGGTGTTCACCGACGTGGCTCAACTCTGCAACGTCCACATCCCGGCCTGGCTTGCGACCGACGGGATGGGCGCAGAAAAAATCGCAGCGTACTACAACGATCCGCTCAAGATCGCCTGCGACGCCTGGTCAAACGCCAAGGCGTTCAACTTCCGCTCGGTGTCGATCGATAGCGGAGCTTACTGGCAAGCCCAGCGCTGGGCGCGCTTTCTGGTCTATTTCGGCGAAGGCCGCCTTCGCCGGCTGCGCAGCGGGCGGCGCCAGGCGGCGGTGACGCATGCGATGGCGCAGACGCCGTAGCAGTTGGTAGCCGAGCTGTCGGCTGGCTTCCATCCGGTAACCCAGCGAATGACCGGCGCGAACGTCGATCATCATATCCACCATGGGACGGCGACCGGCCCATAGCTGCCCCATGAAACTATCTTCGGCGGCGCAGGAGTTGATCGCCGAAATATCGCTGTCCGTGAGCAATTGGTCGGTGATCTTGTCGACCAGCAGCGCACCGGGCGAATATTTGCCGAACCTGGCATCGAACGCCGTCTTCCAGGTGTAGGCCGTCGTTCCGCAGTACATCAGGACCTGCGCCGCGATCGCATCACCGCCGGCGCGCAACAGCGCAACCGAAGCGCACTGGCGGGCTGCGAGGTTTTGCACGAGCGTCCGCGCAAACACAGCATCATGATCGTGCGACAGCAACGCGGTGCCTCGCGTGCCTTTCCAGCTCCCCTGCTCCATGGCCAGGAACGTCTCGAACGACGCGCGCACCGCAGCCGAGGATCTGTCGTTAATGATGTCGACGGCGCCTAGCGCCGACAGCCTGTTCCAGTCCTGGCGCAGCTTCTTGCGCGTCGAGCCGGACCGCTTGACGCCGAACTCCCTGGTCACGAACGGCCTCGCACCCGTCGACAACACCAGCGGGACGATGCCGCGCGCGGACAGCGTGTTGAGCACTGCCGCGTGGCTCGGCGTATCCGCATCGAACGACATCAGGTTCATCGTTTTCGGCAGCCGCGGGTTCGTCTCGATCGCGGCCAGCAGCGCCGGAATCACCTCGTCGACATGGGCGGGGTCGACGACCGGATTGGACAGGAAGGCATAGTTGTAGGGCAGCGTCTCCAGCACCTCTGGCCAGTACGGAACCGGCCTGCGCCGTTGCATCGCCCAAACGCCGACGAGCCGGCGCGGGCCGGCGCTTACATGCCATGCCAGCAGCATCTCGGTCCGGGCGAAATTCGTGTCGTTGGCCGCCTGCAGCGCCGCAGGATGCATGAAAACGTTCGGAGACGCCCGCAGGACAAGATCGTCCCACTGCACGCAGAGGTCCAGGCTTGGTGAATCAATCGTTACCGAGATCATCGCAATTGGCCCGCGCGACCGCTTCGACGCAACATCGTGCTCGCCTGAGATTGTCATTCAATTAAACCCAACCGCGTTGACCAGATCGTGATCGGCGCTTCAGCGTTTCTTTGCCATTCCGGCCCATGATTGCCGCTTCACATCGGCGCGCAAAACCCAATGCGGTGACCATGCGATATACCGACGTTGCGATCGTGGGCGGCGGTCTTGCCGGCGCGACTGCCGCCGCCATGCTGGGGCGCGCGGGCGTGTCGGCCTGCCTGATCGATCCACACGTCAGCTATCCGCCCGAGCTGCGTTGCGAGAAGCTGGGCGGCGATCAGCTCGAGCTGTTGCGCAGGACCGGACTCGCCGAACAAGCGCTGCGCTCCGCCACGCTCGACGGCGAGGTCTGGGAGGCGCGCTTCGGACTTGTGGTCGCGAAGAAACCGAGCGACCAGCACGGCATCATGTATGACACGCTGGTCAACGCCGTGCGGGCGCAGATCCCTTCAAGTGTCGAGATCATCCACGGCAAGGCCTACGCGGTCGCCACCAGCGACGAGCGCCAGCAGATCACGCTCGCGAACGACGACCTGCTCTCGGCGCGCCTCGTCGTGCTCGCCAACGGATTGAACATCGGCCTTCGCCAGATGCTCGGCATGGAACGTCGCGTCATCAGCGCGTGTCATTCGATCACGCTGGGGTTCGACGTCGCGCCGGTCGGCCGCGCCGGCTTCGAATTTCCGGCGCTGACCTACTGGCCGGGACGGCCGGCTGCACGGATGGCTTATCTCTCAATCTTCCCGATCGGCGACCGGATGCGGGCCAACCTGATGGTCTACCGCGACATGACCGATCCGTGGCTGCGCGACTTCCGGCAGGCTCCCGAAGCGCTCCTGATCGCGATGATGCCGGGCCTGCATCGCATGATGGGCGACTTCAGCGTCGGCGGCCCGGTCCGGATCAGGCCCGCTGACCTCTGCGCGACGGAAGATTATCTTCAGCCAGGTGTCGTCCTGGCCGGCGACGCCTTCTCGACGTCCTGTCCGGCTGCAGGCACCGGTACGACCAAAGTGTTCACCGACGTCGAGCGCCTCTGCAACATCCATATACCGGCCTGGCTTGCGACCGACGGCATGGATGTCGACAAGATCAGGCAATTCTACGAAGACCCCGCCAAGGTCGCGTGCGAGGCGCAATCGCTCGCCAAGGCCTATCATCTCCGATCGCTCTCGATCGATCGCGGACTTGCTTGGCGGGCCGCGCGCTGGGGCCGTTTCGCGGTTCGCTCCGCGCAGGGCGTCCGCTATGCGATCCGCAAGCGGCTGCCCGCACGGGCCGCGCGCCCTGAACATCGCGTGATCAGCGGACAATCGCAGCGCGGGCGGCCCGCCTGAGCCGAGCGGCGCGATCGACCGCAAAGCGAATACGAGGAATTATTCCTCGTCATCCCCCTCATCATCATCGTCGTCATCATCTTCGTCTTCATCGTCGTCTGCCGGATCGGCCGCGCTGTGCAGCGCCTGCCCCTGATCGTCCCAGAGCTTGCGATAGACGCCGTTCACGGCGAGCAGTTCGGCGTGCGAGCCGCGCTCGATCGCCCTGCCGCCCGAGATCACGATGATCTCGTCCATCTCGACCACCGAGGTCAGGCGGTGCGTCGACCAGATCATGGTGCGGTCCTTGGAGACCTTGAGCAGCGTGCGATTGATCGCGGCTTCCGTGGTCTGGTCGAGCGCCGACGTCGCCTCGTCCAGCAGCAGCACCGACGGATTGCGAATGATCGCGCGCGCGATCGCGATGCGTTGGCGCTGGCCGCCTGACAGCGTGTCACCGCGTTCGCCGACCGAGGTGTCGTATTTCTGCGGCAGGCTCATGATGAAGCGGTGGATCTCCGCTTTCTTGGCTGCGTCCACGACATCGGCGTCGGTCGCGCCTTCCTTGCCGAGCCGGATGTTCTCGCGGATCGACATGTTGAAGAGCATGTTCTCCTGGAAGACCACCGCCATGCTCGACCGCAGCGATTCCCGCGTCACGCGGCGGATGTCGACGCCGTCGATGGTGACACGGCCCTCGTCGGGCACGTAGAGGCGCAGGATCAGGTTGAGCAGCGTGCTCTTGCCGGAGCCGCTGGGGCCGACGATCGCTATGCTCTTGCCGGCATTGAGCTTGAGGCTGAGATTGTCGAGCACCGGGGTCTGCGCGTTCTCGTACTGGAAAGTAACGTGCTCGAAGGTGATGTCGTGGGTGATGCGCGGCAGATCGGGCGCGCCGGGACGGTCGGCGCCGCGGGTCGGCTCGTCGAGCATCTCCTGGATATGCCGCACCGCCGCCGCCGACTGGATCGAGACCGGGATGAAATGCATGATATGGGCGATGTTGTACGACACCTCCCAGAACGCGCTCTCGAAGGTCACGAAGGTGCCGACGGTGATCTGCCCCTTGGTTGCCAGATACGCTCCGATCGCCAGCACCACGAGGTGCAGCAAAAGCACCGAGATGGTGACGGTACGTTCCACCATGGTCGACAGGAACATGGCGGAGGCCGCCCTCGCCCGCACATCGCGATTGCGCATGGTGAACCAGCCGAGCGCGCGGCGCTGCAGGTTGAACGCCTTCACCACCGCTTGCGCGGCCACGTTCTCCTGCACCATTCCCAGCAGCGCCGACTCCTGGAGCTTCTGTTCGTAGTTGGCGTGCACGGCCTTCGGGGTCAGGATGCGTGGGCCGATCAGCGTGATCGGAAACACCAGCAAGGCGACGACGGCGAGCTGCCAATTCAGGAACAGCATCAGGATGATGCCCGCGACCAACTCCAGGATCGGCAACGCCGCGCTGTTAGCGAAGCTCTTGACCGAGCCCTCGAACGCCGCGAGATCGATCGAGAAGCGTGACAGGATTTCGCCGCGCTTGGTACGGGCGAAATAAGACGACGGCAGGTTCTGAAGATGATCGAACAGCCGCGTCCGGACGTCGGAGATGATGCCGGCGGCAAGCCGCGCATCCCAGCGCTCATACCAGACCGCGATGATCGAGGTGACGATGCCCGCGACCGCGAGCACGCCGAGGATCTTGTAGAGCGCCTGGAAGTCTTCCTCGCCGAGCGCGTCGTCGATCAGGAATTTCAGGCTGAGCGGCATGATGACGTTGAACAACGTCTCGACCACCAGGCCGAAGCCGACGAAGACAAACAGCCTCCTGTAGCTGGCCAGAAACGGCTTGACGAAGCTGAAGATCGTGGAGAGCGCACCGGCGGCTTCCTTGGCCGTGAAGACGACGAGGTCCTCGTCGTCTTCATCGTCGTCGAACTCAAGCTCGTCGTCATCCTCATCATCATCGTCGTCCGCCGGCGCAGCGGACGCCTTCGCCGATGCAGCCGACACAGGCGCACCGGACGCCGCCGCGAGCTTCTTCTTCATCTCGGGATCATCGGCAACGGCCGGTTTCAGATCGTCAGATGCGGGAGGCTTTGGCGCCATGAAACCAACCGATGCTCCACGGCCGGCATGACCGCAAATCGAAATCGCAGTCGACAAGCGCTGCGGCCGCGATCCTATGCGATCAGGATCAATTCAGCAAAGCGTTTGGCGCGGCGGACGCGCCGCACCAAGCCAAGTGAGGACCGAATCGTTTCCGATTCCGTCAGCTCTAGTCGTCGTCGGCTTCGACCTTGTCGAAGAAGGAATAGCGCAGGCTGTCGGAGTCGGCGTACCACTGACCCGGCCCCTTGCCTGCTGCAAGCGTCAGAGCCCACAGCGCGTCGGTGCAGTCGCGGCGATGCATCGACAGATCGAATCCGTTGCCGAAGAACAACTCCGACCATTCCCACCAGGTGCCGAGCTTCTTCACGCCACGCAGCAGGTCGTAGCGATCGATCAGCGCCGGCGCCATGTCCGAGGTCACCGAACCGAACACCAGGCCGGTCTTGACCACGCGGTTGAACTCGCGCACCGCACGCGCGACCTGCTTTTCGCCGAGATGGCACAGTGAGGTCTCGAACACAAAGTCGAATTCGTTGGCCTTGAACGGCATGTCGACGACCGAGCCGAGCTTGTTGTACTTCTTGAGCGCCTTCGGCGTCTTGCCGTGGATGGTGCGATTGTTCTCGATGCCCCAGGCATCGACGCCGCGTTCGCGCAGCGCGCCGACGAGTTCGCCGCTGGCGGAGCCGGCAACCAGCAGCTTGTAGCCCTTCGCCCTGCCCCAGACCGTCTTGACCAGGTCCATCAGATAGGCCGGGTCGGTGAAGTTGCGCCAGGCTTCGCTGTACGGACCCTGCCCGCGGTAGTTCTCGAAGTAACCGCGGTCGATCTTGTCGGACACCTTCGCCGCTTCCTGCGAGCGGGCGCGGCGCAGCCGCATCCACTCGGTGAGGATGATGTCGGTCGCCGCGTCGGAGGAGTCGAGCAGTCCGTTCAGCGTCGAGTCGAACAGATAGTCGCCGACCACCACGATGCCCGGATGCTGCTTGGGCTCGGGGCGATGATTGGTCATGACGTCGCGCGCCGGCAGGCCGCCCGGCAGCGCGTTGACCGACGACAGCCAGCGATGGATCTTGCCTTCCAGGAAATGCTCGCGCGCGTTGCCGAGCGAGGCCGGCAGCGACTTCAGCGCGGCCTCGAACAGCTCCTGGTCGCTGAGGTTGGCGAACGCCAGCGCGTCGGAGCCCGCGATCAGCCAGTTCAGCACGCCGTGCTTGCCGACATCGTGGCGCGCGCCTTCATTGTAGACGCAGCAGCCACCGAACGCTTCCGACATGAACCAGGCGCCCGGAATCTTCTCACCCCAGAACGGCTCGTCGAACAGGATCGAGACGCGCAGATAGTGCGCCGGCCGGTCGAAATAGGCGACGTGCTTGACCATCGACTGGCGCAGCGCCTCGCCGTCCCAGCGCATGGTGGCGAGCCAGGAATGCGGCAGGCAGACCAGCACGAGATCGAAGTCGCGCGTCTCCGGCCCCTTGCCGTTCATCATGTTGAGCTGGTAGCGGCCACTGGCCACCTTGCCGACCTTGAGGACGCGATGGTTGAGCTGGATGTCGGCGTCGACTTCTGAGCGCAGGCACTCGATCAACTGTTCGTTGCCGTTCTGGATCGAGTACAGGCCGATATAGCCGTCGACGTCCATCACGTAGTTCTTCAGGGCGTTGAGGCCGTTGGTGTTGTGGCTCTCGGTCGCGATATCGGAGCGTGCCATCACCTTGAAGAAGCGCTTGGCGATGGGATCATCGACCTCTTCGTCGAGCACCTGCTCGGCGGTCTTGTAGGCCCAAGGGTGCTCGTTGTCGTGGGCGCCGACGCCCTCATAATATTCGATCGGCGAAACCAGATCGGCGCAGCGCTTGCGGAACGACTCGATCGCAGCCGCGGTCTTGGGCCCGTATTTGCGGCGCATGCCCGGGACATCGGCGAGCAGTTCGCCGTCGAGCTGCACCTGCTCGGCATCCATCGGAATCGTCTGCAGCCCGAAATGCTGGATCAGCTCGCGCAGCGGGTCGGGCCCGGTCATCGAGTAGTCGTAGATCTCTGCGACGCCGGCCTCGTACATCGCGGGCGCGGTTTCGAATTTGCGCGTAAGAACCTTGCCGCCGAGCCGGCCCGACGCTTCGAAAATGGTGATGCGGCAGAGGTCGCCGAGCTTGCGCTTCAAATACCAAGCGCTCATCAGCCCCCCCGGGCCGCCGCCTACGATAGCCAAGTCAAGCATTTGAATTCCGTCGTCTCCGGAACTGCCAAGCAGCCGGTCTAAGTCACCCTAGCAAAAGCGCTTTTCACCCTGAAGGAAAGATGAACAAAGCGCGTCCCTGCACCGCAGCAGGCAAAGAAAGCAGCAAAAAGGCCGGCGCGAAGCCGGCCTTTTCGTCAATACCGTAGTCTCACGGGCGCCTATTCCGCCGGCGGCAGGGCCAGCGGCTCCGCTTCCGGTGCCGTCGGCACGATCGCCGCCTGCTGCTTCTCGCGCTCGTCGATGATCAGCTTGTCGCGCTTCACCGCAACTTCGCGGAGCCGCGCCATCGAGGCGCCGGTGCCGGCCGGGATCAGACGGCCGACGATGACGTTCTCCTTGAGGCCTTCGAGCGGGTCCACCTTGCCGTTGACGGCCGCTTCGGTGAGCACGCGCGTGGTCTCCTGGAACGACGCCGCCGAGAAGAAGGAGCGGGTCTGCAGGCTCGCCTTGGTGATGCCGAGCAGAACCGGCGTTCCCGTGGCGATCTTCTTGCCTTCTTCCTTTGCCTTGACGTTGAGCGCGTCGAACTCGATCTTGTCGACCTGCTCGCCCGAGATCATGTCGGTGTCGCCCTGATCGGTGACCTCGACCTTCTGCAGCATCTGACGAACAATCACCTCGATGTGCTTGTCGTTGATGAGCACGCCCTGCAACCGGTAGACTTCCTGGATTTCGTTGACCAGATAGGCAGCGAGTTCCTCGATGCCCTTGATCGCCAGAATGTCGTGCGGTGCCGGATTGCCTTCGACGATGAAGTCGCCCTTTTCGACGATATCGCCGTCCTGCAAGTGGATGTGCTTGCCCTTCGGGATCAGGTACTCGCGCGGCTCCTCGGTCTTGTCCATCGGCTCGATCGAGATGCGGCGCTTGTTCTTGTAGTCACGGCCAAAGCGGATCGTGCCCGCGATTTCCGCGATGATCGCCGCGTCCTTCGGCTTGCGAGCCTCGAACAACTCAGCCACCCGCGGCAGACCGCCGGTGATGTCGCGTGTCTTGGCGCTCTCGGTCGAGATACGCGCCAGGATGTCGCCACCCTTCACCTTCGCGCCGGTGTCGACCGACAGAATGCCGTCGACCGACAGCATGTAACGGGCGTCGCCGCCGCGCGCGAGCTTCAGCACCTTGCCGTCCTTGCCCTTGACCACGATGGCCGGACGCAGGTCCGCACCGCCGCGCGTCGAGCGCCAGTCGATGACGACGCGCTTGGCGATACCGGTGGACTCGTCGAGCGTTTCCGAGATCGACTGGCCCTCGACCAGATCCTCGAACCCGATCGTACCCTCGACCTCGGTGAGCACCGGGCGGGAATAGGGATCCCACTCCGCGATGCGCTGGCCGCGCTTGACGGTGTCGCCCTCGTCGACGTGCATGCGCGAACCGTACTGAATACGATGCGTCGCGCGCTCGGTGCCGTCGGCGTCAACGATCGCAACCACCATGTTGCGCACCATCGCAACCAGCTGGCCTTCGCTGTTACGCAAGATCGCCTTGTTCCTGATCACGATCTTGCCGTCGAAGTTCGATTCGACGAACGACTGCTCGTTGAGCTGCGCCGCGCCGCCGATGTGGAACGTACGCATCGTCAGCTGCGTGCCGGGTTCACCGATCGACTGCGCCGCGATGACGCCGACGGCCTCACCGTGGTTGACCGGAGTACCGCGCGCGAGATCGCGGCCGTAGCACATGCCGCAGATGCCGTTGACGAGCTCGCAGGTCAGCGCCGAGCGGATCTTCACTTCCTGGATGCCGGCCTGCTGGATCGCGTCGACATGGCTCTCCTCCATCAACGTGTCGCGCTTGACGACAACGTTGTTGGTGAGGGGATCGCGCACGTCATCGCAGGCCGTGCGGCCCAGGATGCGCGAGCTGAGCGAAGCAACCACGGTGCCGGCATCGATGATGGCGCGCATCTTGATGCCGAGCTTGGTACCGCAATCGGACTGCGTGATGATGCAGTCCTGCGCGACGTCGACCAGACGGCGGGTCAGGTAACCCGAGTTCGCGGTCTTCAACGCAGTATCCGCGAGGCCCTTGCGGGCGCCGTGGGTCGAGTTGAAGTACTCGAGCACCGACAGACCTTCCTTGAAGTTGGAAATGATCGGTGTCTCGATGATCTCGCCCGACGGCTTGGCCATCAGCCCGCGCATGCCGGCAAGCTGGCGCATCTGCGCCGGCGAACCACGCGCACCGGAGTGCGCCATCATGTAGATCGAGTTGACTTCGGCTTCCGCTCCGCTTGCCGTCCGCTTGGTGGCGGAAATTTCCTTCATCATCGCCTTGGCGATCTCTTCCGTCGCCTTCGACCAGGCGTCGACGACCTTGTTGTACTTCTCGCCGTGGGTGATCAGACCGTCATTGTACTGCTGCTCGAAATCCTTCGCCAACGTACGGGTGTTTTCGACGATCTTCCACTTGCTGTGCGGCACGACCATGTCGTCCTTGCCGAACGAGATGCCGGCCTTGAACGCGTTGTAGAAGCCGAGCGCCATGATGCGGTCGCAGAAGATCACCGTCTCCTTCTGGCCGCAGTGACGATAGACCTGGTCGATGACGCCGGAGATCTCGCGCTTGGTCATCAGCTTGTTGATGATCTCGTACGGGACCCTCGGGCTCCTCGGCAGCAGGGTGCCCAGCATGACGCGGCCGGCGGTGGTCTCGATCCAGCGACGCGACTGCTTGCCGTCCTCGCCGATGCCGTCCCACCGGTACTTGATCTTGGTGTGGAGGTGGATGACCTTCGAGTGCAGCGCGTGCTCGAGCTGGGCCATGTCGCCGAAGGTCTTGCCCTCGCCGGGCAGGCCTTCGCGCATGATCGAGACGTAGTAGAGACCGAGCACAATGTCCTGCGACGGCACGATGATCGGCTGGCCGTTCGCAGGGTGCAGGATGTTGTTGGTCGACATCATCAGGACGCGCGCTTCCAGCTGCGCTTCGAGCGACAGCGGAACGTGCACGGCCATCTGGTCGCCGTCGAAGTCGGCGTTGAAGGCGGCGCAGACCAGCGGATGCAGCTGGATCGCCTTGCCCTCGATCAGCACCGGCTCGAACGCCTGGATGCCCAAGCGATGCAGCGTCGGCGCGCGGTTCAGCAGCACCGGATGCTCGCGGATCACCTCATCGAGGATATCCCAGACCTCCGGACGCTCCTTCTCGACCAGCTTCTTGGCCTGCTTCACCGTGGTGGACAGGCCCTTGGCGTCGAGCCGCGAATAGATGAACGGCTTGAACAGCTCGAGCGCCATCTTCTTCGGCAGGCCGCACTGATGCAGGCGCAGCTCGGGACCGACCACGATCACCGAACGGCCCGAATAGTCGACGCGCTTGCCGAGCAGGTTCTGACGGAACCGGCCCTGCTTGCCCTTCAGCATGTCGGCGAGCGACTTCAACGGTCGCTTGTTGGCGCCGGTGATGACACGGCCGCGGCGGCCGTTGTCGAACAGCGCGTCGACGGCCTCCTGCAGCATGCGCTTTTCGTTGCGGATGATGATGTCGGGCGCACGCAGCTCCATCAGCCGCTTCAGGCGGTTGTTGCGGTTGATGACGCGGCGGTAGAGATCGTTGAGGTCGGAGGTCGCAAAGCGGCCGCCGTCGAGCGGCACCAGCGGGCGCAGATCCGGCGGGATCACCGGCACGACCGTCATGATCATCCACTCCGGCTTGTTGCCGGAGTAGCGGAAGGCCTCGACGATCTTCAGGCGCTTGGCGAGCTTCTTGTGCTTGATTTCGGAGTCGGTCTCCGCCATGTCGGCGCGCAGCTGCGCATCGAGCTTTTCGAGCTCCAACCCCTTCAGCAGTTCACGGATCGCTTCGGCGCCGATCATGGCGGTGAAGCTGTCCTGGCCGTATTCGTCCTGCGCCTTCAGGTACTCGTCTTCCGACAGCAACTGACGGTCCTTGAGCGCGGTCAGACCCGGCTCCAGCACGACGTAGTATTCGAAGTACAGGATCCGCTCGAGATCCTTCAGCGTCATGTCGAGCAGCTGGCCGATGCGGCTCGGCAGCGACTTCAGGAACCAGATATGCGCAACCGGTGCTGCCAGTTCGATATGGCCCATGCGCTCGCGCCGGACGCGCGACAGCGTCACCTCGACCGAGCACTTTTCGCAGATGATGCCCTTGTACTTCATCCGCTTGTACTTGCCGCACAAGCACTCGTAATCCTTGATCGGTCCGAAGATGCGGGCGCAGAACAAGCCGTCACGCTCCGGCTTGAAGGTACGGTAGTTGATGGTCTCCGGCTTCTTGATCTCGCCGTAGGACCAGGACAGAATCTTCTCCGGAGACGCGATCGAAATCCGGATCTGGTCGAAGACCTGAGCCGGCGTCGTCGGATTGAAAAGATTCATAATTTCTTGGTTCATGGTCTTCTCCTCGCGTGCCGATCGTCACCGGCAGCAAATTCGAAACTTCTATTCAGCCCGCGCCCGCTCAGCGTCCGAACGGAGCACGAATGCCCGGCGCATTTGAGCGCCGGACATGAAATTCTTAAGCGTTACTCGGCCGCTTCTGACGTCGACCCCGGTGCCACCTTGGAATTGTGCAGGTCGACGTTGAGGCCGAGCGAGCGCATTTCCTTGACCAGCACGTTGAACGATTCCGGGATACCGGCCTCAAACGTGTCGTCGCCGCGCACGATCGCCTCGTACACCTTGGTACGGCCGGCGACGTCGTCCGACTTCACCGTCAGCATTTCCTGCAGCGTGTAGGCGGCACCGTAGGCCTCGAGTGCCCAGACCTCCATTTCGCCGAAACGCTGGCCGCCGAACTGCGCCTTGCCGCCCAGCGGCTGCTGGGTGACGAGCGAATACGGACCGATCGAACGCGCGTGGATCTTGTCGTCCACGAGATGGTGCAGCTTGAGCATGTAGATGTAGCCCATCGTCACCTTGCGATCGAACTGATCGCCGGTACGGCCGTCGTAGACGGTCGACTGGCCGGAGGCGTCGAAGCCCGCGAGCTTCAGCATCTCCTCGATATCGGCCTCCTTGGCGCCGTCGAACACCGGGGTGGCAATCGGCACGCCGTGGCGCAGATTGTGTCCGAGCTCGAGCAACTCATTGTCGTTCAGCGACTTGATGGTTTCATCCTCGCCATAGATCTTCTTCAGGGTCTCGCGCAACGGCTTGAGATCCTGCCTCTGATAGTAGGCGTCGATGGTCTGGCCGATGCGCTTGCCGAGGCCGGCGCAGGCCCAGCCCAGATGCGTCTCCAGAATCTGGCCGACGTTCATGCGCGAGGGCACGCCGAGCGGATTGAGCACGATGTCGGCGTGCGTACCGTCCTCAAGGAACGGCATGTCTTCGATCGGAACGATCTTCGACACCACGCCCTTGTTGCCGTGACGGCCGGCCATCTTGTCGCCGGGCTGGATCTTGCGCTTCACCGCGACGAAGACCTTGACCATCTTCATCACGCCGGGCGGCAATTCGTCGCCACGCTGCAACTTCTCGACCTTGTCGAGGAAGCGCTGCTCGAGGCCCTTCTTCGACTCGTCGTACTGCTTCCGCATGGCCTCGATCTCGGCCATCAGCTTGTCGTTCGGCGAGGCAAACAGCCACCACTGCGACTTCGGATACTCGTCGAGCACCGCGCGGGTGATCTTGGTATCCTTCTTGAAGCCCTTCGGGCCGGAAATGCCCTGGCGGTTCTCCAGCAGTTCGGCGAGGCGGTTGTAGACGTTGCGGTCCAGAATCGCCTGCTCGTCGTCGCGGTCCTTGGCCAGACGCTCGATCTCTTCCCGCTCGATCGCCAGCGCACGCTCGTCCTTGTCGACGCCGTGCCGGTTGAAAACGCGAACTTCCACGATGGTGCCCTGCACGCCCGGAGGCACGCGCAGCGAGGTGTCGCGGACATCGGAGGCCTTCTCGCCGAAGATGGCGCGGAGCAGCTTCTCTTCCGGCGTCATCGGGCTTTCGCCCTTCGGCGTGATCTTGCCGACCAGGATGTCGCCGGCGCGCACTTCCGCACCGATGTAGACGATACCGGCTTCGTCGAGGTTCTTCAGCGCTTCTTCCGAGACGTTCGGAATGTCGCGGGTGATTTCCTCAGGACCGAGCTTGGTGTCGCGGGCCATCACCTCGAACTCCTCGATGTGAATCGAGGTGAAGACGTCGTCCTTCACGATCCGCTCGGAGAGCAGGATCGAGTCTTCGAAGTTGTAGCCATTCCACGGCATGAACGCGACCAGCACGTTACGGCCGAGCGCGAGCTCACCGAGATCGGTCGACGGACCGTCGGCGATGATGTCGCCCTTCTTGACGATGTCGCCGACCTTCACCAGCGGGCGCTGGTTGATGCAGGTCGACTGGTTGGAGCGCTGGTACTTCATCAGCCGGTAGATATCGACGCCCGACTTGGTCGGATCGAGATCTTCGGTGGCGCGGATCACGATGCGGGTGGCGTCGATCTGGTCGATCACGCCCGAGCGGCGCGCGGCGATCGCCGCACCCGAGTCACGGGCCACCACGCCTTCCATGCCGGTGCCGACGAACGGCGCCTCGGCACGAACCAGCGGCACCGCCTGGCGCTGCATGTTCGAGCCCATCAGCGCGCGGTTCGCGTCGTCGTTCTCGAGGAACGGGATCAGCGCCGCGGCCACCGAAACGAGCTGCTTCGGCGACACGTCCATGTAGTCGACCTTGTCCGGCGTAATGGGGAGCACTTCGCCAGCGTGACGGCAGATGATCAGGTCCTCGGTGAAGCGGCCCTTGGCGTCGAGCGGCACGTTGGCCTGCGCCACGCGATAACGGCCCTCTTCCATCGCCGAGAGATACACGACCTCCTCGGTGACGCGGCCGTCCTTGATCTTGCGATAGGGCGTCTCGACGAAGCCGTACTTGTTGACGCGCGCAAAGGTCGCCAGCGAGTTGATCAGACCGATGTTCGGGCCTTCCGGCGTCTCGATCGGGCAGATACGGCCGTAATGCGTCGGATGCACGTCGCGCACCTCGAAGCCGGCGCGCTCGCGGGTCAGACCGCCCGGGCCAAGCGCCGAAAGACGGCGCTTGTGGGTGATCTCCGACAGCGGGTTGGTCTGGTCCATGAACTGCGAGAGCTGCGAGGAGCCGAAGAACTCGCGCACCGCGGCGGCCGCCGGCTTGGCGTTGATCAGGTCCTGCGGCATGACGGTGTCGATATCGACGCTCGACATGCGCTCCTTGATCGCACGCTCCATGCGGAGCAGACCGATGCGGTACTGGTTCTCCATGAGCTCACCGACCGAGCGCACCCGGCGGTTGCCGAGGTGGTCGATGTCGTCGATCTCGCCCTTGCCGTCGCGCAGGTCGACCAGCGTCTTGATGACCGCCAGGATGTCTTCCTTGCGCAGCGTGCGATGGGTGTCGGGCGCATCGAGCTCGAGGCGCATGTTCATCTTGACGCGGCCGACCGCGGACAGGTCGTAGCGCTCGGAATCGAAGAACAGCGACTGGAACATGGCCTGCGCCGAATCCAGCGTCGGCGGCTCGCCCGGACGCATCACGCGGTAGATGTCGAACAGCGCGTCCTCACGCGTCATGTTCTTGTCGGCATGCAGCGTGTTGCGGATGTAGGCGCCGACATTGACGTGGTCGATGTCGAGCAGCGGCAGTTCCTTGTAGCCCTGCTCGTTCAGCGCCTTGAGCGACTTCTCGGTGATTTCCTCGCCGGCTTCGGCATAGATCTCGCCGGTCTTCGGATTGACGAGGTCCTCGGCGAGATAATTGCCGACCAGCTCTTCGTCCGACAGACGCAGCGCCTTGAGGCCCTTCTCCTGCATCTGGCGCGCGCTGCGCACGGTCAGCTTCTTGCCGGCCTCGAGCACGACCTTGCCGGTGTCGGCGTCGATCAGATCGTTGATGGTGCTGTAGCCGCGGAAGCGGTTGGCGTCGAACGGGACGCGCCAGCCTTCCTTGGTCCGCTTGTAAGCGATCTTCTTGTAGAAGGTCGACAGGATCTGCTCGCCGTCGAGACCGAGCGCGTACATCAGCGAGGTCACGGGGATCTTGCGGCGGCGGTCGATGCGCGCGAACACGATGTCCTTGGCGTCGAACTCGATGTCGAGCCACGAACCGCGATACGGAATCACGCGCGCGGCAAACAGCAGCTTGCCGGACGAATGGGTCTTGCCCTTGTCGTGGTCGAAGAACACGCCGGGCGAACGGTGCATCTGCGAGACGATGACGCGCTCGGTGCCGTTGACCACGAAGGTGCCGTTCATCGTCATGAGCGGAATGTCGCCCATGTAGACATCCTGCTCCTTGATGTCCTTGACCGACTTGGCGCCGGTTTCCTCATCGATATCGAACACGATCAAGCGCAGCGTCACCTTGAGGGGCGCCGCGAAGGTCATGCCGCGCTGGCGGCACTCGTCGACGTCATATTTCGGCGGCTCGAATTCGTAGCGGACGAATTCGAGCATCGAGGTGCCGGAGAAATCCGAGATCGGAAACACCGAGCGGAACACCGCCTGCAGACCCTCGTCGAGGCGCCCGCCAACCGGCTCGTCAACCATCAGGAACTGGTCATAGGACGCCTTCTGAACCTCGATGAGGTTCGGCATCTCGGCGACTTCCTTGATGTGACCGAAAAACTTGCGTACGCGTTTGCGACCGGTGAATGTCTGCTGCGCCATCGTGGCCTCTCATTTTCGTCGCCTTTGTCTGGCGAACCTTCCGGGACTCGACTGCCATCGGCCCCGGGTTGAATTTTCGAACCGTCTCGAAGGGAACGAAGCCCGGGCTCAGGAATTAAATCCCCAACACGGTCCTGCAGCCTCCAAAACGCAAAACGACGCGCGGGGCGCATGCCTGCACCCGCCCGTCTAAACCTTCCGCTTCACGGACTGAAAAAGCCCGAAATTTGACTGTCTCCCAACGGCGCACGCCGAGAACCCTGCCGTTCCCGCCACCGACCGTGTTTTTCCGCTGCCAACCCGATATGGGAAGGCAATAAAGGAGATTCGAGGGTTAAGTCCACGAAATCCCCACACTTTTTTGTGTCCGGCGCACGACGCGACAACCCGTCGCACGCCATTTGCATGGTCCGGGAGCGCCCTGCGACGCTCCCGGATCGCGCATTACTTGAGTTCAACCTTGGCGCCAGCCTTCTCGAGCTGGGCCTTGACCTTCTCGGCCTCGTCCTTGTTGACGCCTTCCTTGACAGCCTTGGGGGCGCCTTCGACGAGGTCCTTGGCTTCCTTCAGGCCCAGGCCGGTGATGGCGCGGACTTCCTTGATGACTTCGATCTTCTTGTCGCCGGCGGCGGTGAGCATGACCGTGAACTCGGTCTTTTCTTCAGCGGGAGCAGCCGCGGCAGCAGCCGGGCCGGCGACCGCAACGGCGGCAGCGGCGGAGACGCCCCACTTTTCTTCGAGGAGCTTGGCGAGTTCGGCGGCTTCGAGCACGGTGAGGCCCGAGAGGTCGTCGACGATTTTCTGCAAGTCAGCCATTGATCTGTTTCCTTAAACGTTTGGTTCGAACCAGGTTTGAGATTAGCGAAGGGTCAGGCCGCTTCGCTCTTTGAGGCATAAGCCTGAATGACGCGTGCGAGCTTGGCCGCGGGCGCGTTGGACAGCTGAGCGAGCTTGGTCGCCGGCGCCACGAGGAGGCCCACGATCTTGCCGCGCAGTTCGTCGAGCGACGGCAGTGAGGCAAGCGCCTTCACGCTGTCGACATTCAGGACGGTTTTACCCATCGAGCCGCCAAGGATGACGAACTTTTCGTTCGCCTTGGCGAATTCGACGGCAACCTTTGGCGCCGCGACCGGATCGTTTGAAGTAGCGATCACAGTCGGCCCCTTCAGCAGGGAGCCGATGGCAGCGACGTCAGTGCCCTCAAGAGCAATTTTGGCGAGACGGTTCTTCGAGACCTTCACCGACGCACCCGCCTGCTTCATCTGCATGCGCAGTTTCTGCATCTGGGCCACGGTGAGGCCGGAATAGTGAGCGACGACCGCAACGCTCGTGGCCTTGAAGGCCTCGTTGAGCTGTTCGACCGCCTCTTTTTTTGCCGCTCGTTCCACAGCAAGCTCTTTCCGGTTGGCGGCCTTTCCGCGAAGGCAGGACCGCCGGGTTGCACCCATCGTCCCGCCCAAAACCTGATCTCAGGGACCGAAGTCCCCAGGACATGCCGGGCAAGACGACATCTAGAAGCCTGCCCTCCCAAAACCTTGCGGCTCTGGGTTGTCGAGGTTCGAACCAAATCAGCATCCAGCCGCGATGCGATCGCTGCGTGAATGCGAAAATCCGGTCTTCACCCGTCTATGCAGGCCATGCGATTAAGCCGTTGAAAACGTGATGTTCTCGCGGGCGCCTGCAGTCTCGGACAGGATCGAGGCCATTCGGCTCAGCCGAAGACCCCTGCTCTCATTCCGTTTGAAGCGACGGGTTTCCTTCCTTTCGAGCATCCTTGCGGGCATGCAGAAAGGAATGATCTCCTATCGTATCGGGTTTTCGGAATGCGAGCACGGACATGCCAGCAACGGCCAGCACGCCCGGAAGGAGCTATCTAGCGAGTCCTGCTCGACTTGCCAAGAGCAAATTTCAGACCAATTCAGACTGTCCCCGGGAACCCGCTCCAGGGGGCAAATAAGCCCGATTCAGGAGCCCCTGACCTCGTAAGGCAGCGGCTTGCCGGCGAAGAATGCCTCGAGATTGGCCAGCACGCAATCCTGCATCGCCACGTGCGATTCGAGGGTGTGGCCACCGAGATGCGGCGACAGCACCACGTTCGGAAGCGCGGTCAGCGCATCGGGGGCGTGCGGCTCCTTGGCGAACACGTCGAGGCCGGCGCCGGCGATGGTCTGATTGGTCAGGGCTGCGACCAGCGCCGTTTCGTCGATGACGGAACCGCGCGAGATGTTGACGACGAAGCCGTCGCTGCCGAGCCGGCGCAGGATGTCGGCGTTGACCGCATGGTTGGTCTCGGCGCCGGCGCGGACCGCCACAACAAGCACGCTGCACCAGTCGGCGAGCGCTTCCAGGCTCGAGAGATAATGATAGGGCACGTCGTGCTTCGAGCGGCTGAAATAGCCGACTTCGGTCTCGAAGGCGGCGACGCGGGCGGCGATCTTGCGGCCGATCTCCCCCATCCCGTAGACGCCGACCTTGCGGCCACGCATGCCAGCCTGCGGCCGCATCATCGGCGACGGCTTCCTCCCAGCCCAATCGCCGCTGCGGATATAGTTATCGGCGACTGGCAGACGGCGGACCGCCGCCAGCATCAGCATCACAGCGATGTCGGCCACCGACGCCGCATTGGCGCCGGGACTGTGACCCACGGCGATGCCACGCTTTGCGGCAGCGGCGAGATCGATCCCTTCATACCCCGTGCCGTAGCAGGCGATCGCCCCCAACTTCGGCAGCAGGTCCATCGCCTCGCAACCAAGCGGCGTACCCCCGGCGGTGATCATCGCGCGGATGTCGGCAAGCTCGCCCGCCGGGAACATCTCGGTCGGCCCCTTGCCGGCGGCATTCAAAAGCTCGTAGCGCTCGCCGAAGCGGGTGAGCTGGGCTTTGGGAAAGCGGGAATAGATCAGGACCTTGTCGGGCATTCTTGTTGTTTCCTGCGAGAGGCTTCACGCCAAAACAAAGGGCGGAACCGGTTGCCCGATCCCGCCCCTTTATCTCATCACTGCGACAGACCTTAGCCGAGCAGCGTGCCCGGCTCGACCTTCACGCCGGGGCCCATGGTGGAGGAAACCGCCACGCGCTGGATGTAGGTGCCCTTGGAACCCGCCGGCTTCGCCTTGGAGACCGCATCCGCGAGCGCCTTGACGTTCTGCACCAGCTTCTCTTCCGAGAACGAGGCCTTGCCGATGCCGGCCTGGACAATTCCCGCTTTTTCGACGCGGAACTCGACCGAGCCGCCCTTGGCGCCCTTCACGGCCGTGGTGACGTCCATGGTCACGGTGCCGATCTTCGGGTTCGGCATCATGCCGCGCGGGCCGAGTACCTTACCGAGGCGGCCGACCAGCGGCATCATGTCGGGGGTGGCGATACAGCGGTCGAAATCGATCACGCCGCCCTGCACCTTCTCGACCAGGTCTTCGGCACCGACGACGTCGGCACCCGCAGCCCTGGCTTCATCAGCCTTGGCGCCACGCGCGAACACGCCGACGCGCAGCGTGCGGCCGGTTCCGTTCGGGAGGTTGACCACGCCGCGGACCATCTGGTCGGCGTGACGGGGATCGACGCCGAGGTTGATCGCGATCTCGATCGTCTCGTCGAACTTCGACTTGGCGCGCTCCTTGACCATCTTGATGGCATCCACGAGCGGATAGAGCTTCTCGCGGTCGACACCCTCGCGGGCCTTGCTCAAACGTTTTCCGATTGCCATGACCCGTTACCCCGCCACTTCCAGACCCATCGAACGGGCAGAGCCCTCAACCATCTTCATGGCCGATTCGATGGAATCGCAATTGAGATCCTTCATCTTCTTCTCGGCGATCTCGCGCACCTGCGCTTTGGTCACCGCACCGGCCTTGTCACGGCCCGGGGCTTTCGAACCGGACTGGATCTTGGCGGCCTGCTTGAGGAAGAAGGACATCGGAGGGGTCTTCATCTCGAAGGTGAACGAACGATCGGCGTAGATCGTGATCACCACCGGAATCGGGGTGTTCTTTTCTTCCTTCTGCGTCTGGGCGTTGAACGCCTTGCAGAATTCCATGATGTTGAGACCGCGCTGACCAAGCGCGGGGCCGATCGGGGGCGAAGGATTCGCCGCACCGGCCGGGACCTGAAGCTTCAGGTATCCGGTCACTTTCTTTGCCATTGAGTACTCCTGTTGGGCCGGACAATGCCGGCGGTTTCAGGTTCCGTGGTTCGGTTGAAGGGGGCTGGCGACCGCCTCCTCCCTCCCACGGCCTTATGTGACGCGAGGATATACCCCACGCCGTCCGGTCAGACCACCTTTTCGACCTGACCGAATTCCAGTTCCACCGGGGTGGCACGGCCGAAGATCGACACCGCGACCTTCACGCGCGAGCGCGCCTCGTCGATTTCTTCCACCACGCCCGAGAACGACGCGAACGGGCCATCGGCAACGCGGACATTCTCGCCGATTTCGAACGACACCGACGCCTTCGGCCGTTCCACGCCCTCCTGCACCTGGTGCAGGATGCGCATCGCCTCGGATTCCGAGATCGGCATCGGCTTGTTTTCCGCGCCGAGGAAGCCGGTCACCTTCGGGGTGTTCTTGATCAGATGAAACGCCTCGTCGGTCAGCTTCATCTTTACCAGCACGTAGCCCGGGAAGAACTTGCGCTCGGCGTCGATCTTGCGGCCGCGGCGCACCTCGGTGACCTTTTCGGTCGGCACCAGCACCTGCTCGAACAGCTCTTCGAGCCCGCGCTGCTTGGCCTGCTCGCGGATTGATTCCGCCACCTTCTTCTCGAAGTTCGAGTAGGCGTGAACGATGTACCAGCGCTTGTCCATCAATAGGGTTCCGGTGCTCATCAGTGGATGCCCAGTACCAGGGTGATCAAATAGCGGATGACCTGATCCGCGGCGAAAAAGAAGATCGAGGCCAGCGCCACCATCACGAACACCATGATGGTGGTGATGGTCGTCTCGCGGCGTGTCGGCCAGGTGACCTTGTTGGTCTCCGAGCGCACTTCCTGCAGGAATTTGAACGGGCTGAAAGCCATCGTGAGATCCGCGTCCGTCGCCGGACGATTTGCAACGTTTCAAGGAATCCGGACAGCCGACGTTTAGGACCCAGCCCTCGTTGGAAGGTTGAGCCGGTGAACGAGCTCGATTGTTCGGGGGATTTAAGGCCGCGCCGGATATCCGCCATCAAAGCGGGCCGGCTGCGAGTGGCGGGTATGTACTGCGGCGGCGGCCAAAGGTCAAGGTCGGCGCCGCCGCCCCCCGCCCCGGCCGGACGGAACAGGGTCTCTCGAATCAAGGGCTTAGGCTGATGGTACCCGAAAAGCCGCGCCATTCCCCTAACCCCGCTACCCGGCAAAACTCTTCTGCACCGCCTGGTCGAGCGTGGCGCCGCCGAGATAGCGCTGCCGCAGCTCGCGCTTGAGCAGCTTGCCGCTCGGGTTCTTCGGCAGGCTGTCGACGAAGACGACGCGCTTCGGCACCTTGAAATGCGCCATCGCAGCCGCGCAGTGCTTGATAACGGCGTCGGCATCGAGGCTCTCGCCGGCCTTGACCACGACAATCGCGGTGACAGCCTCGATCCAGCGCGGATCGGGCAGCCCGACCACCGCCACCTCAGACACTGCCGGCAGCCGGTAGATCGTCTCCTCGACCTCGCGGCTCGCCACGTTCTCGCCGCCGCTCTTGATCATGTCCTTCACGCGGTCGACGACGCTGATGTAGCCGTCGGCATCGACAGTCGCGAGATCGCCGGAGTGGAACCAGCCGCCAGCGAAGGCAGCTGCGGTCTTGGCCGGGTCGTTGTAATAGCCGGACAACAGATGCGGCGAGCGGTGCACGATCTCGCCGACTTCGCCGACCTCGACGTCGGTCATATCTGGATTGACCACCCGCGTCTCGACATTGATCGCGGGCTTGCCGGCCGAGCCGGCCTTCGGCAATTGATCCTCCGGGGTCAGCACGGTCGCGAGCGGCGCGATCTCGGTCTGGCCGTAGAAATTCCAGAACTTCACGTTCGGCAGCCGGCGCTGCAATTCCAACAGCACCTCGACCGGCATGATCGAGGCGCCGTAATAGCCCTTGCGCAGCGTCGACAGATCGGTGCGGTCGAAGGCCGGCGAGCGCAGCATCGCGATCCAGATCGTTGGCGGCGCGAAGAACGCGTTGATCTTGTGAGTTGCGATCAGCGACAGGATGTTGTCGGCCACCGGCTTGCCGGTGATCAGGCTGGTGGCACCAAGATAGATCGCAGGCCCCAGGAAGACGTCGAGTTGCGCGCAGTGATAGAGCGGCAGCGCGTGCAGCACGTTGTCGTCAACGGCCATGCCGCCATCGATGATGCAGCTGACATACTGCCACATCACAGCGTCATGGGTCAGGATCGCACCCTTGGGCAGCGACTCCGTGCCGCTGGTGTAGATGATCTGCGCGGGATCACGGCTATCGACCGAGACGTCCGGCGCCGAGGCGTCGCCGTGCAGCAGGCCGTCGAAGGTCTTGATCCCGTCGGGCGCCGTGGCCGGATCCTCGCCCGGCAACCAGACCAGCGTTTCGACCGCAGAGCCCTTGGCCGCGGCGGCGCGCGCCGTCTCGACGAAATCCGGCCCGACCGCGAGCAGCTTCGCGCCTGAGTTGGCGAGGATGAAATTGATCTCGTCCGGGTTTAGCATGAAGTTGATCGGCACCAGGATCGCACCGATCCGCGCCACCGCGAAGCGCAGGCCTGCGAAGGCGTGCGAATTGCGCGACAGCACGGCAACGCGGTCGCCCTTCCCGATGCCAAGCCCGAGCAGGCCGTGCGCAAGCCGATTGCAGATCGCGTCCATCTCCGCAAAGGTCCACTTAACCTCGCCGCAGATCAGCGCGGTCTTGTCGGGATAGCGCCTTGCCGACCGGCGCAGCAGATCGCCGATGCTGTGCTCCCGTGCGCGCTGGATGGTCGCTGCGATATCTCCGCTCATGGTGTCCCTCCCGAATGTGCTCTTTTTTGTTATTTTAGCCTGGCTGTGCGGCCGTCCCTACTGCCGGGCGGGATGACGGCTGCCCGCTCCTCAAGTGAGCGAGCATCATTATGGCCGAGATCCAAAACCTCGGCCAATTGCTTCAAATTGTTGGGTAAAATCTGGCAGGAGTGGCAGGGCTCGAACCTGCGACCCCCGGTTTTGGAGCTCGTTTACTCCCATCCCAGCAAATTGTCTGTAGTGTGAATGTGTTTGATGTTGTTTGACTAAGTCGCGTGAGAAAGACAGCTGAATACCGCCATATTACTTCTCATTATCGGAAGTTTGGTAGCAAAAATGGTAGCACGTTTGTTCTGGTTCATTTCCCCTGCTAGCTGCCTTTGCGCGAGTGATGAGACGTCCGCGAAACTGCACCCTCGGCTGGAACACGTTCCCAGTCCCGACGCCGACCGACGATGCTGACCTGCCCCGCTGCGCTGAGGACATCCTTTTGGCACGGGAGGCGCATTTCCCAGCGACCATCGCCAATCTCTACGTCCTTCCGCCACGTCCGCCGATATACGCGAGGCGCACGAGCGCAACGACGAGGTGGTTGAGCGAATTTACATCGGCCGCCGCTTTCGCAAAGATACGGAGCGGTTAGAAAAGCTATTTGAGCTGTACACCAAAATGGTTTCTCGCAGTAAAGGCACTGGCAGTAAGGGCAAGGGGCTGGCCGTCCAATGAGCGCTTCAGACGGATACAACCAAGGCGGAGATGCGCAAGCAATAGCTCGGATTGCTCGAAGTTACTTTGGAAGCTTCAAGAACTTGTTCGAAGCTCACGAATGGCCTGAGCCAGGCAATAAAATGATGACCGCAGCGCCTGCCCGCATTGTTGAAAGGTACGGGAGCATTCGGGCTTTTGAGCAAGTCTATGGCTCTGGCGAGCTCATGCATCCTTTGGCATCAATCTATTCCGATCCGCCGAACGTCTGGTTGACTAGCTTTTACGGTTTCAGACCGGAGGAATGGGGGCTGATAGGTTTTACGCCGGAAAACCAACGCGGCACCTTCATCGCCAAAACCCGACCCGGCGTGCTGGTCATCGTCTACGGAGCGACTGGAGCAGCCAAGGACGAAGTGGGCAAAGTGATAGGCATCCAGCAATGCTCGCATCAGATTGGCCCGACACAGTCATTCATGTCGCCGGCCGCCTGGATCGCGAAAGAGCGCGACCCGAATAATCGTGAAAGATGGAACTTCGCCGTCAAAGCGGTTCGCGCATGGCGCGTAACGCCGGAATCACGAATGGACATTCGCGATTTTGCGCCCGAGGCGACGGCCAGCGGGGCTTGGCAGCACATCGGCTCACAGGGCGTGCCGTTGTCGCGCCAGGAAGCCCTGAGAATCCTTAAGCTCGACTTGCAAGAGATTGAGGTTTACGGCGAGACGCCTATTCTAGCGTCCGTGAGTGGGACAGCACGACAAATCCTTGCACCGACCAAGGCGGGACCAGTATCCCAATCACCGTATGTTGTGGCTGAGGCGGAGGGCCCGAAACATCTCTATATCCTCAGGCTGCAAGGCGATATGGACGCGTTTCTGGGCGAGCCGACACATGGAAAGCATGTAGTCAAGGCGGGCTTTTCCCGAAGTCCGATAACCCGGTGCAACGATTTCAATCGGGCGCTTCCAAAGTGCGCGTTCAGATGGGAAGTCCTCCATTCCGGTTCGCAGGCCGGATCTGAGCCCTATCCGAGTTCAGGTCATGCCAAAGCCGGCGAGCTGGCGATGCAGGATGTTCTGCGTCGGCCACCGGGAGGCTGCTCGCTTGGCGGTGAGTTCTTCCTGGCGAAAGCTGATTTGATCAGCGAAGCTTGGCAGAATGGCAATCTGGCTGCGAAAACACACGGGAAAAATGAGTCCGAAATCAATTCCCTCAGTATCGGTCGCAAATCCGGTACCTGTACCGGTGAAGAATGACCAGTGAACCCGCACCGAGGCGGCAGAAGCCGCCCGTTGAATCCGAACTGAGCCAGATACTCGTGCATGCCGCGAGGCCTTCGGGCCATACCTTGGTGCGCTCGTGGTCGTGGTGACGGTCATCAAGGCGCGGCAGGGCTATGTCGGCATCGCCACCTTTGTCAGCGTTGCAGGGGACGGTCGCCTATAATGTGTTTTTGAAGTGAGATATTGATCGCAGCCAAGTTGGTGTCCCCATGCTCGCCTTGCCCGCTGATTTCAGTGAACTGGTCAGTTTTGACGCCGCTACCGGCGCCGTGGCGACCCGTGAGGGGAAGCGGTTGGAGTTCAAGCAGGACTTCATTGCCGGCGATCTCTCCGACTACACCAAGGTGCTGGCGTCGTTCGCCAATGCGTCCGGCGGCGTCATCGTGTTCGGTGTCAGCAACAAGCCGCGGATAATCGTCGGCGCCAAGGACATGAGCGACGAGGCGAATTGGGCGAACCGACTGCGGGACGATTTCGAGCCCGAGATGCCCTTCTCCATCCGTGAATACGATATCGGCGAATTCAAGCTGTATGCCGTGGGCGTCGACTCCTGCCTGCATAAGCCTGTTATCTGTAAGAAGACCCGGTCAAAGGTGGTCGACGACAAAAAGGCGGGCAAGAAAGACGTTGGCGTCATCCAGGAAGGCGCGATCTACTTCCGTTACGCCGGCCAAACGCGCAACATCGGCTTTGCCGAGCTGCACACCATGCTGGTCGATCGCGAGACCCAATACCTACGCAAAATGATGGAAACCCTGCAGGTCATTCAAAAGGTGGGGCTGGAGAACGCCGGCATCGTGGACATGTCGGTACCGAAATCCCGCATCTTCATGTCCAAGGAAACCGCCAAGGGTTTGGCGTTCATCAACAAGGGCCAGATCGTGCAGGAAGCTGGAGCGCCGGCCTATGTCGTCATGGGCAACGTGGATCTCCAGCAAGTCGTGCATGCGCCGCTGGAGGACGAAGACAAGAACATCCCGACCGAGGCCGCGAAGATGCTGACAAAGGTGGTCAGGGAAGTGTACGGCATCAACCGCATTCACCCACCCCAGGTCACCGTGATCCTGAAGCATCTCAAGATTCATGACGACAACGTCCATTGCGTCGTCGAAAAGAAAATGGGCCGCAAATACATTACGCGTGCGGGCCTGAAGGCTGTTGAGGATTTTATACGAAAACACCCCGGTGATGCGATCAACGTTTTCGGCTCCCGCGCAGCAAAAGCCGCGTTCTTGGTAGGCAAACTGAAGACAATGCCCATCGAGGCGATCTTTTTGCTTGCCGAAGGTGTAATGGAAATCGCCGAGCCGGCGGAAGAGATGACGAAGACCTCTACCTGACCAGCACAAATTGCGGCGCGTCGGCGACCGTGACGTTTCCACGTCACGGATGCCTCCATGTCTGGATCATGTAAAGCACCGCGAAGATGATCGCGCTGCCGTAAACATAGGCGGGATTGGCGCCCGCCATCACGGCGGCATGCGCCGGGAACGAGCCCGCGACAATGACCGCGCCTTCCCGCCCCATCATCGGGGCTAGGGATTTCAATTGTTCCGCGGCCGTCTTTACGACGTCCAGCTTCTCCAACTGATGGTGAGGCTGCGGCGCGAGCACAACCTCCTTGTGCTCGACGACGACCGGCGGTTGCTCGACAACCACCGGCTCATCTTTATGAGAGCGCGGGGCAGACGGTTTGTGTTGCCCCCCGTTGCGAGAGCCATTCTGCTGAGTTTGTGACATGTGCGTACCTCCACGACCCTTTAAAAAGGGGCGTCTGGCGGTGACGCAGGCTGGGTTCCGCGCGCTCATGGCGTCGGTCAAACTCAAAGACGCTCCGAACAGAATGAACGAACGCAACGACACAATGTACGACCGTATTGCGTGGGGGTGCGAACTCAATGCTCACGCCACCGAAGGTGATATTCCAAAAAACGGCCATCGTGCTTCTCCTCATTCGAGGCTCAACCTCACGAATGTGGACACTCAGATCCTGCTTGCCAAGTTAATTTTTCGAGAAACTTTAGTCATCTCGTCGCAGGCTTGAAATCCCGAAGAATCGCGACGGAAAGCCTACAAAAAACGGCTCCTAAGCCAGTTGGCCTAATCCTTTAGTTTTAACGATTGCGGCCAAATTGGATTCCGAAAATGAACGGAAGAGAAATGAATTTGCCTTGTTCATGAACACAGGAACAATGTGCAGCCGCACGCCAAGGCTATCAGGCCGCAGTACAGCGCGTCGTCGATAAGCTTGTCGGTGTTCATTTCCTCACTTTCTCTTTTGTTTCAGTCGTTCGGCGGTACGTTCCACGTCGGACAGGCGGTAAGCAATCGCGAGACAGTGACAGGGTAGGCCCGTGTCATCCATCCGCGCTTGCCCGACGTGCCACAAGACCGCTGTGCACGACAATTCTGTACAGCGCGCCATTCAGGAAGCCGCGATACGGCGCCAGGCGGAGGCGAAGATCGAAATGCCGAGGGTCGGATAGGCCTCATTCGTCCGACAGCTTCACCTTGCCCTTGTAGACGAGGCCACCGTACGGGGCGTGCAAGCATAAGAAGTCTCGCCAGAAGCGCATGACAACCTCGAACAGTTGCGCCGCCGGGATAAAATGCGGCCTGCCCTCCAGCTCGCCCATATCGACCACCAGCGTCACCTCGACTTCATTAAATCCGATGGTGTTGAAGGCTGCCGTGTTGAGCGGCCCGACGACATGCTGCCTGATAGGTAAGCCCTTGGGTTGGAAATGCTTGGAGCCGTTGGCCAGATCCTGCATTTGGGCCGTCCAGATACTCTTATCCATGATCCAGCGATGGAAGGCGTTGATGTCCTTTGCGATCCCCAACTCGTTACGCTTGGCCTCATCCTCTTTCAGGAAATCCTTCCACACCCATTCGGTCAGATGAAACGCCGTGATGACGAAATTCATCGCGTGACGGCCCGAGCCCTGGTCGGCGCAGAAGTCGTCGAACTCCAGGACGAGCTTGGCGTAGAGCTGCGAAGGATTGGTGATGCCGAACATCTTCACCTCAAAACGGCTAGGCAACCTTGACCGTAATCCCCTCGTCCGCCGTCGCATACCCCTTTATCACGGTCAGACAAACCACCTGTTTGTCGTCTTTCCAGACGCCGCCCTGGGTCATCGCATCGAGAACAGCCTTGGCGATGTTGTCGTTGTCCGCGACAGGATACTTCACGCCACTTAGGGCGTCCTCACGCTCTTTTTTGCTGTACGACTTGGGCACAAGCCATCTGGCGTCGATGGAAAACCTTTACCGCCCCGGTTAGACCGACTTTGCACTGGTATGGAATGCAGCGGATGAAATCGGCCTTCCACTTCTCGTAAGCCGCTGGCATGTACGCGATGTCCCACCACCTCCAGAAGACCGAAATGAGGCTTGCAATCGACCCGGCCGCGGTGCGAACCTGCCCACGGCGGAGGGGCACACTATGGCATTAGGTGTCGATTACAGCGCGTGGTCGGTTCAAGACGGTGAGATGAGGCGTCGGCTGGATTATGCGGACTCCAAGACGAAACAGCACGTCGCCACCATCCACTTCACCTGCAAGATCGAACGAGGCACCACGGCAACGACACTTTCGTACAGGTTCGCGCCATTCGCGGTTGTGGACGGCCTCGACTTGGGTCTTTCCCTGGTGCCAATGGGTGCCGACCGCCCTATGCCGGTAGGCGTGGATGTAAAATCGGTCGATGGTGGAAAAGCCGCACTTATGTCGCCCCGAACCCCACAGGGAATTCAACGTCAGCTCCTCTCGTTGCACACCGGCCAACATTTGAAGTTCGCAGTTTTTCAGGGGCAGGAACAGCTTGTCGATATGCCGTTTTTCAACGATGACGAATTTTCAATTATCTATCGCCAGGAAGTTGAAAAAGCAGGCGGTGGCTCAAAACCAGAAGAGAAGAAAAAAGGTTGGTTTGGCCGTTGGTAGCCACGAGCCTTAGGAAATTTCAATGCTACGCATTCTTACCCTTCTCGTTTCGATCCTCGCCAACGCCACCTGGGCGGACGCGGAAACGATCGACGTGAAGTATTACGGCTCGCTGGATCTCACACCGTTCGCCTGTACCGATGTCACCAGAAGCAGCTTCATCAACCGCGCCTGCTACGACAAGGCGAAGCAGTTCATGGTGGTGCAAGCTCAAGGGCACCTATTATCCCTACTGTGAAATGCCGGCGGCTACCTACGACGCCTTCCTGAATGCGTCCTCAATGGGCCAACACTACAACGCCAACATCAAGGGCTCGGGCGAGGACGGGCCATTTGATTGCCGGACGCACGCGGAGCCGGCGTACTGATTCGTATTGAGGCCGCTGGAGCAGTTCGGGCAGCCTTGAGATGGCTTTGCTATCCGCCTCGCCTCATCCCGCGACAGGTAATTGTCAGCGTATTGGTAATGCCGGGCGTGAAGATCGTCGCGGTGCGAGACGGCGCAGATCAAGAAGCCGTTGGCATCCTTCACCCGGAAGCCGTGCTCGTCTTCTTCCATTACCCACGGCGCCGGAAACCGCCGGAGATTGTCCATCACATCCTGCGGTGGGCGGGTGTCCCGAGTATCCTCTTCCCTGACGAATAGGTCGGCTTATCAAGCTTCGCTTCCGCCTTCAGCCGATCGCGCGTTTCGACCAGGCCATCCACCTTGGCCAGCATACGCTCCAGCAGCGCTTCGGCTGATCCGGTGGGGATACCAGCCCGCTGTAGCTGGAGAATTTCCTTCCTCTGGCGGGCTGTTTTGCACCCGCATATGCTCGATTTCCGAGCGGATATGGTCCAAGTCCGGTATTTTTTGGCCTCAAAAGGGAAAGCATATAAGAACAAAAAGAGAACGCGCAGTCAACCGTGGGAAAAAGCCGGACAACTGGAACAAATTAGCAACCTTCCCTTGAATGGAACTTGCTACCGGGGGATACATCAGGGTTGCTTCGCAACGTCTGATTCGTCCCAGTAGTATGGAAACCGAGTAATGGCAAAGCCTAGTAAGCCGACCGGGACCTCCCGGATTAAGTTCATCATGTTCGACGCCGAGATTGCCGACGACCAGATTCAGTCGGTGACGCAGGCGATCACCAATGCCTTTCGCGGCCCCTCAGGTCCTCCGCAACTGAGGAGGCTTCCTGCGATGCCTGCGATCAATGGTCACGCCGAACCAGAAGCCGAGGTCGTCGATGAAGAAGAGAACGAACTCGACACCGTCGATGTGACCCCGGCTGCTCCGCGGCAGAAGTCGCCACGTAAGGCGCCGAAGGCTCCGGACATCGTTACTATTGAAATGAACGAGCCGCTGTCGTTTGCTGACTTCGCGAAGGGTAAGGATGAC
Source organism: Bradyrhizobium sp. LTSPM299 (assembly GCF_000938235.1). NCBI lineage: Bacteria > Pseudomonadati > Pseudomonadota > Alphaproteobacteria > Hyphomicrobiales > Nitrobacteraceae > Bradyrhizobium > Bradyrhizobium sp. LTSPM299. The sequence continues at coordinate 199,189 of NZ_JYMU01000006.1, forward strand.
GGCAGTCAGCACAAGAAGTTCATGATCGCCGCCGCATGGCTTCACGACCACCGCAACACGCCCATCGTCACCGATGGACATATCTACACCTGCTTCCGGTCGATTGGATGGTCTACCGCCATCAATGACTTCGGTCAGCCCTTGCGCGAGTTGAAGGGTCGCAAGTTCTTCACCACGCCCGAGCGCGGTCATTACGAAATCAACCACATCGGCCTTGATTACGTGAATAAGAAGCTGGCCAATGGTGCTGAGTGAATTCGTCGACCAGGTGCCGGGCTTTGACAAGCTGCCACCAAGGGAAAAGATCAAGCTGATCGGTTGGTATCTTCACACGTATGAGGGAAAGGAGCATTTCCACTCCGACCACATTCGCGCGTGTTACAAGACGCTTCATCTCGTCACCACAGAGAACATAGGCCAGTATCTGCTGCGAATGGCCAGTTACAACACGCCAGACGTGGTTCGCGAGAAGCAAGGCTTCAAGCTGACGCGCCCAGTGCGAAGTCAATTTGATGCAAAGTATGGCGATCAACCGAGCATGCAGGTGATAAGCAAGCTTCTGATCGAACTACCCACCAAAGTGCCAAACGTGGCGGAGAAGGTCTTCCTCGAAGAGGCCATCAATTGCTACCGGGTCAAGGCCTACCGAGCGTGCATCGTCATGGTTTGGAATCTTGCCTTCGACCATCTTCTGCACTGGATACTTAAAGACCCCGCGCGGCTTGCTGCTTTTAACGATGCTGTAACGAAGAGATTTCAGAACAATCCGAAGAAGGCAGGTACTGTCATCACTCGCTACGACGATTTCTCTGACGAGTTGAAAGAGTTCGAAATTATCGAATTTTGCAAGAACGCGAACTTGATCAACGATAATCTCACCCGCAATCTCAAGGAAAAGCTCGGTAAGCGGAATATCGCTGCTCACCCCTCCACGATGGTTATCGGTCAACCACAGGCGGACGATGTCATCAGCGACCTGGTCCACAACGTGGTGCTTGCGCTTAGCTAAGGCCTTCGAGCAACTTCCGGCGCTCCAGTACCCCCAAGCCCGATCGCCAGCGTCAGATCAGTAATGAACGCGGCAACGCTCGGCAGCCAGTCCTTGCTGACGACGGTCCACTTTGCGGCCTTGCGGATGGCGTACAACGGGAAGTCTTCGAGGTAGTGACACCATTCCGCCACCTGCAGGGTCAGTTTCGCCTGGTCCCCGGTGTAGACGTTATCACCGCAAACATTGACGTGATGGCCTTTTCCAGCTCGACGCCACGTTCGCGCGCCGGCTGAAGAACATCAGAAAGGGATCTCACTGCCTGGGAGAGTGAGTTTTTCAGATCCTTTGCGCACGAGATGGGTGGCCGCTTTATCCCGCTCCCCGAAGGCGCATTCAAAGACAGTGGCACGATGGTACGCACAGTTATGGTGACGTTCGATCTACCGATTTTCGCTGATGAACGGCTTGCAGCATGACCAACACGTGGTCTGCCTAGCCGGGAGTCGAATGCCAGACAGAACTAGTCGTTGTCGAAGAACAACGACTTGTTTTTGTATTTTAGGCCGAGCGTAGCACGCACCCAATATTCCGACATCCACACCGTCCCAGCATCCATAGTGCTGGTTGGTAGCCAGGCGAAAAACGGCCCGAGCCAGCGCGGGTTAGCTTTCTCAAATTGCTCCTTGAGTGAAAGCTGGTCGTGAGAGATGGCGCCAGATTCGACCTGCCGCTTTCGTTCTACCCTCTCCCTTTCCCGTTCGTGGCGTCCAGGATCGCGGGCATCCCACCACAACTCGTTCTTGTCCTTCAAAGCATCATGGCTGGAATGGTAAGCTTGCCAGACCGACTGTCCATCCTGAAAAACTTGAACGGAATACACGGGTGTCGGGAGGTTGGTCAGCGCTTCACCCAGGAGCCACTGCTTGGCAGTGGTGATGTTGTCAAAGTCGCGGGTTTCGACCGGCGCCGCCGATAGCTGCATCCCCTTCGGTATAACCCCGGTGATTGTTGCCCGAAACATGCCGTTCTCCCTCGAAGCGAGCAGAAAGCCTAACTACGGGCTTGGGGTTGTCTAGACGGTAGTTGACGCCGATTCCCAAAATCAGATTCCATGGGCCAACCCGGAGCCGCCCATGTGATTGATGACGAAGCCGCCCGCCGCGACAACCTGAGCCGCCTCACCGTCTAAGCTTCACCGTCGAAGGTTACGCCATAGCGGGACTGACCGCCCTGGGGCTGGCGATGTGGGGCCACACAATGTGGAAGCCGATTCAACGAGCCTGCGGCTATTGGTTCAGCTCGAAGGGCACACACTAGCGAGGAGCAGATTGAACATTGCCGGCATCTCTGGTCCAGGGTCTACGGGGAGATGGATTTCCGGGTGACGAGCTTTTGCCCTCGCTTGCTGCCATTCAGCCCTCAAATAATGACAGTCTCGAAGATCCCCGCCTAGCGCGGGGGTTTTTGCTTATGTCCCAAGTTGGGACATATATTCCGCGTTGCTGGAGCAATGTCATCCTCACTTCGCCATGGTTCGTGCCACACTGGGTTGTCGGCAAGAGGACATTTCGATGGCCGACGAGATGGTTAAGAAACCGTTCCACTTAAGTCGATTTTTACTTAGGCCGGTCAAGATAGCTCCTAACAGTGGGAGCGTTTCGTGACGGATTTCCAGCTCGTCTTGAGAGTGGTTGGCTACATCTTTGCGGCCTGCGCTTTGCTTGCGGTGGCAGAAACCGCGATCGATGCCTGGGTGCATCAGCCTATGGCCGAATTTCTTGTGAAACGATTTGCTGACCTCATGCTGGTTTGCGTCAGCACCATCGGTGGCCTTCTTGCTGGACAAAAAATCGAGGGCCGTAAGAAGCTGAGGGACTAAAGGGCGCTGCCCTTGGCGCGTGCAAGAGCGCCGAGCCTCACTAAGTTGCGGCCGCACCAAACCCCTCTTGCATTTGCCTAACCGCTACTCGCCGTGAGGCAGGCGTGATGCCCAGCATCCCGCTTTTTTTAAGTCGGTTGAAGAGCCAAAACATCGCCGCTAATGTTCAATTTTAGCGCGAGTAATAATTATGGAAATGTTTCGGCGGCTTTGGTGGGGCCTGTATCCACTACCGCGGACCTTTTGGGGCTTTTACGTCCTGGGCTTTTTAGCTGTCTAGTTGATAATCGGAATCCTCATGGCGGTTCTCATGGGTTTATTTCCCGATTTTCGACCGCCCTTCAAAATCATTTCGTTGGTTGTGATTTGGGGCTATTGGGCCGTCGCTTCGGTCGGCGTTTGGCGAAGCTCGAACGACGCGAAGAACTACATTGCGTTCTGGCGATATTCCGCAAGGGCCGTAATTTTGTTGTACGCTTTTATTTTCGTGCGCAATTTCGTTCAGACTTCTTCAGTCCACTGACTTAGCAATCTGATTGACGAGATTCTCGACTTGTTCGCGGGATTTCTAGGCGGCAAGCCATGGATGGGCCACCTTAGATGAGCGCGAACTGGCAGCTCTCATTTGTGATGCTCAAGCTGATGAATGGCGTGCAAACCACCAGAACAGTATCGCCAACTACGCGGAGGGCGGCGCTGTAGCAACACGTCAGTGTGCATACTGAATCCGCGCCTTGGCCACCGAGCGCCCAGCACAGGAGGCGCTGCGTATGCGGCAGGCCCTCGAAGAAATCCGTAAAGACCGTGAGGTTATAGGCCCCCGCGCTAGCAATGTGCCCGGTTGGGATGAAGGTTGGGATGCGGCAGTTAGAAATCACGCTGAGATTGCCGAGGCCGCACTAGCGCCGGTGGCAAAGGACTAATGCGGTGGTGGAGCTGCCTTCATAAATGACAAAACACCGATGACCGTCCCTAGAACTCCGGTCGTCGCTGTGATTAAGCTAATCAGAAGTCCTGTGTGAGATTGAAACAGATCCCAGCGGGCTTTTTTCTCGGCTCGAATGTCGTTGCGCAGTTTTGACCTCGCCTCAGCGGTCAAAAATCTTTCACCGAAGGTCGTGTCCGTAAACCAATCTGTCTCAGAGTGCGGAATCGGAACCAACAACTTGTTGGCCTGTTCGATGAGAAAGCTCGTGATCAATGCTTGGATGCCGGCATCAAGTTCTTGCTCCTCGAATTGCTCCTGCGACCGCAGGCCCTCTCGGTCATCTCTCGACTTTTTATCTTTTCTCGATTTTGCAATTTTAGCGGCGAAACTGGCGCGAAGTTTCTTTTTTTCTTTTTGCAGCTTCGCTAGTTGCCACTCGAAGCGGTTCTCTTCAAACATTACAGCCTCTAATCAGGGAACGTCCCCAGCCTTCCTACTACCACCAATTGAGTGAGGCTTGTTGAGGAAGTAGTCCCGGCTTCCCGTGGCCGCTTCGGCATACTGGTCGATAGAAACCGTGATGGCTTCGACGTGTGCTCGGCACCATCCCTCACGAGTTGCTTTGCGTCGCACATCTTCGAGCGCCGTCAGGAAATGGGGAAAGGCCAGGTTCGTCGCAGAACCATCTCGTAGGTTGCCTCACCCGCTCCGACCTCCCAAAGCCTTCCCGGTCTTTGGGCTCGGGAGGTCTTTCTTGAGCCGGTCACGTACGGCACACAGGCTGTCGATTTTCTCAAGCATCCGTCCCCCAGCAGGAGACTGGCCGAGGCCGTCGGGATGCCGGCGCGTTCTAGGGTGAGGATCTCCTTCCGCTGGCGCCCGACCTGGACGCGCATGCGCTCGATCTCCGCACGGATGTATTCGATGTCCGGCATGTCCCCTCCTACAGAAAGGCCGGATTAGAACGAAAAGAGAACGATGAGTCCAGCCGCTAGAGATTGAGGGCCGCGCCAGTTCCAATACAACCCGCCCCGCCAGAGGCGCTATTCAGACAGCCCCAACCCACCCGATGGCTGGGCCTCGATTTTCGGGCTCTCCGAACAGACACGGGCTCCAACAGGCACCTGACTTTGGGCCGTGACCCAGCGACCCAAAGTGTCACTTCTTGCGAGGCACGCCGAGGAAGCTGCCGGCTTCGAACTTATCGGCGCGCTTTATCTTTCCCGTTTTGCGATACTGATCTTCTATCTCCATCTGCTTTTTGTATCCCGCTGTACGGGCCTTCTCGCGGTGCCCAGGCCCGGAAACGGTGCCTGACTGCACTCCCTTTGAGCCGTTCATGACAGTCCATTTTGTGGAATTTGGCCCGTCATTATCCAAACGCACATCCAGCTCGATATCTTCTCGAATAATTTTCTTGCCCGACTTTTTTGCCATAAACGCCTGCCTCGTTTCACAATCTATACGTGAAACATTGACGGTTTGCCACGGGCGGAGCACGATTCTGTCTCCGATAGCGTCGCCAGGATGACTGAGCGGTCTAAGGTTGCAAGCCCGATGGCACGGGTACGTGTGTTCCATGGAACGTCTTGCTGGTTACAACAATCACTCAGCGTGCGTCAGACACAATTGCAACCCTGCTCGCCATAACGGAACCGAAAAAATTCAGACACGGCATCATCGTATCCAAAACCCTGTGTGGCGGCGGCCCCTCTACCCCCTCGGATCGGCCGATTGGTCATCGGTCGAGATGAGGTGCGGAGTGAAGCTATTCGCGTGCCCGCGACATTCGTCCACTATGAGACAAACAAGCCACTTTTCGGTAGCGCCTTTTGCCCTCGTTTCGGGACTAAAGGTGCACTCGCTTGCCTTGCGAGTTCTTCGCGTAGGCTTGGCGGCCTGTAGAAATACAGCAGACCTTGGCCGTTTTCATCCGCGTGCGTTACGGATTTCGGCAATGTGCGGCGCTCGCAACCTGGGATGACAGTCTGTAGGCCGGCAGAGGTACGTTCGACGACGGTCATTTGGTTACTCCGTGATTGCACGCAAATTTAGTGTGACACACGGGTCAACGCTCCGGAATAGCGTTGCGGGCTAAAGAATGCGGGTCGCACGGGATGCGCCATTGTTCAATCAATCCAATATTGGACCCATCGGTCGCGTAACCGAATTGCGAAACCGGTGCTATTGCGCCGGCAGCCACGCCTATGCCATTGACCAGACTCAACATTTCAATAGCCGGCCGCATTGGAGCGATTGGTTGCAACCGCAATTGCTACCGAACTTCGACAAATGTGCATTTCAACTGTCCGAACGAAGCGTCGGGGTATCCGCACCACGCCAGGACGCAACAGCGGGACGGGCGTTCTGGTTGTCGATGGTGCCGGTGTGGACCACGTCGGTGCGATTGGTACTGGCATTCCGTAGCAGGTCGTCGGGGCGCCCCTCTTGCCAGCGCGAAATAGACCGTAGTCAAAACTTGTAAAAACTACTCATTTGCATTCATGATGACCGACATTCGTTTGAATCGAGTTTCCTTGTCTGAAAAGGCACCCGTGCTGGATGCACGGCATCGCTCACCGTGGTGTGGCGGCGACCGTGCGCAGCAACATCGACGCCCCCAATGATGGGCGTGATGGGGGATGATGGGGCAATTTCAGGCAAGTGCTAAAAAGGGTCAGCTTTACTTCATGCCACCGTCGCTTCGACCGAAGCTAAACTGCCCCATCATCCCCCATCTCCCCCATCATGCTGCCTTTGCCTGATCGACCCACCACGTCGCGGCACCACCTCTGCTGCTCGGCCTGTTTGCGAGGAAAAGTCCATCGACAATCCTGCCCTTGTTCGCCTTGCAGTATTGCCCAAACCGCGGGGGATCGATTTTTGAGCTTGGCGAATTTCCGGCTATCGCCAACACAGCCGCCCGGACGGCCGCATTGAGCTCTGGATATTTGAACTCGCCTGTTTCGCTTCCTCCCATCTTTTCCATTTTCATCGACTTCTCGATGATAACCGCCAATGAGACACCACTCCCTGACCCAACACCGTGACCTTGAGACCATGCGTTTAGCAAATCGGTCAGCGCCGCTCGCTGTGGATCTTCCGCTCTGGTATCCTCCATGCTGTCGACCGCGTCGGCCTTGCCGAGCCAGACCAACGCAGACCTGACAGTGTCGGACCAACCCTCGAACGATGCTAACCGAGGCAACAGTCCTGGCCTGCCTGCGACAATATAAGCGCGGCAGATTGTCAAACACGCGGCGATGTACGTGCCGCGATCATCGAGAATCTTGCCTATTGGATTGTTACGAAACTGCCGCAACTGCGGATTTTCCAACTTGGCATCGAGGCGCGCGGTTATGGTGCGTCGGCATAGGTCGCCAACGATGATGATATTGTTGCCGGTGGCATAGATCGTCACGCCGCCCGTTTGGATACGGACGATGTCGGAACGACCGAGCGGGCGAATGTCAAGGAAGTGCTGCTCGATCGCCTGACACAGAAAATCACCTTTGAGTTCACCGTTTACGTTATCGACCGAGATGAGCGGCTGCCCGGTAAGCATGACACCGGTTAGGCGCTTTGCGGTTTCTTCTTCATTGCCCGCGGCGATCACTGGCATTCGCTGTTGGCCGGTCGATATTCCCGCGGCCACGTCCCATAGGAACGATTTGCCAGAGCCAGCCACCGGCGCCGACGAAACGTGCATTGGAGCCACCGCAAATGCGCCGCGTACCACCGGCGTGATGAGACCAGACAAGGCAACTGATCTGGACGAATCGTCATCAAACGGTGATTCGCTGATCAGTTCATCAAGCAACGCGAGTGCTTCCAGGGCATCGCCTCGTGTTGGCTCATCTGGAATCGCCGGCATCGGTGGAGGCTCGATCAGAAGCAATCTGGTCGCAAGATCGTAACCCTGCTTAACGAGAAGCGATCCATCGGGCCGCATCGTAGGCGTAGCGATCACCCCGACGATTTCTTGAAATCCCCATACACCGTCACGATCCAACAATGTGGTGGCGACATTCATTGGGGCCATCGCGCTACTCCAGCTCCCATCAGTAAGCCGTTCCCACAGGATGTGGCGGCACATGGTGTCGCGCAAGTACGTTGCGGTTACAGGCTTTAGCTGTGCTGTTTTGGTTAAGCGACCGTGCGCCGCCTTAACCGCTCGGATTACCGGCCGCACCAATTCGCCCCCGCGCTGATAGAACGGGACACTGGCATCGATCAATAATTTCTGCGTCCTGCTCGTAACCATTGAGATGCGCTGATTGATCTGAAGGACTGGAAGCTCGGCTGCGACCGGAGCCTGGTTGGCCACACGTTCATCGCCTTCTCTGGCCGACGATCGTTCGACGTCAAGACCATCGCCGGACTGGTATTTGGCAATCGCCCCGTCAATCAGCACCTTCAGATCGGCATCCTGGGCACCACCCTTGCAGTAAGATCCGCACATTAATCGGATCTCGATGGCCGACCTTCCGCGACCAGCCATGGTTGCCGTTACACTCCGCATCGATTCGTGCCACTGACCATCGACGCGGCTTTGTTCAAGCAACTTCGCCAGCACATCATCGCTGCGTCCGCCCGTGGCACTCTCGCCCTGCTTCGTAAAAGAATTGGCCAGATCCGTTACTGGCGCCAGACCGGTCGGACGATATACGGGGGCGTGCTGTTGTTGACGCAATGTCACCAATTCTACGACATATCCGCGCTCCAACGCCTTCTTCGGTGTCGGATAATTGACAGTGCCGGCCAATCGCATCACACGGCTGGCGTTATCCACGTTGTCGCTTTTGAGCAGAACCTTTAGCGATTTGAGCGCCGCGACCACTTTTGTACGGTCGGCCCCATCATCGATAGCGAAGTATAGATGCGCGCGGAGATGTGGCACACTTCCAGTGGTAACAACCAATGCTGGCGTCAGCTGGTTTGCCTCCAGTACCATGTTGATACGTGTGGCGTCGCCTGCGCCATCGAACTCGGCCCAGGCAAATGTCGTAGTCTGAAAGTTATCGTCATTCGCCCGGCCCTTTGGCGGCATGTCCCCCTGACGCAATGCGGCGCCAACATAGACGTTGCAACCAGCTCGGCTTTTTCTCTCGGCAAAATCCGCAATAGTTTCCAGATCGTGCGCGGCAAACTTGCGAGCCCTATTGAGATCGCCATTCGCAGGATCGCTCCACGCGATCTCTATCCAAGCATCAGGATACGACTTCGCTAACGCCGGGGAAAACAGCGCGTAAAGATGCGCGGAAATATCGGCTTTGTTCGGCGAAAGCGCCATTGGTGCTAAATCTACGCCGCGCAACGCTGCCTTTGAGTGAATCGAATGCTCATTCATTGTCCATATTCCTTTTATCGCTTTTTGGTTCGGCGCGGATCCAGGAGTTCGTACTGTCGGAAGGCCGAAAAAATCCCGATGATGTTGTGGCGTGCTCACACGCTGCCGAGCACGCCAGCATCAGTCTGCAAGTCCGTGTCAGTGAAGCGTACTCAAGACCCCAGGCTTGACTGAAAAAGCCTCTGCGTCGGGATGCTCAACACCTGTCGCGCAATAGACGCAGATGAACGTCGCTTCTCCGGTATCGAAATCAAAGTCGATCACACCCCAACCATCGGCTTTGCCGGCAATTACCGCGTCACGGATAGACGTCAGCGTCATTAAGCGAATGCGCTGGTCCGGAAAAACCACCTGCTTGTTGTTTTGCAAGAATTCTTGGTGCTCCAAGGGAATTTTCACCATCAAAATTCCTCCTCGGTTTGAGCGGCCACGCTTGGAGCTGCAACGGCTTTCAACATAAGATCGAACGCCACCTTCGGAACTCTGATGAGTTTGCCGATCTTGATTGTCGGAATGTCTCCCCGCTTTGCCGCCTGATAGCTGGCATTCCGACCAAGGCCGAGCATTTCCCCCGCTTCCGGGACCTCATAAACCAACCGGCTGTCGCCCACTAAGCGGCTGTTTTCTCTACTATAAACCTTGCGATACATTGTATGGCCTCCAATGGTGGACATCACCACTAAGAAGGCAAGTAGTGTACAATTCACACCATTCAATGGTGGACATACACTATTATTCGGGCTAGAACGCGAATATGCACAGCCTGAAATCTTTTATCCCGCTGCTGCCGGACGTTCTGGGGCTTTCGGAATATGCCCTATACGAACGACAACGAGCACTGGTGCGCGGTGGCCTGTTAACGGCAACGAAGGGTCGCGGCCCAGGCAGCGGGGTCAAGGCGACGCCCGAGAATGTTGCTATGCTAATCATTTCGGTGTTGGCCACAGATAGCCTGTCTGACGTCGTCGCACATACGAACGAAGTTTCGAAGGCAATCCGTCATAAATCCCAGAGCGCGGACGCGTTGCCCACAGTTCGTACCTTTAGATCGGCGGTTGTGCACTGCCTTTCATCGGACGACGATGAAATCACCTGGATACAAGTTTTTCGCCAGCCGCGAACGGCTGCTGTCGGCCTGAAAAGCGGTGGTTCGATTCAATTCGGGCAAGCGTCGCTTGGAGCATTTGTTTTCATCACCGCGGAAATGCCCAGTGCGATTCTTCCTTATCTCCGAGGTCTACTTAGACAAAGTGAGCTTCCTTCCCCGGCAGACAACGTATTCCGTATAAAATCACGAGGAGAGCGATCATGAAGGGCCATATCCGCGAGCGTTCGCCCGGCCATTGGGCCATCATCCTCGACATCCCCGATCCTCAGACCGGGAAGCGCCGCAGGAAGTGGCATTCATTTAAGGGTACGAAGCGACAGGCGCAGATCGAAAGCGCTCGGCTGATCTCTATCGTGCAGGCCGGGAGTTATCTTGAACCGAGCAAGACCACCGTTGCCGAATATCTCGACAAATGGTTGGAGCACATCAAATCCCAGGTGAGCCCTCGGACTGCTGAACGTTACGGCGAACTCGCTCGAAAAAATATCGCGCCCTTAATTGGCAGCATCGCGCTGACGAAACTCACCCCGATGGCAATTTCTACCGCCTACTCCACAGCGCTCACCAGTGGCCGGCGTGACGGCGGTGGCGGCTTAGCACCTCGCACGGTGCATCATTGTCACCGAGTGCTAAAGCAGGCCTTGGCGCAAGCCGTCCGCTGGGAGTTGCTCGCCCGCAATCCAGCCGACGCCGTTGACCCTCCCAAAGTCGAGCGGGCCACCATGACAACCTACGATTTGAAACAGACTGGCGAACTGATTGGAGCCATGCGAGGAACTGGCTTGTTTATCCCCACGTTGCTGGCCGTGCTTCTGGGAATGCGCCGGGGCGAGATAGCGGCGCTTCGCTGGCGTTCGGTCGATTTGGACGCCGGTCAGGTCGCCGTGGTCGAAAGCGCGGAACAGATGAACGGAACCGTTCGGCTCAAACCGCCAAAGAGTGGACGGGCGCGGACCGTGGCGCTGGCGCAGACAATCGTTGATGAACTGCGCGCCCATCGGATTGAACAAGCCCAGAGCCTCCTAAAGCTCGGCGTGAGGCTATCCGAGGACCATTTCGTCTGCGCCCATGCGGACGGTCGAATGATGCAGCCGACATGGATTACCCACGAATGGGTCAGACTAATCCGTGGAACAGAGTTGCCCGCTTACCGCTTCCATGACCTGCGACATGCACACGCAACGCATCTGCTGGCCTCGGGAGCCCACCCTAAGGTCGCCTCAGAGCGGTTGGGGCATAGCAAAGTCGGGATCACCTTGGACCTCTACAGCCATGTAATGCCGGGGATGCAAGAAGACGCCGCCGCCCGTGCCGATGCTGCTCTACAAGCCGCGATGAAAAAGCGGTGAATGGTAGCAAAACGGTAGCAGCGCGAGAATTTGAGAACATTTGCGAACAAATATCTCAAGTAATTTCAGTATGTTATCTGGCAGGAGTGGCAGGGCTCGAACCTGCGACCCCCGGTTTTGGAGACCGGTGCTCTACCAATTGAGCTACACTCCTGCAGGGAACCGGCGTCGCCGCCGGTTCGCGCCGTTTCAAGCACAGGGCATGGCCGGTTTGCAAGAGTGAAGCGGTTAACGTCCTGTTCAATGCAGAACTTCTGCGCCAGACTCCGGCCATCACCAACCGGCGATACGCCGCCGCAAGAAGCATGCGCAAGGGAGAGATCATGAACGCTCAAACCGCCACCAAGCACGCAAGCAGCCCGAAAACCCCGTCCCTCCCCCTCGCCAAGCCCGAAGCGATCGGGCTGTCGAGTGCGCGGCTGCAGGCGATGAGCGACACCTTCAAGCGCGAGGTCGACAAGGGAACCACGCCGGGCGTGACGGTGCTGGTGGCGCGGCGTGGCCAGATCGGCTGGTTCGACGCGATCGGCCGACAGAGCCCGCTGGCCGGAGCGCCGATGGCGCATGACGCGATCTTCCGCATCTTCTCGATGACCAAGCCGATCGTCTCCATCGGCATCATGATGCTGCTCGAGGACGGCCACTTCCTGCTCAACGATCCCGTCGCGAAATTCATTCCGGAATTTTCCGAGACCAAGGTCGGCGTCGAATACAATGGCGAGCTCGAACTGGTTCCCGCCAAGCGGCAGATGACGATCCAGGATCTGCTCCGCCACACCTCCGGTTTGACATACGACCACACCGGCAGCGGCCTGGTGCAGCGGCTCTACCAGCAGTCGCGGCTGCGCAGCCGCAAGATCACCAATGCCGAGCACGCCACGATGCTCGCCAGCATGCCGCTGATCTGCCAGCCCGGCGCCGAATGGAACTACAGCCGCTCCACCGACGTGCTCGGCCGCATCATCGAAGTGGTCAGCGGCAAGACGCTCAGCGCGTTCCTCGCCGAGCGCATCCTCAACCCGCTGCAGATGGCGGAGACCGCGTTCCACACCGGCGAGGAAAATGCCGGCCGCCTCGCCGAGGCGTTTGCGATGGATCCGTGGAGCCGGGAGAAGGTCCAGCTGTTCAACATGCTGGAGAAGCCGGCGATGGAATCCGGCGGCGGCGGCCTGGTTTCGACCACGATGGATTACGCGCGGTTCTCCCAGATGTTGCTCAACGGCGGCTCTCTCGATGGCACCAGGATCATCGGCCGCAAGACATTGCAGCTGATGGCGGCGGATCATCTCGGGTCTGACGTCAAGATCCAGGGCACGCTGGTGTCGCCTGGCCACAGCTTTGGCCTCGGCTTCTCCGTGCGGATGCAGCAGGGCATCGCGCCATTCTCCGGCTCGGTCGGCCAGTTCTTCTGGAGCGGCATGGCCGGCACGTTCTTCTGGATCGACCCGAGCGAAGACCTGATCGCAGTCTTCATGATGCAGGGCCCCGGCCAGCGCGAATATTTCCGCTCGCTGGTGCGGAATGGCGTGTACGCGGCGGTGGAGTGAGTTGTCATTCCGGGGCAGCCCGCAGGGCTGAACCCGGAATCCCAACATTGTTGCGCGAGATTCCGGGTTCGCGCTAACGCGCGCCCCGGAATGACTCCCAACCATCAACTAATCGTCGCGCCGCCGTCGATCACGAGGGTCTGGCCGGTCAGGAAGTCGCCGGCCTTCGAGCCCATCAGCACGGCCGCGCCCGCGATTTCGTCGGGGATGCCGATGCGCAAAAGCGGCGAGCGGGCGGTCGAGGCCTTCAGCGTGTCCGGATTGTCCCACAGCGCCTTGGCGAAGTCGGTCTTGATCAGGCCCGGCGCGATGCAGTTCACGCGGATGTTGTGCTTGCCGTACTCGCAGGCGAGATTGCGCGCGAGCTGCATGTCGGCGGCCTTGGAGATTGCGTAGGCGCCGAGCACGGTCGAGCCCTTCAGGCCGCCGATCGAGGACACGATGATAACAGAGCCGTCCTTGCGCTCGATCATCTGCGGCACCACCATCGAGATCAGCCAGTTGTTGGCGACGATGTTGTTGTCGAGGATTTTCCGGAACTGATCGTCGGAGATGCCGGCGAGCGGACCATAATACGGGTTCGACGCCGCGTTACAGACCAGCACGTCGATCTTGCCAAAGGCACGGTTGCTCTCGTCGACGAGGTTTTGCAGATTTTCCTTTGAGGAGATGTTCGCAGCGATCGCCACGGCTGTGCCCTTGCCGTAGGTCGCGTTGATGTCGGTCGCGACCTCTTCGCAAACGTCGGCCTTGCGCGAGGAGATCACCACCTTGGCGCCGTGCTCGGCCATGCGCTCGGCAATGGCGCGTCCGATGCCACGCGTCGAGCCGGTGATGACGGCGACTTTTCCCTTCATGTCGAACAAGGTCATGTTTCTCTCCCAGGTGTGAGGTTTTCGTCTTAGCGTCATTCCGGGGCGGCGCGCCAGCGTCGAACCCGGAATCTCGAGATTCCGGATATGGTCCTTCGGACCATTCCGGAATGACGATCAAGCAAGCTTGCTAGTCACCTCCGGCCCGGCCGGCTGATGCATCGCGGCGTGCCTGGGATCGGCGATCCAGGGTTGCTGGTTCACCATCGGCAACCGCCACGTCGATAGGCCGGGACCTGCGATGTGATCGAGCCGCGTAACCGAGACGTTGTCGATGTCGAACGACAAGCCTCGGTCCGGCTGACCACCGAGCGCGAGGCCGACCGCAGACCTGATCACGCCGCCATGGCCGACCGCGATGATATCCTTGCCCGCCTCCGCGGCCGTGATCCGCACGATCGCGCGGCAGACCCTTGTATAGAGATCCATGAAACTCTCGCCGCCGGGCGCGGGCTCGTTGACGTCGGCAAACCAGGCGCGGCCCGGGGGCTGGCTCGCCAGAAACACAGCGCGGTTCATGCCCTGCCATTGCCCAAGATTCTGTTCGGCGAAGGCCGCGTCCTTGGTCATCTCAGCGGGCTTCGGAAAGCCGGCGGCCCAGATCGCATCCGCGGTCTGATGCGTGCGCTTCAAACTGCTGGCGTACCACACTGCATTGCGCGGCAGCATTTTGGCGACCGCCTCGAACACTTCGGTGTCGCCGGTGTCGCATTCGATGTCCGCCTGCCCGTAGATGTTACCGCCATCGCTGCGCACCGGCGCGTGACGCACCCACCACCACCGCGTCACCGTCACCTTTGGCTTGTCTGGATTGGACATGGCGAAGACCCTTCAATACTGTCCCCTGTCGCTGTACGTCACGCTGCACATCGTCTCAAGTGCTTCGGACGTTTGAAATCTTGTTTGAATTCCGTCGCGCGGCAAGCGCGAAGGAACACGTCACCAGGGAGAAACATATGGGCCGCCTCGAAGGCAAATCCGTCATCATCACCGGCGCCGGAAGCGGCATCGGCCGCGCGGCCTCGCTGCTGTTCACCAGGGAAGGCGCCAAGCTGATCGCAGTCGACCGCACCGACGGCGTGAACGAAACCGCAAAGCTGGTGCGCGATGCCGGCGGTACCGTCGAAGCGGTCACCGCCGATGCGGGTTCGGAAGCCGACGTGAAGGCCTTCATCGAAAAAGCTGTCGCCAAATACGGCAAGCTCGATGCGATCTGGGCCAATGCCGGCGTCAGCGGTGGCCTGGTGCCGATTGCCGACCAGACCGTGGAACACTGGCAGGAGGTGCTGCGCGTCAATCTGATCGGTCCGTTCCTCGCCATCAAGCATTCGATTCCGCACATGACCAAACAGGGTTTCGGTTCGATCGTCTGCACCGCCTCGGTCGCAGGCCTGAAGTCCGGCGCCAGCGGACATCCCTATGGTGCGAGCAAGGCCGGGGTCATCAGCCTGGTGCAGACCACGGCCTACTCGCTGTCCGGCACCGGCGTGCGCATCAACGCGGTCTGCCCGGGCCTGATCGAAACCGGCATGACAAAACCGGTGTTCGACCGCGCCAAGGAGCGCGGCACCGCCGACAAGATCGGCCAGCTCAATCCCTTGAAGCGCGCCGGCCAGCCGCACGAGCTCGCGGCGATGGGATTGTTTTTGGCGAGCGACGACGCCTCCTACGTCAACGGCCAGGCGATCCCGGTCGATGGTGGGCTCACGGCATCGATGCCGTATGCGGGGAAGCCGATTTAGGGGTTCTCTCAACTCGTCGTCCCACCGGTTTTTGGAATTCGACTGAGGCCAAACATTCAGTGTCGTCGCCCGGCTTGACCGGGCGACCGGTTGAATCCGCCCAGTATTCCAGAGGCAGTCGTGATTGAGTCGATGGGCCGCGGCGTACTGGGTCGCCCGGTCCAGGTGCGCAATTGCGCACAGGCCGGGCGATGACAGCTGTGAATGAGGACGCAACTTCGCCATCTCGCGACATGATTTGTCCGAGCTTTGCTCTTCGTTCCGCCCCCTCTCGAAACAGAGGGCGCAGGGAAAGCCGGGTGCACGCTGCGCCCGCGGTCTCGTGTGCAAAAGTAGAAAGAGAAACGCACACGAGCATACAGGTTCAGCGGAGGCACTCCGGCTTCGCGATGGGTTACGGCTTATACGTGCTCTTGGCGAGACTAGGCTTGCTCGTCACCGCCCTCGCAAAGACGCTTTCGCGTACTTCACGAGAGGACACCTGCCACTGGGGCGTCAGGTCCACACGATTTCACCGTCCGCGTCATGCGCACTCGTCAGTTGCGCATTCCGCGTCCACCGCATCCCACCGCGCGTGCGTGACGTGCGCACGCCCCTCGATCGGGTGGGACGGCGGTATTAAACGGCTGAGTTGGGGTGCGCATCAAGCACAAATTCCGAAAATACGAAATTACTTCTGTCGCGATGGCTTGACCCGCCGGGCAACTCAGTGATTGGCGATTTGACGAAGACTGGAGCCAAATCACTTCAGCACCTCGCCGGTGCGATCGGTCAGCGTCAGAACCGCCGCAAAGCTGATGACGGCCGCGCCCATCAGATAGAACGCCACCGTGACCGGCTGTCCGGTCCAGCTGATCAGGGCCGTAATGATGGCTGGCGTGAACCCGCCGAAGATCGCGACGCCAAGGCTGTAGGTGAGCGAGATCCCGGTCGCACGCACCCGGGTCGGAAACAGTTCGGCCAGCACCGCCGAGGCCGGTGCCGTATAGATCAACATGAACACGGCAACGACGATCTGAGTCGAAACCAGACGCTGCGGCGTCGGCGCCGCGATCAGATAGGAGAACGCCGGATAGGCAACGACCGCAAGCCCGGCCGCGCCAGCGAGCATGATGCGGCGGCGGCCGTAGCGATCCGCCAGCGCGCCGATCAGCGGACAGAACAACAGCACCGTGCCGATCACCAGCGGGCCGAGATACGACTGCGACAGCGACACCTTCAGCTCGCGCACCGCGAAGGTCGGAAAATAATTCGCGAGGTATTGCGCGACGGTCCACAGCATCACGATCAGAATGCCCGTCAGCACCGTGCGCCAATGCTCACGCAGCACCAGCCGGATCGGCGCCTCGGCCGCATGGTCTGATGCCTTGAACAGCGGCGCGTCCTCGAGCTCGCGGCGGATATAGAGTCCGACCGGCGCTATCAGGAGACCGACGACGAAAGCCAGACGCCACCCCTATTCGGTCACGGCATCGGCCGGCAACAGCAGCGCGATGGTGATCGCGACCAGTCCCGACAGCATGGTCGATCCACCCTGCGACATCTGCTGAAACGATGCAAAGAGCGCGCGGCGCTGCGGTGGCGCGTGTTCGACCAGCGTCGAGAGGGCACCGCCGATCTCGCCGCCCGCTGAAAATCCCTGGATCAGGCGCGCGACCAGGATGATAATCGGCGCCGCAAGTCCGATAGAGTTGTAACCGGGGCACAGCGCGATGATGCCGGTGCCGAGCGCCATCAGCAGGATCGTCAGACTCAGCGCGTCACGCCGGCCGCGCCGGTCGGCAAAGCCGCCGAGCACGATTGCGCCGAACGGTCGCGCAACAAAGCCGAGGCCGAAGGTCACGAAGCCAAGCAGCAGCGACACCACCTCGCTGTCAGCCGGAAAGAAGGCCTTCGAGATCGGGACTGCAAAGGCCGCATAGATCGCGAAGTCGTACCATTCGAGCATATTGCCGACTGTCGCCGCAACGACGGCGCGCGCCGCCGACTGACGTTCATTCGCCGCCCCACTTTCCGCAATTGCGCTCACTCTGTGCCCCCTCCCAGTTGCAATCCCGTCGATGCCGCGCCAACCGGCGTCGGCTCGTCGTGTGGGGCAAAAAGCTTGCACGCAGCATCATGCTATGCAAATATTTATTTCCTTTCCGAATTTCTATGCGGTTGATGAATAGAAAACCAAACACCGTGGATTTGGCAGGCGACAGCAAGATTCGTCCCTCGCTGCGCGAGATCGAGGCGCTGCGTGCCATGATCGCGACGGGAAAGACGACACATGCGGCGCGCCAGCTCGGCATGTCGCAGCCGTCGGTGTCGCGCGCGATCGCAAGCCTCGAGGCGCGCCTCGGGCAGCCGCTGTTCGCGCGCCGCAACGGCCGTCTCGCGCCGACTGCGGAAGCCCTCGCGCTCGAAGCGCGGGCCGCCGTCGTCTTCGACCTGCTCGATCAGCTTGCGGCCCCGCGCGGCGACGTCGCGACCACGATCCGCGTCGTGGCACCGCCGACGCTCGCTCATCTGTTTCTCGCGCCGCTGCTGGCGCGCTTCATCGCCCGCGAGCCGGGCACGCGCGTTCATCTGGAAGTCGGCAAGTCGACCGACTGTCTCGGGGCTGTTGCTGACGGCAGCGCCGATCTCGGGCTGGTGGACCAGGCGACGTCCCATAACGGTGTCCGGCTGGAGATTTTCCGGCGGGCGCGCCCGCATGCGCTGCTTCCGAAGCGGCATCGCCTGGCCATCAGATCCGAACTGACGATCGGTGATCTCGTCGGCGAGCGCATGATCGCATTGAGCCGGCGCTTCCCCCTGCGCAACAAGATCGATGCAGCCTTTGCAGCGGTTCGTTCCGAACCGCTGATCGTCGCGGAGGCCTCCACCTCGGTGGTTCTGGTCGAGATGGTCCGCGCCGGCCTCGGGATCGCGATCCTCAATCCCTTCCCGCTCGAACTGCGTCCCGAAAAGTCCATGGTGTTCCGTCCGCTGGACCTCAAAATGACGCTCGAAACCGCCGTCGTCGTTCCAGCGCGGGGATCGCTGGCGCCGGCCGCGCGCTCGCTCGCAAACTTCGTCCGGACCGGCCACCCGGCCAGCCAGTTTTCCAACGCCATTGAGTAGACCAAGACATGCAAACCCAACGCCCCGACCGTATCCGCAAGATCCTCGCCGACCTCGTCGCCTTCGACACGATCAGCGATCGCTCGAACCTGCCGCTGATCGCCTATATCGAAAACTACCTCGCCTCGCTCGGCGTGACCGGGCAACGGATCGTGGACGAGTCCGGGCAGAAGGCCTCGCTGTGGGTCGCCATCGGGCCTGAGGACAAGGCCGGCCTGGTGCTATCGGGGCATACCGACGTCGTGCCTGTCGCCGGACAGGAATGGACCCACAACCCGTTCGAACTCGTCGAGCGCGATGGGCGGTATTACGGCCGCGGCACCACCGACATGAAGGGCTTTGTCGCCGTCTGCCTCGCCATGGTGCCGGAGATGCTGGAAGCCAGGCTCGAGACCCCGATCAATCTCGCGATCTCCTATGACGAGGAGATCGGCTGCGTCGGCGTGCGGCGGATGCTGGGCGAGGTCAGCCGCAAGCCGGTCAAGCCGCTCGGCTGCTTCGTCGGCGAACCGACCCAGATGCAGGTGATCATCGGACACAAGGGCAAGCACGGCGTCCGCGCCACGTTCCGCGGACTGGCACGCCACTCCTCGATCGCGCCTGATGGCGTCAACGCCATCGAATACGCGGCCGACCTGATCACGGAGATTCGCCGCCGCGCCGTGTTGCTTGCTCAGGAGGCCGAACAGAACAGCCTCTACGACGTTCCGCACTCCACGCTTCTGACCAGCATCGTGCATGGCGGCGCGGCGCTGAACATCGTGCCCGATCATTGCACGGTGGAATTCGAGTGCCGCGGCATCGGCATCAGCGAGTCCCGGCAGGTAACGGACGCGATCGTGGCCTGGGCCAAGGCCGAGATCGAGCCGGCGATGCGCAAGCGGCATCCGGAATGCGGCATCGATTTCGAGGAGATCCTCGACTATCCGGCGCTGGACACGCCCGCGGAGAATCCCATCGTCACGCTGGCGAAGCAACTCGCGGGCCGCAACGACCACGCCAAAGTGGCCTTCGGCACCGAGGCCAGCCTGTTCGTCGACATGGCCGGCGTGCCGTCGGTCGTGGTCGGCCCCGGCGGAATCGCGCAGGCCCACACGCCGGATGAGTTTATCGAGATATCGCAGCTCGAGAGCTGCGGAAACTTCGTCGCGCGGTTGATCGCGTATTGCGCGAAGGCGACTGCGTAATGCCGTAGGATGGGTAGAGCCCTTGCTAAACCCATCACTTCACCGCAGCACGATGGTGGACGTCGTTGCCTGACAGCTTGATGGGTATCGCTGCGCTCCACCCATCCTACGGACTAATCCGGATACCCCAAAATCGTCTTCAGCAATTTGGGAAAGCGCGCATTGATATCGGCTTCGCGCACCACATTGCGATGCTCGACGCCTTTTTTCGATGTTTGAATCAGACCTGCCTCGCGCAGAACGCGAAAATGGTTCGACAGGGTCGATTTGGCCATACCAGGGCACGGCGCCGCGTCCGTACACGACATGCAATCGCCCTGCTCGAGCAGGCTTCTGACAATCCTCAGCCGCATCGGGTCCGCGAGCGCTGCCAGCACTCCGGCCAATGTGATGTCCTCGCGCGAGGGGTGAACGAATTGCACCATGCCGAAATATATAGCGCGGCCCTTGAACCTGTTCAATGGTTCACTATTACTGAACTATTGAACAAGCCGCGCGTCCGCGCGGTCATGGAGAGCAACATGAGCAAGAGACTTGAAGGCAAAGTGGCGCTGGTAACCGGCGCGTCAAAGGGTATCGGCGCCGAGATCGCGGTCCGCCTCGCCGCCGAGGGTGCCGCGGTTGCCGTCAACTACAGTGCCAGCAAAGGGGCGGCCGAGCGCGTGGTGGCAGCGATCACCGAAAAGGGCGGCAAGGCCATCGCCGTCCATGGCAATCTCACCGACGCCAGCCACGTCAAGTCGGTGGTATCAGAGACCGTCAAGGCGTTTGGGCCGATCGATATCCTGGTCAACAATGCCGGCCTCTACGAGTTCGCGCCGCTGGATGGCATTACGCCTGAGCACTTCCATAAGCATTTCGATCTCAATGTGCTCGGCCTGCTGCTGGTTTCGCAGGAAGCCGCGCGGCACTTCAATGCGGCCGGTGGCAGCATCATCAATATCAGCTCCGGCGTATCGACGATCGCGCCGCCAAACGCCGCGGTCTATACCGCGACCAAAGCCGCGGTGGACGCGATCTCCTCGGTGCTGTCGAAGGAGTTGGCGCCGCGCAAGATCCGCGTCAATACCGTCAACCCCGGCATGATCGCGACCGAAGGCGTCGTTTCCGCCGGCCTTGCCGAGGGCGACATGCGCAAGTGGATCGAATCGGTCACGCCGCTGGCGCGGATCGGCAAGGTCGAGGAGATCGCAGCGGCGGTGGCTTTCTTTGCTTCGAACGATGCCTCCTACATCACCGGCGAAACGTTGCACGTGACGGGCGGTCTGCACTGAGGCGGTTTTTCTCGTGACGTCATAACCCGTCCGGTGGCAAGCCTGATGCGCTTGCCGCCGGCCGCAACCGGTCACGGATGCGTTCGCGATAGAGCGTGTAGAGACCGGACGCCACGATCATTGCGGCGCCCGCGATCATCGGAACATCGGGCCGGTCGCCGAATACGAAATAGCCCGTCACGATCGCCCAGAGCAGCGCGAGATAGCGGAACGGTGCCACCGCGGAGATATCGCCCGATCGCAACGAGATGATGGTGCACTGATAGCCGATCAGCACGAACACCGCCGCCAGCGCCAGCAGCCCGAGCGCGCTTGCGGATGGCGGGGTCCAGCCGCCGAGCGGAAACAGCACGATGGCGCCGGCGGTCGTCACCGCGAGCGTCGTCACCAGCGTGATGAACAGCGATGGCAGCTCCGCCGGGATGCGCCGGGTGACGAGATCGCGCACGGCGCAGAACGCGACCGAGAGCAATGCCAGCAGCGAGAACTCGCTGAAACCGGCCATGCCGGGACGGACGATGATGAGCACGCCGAGGAAGCCGGCCGAAATCGCAAACAAGCGCCGCCAGCCCACCGGCTCGCCGAACACCAATGCGGCGCCAAGCGTGATCACCAGCGGCAGCGCCTGGAAGATCGCCGAGGCATTGGCGAGCGGCATATGCGCAATCGCCAGCAGATAGGTCAGTGTTCCCCCGATCTCGCCAAACACCCGCAGGCTCAGCGGCCCGACCGCCAACGCGGTCATCGGCCGCAGCGCCTGCCGATGCAGCGCCAGCGCGCCGATCAGCAGCATCGCGAACCCGCCTCGCACCAGCATGATCTGTCCGATGTTCATCTCGGACGAGACCGCCTTGGTGATGGTGTCGTTGGTGGTGAAACTGGCCATCGCGACCGCCATGAACAGGCCGCCGCGGACATTCGGGGAGAGCTTCAAGATGGTGCGTCCGATCAGGACAAGTGCAGGTTATCTGACCAATTCCCTTGCCAAAACAGCGCCACAAACTCAAGCCGCGTCGCGCATTTTTGTCGCTCCGTGAGGGCTTGGTGTCCGGTTTCGGGACCAACGCCCCACCTGACGTGTGATCGGCTTCACTTGCGGTAATATTCTATCAATGGTTGAATACCCTCATATTCGACGTTTGAAATTGAATGCAAGTCCATTGCCGGGAAGTTTCTTGAAGCTCCCCTCGACGCATAACCGGTTCAGCGTCAGCGTATAGGCACCAATCGCGCGTTTGAATCCTCAAGGCACGATTGATGCACGAGCAGAAAGCCGTTGCACGCTGCCGGATGCCTGCCGAGGGCCACAGATGTCTCTGACGTCCGCTCAGCAAAGGCGAATTGGATCATGTCTTATCTTAATCAGCTTCTGAATGACGAGAGTGTGCTTCGCATGATGGCGATCGCCACCTTCAGCCTTCTTGTTCCACTGGGAGTCTATGTCGGTCGCATGAATGTGCGTGCCTCCCGGCACGAGATCGTGCTCGACCTCGAAAGACTGTTCCAGTTTGCAAAATCCGACGGCCGGCCGATCATCCTGCCGTCTTTCGAGCTCGTCAAATACAAGTACGATCCCAAGTCCAACCCCAAGCGGAGCGGATCGACCAACGCCAACTCGATCCGCTACTATGTCTTTCCGGTCGCGATCTATGTCCTGCTCACGTATCTCTGCTTCGAATTCGCTTTCACGCCGCGCGATTCCAGTGGCCTCTATGATCCCCACGGCCTGAGCTTTTACGCGCAACCCAAAGGGTGGCCGGGAATGGTCACATATACATTCCTCAGCAGCTACATCTGGACGCTGCAATATCTGGTGCGGCGGATCGCGAATTTCGACCTGTCTCCGATCTCGTTCTTCACCTCCTTCATGCACATCACGCTGGCACTGTTCGTCAGCGCAGCCGTGGCACAGAGCGGTGTCTTCGACCTGCTGGGCGACAAGCCGAAGATTGCCGCGGCGTTCGTCATTGGCTTCGTCCCCGACCTTTTCATCAGCGTGCTGATCGCGAAGTTTCCCTGGATCAGGCTGCGGCGCGTCTCACCGGCCAGCAAGGCGCTGCAGGAGGAGCTGCCGCTCGACATGATCCTGGGCATCGACCCGTTTATGAAGCTTCGCCTCGGCGAGTTCGAGATCGAGGACGTGCAGAACCTGGCGACGATGAATCCGATCCAGATCTTCGTGGAGACGCCCTACGGGCTCTACGAGGTGATCGACTGGGTCGCGCAGGCGCAGCTCATCCTGGCCGTCGGGCCGGCGCGGACGATCGCGCTGCGCGATATCCATATCCGCACTATCTTCGATCTCGAACGCTGCCTCGACAATCCGCTGCTGAAGGAGCGCGTCGCCCGCATCCTGCTCGGACTGGACATCAGCAGCTTTGCGGACACGGCGGCCCACGTCCTGCAGGACGGCGCAGTCGGGACCGAACGCATCCTCGACCAAACGGACATCCTCGGCGCCGCCATCTCCTACATCCGTGACGATCTTCACGTCAGGCGGCTGCGGCAGATCTGGGATGTGATCAACAGCAGCCTGGACGGCCGCTATCATGAACCCAAGGGGCAGGCCGCGAAGGCCCGCGATGCAAAGACGGCGTCGCGGAAACCTCCCTCCGAGCCGCCGCGCGCCCCGCACAAGCCGAAAAACGGCGGCATCGATAAAGCGCCCCCCCAACCGTCCGGCGGCCCACATTGAAGCGCGATTTCGCCCGTCAGCGATGCCCGCACGCAAAGTAAAGGCCCCGGTCGATTTCGAAGCGTCGCATCCAAACCGGGGCCTTGATCATTGCAACGCCAAACGTAGCGTCGGCGTCACACCGCGCCGGCCTTCTGCGCGTAGTCCCATGACGCCTGCGACAGCGGCACGGTGCGCTTAGCCGATTCGAGGGCCTTGGCATTCGCGGCGGTGCCGTCGCGGACCCGCCCCGCAATACCCTGGGTGATGCCGGCAAGCCGGAACAGATTGTAGGAGAAGTACCAGTTCAGATCCGGCACCGTCATGCCGGTGACGTTGCAGTAGATCTGCGCGGCTTCGTCCTGGCTCGGAATGTTCAGCGCCTTGAGGTCGGCGCCCGCCAGGCCTGGCATGGTCCATTGCATCAGCAGATAGGTGAAGTCGGCCATGGGATCGCCGAGCGTCGACAACTCCCAGTCCAGCACCGCCTGCACGCGCGGTTCGGTAGCATGGAAGATCATGTTGTCGAGGCGGTAGTCGCCGTGCACGACCGAGACGCGCTCCTGCGGCGGCACGGTCTTGGGCAGCCATTCGGCGAGCTTCTCGAATTCCGGAATGTGCTGCGTTTCCGAGGCGCGATACTGCTTGGTCCAGCGGTCGACCTGACGCGCGAAATAATTGCCGGGCTTGCCGAAGTCGCCGAGCCCAATCTTCTGGGGCTCGAGCATGTGCAGATGCGCCAGCGTCTCGATCTTGCTGATGAAGATCTTTCGGCGCGCCCCCGGCTCCTGGCTCGGCAGCGCCGGATCCCAGAACACGCGCCCCTCTTCCATCGACATAATGTAGAAGGCGGAACCGACCACGGCGTCGTCGGTGCACAGCGCGTAGGCTTTGGCGACCGGAAAATTCTGCTTGCCGAGGGCGGCGATGACGCGGAACTCGCGATCGACCGCATGCGCCGACGGCAACAATTTACCGAACGGCCTGCGGCGCATCACGTAGTTGCGGCCGGGCGTCTCGATCTGGTAGGTCGGGTTGGATTGGCCGCCCTTGAACTGCAGGACCTTGAGCGGGCCCTGATAGCCATCGACGTGTTCCCGCATCCAGGCGTCGAGGTTCGCCTCGTTGATGCGATGGCGTTCCTCGACTTCCCTTGTGCCGGAAAATTCTTCGTCTTTCCTGACGCCGTCCGCCACGATGACGCTCCCTATCGGTTCTTGGGGAGCGCCATCTCAGGCGGCGTCCCGTTAGTGCGACTTGTTTGCATACTTCCGAAGTTCAAGTCTGGCAATGGCACGATTGTGCACCTCGTCCGGACCATCCGCCAAGCGAAGCGTGCGGATGTGGGCATAGTCCTTGGCGAGGCCAGCCTCGTCGGAGACGCCGCCGCCGCCATAGGCCTGGATCGCGTTGTCGATGATCTTCAGCGCCATGTTGGGGGCCGCGACCTTGATCATCGCGATCTCGGCCTGCGCACTCTTGTTGCCGACCTTGTCCATCATGTCGGCAGCCTTGAGGCACAGCAGGCGGTTCATCTCGATATCGGCGCGGGCTTCGCCGATGCGCTGCTCCCACACCGAGTGCTCGATGATCTTCTTGCCGAACGCGGTGCGCGACGCCAGCCGCTTCACCATCTTCTCCAGCGCTTCCTCGGCCTTGCCGATGGTGCGCATGCAGTGATGGATGCGGCCCGGGCCGAGCCGGCCCTGCGCGATCTCGAAGCCGCGGCCCTCGCCGAGCAGGATGTTCTCCTTCGGCACGCGCACGTTCTCCAGCAGCACCTGGGCATGGCCGTGCGGCGCGTCGTCGAAGCCGAACACTGGCAGCATCTTCTCGACCTTGATGCCGGGAGTGTCGAGCGGCACCAGGATCTGCGACTGCTGCTGATGCTTGGCAGCGTTGAAATCGGTCTTGCCCATCAGGATCGCGACCTTGCAGCGGGGATCGCCGACGCCCGACGACCACCATTTGCGGCCGTTGATGACGTAGTGATCGCCGTCCTTCTCGATCCGGGTCTCGATGTTGGTGGCGTCAGACGAGGCTACTGCCGGCTCGGTCATCAGGAAGGCGGAACGAATCTCGCCGTCCATCAGCGGCCGCAGCCATTTGCGCTTCTGCTCCTTGGTGCCGTAACGGATGAACACTTCCATGTTGCCGGTATCCGGTGCCGAGCAGTTGAAAACTTCTGAAGCCCAGGAGATGT
Source organism: Bradyrhizobium sp. LTSPM299 (assembly GCF_000938235.1). Lineage (NCBI taxonomy): Bacteria > Pseudomonadati > Pseudomonadota > Alphaproteobacteria > Hyphomicrobiales > Nitrobacteraceae > Bradyrhizobium > Bradyrhizobium sp. LTSPM299. The sequence continues at coordinate 225,401 of NZ_JYMU01000006.1, forward strand.
GGCCCATCTCTTCCGACAGCAGCGCATATTCAAGATTGGTCAATCCCGCGCCGTGGAATTCATCGTCCTCATGCGAGGACGGCGGCATGAACATGTTCCAGAGACCTTCGGCCTTCGCCTTCTTCTTCAGGTCCTCGAGGATCGGGATCACCTTCCAGCGCGGGCCTTCGGCGTCCTGCTTGTCGTAGATCGGCACCGCGGGACGAACATGCGTTGTCATGAACGCCTGAACGCGCTCGAGCCATTCCTTCTGCCGCTCCGACAAAGTGAAATCCATGGGACGCTCCTCATTTTTCTAGACTTGGGCCGCACTGTCCACCTCGCGCCCGCGCACCGCAAGGGCCGTTCGAAGGGACAGCTGACGTGGTGTGCCAGAACGCCGCCCCGCGAGATGCAGATTGACATTTCCGGCTGTTCAAACGATAGTTTCATACATATGTTTGAAATGCAACCGCAGCATCGGGGGTAACCCATGCCGAGCGACCAGACCCGATCCGCCATTCTTGCCGCCGCCGAACGCCTCTATGCCGACCGCGGCTTCGGCGACGTCACGCTGCGCGACATCGTCGCGGAGGCGAACGTCAACCTCGCGGCCGTGAACTACCATTTCGGCTCCAAGGACGAGTTGATCGCGGAGCTGTTCGTGACCCGCAGCATCCAGACCAACCGCGAGCGTCTCAATGAATTGAAGGCGGCGGAGGAAAAAGGCGGCGGCCGCGCTTCAATCGAGGACATCATGCGCGCTTTGGTCGGCCCGACGTTGCGCGGCTGCCTCGGCCCCGACCGCGAAGGCTCCACGGCCGCGCGCTTCATGATCCGCGCCTCGATCGAATCGGTGCCGCCGATCCGCCGCATCAAGAACCGCGAGGTCGATCATTTGCGCAAATTCGCCGCCGCGATGCGCCGCGCGATGCCTGGCCGCGACGACACCGAACTCTATTGGGGCCTGAACTTTGCGCTTGCGATGGCGCACCACACCATCCGCGAGAAGGAACGGCTGATCCGGCTCTCGGAAGGCAAATGCGATCTCGACGACGTCGCCGGGATCATTGATCGCGTAGTGACGGTCTCGGTGATGGCGCTGACGATGGGCGAAGCCGCCAGCAAGCCGCCCGCGCGGCCGGCTGTGGTGCACGGGCGGCTGACGCGGCAGGATTTGTGAAACGCCCCTGCCCTCACATCATCGCGATACAGTCGACCTCGATGTCGAACGGCCCGGTCCATTCCGGGATACAGACAAAGATCCGCGCCGGCGGTTCGTGCGGGAAATACTTTGCATAGACCGCGTTGAACGTGGTGAAGTGCTTGGCGGACGTGCAGAACACGTTGCACTTCATGACATTGTCGAGCGTGGCGCCGGCGGCTTCGAGACACTGCTTGAGCTGTGCCATGACCAATTCGCTCTGCCGTTCGATCGACGCGCCGGCGGCGAACTCGCCGGTTGCGGGATCGAATGGTGGCAAACCGGACACGAAGATCATGTTGCCGGCACGGGTCACGGGCGACGCCGGCGCCTTCCAGCGCTCCAGCCAGCTTGAGATCGGCTCGACGCGAACGACTTCTCGTTTCATGGTGCCACCTTCGATGGGAGGATCGATGGCACCAAACTAGCAGGCTCGTGTCAACAATGCTTCGATGCCGGTCGAAGTGTGGATGATGATCGCGACGGTCTCATGCCCCGCGATAGATCGCAACAGCCGCCGCAGCCAGCTCCGCATTGTCGGCTGCCTCGGTCCCGTCGGGTAACGCCTTGCCATCTTCGAGGCCGATCCGCGTCGACCAGCGCCGCCGGCGCGCCTCCGCGACGAACGGCCAGACCGTGGCGTCGAAGCCATGCAGCAATATCTGACGCCGGACATTGGCGCGATCGAGCACCGAGGCGACGTCATCCGCGATCCGCAGCGCCTTGCGGAGGTCCTGCACGTCGATTTCGATCAGGACCCGAAACACGTGCTGATGCCCGGGAAGCCGGACAAAGCGCTCGGCGTCGGCGGCCGATGCGAGGCCGGCCTCGATGCCGACATGGCGACCGCGCAGCACGTCCATCACCGCCGGCGCGTCGGGCTCGGACAGATTGACCGACGCGTAATCCGGCAACTGCCGCCAATTCGCGATCGCAGCCCGCGTCCGCTCCACATCGTTCTCGATCCACGCCCCGGTGGAGACGCCGATCAGGGTGCCGGGACAGCTTTGCCGAACGGCCAGAACCGTCTCATCGACGGCATTCAGGCTTTCGCGGCGTTCGACGCCGCGCGGATGGATATGCAGTTCGGCGGCACCTGCCGCGACACAGGCTGCCCCATCGCCCGCCATCGCGTCCGCGGACAGCGGAAGGTGCGGGTGAAAATCAGTGAGGCGCGCGCCGTTGAGGCAGGCCTGAACAATCATCTGCGGTCACGCCCCAGCTTTGCTTGACGCGGCGATCAATCGCATCACGGTAGTTCAGCGGCGATGGAATGTCACCGCCGCTCTACCCTGCCCACTATACGATCCCCTGCGCCTTCAGTCCGTCGACCTTGGCCTCGTCGTAGCCGATTGTCGCCAGCACGTCCTTGGTGTCGGCGCCGAGCAGTGGCGGGGCGCGGTAGTCGGTGATCGGGGTACCAGAAAAGGTCAGCGCATTGCGGATCAGCGACAAATCAGGTTCGTAGGGATGATCGACCTTGACCCGCATGCCGCGCGACTGGACGTGCGGGTCGTTGAACACCTGCTCGAAATTGTTGATCGGACCTGACGGCACGCCGGCCTCCTCCAGTCTGTCCAGCCAGTACGCGACCGGTTGCTTCAGGAACAGCCCGGCGAAGATCGCCATGATCTCCTTGCCGTGCACGACACGGTCGTTGTTCTTGACGAAGCGCTTGTCGTTGGCGAGTTCGGGCTCGCCGAGCACGGCGCAGGTGCGCTGGAACTGGCCGTCATTGCCGACCACCAGCATCAGCTCGCCGTCGGTGCAGCGGAACACGCCGGCGGGCATGCCGCCATTGCCCCAGGTGCCGCGGCGCGGCGGCATCTTGCCGTTGACGAGGTAGATCTGCAGCCAATGCGACAGCGAGGCTATCACGGTGTCGAACAGGCAGACGTCGACATGCTGCCCTTCGCCATTATTGGCGTCGCGATGGTAGAGCGCCGAGAGAATCCCGATCGAGGTGTTCATGCCGGTCATGTAATCGACGATTGAGGGGCCGACCTTCATCGGGCCCTCGCCAGGCTCGCCGTCGATATGACCGGTGACGCTCATCAACCCGCCCATCGCCTGCAGGATCGCGTCGTAGCCGGCGCGCCCCGCATAGGGCCCGGTCTGGCCGAAGCCGGTCACCGAGCAATAGATGATGCCGGGGTTGAGCTGCTTGATGGTTTCGTAATCGAGCCCATAGCGCTTGAGGTCGCCGACCTTGTAGTTCTCCATCATCACGTCGACCGACTTGGCGAGCTCGCGGATGATCGCCTGCCCTTCGGGCTTGGCGATGTTGACGGTGACCGACTTCTTGTTGCGGTTGGCGCAGAGGTAGAACGAGTTGTTGTTGTTCTGCTTGCCGTCCGGGTCCGTCAGGTAGGGCGGGCCGAAGGCCCGGGCGTCGTCACCGCCGCCGGGGCGCTCGATCTTGATCACCTCGGCGCCGAGATCCGCCAGCATCTGGGCCGACAGCGGGCCCGCAAGCACCCGCGTCAGGTCGAGAATTTTGATGCCCGAGAGTGGCAGAGCCGACATGAACCTTCCTCCGATAACTTACAAAATCTTGATTATACGGCGCCGGGGCATGTCCCGGCGCGGCAGGCCTTGCCGATACACCATTTTCGCGGAGCGAGCACTGCGTTGTCGGCATGACACCATCCGCCTGCGGCCTATGTGCGGTGCGCCCGCGGATTTTTGCCGGAACCAGCCGGACCGTTCCCCCGCGCGATTGTGAAGCGGCCGACATCAATTTGACGCCGCGGCAACGGTAGCGTGGCGCGAGGAGGCCAGAACATGCGCGAGGATATGCGGACGATATTTGCGGCGGGAATAGCTCTCGCCATGATCGCTGCCACCATGGCGGGAGCAGACGCCCGTGGCGGACACGGCGGGCATGGCGGCTTCCATATGCACGGCATGCGCACCGGTGGCGCAGACGGCGCCGGCGGATTGGCGGCCGACAAGCGTCACGCCGACGATCCCTACACCAAGGCGGCCTCCGAGGAGGAGGATCGCCTGCTCAACAACAAGCTGAAAAGCATCTGCCGCGGCTGTTAGGCCTTCGCAGCGACCAGCGGCGCAGTCGGTCGCTGCGCGCCTGCGGGCCTGCGCAGCCGGCGGCTGAAGAACCGCAGCATCGGCCGCTCGATGGCGTAGTGGATGGCGCAGCCGACCGCGATCGAGACCAGAACGCCGGCAATGAAGAACAGGACCGGCGACCACGCGCCGTCGACCAGCCGTGCCCAGACGTCGCGGAACGGCCGCAGCACCAACGTGTGGCTGAGATAGATGCTGTAGGACGCATCGCCCAGGATCGTCAGCCAGAGCGTCGCGCCGGACTCCTTCAGCGGCGGGCAAAGCACGAGACCTCCGACGATCAGCATCGCGGGAAGCCCGGCCGAGAACACCGCGGGCCAGTTGAACTCGGGATAGCCGAGCGCCATGCCTGACAGCACAAGAGCGATGGCGGCGATCCGGCCGACGCGAAAACCGCTCTGGTAGATCAGGCCGAGATACATGCCGAGGATGAACTCCAGGATCAGGCCGTCGGTCCAGGTGAACAGCTTTGGCGTGGAGATATCGAGGTTGCGCCCGAGGATCGCGAGCGTAAGGAAGCCTGTGGTCAGGATCGCGATGCCGATGCGCCGTGGCCACAGGATGGCGAACGCGAAGGCGGCGTAGAAGAACATCTCGTAATCGAGCGTCCAGCCCTGCCCTAGGATCGGGCGCAAATCATCGGCCGCGCGCAGCACTGGAATGAAGAGATACGAGCTGACGATATAGTGCCATTTGTCAGCGGGCAGCTCGAGCGAATGCGGCGCCATCAGCACGCCTGCAACCATCACCGTCGTCAGCACCCAGTACAGCGGCACGATGCGAATGACGCGGCGGACCAGGAACGCTTTCCACGCGCCCGCCTCGCCGAAACTCTTCGTGGTCACGATCATGATGAAGCCCGAGATCACGAAAAAGATGTGGATCCCGAACGACCACGGAATGTGCGCAAACCACGACGGCGCGAGGCCTGCCTTCTCGCGCAGAAACTCGGTGTGGAAGTTGAGATGATGGGTCACGACCGTGACAGCCGCGATGCCGCGCAGCCACTGGACCGAAGGCAGTATCTCGGTTGTTGACCCGGCGATGCGGACCGCACTCGCACCCTTCACAAGCCGCTTCTCCCTGCCAAGACGCAATGTCGAAGGCCAAAATGCGCCTTCGATCGACTGCAAGTTAGCGTCGCGGCAGCAATTGACAACGAACGCTGTCGCTTAATCTAACCAATCAACCTTAATGCGGCCGGCATCTCGGAACGGGGCGCTTCGCCGTCACGGCGGTGCCGCGTTCTCGGACATGTGTGTCCCGAGCCGAGTCACGTCGCGCCCACGGCGATCGGCTTAGACACGCAAGGACGGCGTCACTCGATCCTGCCGCTCCATCTTCAAGCGCAATGCCCGCTCAGCCCGTTCCGGTGACGACGTCGAACAGCAGCTTGAAATTCAACAGCAGGATGATGGCGGCCACGATCCAGCACACGATCGCAATCGGCTTCGAGATGGCAAACTCGCCCATCTTCCTGCGATCCGAGACGAACTGCACCAGGGCGACCGGCGAACGGCAATTGGTTCGACAACAACACCTGGATGAGGATCAACAGCCTGGCCGTGCCCTGCTCGCCACCACCACCGTCATCCCCCATGTGCCAATCTTGCAATTGACAATCAATTGCAACTATCTTGACAGCCTGCCGCGCGCCGGGCAACCTTGTTGCAATTGACTTGCAATAGCGAATCTGGGCGAACGATGGTACGGATCTACTGCGTGGTGGGCTGCCTGGCGGCATTTGCGGCGACCAAAGCGGCAAACACTGCCGATTTGCCCAAGCAGGCGATCGGACCAGGCACGCCGTTCGATTGGTCAGGCTGGTATGTCGGGGGACATGTCGGTTACGCGGCAGGCCAATCCGACTGGTCGGCCGATCCGGTCGGCGGAGTCTCCTCCTCCGGCACGACCGTTCTCACCAACGGTTTCGACCTCTTCAAAGGCTCTGGCAGTTTCTTCGGTGGTCTTCAGAGTGGCTACAATCTGACGTTGCCGTCCTGTGTTCTGCTCGGTGTTGAATCGGACATCTCGTTTCCCAATCTGATTGCGGGCACGACGAGCACGGGCACCGTGAGTTACGGCGACACCCAGCTCTATTCCGGCACGGTACGCGGACGCCTCGGCTACGTCTTCGACAACAATTGGCTGGCATACGGAACGGGCGGATTTGCCTGGTGCTACGACCAACTGTCCCGCACGCAACTTGCCGGCGGCGTGCTGCCATCAGGTACCAATGAAGGTGCCTTCCCGTGGCGGTTTGGCTGGGCCGCCGGCGCCGGTGTCGAAATTCCGGTTGCGCCGAACTGGAGCGCACGCGGCGAGTATCTCTACACCGGCTTCGATAGCAGCAGCCGAGCGTTCGCCGGCACACCAGAGCTATTCTCTTCAAACCTGTCGCTGCATCAGGTCAGGTTCGGCCTGAACTACAAGCTGTTTGGAGACGACGCGGTGACTAGTCCGGCGCTCATCACCAAGGCGCCCGCCGTGGCCACCGAAGATATCTGGGCCGTCCATGGCCAGACCACCTTCGTCAGTCAGTATGCGGCTCCCTTTCGTGCGCCCTACAGCGGCCCAAACAGCCTTGCCGCAAACGCCGGGCGCGAAACCTGGGACGCCACCGCCTATGTCGGCCTGCGTCTGTGGAAAGGCGCCGAGACATGGTTCAATCCGGAGATCGATCAAGGGTACGGCCTCAGCGGAACGCTCGGCGTCGCCGGCTTCACCAGCGGCGAAGCCTACAAGAAGGGTGCAGACTATCCCTACACGCGCCTGCATCGCGCCTTCATCCGCCAGACCATCGATCTCGGCGGTGAAACCCAGACGGTGGACGCCGGAATCAATCAATTCGCAGCCACCCAGACCGCCGACCGGCTGGTGTTCACGGTCGGAAAGTTCGGGGTCGGCGATATCTTCGACACCAACAAATACGCCCACGATCCGCGCAGCGATTTCCTGAACTGGTCGATCATCGGCGCCGGCACTTTCGACTACGCCGCGGAAGCCTGGGGCTATACGCTGGGCGGCGCCGTCGAGTGGTACCAGGGCGACTGGAGCTTCCGCGGCGGCCTGTTCGACATGTCGATCGTGCCGAACAGCACCGATCTCGATCCGCAGTTCGGACAGTTCCAGTGGATCGGAGAGATCGAGCACCGCCACGAATTGTGGGGCCAGCCGGGCAAAATTGCGGTGACCGGTTTCCTGTCGCGCGGCCGGATGGGCACATTCCAGGATGCCCTCGCGCTTGCGGCGTCGACCGGCGATCCCATCAATATCAGCGCGGTGCGCGAATATCGCAGCCGCGGCGGGGTCAGCCTCAATCTCGAGCAACAGATCGCCGATGGGGTCGGATTGTTCGGCCGCGCCGGCTGGGCCAATGGCGACGTCGAGCCCTATGAATTCACCGACATCGACCGCACCGTGTCCGGGGGCCTTTCGGTGCAGGGCAAGCGATGGGGACGGCCCGACGATACGTTCGGAATTGCCGGGGTCATCAACGGCATCAGCAAGGTCCACCAGGAGTATCTCAACGCCGGCGGCCTCGGTATCCTCGTCGGCGACGGTCAGCTTCCGCATCCGGGATCGGAACAGATCCTCGAGACCTATTACAGTTTCCCGGTGTCCTTTGCGCGGGTGACGCTCGACTATCAGCTCATCGTCAATCCCGGATACAACCGGGATCGTGGACCGGTGTCGGTGTTCGCAACACGGCTGCACACACAGTTCTGAGCCAGGCGTGGCGGACGCCCCCTCCCCGGATTCGACGTCACGGTCTGAGGCTTGTCCGCCCGCGGCGTTCCCTTAATGAGGAATCGGATGCAGCTTCACCAGTTGGTCGATCGACAGGCCGGCTTCCGGATCCGTCAACGGGAAGCGGACAATCACGTCCTGGCGGGCGAGCTGCCCCCACAGCGCCTCCGACGACCATTTCTGCGGTTCAGGACCGCGCAGACCTTCGACCCAGATGAAGTACCATTCCGCCATGACACGCGTCCGAAGACCACCACGCGGGACAATTGGTGCTTCGCCGGCACATTCGCAACACCCGCGCCCGTGGCGGGGTCACGCGCGCCCGACCAGATCCTTCGCCATCAGGATATCGTCGTAGTAGCGGCCGTCGATCTTCAGCGCATGCCGCTCCAGGCCGTACTCCACGAAGCCTGCGCTTTGGTAGAGCCGCAGCGCCGGGTCATTGCCATCAACCACGATCAGCTGGACCAGCTCGACGGACTGCGCAGCGAGATCGAGTGCGGCATCGACCAGCCGGCGGCCGGCGCCGACGCGCCGTGCGGCCTGCCGCACGTACATTCCCACAAGCGTGCCCTTGTGCTGGCGCTTCGGTCCGTCGGCCACCATCAATCCCACGATCCCGACAAGTTCCCCGCCGCGAAATGCCCCGAGTATCGCCGCGCCGCCGTCGAGCCGCTGCGCGAACCAACCGACGGGCTGGACGCTTTCAGTCTCGAACGCACTGCCGAATGCCTCGGGGCTCAATCGCAGCGCCTCAAGCCGGATGTCGCGATACACGGCGGCGTCCGCAGCCGTCAGACGCCGGATCTCGATCGAAGACGCGGTCATTGGGTATCCTTCAGGCACGATCAGCTGGACAGGACGCATAATGCATCCCGGACACTTCGTCACTGATAAAGGATACACTGCCCACCGGCCGCTGGTGACTGCCGTATCAGCTACTTGATGAAGTAGTACGGATTCGGCACCTTGAAGCGGCATCCGGAATTATCGCCGTCGATGTCGCTCATCTGGTCGCCGATATTGGCGACGATCGTATAGCCCTCGCCCGCGACCTTGGCGCGCTCATCCGTTTTGAACTGTTGCACGGTCCGCTCGTCCCGGTCGGGACGCGTGCGGAGCTCAGTCCAGGCGTAGCCGGCGTGATCGAGATTGATCACAGTTGCGTCACGCTGCGAATCGCGACGCCCGGTGATGAAGATCACCGCGATCCGCTTGAACTTGGCCGCCTTGAACAGATCCTGCGCCGGCTTGAATGGTTCGGCCTGCGCCAAGGCGATCCACTTGTTGAAGCCGCAAGGCCCCGCGGGCAGCACATCGCACGCACCGCCCGCAATGAATCCGAAATTGTCCGCAGCCAGGTTCGGCCAGTTGGTCAGCGACGTCTCGTCGATGTCGAACACGATCGCAGGCAACGGCGCCTGCCCGGAGTAGTTCTCGACAAATTTCTGAGCCAGGCCGAACACCGCTGCGACGTCGGCGAGGTAGAAATTGTCGTGATAGTCCGTCAGCCGATCCTTGATCTTGTCGATATTGAGCGGCGGCAGCGGAGCGTCGGGAATATGATTGGGCGGCATCACCGGGCAATCGTCCGCGGCCGCGGCGCATGGCGAAATCGCCAGCATGCCGAGAACGGCTGCAACGGCCAGCCGCTTGCGCCTGTTATCCCAACGCCTCATGTCCGCCCTCCGGGTTGGTTGAACGACGCGACGATCCAACACCGCGTTTATCCCTGCGACCTGAGATCGCCGGCGATACTGTCGGCGGTCCGCATCGCCAGCGCTGAGATCGTCAGCGTTGGATTGGCGGTGCCGCCGGTCGGGAACGTACCACTTCCGACCAGATAGAGGTTGTTGTGATCATGCGTGCGCTGGAATGAATCGACGACCGAGGTCTTCCAGTCGTCGCCCATGCGATAGGTGCCCATGATGTGACCAGCGCCGCCATAGGTCAGCTTGATCTTCTCATCGTCAATCATCTTTTCGAAAGCTGCAGGATCGCCATCGGCCGTTTCGGTGAAGTCCTCTGCGCCAAGCCTGTCGAAGATCAGATTCTTCATGCGATAGGCGGCGATGATGCCCTGCTTGGTGTACTCGGAGATGTCGTAGCGAATCTCCGGGCGGGGAAGTTTCAACGCATCGGTGAACTTCGACAGCGTCACCCGGTTCTTCGGGTCCGGCGGCTGCTCGACCAGGAATCCGATCCTGAACTGGCGCGAGATCAGGTCGTTCAGCTTCTGGGCGAGGCCTGCGCCGAACATCGCGGCATTGTCCTGGGAGAGCTGGGTGAATTTGCGCTTGTTGAGGCCGCTGGAGTTCATGCCGTTGACGAAATCGACGGTGGTCACGAGCGGATCGGCGCCGAACGCGCCGCCGCCGATCACGTAGTTCCAGCCTTCATTGCCGATATCGACCCGGAAGGCGGCACGCTTGGCGCGGAACGGACCGTCGCAGAGATCACCAATGCCGGACGTGATCAGCGGGCCGCGATAGGGGAACACCGGCTTCGCGGTCATCGGCAGCAAACCCCAGGCGACATAATAGGGGTGATCCATCAGATTGCAGCCGACCAGCTCGCTCCTGTTGGCCACGCCCTTCTCCGTGCGGCCGTTGTTCTTCGACATCAACAGCAGCCGCGGCGTCTCTATGGCGTTGGCCGCGATGACGTAGACCTTCGCCTTTACGCACCCCTCTCCGGTCTTCGGCCCGGACTCCGAGCTGTATCTGATGAAATTGATCTGGCTGACGCGGCTGACGGGCTCATCCTCGAGAATGATCGCGCTGGCGACCGCATGGTCGATCAGTTGCGCGCCACGATTGGTCGCCTCGTTCAGCGTGATGGTCGGGTCATACTTGGCCTGGATCGGGCAGATTGGAATGCAATTGGTATTGCCGGCGCAGGCGCGGCGATTGCGGTACGGCTGCGAGTTGCGGGCCGCCGGCAGGCTTCGCACCTTGATCTCGCTCACGGGCTTGCCCATCCCGAGAAAGCTCGTCTCCTTGTCAGTCAATTGCGTCAACGCCTCGCCAACGCGCCGGTCGAGCAGCGACGGCGGAATCCGCGGCATCGGGTACCTGTAGTCCTTGGTGAAACTGACGCCGAGAAAGCTTTGCTCGTTCACATCAGCCGATACGCCGAGTTCGGCCTCCGCCCTCGCGTAATACGGGCTCAGCTTGTCGGCGCTGATGGCATCCGGCCAATCCGGCAGCGGAAAGTCCTTCTGGTCCTTTCCGTAAGTGGTCTTGGAGCGAAAATCTCCGGGAACGAGCCGCAACGAGGTGCCGAGCCAATGCGAGGTGCCGCCGGCAACGCGCTCGTAAGTACTGGGAAACGGCGCGTGCCCCGTCTGCACGAGATAACTCTGCTCGGGCTTGTTCCACCTGGAGGGCAGCAGGCTGAGAACCGTGGGGCGGCCGGCCGCCACGTTGGCCGGATCAATGATGTTGTCCTTCGAATCGACGAACTCCGGCGGATAGGCGCTTTCCGGAACCTTGGCGTTGGCCTTGTAGAAGTGCGCCATGTATCCGTTGATATTCGGTTGAACGCCCGCGCCGGCCTCGAGGACGACGACACTGATGCCCTTCTGGCTGAGCTCATTGGCGATGATTGCGCCGGCAAAGCCGGAGCCGACGATCGCGACATCGCATTTGATGCAGTTATCGGCCATGGCGCGCTCCGTCAGGGAATCGTCGACGTGATCAGGCCGAGATTGGACCGGTCACCTGAATCGTTCGGATCGTTCGGATCGCGCGACCAGTAGCCGAACTGCAGATTGCTGTAGCCCATCGGGTGGGCCTGCGCGATCTGCCAAGCCAGCCCCTGCGTGTAGGCTTTTGCCGAAACGACTTGGGAGCCGACGAAGGCCCGGTTTCCGGGCTTTCCGGGGGGCGTCGCGTTGCTCTTCAGGTCATCAGGTTCGTACCACGAGCCGAGGTACCAGAGCAGCACGATGCTGCGCGCGAGGAACTTGCTGTCGTCGTCGCTCTTGTTGACGGCCGCAATGATGTCGGTCGCAGAGGTGCGATGATCCCTGGCAATCTGCAACAGTTTGCCGAATGAGGACGTCTTGTCTGCGGCGCCAATGAACTTGAAGTAATCGTCCTTGATGTTGAACGGATCGGTGGTCGGCTTCTGGTCCAGGATGTCCTTGCTACCGTCCATCGTGAACTCGGGCGCCAGCGTGGCCACGTGAACGCCGGTGAGCGCCGCGGACAGCACCAGGAACGCCATCATGTCCGGATGCTTCTTCGGATCGGGCGCATCCGCATAGGCCGACCCGGAGATCGGCAAAACACTCGCCACCGCCGTTGCCGCGACCGAGCCTGCCAGCAGCGAACGGCGCGACACGTCGGCGGCCGGTTCGCGCGGCGTACCCGCCGTCGCGACATCGCCCTGCCGATGATGCGGTGATGATGCCATGGCTATCCTCAACTCCTGCAAAATCCAAGTCACAATGACGCCGGACTCATGGAAGACTTCGCCTACTGCGCCTTCTCCAGCATGAACGTGAAATCCGACTGGTTCAGATGAAGCGCGCCGGGCTTCGGATTCGACGGCCGCCTTTGAAAGCTCACCGCGTTGCCGTGGCAGGCGATGCAGCTTGACGACGCCAGCGGCACCTCTCCCTGGCTGTAGGTCTCCAGCGTCGAATTCGCCATGAATGTCGGTGCCGGCGAGCACGTCATGTCCGGCTGCTTCAGGAAGTCGGTCGCGGGGTCGGCAGCCTGGAAGCTGAGCGAATGCAGCGACGTGCAGGAAAACGTGCTCGGCCATTGCGTGTTGATCAGCATGTAGTGCTTCCAGACGCTGTCCTGCAGCATGCTGTGGAAGATCCTGTTCATATTCCTGGTTGCATGCGTCAGCGGCGTTTCGCGCACGATCTGACTCTTGAACGAATCGTCCTTTCGGAACTTCAGATGCAGCGCCGGATCGGGATCCCAGGGCCGCGGCGGCGTCGCGTTCACAACAGGACAATTGGTGCAGCTGGTGCTGAAGAAGCTGTACGGACCATCGAAGGTCTTGGCCGTGACCTCGTCGTTATCAGGCACGTTCTTGACGTGCTCGAACGAGGTCCATATCCACTGCGGACGGCCTGCGGTCTTGTGGACGGCATGGTATCCGATCAGTCCGAGGGTTTCGGGCAGGCACGGCCGCTTCACCTTCGGATCGCCCGGCGGCATCAGGACGAGCGCGTCCACCGTATGGAAGTTTCCGGCCTCGATTTCACTCGGCACCAGAATCTTCCAGGACACCTTGAGCATGAAGGCGCCCAATGTGGGGGATGGGTTATCGCCCGGCGGATGGTCGTTGCCGGGCGGGAAGTCCACGAAAAGGTCGACCGCGGCCCGCTGCCCGGCTTTGCTGTAGAGACCGTTGGCCTTGATGTAGTCGAACATCTGCCGGTTCATCAGGATGTCGAAGATCGCATAGTGCCCGTGCTGGTCGATCAACGGGCCGGTCTTGAACGGCTCGTTGAAGCTCTCCTCGATCATCTTCACGACCATCCGCTCAGGCATCTGCTTGTGCAGCACCTGGCATTGCTCCGGGATCAAGCGCTCGCGCTCGGCCTCGATCCCGGCCTTGTCGGCAGGCCAGTTCGGCGGCTGCAAGGCGGGCGGCAGCATGACGTCGAGCAGCGGCTTGAAATTGGCCATGTCCTCCCAGCGCGCGGGCATGCGCGCCTTCGCGTGGTCGACACGGGTTCCGTCGGTGGGCGCATTGAGCGCAAGGAAGGTGCGCCACGAATAGAAATCGAAGCTGCGCTGAAGGTTCTCCAACCCCTCATCCTCTTCACCGGCGTTCGGGTTGACGTGCTCCTGACATGGCAGGCCGGACAGCATGATGCTGTCGCTGACCTTGCCGTCGATCGGAAGGAGCCCCGACGGGAAGTCGCCGGCCAGCTTGAACTTGAAGGGATCCGGCAGAAACGGATCCGGGCTTGCCGTGGGCACGCAGCCCAGGCTTGGCGCCTTGGCGGCGCTCGCGGGCGCACCCGCTTCCGCCGCCGACGTCGGCGCACTGGGGATCAGGCAGACCGCAGTCGCGAGACCGACAGCAAAAATCTGGCTGCATCGCATCGACATCTCCCTACACAAGCGGGACGCCGGAGCCCGTCAACCGCCGGGCTCGCCCGGGCGGTTCAGAAAGTGACTTCAACGGTGTCGTGGGCAGGGCCCTCTTTGGGACATACTGCGTTGGGACATACTGCGCGGCCTTCCGCGTTGGGACGCATTGCCATGCTCGGCCTCCGCTCCTGAAATGAATGGCGGATCAACAGTCAAAATGCGTCCGCAAAAATCGAATAACGGAAAATCTTCAAATGCGACCAATGGCTGGATGATTGCACGTCATTCGCTCGAATGCAACCAGAGGTTTTTAGGAAAACCCTGAGCGGCGGCGTTCGGATCGAACGTTAGCCCGGATCTGTCGGGTGGCGGACGCTTTCCGTCACCAGCAGGTGTATCCGCCATCGACCAGGAGAATGGATCCCGTCACATAGCTCGCGGCGTCGCTGGCGAGGAACAGCATCGTGTAGGCGATTTCGGAAGGCTCGGCGAAACGACGCATCGGCGTCATCTCTTCCCACTGCTTCACCCATTCCGATGTGCTGAGACCGCGTTTCGTCATCTCCGTCAAAACGTAGCCCGGCGCAACCGCGTTGACGCGGATGTTGTGCGGCGCGAGCTCCACGGCGAGCGACTTCACCATCTGATGAACGGCCGCCTTGCTTGTGTTGTAGTGGGCTTGCGGCTGGGGCTTGTCGACGATGAAACCGGAGTTCGAGCCGATCGCGACGATGCTGCCGCCGCCATGGCGCGCCATCTGCCTGCCGAATGCCTGAGCCGCGAAAAACTGCCCGTTCACGTTGACATCAATCACGTTCCGCCATTCCTCGGCGGGGATCTCGAGAACGGGCGTGTTGGGGTTGACGCCGATGCAGTTGAAAAGAACCTGAACGCGCCCGAAATCCGCCTCGACCGCTGCCGCCGCCCCCTCGACGTTGCGCGGCTCCCGCAAATCGACCCCGTAGAACCGGACCTTGCGGCCCGATGATGCCGCAAGCCGCTGAGTGGCTTCGACACCGGCCTCTTCGAGGATGTCGATGATCGCGACATCGGCCCCGACGGATGCGCTGAGTTCGGCGACGGCATAGCCGATGCCGCGAGCTCCGCCGGTCACGACGACAGTTCTGCCATCGAGCTTGAATCGGTCGATCGCCGTCATGATCTTCTCCAATGAACATAACTCAAGGTGATTGCGCAAATGTCCGACGATCTGATCGCTACCGGGCGAACAGATAGGCCCTATCAGGGTCGAACGTCAGCGCGATCTTCTCCCCGACGGACAGGTTCACGTCCGGCGTCGTCAGAATTCGCATGGAGCCGCCGTCAATCGTCTGGACGATGACAACATTTTCCTTGCCATGGCGCTCGACCGCCCAGACTTCGCTCGGGATCGCATGCTCCACCGCTGGGTCCGATATCCGCATGTGCTGGGGGCGAATGCCCAGCCAATGGGTTGCACCACGTTCCCCTGCCCGATCGCGCAGCCGTTGCGGCAACAGGACGCAGGAATTCTTCGCCTTCAACTGCAGCGAACCGTCACCTTCCCCGAGGACTCCCTCGATGAAGTTCATCGCCGGCGATCCGATGAAACCCGCTACAAAACGGGTATTCGGCTTGTTGTAGATCTCATCCGGAGAGCCGACCTGCTCAACCTTTCCCTTGTTCATCACCACGATGACATCGCCCATCGTCATCGCCTCGATCTGATCGTGCGTGACGAAAACGGTCGTGACGCCAAGCGTCTTCTGAAGATGGACCAGCTCCGCTCGCAGCGAATTCCGCAGCGCCGCGTCCAACGCCGAGAACGGCTCGTCCATCAGGAACACCGATGGTTGCCTGACGATGGCCTTCGCCAGCGCCACCCGCTGCCGTTCCCCGCCGGAAAGCGCGCTCGGCTTCTTTGCCAGCAGCTGATCGACCTTCAGGAACTGCGCCGCCGACAATATCCGCGCCTTGATTTCGTCCGCGGACAACCCCGCATGCCTGAGACTCATCTGAATATTGGCAAGCGCCGTCAGATGCGGATAGAGCAGCGCCGATTGAAACACCATCGCGACGTTGCGCGCATGCGGAGGAAGGTCGTTCACGGCCCGGCCGTCGAACAGCACCCGCCCTTCGGTCGGCGTCTCGAATCCAGCGATCATGTTCAACGTCGTCGTCTTGCCGCAGCCGGACGGCCCGAGGAAGACGACGAAGTTGCCGCTTTCGAATTCAAGATTGGTGTTGTCGACGACCGTCTCGGAGCCGTAAACCTTCCGCAATCCTTCGAGCTTGATCGTGGTCATGCGCAATCCTGGCGAACGTGCTGGTCAGTGAATCGCATCGACCATGCCGAGCGATGCGATGTGCCGCTGCAGATAGTAGGCAACGAGGGCTGCAGGAACGATTGATATCCACAGCGAGGCCGAGAGCAGTCCCGGCTGCGGCTGGAGGAACAGGAAACCGGAGACCGCTGTCGGCAGCGTCGCCGCATCAGTGCCATTCACCAGCTGGGTCGCGAACACGAATTCATTCCAGGCGAACAGGAACGAAACCACCGCCGCGACCGCGATGCCGCTTCGCGCCATCGGGATCACCACGAGGAGAAGCGTTCCAAACCGCGAAAACCCGTCGATCTGCGCCAGCCGTTCGACCGGAGGCAGATTGCGGAAGTACCCAATCAGCATCCACGTCACGAACGGCACCGTCACGGTGAGATTGACGATGACCAACCCGAACTTCGTGCCGGTCAGACCGAGCTGGATAAACAGGATGTAGAACGGGATCAGCGTCGATACCGGAGGTACCGCGACGGAGAACAGGATGGCCATCAGCAACGCCGTCTTGCCGCGGAAGGAAAACCGCCCGAACGCGTAAGCCAGAGGAACCACGATCACCAGGGTGATCGCAGTCACGGCCGCGGTCACGATCAGACTGTTGACCAGACCGTGGATGACCTGCGGCGCCTGGCCGGCCGGCATGAAATATTGGCCCTTTGCATCGGTGAAGCCGAATCCGAAAATATTAAAGAACGCCGCCAGATGCGGGTGGAGCGGAAAGATCGGTGCGGGAAACGCGACGGCTTCAACCGGCGAGAACAGCGCGGTCTTGAGCGTCCAGTAGATCGGCAGGATCGTCCAGATCACGGCGACCGTCACCGCAAAGCCGTAGCCGGCGCAACGAAGGAGCTTGCGGCCCATCACGTGGTCTCCAGCTTCCGGCCCCAAAGGAAATGCAGCGCAAGCGCCGATCCGATGGTCAAAAACAGAAGGTAGAACGACATCGCCGCCGAGAGCCCGTAGTTCGATTGCCGGAACGCCAGTTCATAGAGCCGGTAGGTCAAGGTCGATGACGCGTCGCCGGGGCCACCGGCCGACATCACATAGATGAAGTCGAGCTGCTTCATCGAGAGGATCATCGCAATGCTGGTGAACACGAACAGCGAGTAGTGCAGCGGCGGCAACGTCACGTGCACGAAGCGCTCCCAGGCCGTCAGCTGATCGAGCCCTGCAAGGTCATACAGCCGGCTCGGGATGGTCTTGAGACTGGCAAGAAGGAAGAAGGCGACCAACGGGGCGATGTTCCAGGCATTTCCGAGCGCCAGCAGGTCAACAATATGTCGGCCGGAAATCAGCGAGATTTCGATCGCCTTGTCCGACGTGCTGGTGCCCAGGATCAGGTTGACCAGGGACGACGCCACGCCGGTCTGGCCACGCGCGAGATAGGCCCACATCACCCCCGCCCCATAGAGCGAAACGGACCAGGGCAGGATAATGATCGTTCCCAGGAGCGAGCGCCATTTGCCGGCACGATCCATCAGCATCGCCAGCGCGAGGCCGATCCCGATCGAAAGAACGACCGACAGCAGCACAAATCTGATCGTAACCAGCGTGGACCACCAGAAGTCGCGCGACAGCAGGGCCTCCTGGTAATTTGCGAACCCGGTGTAAGTGGTCTTGAACCCGCCAAAGAAACTCACCTCCTGGAAGGACAGCCAGATCGCATAGGTCATCGGGTAGATCATGACCATCAGCAGAAAAGCGATCACAGGCACCGACAGGAGAAGTGCGAACTGCCCGTTGGACAACTCCCGTCGATACGTCGTCATCGTCTGCCTTCCCATTCCGGGATCACCATGAGGCCTGCCTCGAGATGATCCCGTCATCGCCCCTTACCCGAGCTTGTACTTCTTGTTGAGCGACGCGATCTGGGCATTGATCTCCGCGATCACTTTCTCGACGGATTCGTCGTTTCTCAGGAACTGACCAAGCCGGTTGCGAAGGTAAGTATTGTATTCCTCGGCATAGATCGTCTTCCAGGTGTCGGGGTGCGGTGCTTTTGAGTAAACTGCCAGCAGCGCGTCGAAGTCTCCCTCGGCGACAAGGTTCTTCTTGAAGGCGGCCTTGGTTGCTTCGCTCTCCATGACGGTCTTGTAGGCCGAGAACAGCATGGCGTTTTCGGCCCAACGCTGGCCGACAGCGACCTTTCCAGTCTGGTCCTTGTAGCCGTACCAGCTCTGGAATCGCGCCACGTCGACATCGAGCGCAGCCGGCCGCTTGCGCGCCGACTTGATGTACATCGCGGAATCGAGCAGGCCCCAACTCTGGCCCTGATAGGGCAGGAAGCGCGTCTTGCCAGCGACCTTGGATTTGGTGGGATCGTTGAAGACGGCAAGATTGTACGAGGCTTGCGTCGAGTACAGATAGCGGCCGGAGCTGAACGCGTCGACGATCGCCGCCTCGTTAAACGACAGCACCTCTTCCTTGACGAGGCCGGCATTGTAGATCGCCTTCCAGGCCGTCAGCGTCTTGCCACCCGCACCGTCGACCGTGAGCTGCGGCGCAAAGGTCTTGGGATCGATCTGCGCGCCACCGCGGTTGATGACCTCCCAGATGAAGGCCCAGCTGATGCCGTAGAATTCGTTGAACCAGTGCGGCATATAGAGGTCCTTGCCGCCCTTCTTGGCGAGATCCAGCACCTGGGCATAGAACTCGTCCCAGTTCTTGGGCTGGACGCCATCGACGCCGAACTCTTTCTGCTTGTCGGTGTTGACGACGACCAGGCCGCGCACCGCCAGGAAGTAGGACAGGCCGAGCAGCTTGTCCTTGTAGGTGAAAGCGTTGCGGGCGTTGTCGTACATGTCCGCCTTGATCTGCTCGATGTTCGGCACATCGTCGGCCGGGGCGATCCATCCGGCCTCGAGGAAGCGGACCGCCGTCGGCGGATTGCCGTAGATGATGTCGAGCTTGTCGCCGGCGATCAGGGATTTTTCCATCAAGGTCGGATAGTCGCCATGCGTAACCGTCTGATAGTCGACGTGCCCGGCCTGCTCGCGGTTGTAGCGATTGACATTGTCGGCCACCACTTCGGGCTGAAAGGGCCAACCGCGGAAATAGATGGTTTCGGTGCTGGTGGGCTTCAGTTCGGCACCCTCAGCCGCGGCTCGGCTGGCAGCGCCACCGATGACCAGCGGCGTTAAGCTCGTTGCTCCCATCACTTTGAGCAGCGTTCGGCGATCGATGTTCGTCATAGCCTTGCTCCTGATCCCTGAATGGTCCTGGCCTTTCCGCTGATGCCGCAATTCGCTGCGGCCCGCGGCATCCCGTTGCCCACAGCCGGACGCGTTGTCCGGCTGTGGAATTCGCTAAGTCATGTAGACCCCGCCCGTCACGTTGATCCCCTGGCCGGTCATGAAGCGCGCGGCGTCGGACGCCAGAAACAACACGACGCCAGCGACGTCGTCGGGCTCCTCGAGCCGCCCAAGCGGCGTCTGCGCGACGTAGTCGGCGATGACCGCCTCCGGCGTAAGGCCGCGCAGTTGCGCTTCCCACGCGACTTCGCGCGACTGCATCGATGTCTTGACGAAACCCGGACAGACGGCGTTGACGCGCACGCCGTGCGGCGCGAGCTCGCGGGCGAGCGCCTGGGTCCATCCGAGGACGGCGAATTTACTGGCGGAATAATGTGCCAGCAACGGCGCACCCACCTTTGCCGCGAGCGACGCCGTGTTGATGATGACGCCACCGCCGCCATCGGCGAGCAGCCGGCGTGCGACGATCTGGTTGGTGAGAAAAACACCGCGGGTGTTGACGTTGAAATTGAAGTCCCAATCCTCGTCGGTCAGGTCCACGGCGCGCGCCATGGTGGAGACGCCGGCGTTGGATGCCAGAATGTCGCAGCCGCCGAAGCGTGCGAACACGTGCGCGAAGGCCGGCTCGACCGAGCCACGCTGGCTGACATCGACATGGAAGGCGTCTGCGCCGCTACCGATTTCGCCGGCGACCGCCTGCGCGCTTTCGAGATTGAGATCACCGACGGCGACCCGCGCGCCATGATTGGCAAAGGCCAACGCGATGGCGCGTCCGATACCGGCTCCTGCGCCGGTGACGATCACACGCTTGCCATCGAATTTGCCCATGCCCCGAGGCCCTCCCGTCCGATCGTGGATCTGCACACGTTCAGACCGTCATTCGGACGTTACCAAACAAAACTACACATATTTGAACATTGCAAGCCTCAAATTTGGTTGACTGTGTTTGATTGTTGCCTATTTTGCAGTATCGACAGGCGAGAAACGAACATGTGCGATAGACTAATGTTCGAATCGTCTCGAAGGAGCAGCACGTGTCCGCTAATCGCCCCACCGGCCCGAGGCAGCCGCCGCAGTTGCGGCAGGCTTTCCTGGTTGACACCGCACGCAAACGCGGTGTCCTGGCTGTATCCGATGTCGCAGCCGAACTCGGCGTTTCGGAAATGACGATCCGGCGCGACCTGGATGAGCTCGGGCGCAGCGGAACGCTGATCAGAACCCATGGCGGCGCGATGGCGCCTGACGGCACCGCGCTCACTCCGATCGATCGCGACGAACCCGCATTCGATGCCCGATTGCGGCACAATGACGAGATCAAGCGCCGCCTCGCGATCGCCGCCGCCGAACTGATCGGGGCGCGACAGACGATCGCTTTGGACGTCGGGTCGACGACCTATCGGCTCGCCGAATTGCTGAGAGAGCGCGCCAACCTGCGCTTTTTCACATCGAGCCTGCGCGCCGCGAGCCTGCTGGCGATCGCAAAGCGCGACGTTCACATGCCCGGCGGGCAGGTGCGCGGTGAAGAGCCCTCGGCGAGCGACAGTACTGCGCTGGAACAATTCGAACGTTTCTGGTTCGACATTGCCTTCATCGGCGTCTCCGGCATCACCGCCGATGGTCTGTTCGATTACTCACCCGACGACAGCGAGTTGAAGCGGCTTTATTTGCGTCGATCGTCGCTGAAGGTGGTTGTCTGCGACAGCTCGAAATTCCATCGGATGTCGCTGGTTCACGTCAGCGACTTCTCGACCATCGACACGCTGGTGACCGACGCGCCGCCGCCCGAAGATATCGCCGCGGCGCTCGACGCCGCCGGCGTCGAAACCCGTATCGTTGGACCTGAAGACACACTTGGATCAGGACACGAGGAACGAAAGAGGTATTCACGATGATGTTCGATTTCTTCGCCCCCAAGAAGAAAGCCGTTATTGCAATGATCCATATCGGAGCATTGCCGGGGACACCGTTGTACGATGCCGACGGTGGCGTCGCGAAACTGATCGATGACGCGGCGCGCGATGCCGAAGCCCTGCAATCGGGCGGCGTCGACGCTGTCATGTTCGGCAACGAGAACGACCGCCCTTACGTCAGATCCGCTCCGCTCGAGGGAGTCGCGGCGATGACCGCCGTCGTTCAGGCGATCAAGCCTGCGCTGAATGTGCCATTCGGCGTCAACTACCTCTGGGACCCGTCGGCGAGCGTGGCCATCGCGGCCGCAACCGGCGCGCGGTTCGTCCGCGAGATATTCACCGGCGTGTTCGCCTCCGACATGGGCGTTTGGGCGCCCGACTGCGCCGGCGCATCGCGGCTGCGTCGAAACCTCGGCCGTCCCGATCTGAAGCTGCTCTTCAATATCAACGCGGAGTTCGCCCATTCGCTCGATGCGCGGCCGATCGAGCTTCGCGCCAAGAGCGCGATCTTCTCGTCGCTTGCCGACGCAATCCTGGTTTCCGGACCGATCACCGGCCAGCCGGCTGACGAATCCGACCTGCGCAAGGTCTGTGAGGCGATCCACGACGCCCCCGTGTTTGCCAACACCGGCGTCACCGTCGACAATGTCCGCGACGTTCTTGCGGTGGCCGATGGGGCGATCGTAGGCACGCATTTCAAGGTCGACGGCAATACCTGGAACGCGGTCGACGGTGCGCGCGTACGCCGCTTCATGGATGCCGTCGAGAAGCTGCGCTGAAGGATCTGATAGCAGCATGTCCTGCGTCATCGGCATCGATGTCGGCACCACCTCGACGATCGGAATTCTGATCCAGCTTCCCGACCGCA
The DNA here is from genome assembly GCF_000938235.1 of Bradyrhizobium sp. LTSPM299. Taxonomy (NCBI): domain Bacteria; kingdom Pseudomonadati; phylum Pseudomonadota; class Alphaproteobacteria; order Hyphomicrobiales; family Nitrobacteraceae; genus Bradyrhizobium; species Bradyrhizobium sp. LTSPM299. The sequence goes on from NZ_JYMU01000006.1 coordinate 247,833, forward strand.
CGCTGGCGCTGGAGTCGCGACCGGCCGAGCTCCAATCGCCCCGTCCGGGGTGGGCTGAGGAAGATCCCGAGCAATGGTGGCGAAACGTCTGCGACATCACGCGCGCGCTGATCGCCAAGAGTGGCGTCGCGGCCAGCGATGTCGTCGCGATCGGCGTGGCGGGCATGCTCCCGGCGATCGTGCTGCTGGATGAACATGACCGGCTGCTGCGGCCAAGCATCCAGCAGAGCGACGGGCGCTGCGTCACCGAAGTCGAGGAGTTGCGGGCCGAAATCGACGACCACGTGTTTGCGCAGCACGCCGGCAACGGCCTCAATCAGCAATTGCTCGCCGCCAAGACGCGATGGATCGAACGGCACGAGCCCGAGGTCTTTGCCAAGATCGCAACCGTGTTCGGCTCCTACGACTACATCAACTTCCGCCTCACCGGCGAAAAGCGGATCGAGCAGAACTGGGCGCTGGAGGCCGGGTTGACCGATTTGCGGGCTGCCAAATTGAGCGCGTCGCTGATCGCCCACACCCATTTGCCCGAGCGCACCGTGCCGCGGCGGGCGATGTCGAGCGAGATCATCGGCGTCGTGACACCGGCCGCAGCGGCGCAATGCGGCCTCGCCGCCGGCACGCCTGTGGTGGGCGGCGCGGCTGATTTCATCGCCTCCGGGCTTGCGTCCGGCCTGTCGCGCCGCGGCGACTGCCTGTTGAAGTTCGGCGGCTCGGTCGACGTCCTCGCTATCTCCGAAAATGCGCGGCCGGACCCGCGGCTGTTCCTCGACTATCATCTGATGCCGGGCCTCTATGTCCCCAACGGCTGCATGTCGACCGGCGGATCCGGCCTCAACTGGTTCATCGCCAATTTCGCCAGTGGAGCAGCCGCGGAAGCCGGCGCGGCCGGCCTCAGCCCGCATCAATATCTCGATCGTATGGCCGCGCGCGTGCCGCCCCGCGCCGATGGTGTTGCCATCGTGCCGTATTTTCTGGGCGAGAAGACCCCGATCCATGACGCCGGCGCGAGAGGCATGATCTCCGGGCTCAGCTTCAGCCATGGCGTCGCGCATCTCTGGCGCGCGCTGCTCGAATCCTATGCCTACGCCATCCGTCATCACCTCGAGGTGTTTGCCGAGGCAGGGGCCGAGACCGTCCGGTTTCGGGCCTCCGACGGCGGTTCGAACAGTCTGACCTGGATGCAGATCGTCGCCGACGTGATCCAGAAGCCGCTGCAATTGTCTGCACAGCACCCCGGCTCTTGCCTCGGCGCCGCATGGACCGCGGCCATCGGCACCGGCCTCGCCGACGATTGGGGAGCGATCACAAACCTCACCGGCCACAGCCGGCGCATCGAGCCCAATCCTGCCAACGCCCAGGCCTATTCCGACGGTTACGCCGCCTTCCGCGAATTCTATGGTCGCATGCGCGGTTTCGATCACGGGGCAAGGGCGTGATGATCTCCGCGGTCGCCTGGGACATCGACGGGACACTGGTCGACAGCGAACCCTTGCATCATCAGGCGCTTCTAGACGCCTCGGCGAAGTTCAACGTCGATCTCGGCGACCTGCTGCCCCTCGCGTTCCGCGGCGTCCACATGGAAGATGTCTGGTCAAAACTCCGAAGCCGTTTTCCCGCAACAGTGACGCGTGCCGAATGGCTCGATGCGATCGAAAGCCGCTACATCGCAGGCAGCGACCGGCTGCGCCCGCTGGCGGGCGCGCGGGAGGCGATCCAGCGGCTCGATCGCGTCGGCATCCCGCAAGTCTGCGTCTCCAATTCCAGCCGGCGCATCGTCGACGCCAATCTCGCCACCCTGGGACTGCTGCCCTATCTGCAATTCTCGATCAGCCTGGACGACGTCGCCAACGGCAAGCCGCATCCCGAACCCTACACGATGGCAGCGCAGCGCCTCGGCGTCGAACCGCAGCGCCTGCTCGCCGTCGAGGACAGCCAAAGTGGCCTCGCATCGGCATCCGCTGCCGGCCTGCGCACCGTGGCGATCGGAGGTGAACCCGCTGATCATGCCGACTGGCTGATCGACAGCCTGACGGAGGTCGTCGATATTGTCCTGTCCCCGGCACGCAGTCAGCCGGGCAAAGCACGCGAGTAGTTCGAAGGAGCCATCGAGCGAGCCATGTACAAGATCGATCCCATCAACGACCGTCCATTCGCCGAGGAATTTCGCCGTCATCCGATCGGTGGACACAGCCCGGGGCTGACGCGCGTGCTGTCGATCCTGCGGGTCGATCCGACCGGCCATCAGGTCATCATCGTCTGCCGCAAGCCGTTTGCCAAATGGACGCTCGCAACAATGCCGCCCCGGCGCGCGGACCCGATCCGCTTCGAGGACGAGACCAGCTTTGCCACCCGCGAAGAGGCGGAATGGGAAGTGTTTCGGCGCCGATGGCGCGCTGCGACCGGCGAGAACCTCGATGGTAAATTGCAGGATTGAGATGCACACCGGTTCAATGGAAGGGCGTCGCGGATGCTGAAGGTTACGGGTTATCCCGATCGTTATTCCGTGGCACCCGGCGAGAAGATCGCCTTCAAGATTTCGCTTGAGGACGCTGACCAGTTCGAGGCTCGCATCGTTCGTGTCGTGCACGGCGATTGCAATCCGGAAGGGCCGGGACTGAAGTTCATCCACGTCCCCACCGCGCTCGACGGCCCACATCCCGGACGCAAGCAATCCGGCGACGCCGGCTCCTATATGGTCGTCGACGATGCGCCCGACCTCGGCGCGCGCGCCTTTACCTTTCTCGCAATCGTTTGGCCCACCCTCCCCGGGCGCGGCGAGCAAACGCTGTTTACACAATGGGATCCGGCGGCGCAGCGCGGCGTCTGGATCGGACTTTCGCCGCAGGGCTCCCTGACAGCAAGAATTTCCGCAGATGCCGGGCCCGTCGCGGAAGCGTCGACCGGCAAGTCCATGCTCACCCGGCAATGGTACGCGGTCGCCGTCTCGTTCGATCCCGCCACCGGCCAGTTACGGCTTGCCCAGCGCAATTTGCGGCGCTACGCGTACGTCGACGATTCTGGACACGCCGAAATATCGGCTCCGATGCCTCAGCAGTCTCCGCGGCTTTGGGCGCGAACCTTCCACCTTGCCGGACAGCCGGACCACGATGGCCGTGTCGACGCGCATTTCGACGGCAAGATCGAACGGCCGGTCCTGCTGGCAGGCATACATCCGATCGCAACGCACGAGCGATTGAGCGCGCATCCCGTGTCGCCTGATATCGCGGAGGCCATCATCGCGCGCTGGGATTTCGGTCGCGACATCGAGACCGACCGTGCGATCGATATCGGGCCCGACGGCCTGCACGGCCGCCTCGTCCATCTGCCGACCCGGGCGATGAGGGGATCGAACTGGGATGGCGAGATCCACGACTTCCGGCAACGCCCGGAGCAATACGGCGCCATCCACTTCCATCACGACGACGTCTATGACCTCGGATGGGAGACCAGCGTCGAGGTCGTGCTTCCCGACGATATCCGCAGCGGGCCCTACGCGCTGCATGTGTCCTGCGGCGACAATGACGAGAACGCCACGCGCGAGGATTATCTCGCCTTCTTCATTCGCCCGCCGCGCGGCGCGCGTCTGGGCCGCGCGCGGCCGAAGGTGGCATTCCTCGCGCCGACCGCCTCCTACCTCGCTTACGCCAACCATGGCGAGCACATCACCGCCCGCGGCGCCGAGTTGCAGATGAACCGCCTGCTGACGTTCGGACACGCGGACGCCCATCTCTACGATCACCCCGAACTCGGCGGCTCGCTCTACGATTGCCACGCCGACGGCTCCGGCGTCTGCTATTCAAGCCGGCTGCGCCCGGTGCTGAACTTCTCGGCACGTTACCATTCCTGGCTCGGCGGCCACGGTTCGGCGCTGTACCAGTACAACGCCGACACGCATTTGTTCGACTGGCTCGAGCACAAGGGCGTCGACTACGACGTCATCACCGACGAAGATTTGCATGAGGACGGCTACGCGCTGATCAAGGACTACCAGGTCATCTTGACGGGAACCCATCCCGAATACCATTCGACGCCGATGTGGGATGCCATGAAGGCCTGGATCGATCGCGGCGGCCGCCTGATGTATATGGGCGGCAACGGCTGGTATTGGCGGATCGCGTTCCACAAGACGCTGCCCGGCGTCATCGAGGTCCGTCGCGCCGAGGACGGCATCCGGACCTGGATGGCCGAGCCGGGCGAATATCATCATTCCTTTACCGGCGAGCTCGGTGGATTGTGGCGCCGCATCGGGCGGCCGCCGAACCTGATCTGCGGTGTCGGGTTCATCGCCCAAGGCTTCGACGTCTCCGGCTTCTACCGTCGCGCGCCCGACGCCGCCGATCCGCGCGCCGCCTTCATCTTCGAGGGCGTCGAGGACGAGATCATCGGCGATTTCGGCTTGATCGGCGGTGGCGCCGCGGGCATCGAGCTGGACTGCCTGACGACCGAGCTCGGCTCCCCACCCAACATGCTGCGGCTCGCCTCCTCCGACGGCCATTCCCCGATGATGCTGCTCGTCAACGAGGAGTTCGGCGTCGTGCCGCCCAACCTCGGTGCCGACGTCAACCCGCGCGTCAAGGCCGACCTCGCCTTCGGCGAAACAGCTTCGGGCGGAGCCTTGTTCTGCACGTCATCGATCGCCTGGTGCGGGTCGCTGTCGCACAATAAGTATGACAACAACATTTCCAGGATCACCTGGAACGTGCTGTCTCGCTTTCTGAAGGACCAGGATTTCTCAACGTGACGCCTTTCGGCGGTTCTCATTTCTCGCTCAGCGTCCCGTCAATGGCAGAGCCAAACCTCACCCAGCTCTGACCATCGAACTTCTGCAATTGCATCTGCTCGATCGGGTAGTGGTCGGTTGACGTTGTGCTCAGCGTGACGTCCGGAAGCAGCATATCGAGATGAACCTGGTTCAACGCCTCAGCCTGCCTCATGATGTTGGCGCGTGTAAGGTCATCCTTGCACTGCTTGAGTATTCCGACCAGCGCCTGGGCGGCGTTGTATCCATAGACCACATAGAAATTGTCTTTGTCTTCTCCCGGCATGTATTTGACGATGAATTCGGAGAATCGCTTCAAACCGGGGTCGTCTTTCCAGGCCGCATCGGCAGGATCCTTGCTGTAACTCGCGGTGATGATGTCCTTTGCGTTTTCGAGGCCGGCGGGTTTTAGGACGGCGCTGATCGATTGCGAGTTGCCATGCAGGATATGCACCGGCTTCCAGCCGATCTCCGCCGCTTTCTTGATGGCTTGCGCCGCAAACTTCGCCGAGGCGAAATTGACGAAGATGCTGGCGCCCGAGAATTTCAGCTTCACAAGTTCGGAGTCGATCGTCGGCGCGCTCGTCTCATACGTGACTTCGGCGACAATATTGCCGACCGCGTCGCCGAGACCGTCCTTCAAGCCCTTGATATTGTCCCGTCCGAAGTCGTCATTGGACGAGAGAACCGCAATCTTTCCGCCGGGATAATTTTCGTGCAGGTACCTGCCATAGATGCGTGTCTCGCTCTGGTAGCTTGGCTGCAAGCCCATCGACCAGGGATATGTCTTGTGATCGCCGAAGATCGTTCCTCCGGCCGCGATGAACAGTTGTGGCACCTTCTTGGCGTTGACATATTTGATGACCGACATGGTGGTCGGCGTACCGAGTTGATTGAAGAGAAGCAGAACCTCGTCGCTTTCGATCAATTTGCGCGTCTGCTCCACCGTCTTGGGAGGGCTATAGGCATCATCGTAGGAAATGAACTCGATCTTGCGTCCGTTAACGCCACCCTGTTCGTTGATCATCTTGAAGTAGGCGCTTTCCGTTCTGGCGATAATGCCATTCGAGGAGAGCGGCCCGCTGTAGGGAGCCGTATTGCCAATCTTGATGATCGTATCGGATGCGCCGGGATCGTACCGCTTCTCTTGGGCGCTGCCAGGCGCTGTAAGGGCCAATCCGATAAAGATCGTCAGCGCGATAGCGCGCGCGTGTCTGGACATCTCTCGCCTCGCAGTTTTTGATGTTCGATCGACAATCGGCCAGGCCGTTAAGCCGTCTTCAAGTCGAAGTCGAAACGAGTTCCCCACGTCGTCAACTGCTCGATTGTCCACACCCGAGGACGTTGGGGATACGCCTCATGCCAGGGCCGCGGCTCGAAAATGTTGAGCTCCGGAACGAGTACGTCCATGTCGGAATAGAGCTCGATCAGAAACCGGCTCGGGTCGTAATGATAGGAAGCGAGGTTGTGGCCCGCAGTGTGCCGCGACGGCCCCCAGAGGATGGGATGGTTTTCCTTTGCAAGAAAATCGGCCACATCATGATGCGCGGCGCGGCTGCGCAGCTCAAACGCAAGGTGATGAAGCCTGGTTTCTGGCGCACCGATGACGTTGAGGACGTGATGATCGTGGTTACAGGTCAGGAACGTCGCGATCCCCTCGAACCAATCGGTGGTGCGGAACCCGATGGCCGAACAGAACTCCACGAATTTGTCGGCCTCCGGCGTGATCAGGGCAACGTGTCCAAGACGCGTTGGAACGACGCCCGAGGTACGGAAGCCGGGGCCAGGCATGGCCATCTCCGGCAACAAATGGAGCGTGTGCCCCGCAACGACGACCTCGACCAGGGCCGGAACGCCCGGCCGCGCGTCGCTCTTCTTCTCCGGAGAGAGACCGAGGCCGCGCAGTGACCGGACAGTCTCGTCGGCCGCTTCTTGTTCGATCCTCAGGCCGAGCGCCGTGAGGCGCTTCTGGGGCGCCGGCTTGATGGTGATGTTGTGGTGATCGAGACCGAGGCTGAAATACGCGCGGCCGTCGGATCCGCGCTCGGCAGGAGTCGCTCCGAGCACGCGGTCGTAATATACGACCTCCTGCTCCGCGTCAGGCGTATCGAGATCGACGTAGGCGATTTGGAAAGCGCGGGTCATGGTTTTTCCTCCAGCGTCGCCACGACGGCTTCTGCGTCGTAGCCATAAAGTCGGTTCATAGCCTCAGAACTGCCGCGCACACCTCGCGTGGCGAAGAGGTGGTCCCTCTCGAGCTGTTGTGGTCCGTCCTGCAGGTGGAAGCTCGTGGAATTGGCACGAGACCTTTCCTGCACCTCGGTCGCACGCGGCTTGCGCAATGTGACGTAAGCCCGAAACGCCGACGGAATGTCGAAGGCAACGTGTTTCAGGCAGGCCGCCAGCGCGGCACCGTCCTCGATGGCCTGCGCTGCCCCCTGCGCCATGTAAGGCAGCATGGGATGGCACGCGTCACCCAGCAGCGCGACACGCCCCTGCGTCCATGCCGGGAGCGGATCGCGATCGAACAACGCCCATTTGAACGTCTCGTCGACTGCGTTGATGATCGTCGCGATCTGCTTGTGCCACCCCTCATACTTCCTCGCCGCATCGGAGACCGAACCGCGGTCGGACCATTGTTCCCGCGTCCAGGTCGCCTCTTCGCTAACCGCCACAAAGTTCAGGAATCGACCTGAGGAAACGAAGTAGTGGACAAAGTGTCCGCCCGGACCCACCCAGTTCGTGACATCGAGCGGAAGGCCGAGATGCGCGACACGTTCGGCAGGCGCGAGTCCCCTGTACGCGATCTGCCCCGAGAACCGCGGCTTTTCCACGCCGAATAGCCGCTCGCGAACCTGGGAGTGGATTCCGTCCGCCCCGATGAGGAGATCGCCGCGCTCGGATGTGCCATCCTCGAAGCGGGCGGTCACGCCCGCTTCATCTTGCTCGACATCGACCAGACGCCGTCCAAGCTTGATCTCCTTGCGACCGAATGCGTCCGCCAGAAGGGCGATGAGGTCAGCTCTGTGGAAATGGTAGTAAGGCGACCCGTAACGGTTCTCGATGGCATCGCCCAGTCCTTCGCGCCCCAGGACACGACCGTCTTGCCAGCGACGAAACACGACCGAGGAAGGGCGAACGGCGGCTCGCGCCATGGCGTCGCCGAGCCCGTAGCGGCCCAGCAGCCGGGAGACATTGGGGCTGATCTGAATGCCCGCGCCAACCTCGCGTTGCGCCATCGTCTGCTCGAACAGGGAAACGTCGAGGCCGGCCCGGCGCAACGCGATGGCGGCGGCCGTACCGCCGATACCAGCGCCGATCACCAGGGCATGAAGCGGCCTCACCGTTCCGCCCCCCAGCCGAGAGCCGTCGCGAGGATCGTGTCGGCGTTTGGCATCTTGCTGCCCGTTCCGCGCCACGCAATGTGATGGTCGGGCCGCACGAGCAGCATGTCCTGTCCATAGACGCCCTTCAGATCGGGTTCGTCGAGTTGCAAGATCGACAGCGGAATCTTCTGTCGCGCCGCAGCGTTGACAAAGGGCGACAGATCGCGCCTTCGGAAATCGATCAGCGTGAAATATGTGCCCAGTCGATCATAGAGCACCGTCCCGTCCTTCAGGAACGTGCTGGGCAAGCGGGCGCCAGGCGTGGTTGTCGGCTTGTAGATAGCCGGATCAAACGCAAAGGGTGTCGCCGACTCGTCCGCGACGATCGGCGATCCCTGATAGATAAAGCCGTGTTCGATCCCGAACCATTCGTTCTCCGCGTTGCCAAGCTTGGCGATCCCTGCACCGACTTCCGCCCGGCGCCCGGGATCTTCGCTGTTATCGCCTTCCAACAGGCCTCCATAGGCTTCGGCAATCTGCATTCGCACCTGCATGTGGCGCCCGGATGCGTCGCGATTTCGTGCCGCGACGGGGCGCCGCTCGATTTCATACGACGCGAGGAGGCCGGGTCCACCGAAGCCCTGGAGCGTCGCCGCCAGTTTCCAACCGAGGTCGACGGCATCGCCGACCCCGGAATTCATCCCATAGCCGCCTGTCGGGATGAACTGATGCGCGGAGTCGCCTGCGAGCAGGACGCGTCCCTTGCCATAGCTTTCGGCGACCAGCAGGTGCGGCGTCCACACGTTCGCGACCAGAATCTCAAAGGGGAATGGTCGGCCGGCATAGGCCTCGACGAGCGCGCGTGGATCGAGCTTGGTCGCGTCCTGGCCGGGAAATACAGGCACGTGAACGGTCCAGATGTCATCGTCATTCTGGGCGATCATCGTTCCGAGCGGCGACTGGTAGTGCCAGGCAACGCCCCAGCGCTGCAGCAGATCTCGCTCGGTCGATCGAAAGTGGATCATATAGAGTTCACCGACGCGCGCCTGTCCCTCCAGCTGGATGCCCAGCCCCGCCCGAACGCGGCTGGTACCGCCGTCACAACCGATGAGATATTGACAGCTGACCTGCTCCTGGGCGCCACTTCCCTGCTCCCGCAGATGCGCGACGACACGATCATCCTTCTCCTCGAAGCTTTCGAAGGCGACGCCGAACCTCACCTCGACTTCCGGACGAGCATCGATGGATTTCTTCAGAACGGGCTCGATCTCGATCTGTGAGACGCGCATCGGAGGCTCGAGCGGTTGGGTGCCGTCGTTCTTGATGCGGATTTGCTTTCGAAACTCGCTCGGTGCCATGTATCGAAAACGATGCAGCTCATGTCCGGCGAGACTTGTGATCCAGGAAACGTCGAAAGGATGATCTTCCGGCACAGCGACTTTTCGCAATGCCTCTGACAGGCCGAACCGACGGAAAAGCTCCATGCTGCGGCTGTTGGTGATGTCCATCTTCGGGTGGCGGGTCGTCGTCGCATTCCGCTCGACCAACATCGAGCGGATTCCGAAATGGGCCAGGACGTTCGCAAGCGTCATCCCGACGGGACCACCACCTGCAATCAGAACTGGAACTGATTTCATTGTTTCCTCCCACTACGACCGGCGAACGATCTACGTCGTCCTGCCGACACTGAATCCTGAATCCGCGAGTGACACAATCACTCGTGGGTCAGGCCGCAGCGCGCGCCGCGCCTTCAGCTTCCTGCGCGATTGGATTGCGCAGAACGCCCAATCCCTCGATCTCGATCTCACAGACGTCGCCGGGCTTCATATAGAGAGGCGGCTTGCGTGCAGCGCCGACGCCGGACGGCGTGCCGGTCACGATGATGTCTCCCGGGAACAACGTGATGCCCACGCTGATCAGCGCGACCAACGTTGCGACATCGAAGATGAGATCGGAGGTCGACGCCTTCTGCATCACGATTCCGTTCAATCTCGTCTCGAGTTTCAGGCCGCCGGCACCGGACGGAAGTTCGTCGGCAGTCACGAACGCGGGCCCAAACGCGCCGGTGCCGTCGAAATTCTTGCCGATGGTCCATTGCGGCGTACGAAACTGATAGTCCCGGATCGTACCATCATTGAAAATCGAATATCCGGCGACATGATCCAGAGCCTTCGACTGGGCGATATGGCGGCCGCCGCGCCCGATCACCGCGACAAGCTCTCCTTCGTAGTCGAGCGCCTCCGAGACATTCGGTCGCACGATCGGCGCGCCGTGTCCGATGAGGCTCGACGAGAACCGGGCAAAAAGTGTGGGGTAGTCAGGCTGCTGGATGCTGCTCTCGGCCGTGTGGTCCGCGTAGTTCAATCCCACACAGATGATCTTGCCGGGTGAGGACAGCGGCGGAAGGAACGTCACTGCTTCCGGATCGATCGGCTGCCCCTTGAGAAGTGCGGTCGCGAGATCCTTCAGTCCGTCCCGTCCGCTGCCAAGCGCGATATCGAGCCGACTACGTGCTCCGCCATCATCAAGTCCCCAATGCCGACCGGCCTGATCGGCCACCGCGAGGCCGCGCGTTCTGTTTTTCTCATAGGCGATGAAGCGCATGGGGCGTTTTCCTCCGTGTGCGATCTTCTATATCACACAAAATGCATATTACAATATAAAATGCATTATTTCTGAAGTATGCACATTTAGAAGTGACTCCTGTCATTGCGTCCGCTATGGCTATGAGCACCATGGAATCACCCACGAGCCTCACCCACGGCGCCTATGCGGAGCTTCGCTCCGAACTGCTCGCGTGCAACTTCGCGCCCGGAGAGAAGCTGAAGATCGACGATCTGTGCCGTCGCTTTGAGGTCGGCTCGAGCGCCGTGCGTGAGGCGCTGTCGCGCCTCGCATCGGAGGGGTTTGTCGTCAGCGAACCGCAGCGAGGATTCCGTGTCGCACCGCTATCGGTCGATGCCCTTCGCGATCTCACCGACGTCAGATGCAGCATTGAGGCGCTGTGCCTTCGAGGTGCGATCGAGAAAGGTGGACTCGAGTGGCAATCGCAGGTCGTCGCCGCCCTGCACCGTCTGACGCATACGCCGGTATGGGCCGACAAGGCTGCGCGTCGCTATAGCAACGAATATGCGAAGGCTCACGAGACCTTTCACGAAATCCTCGCAGCAGGATGCGGCAGCCCCTGGCTTCTTCATTTGCGAGCGGTGCTGTTCAATCACTCTGCACGCTACCGGTGGTTTACCGGTCCCTTGTCCAAGGTGGATCGAGACCTCGATAAGGAACATCGCGAGATTGCGGAGGCGGCTTTGTCGCGGGACGGCGAACGCGCGGTCGCACTGATGAACGCGCACTTGCAACTGACCGCAAAAATCGTCCTCGACGCTGTATCGTTCGAGCGCGAGCCGACTGCAAAATCCGCAAAGACAAAACCAGGCAAGGCTCACGCGCCTGAAAGCCCGCGTCGAAAACGCATGCGCGGTGCATCATCCGCCTGAGGATGTACGGCCGGGTCGCCAGGTCCTGATGGCACCGCGCCGGGGCGTCACTCCGCCTTGGCCTGCTCCCGCGGCACGGCGTCGACACTCGTCTGAGGCCGTCCCCTGCCCGTCGTTGGGCGACGGCTGCGCTGCGCCAGGTACTGGTCGGCGAGCACGCCGATCAGGATCACCGTCCCCATAACCGCGAAGTTGAGCGAACTCGGGATGCCCAGCAGGTTGACGAGGTTTTGCAGCACCTGGAGCAACACGGTGCCGAGCACGACGCCGATGATCGATCCCTCGCCGCCGCGCAGCGAGCAACCGCCGAGCACCGCGGCGGCGATGGCGTAGAGCTCATAGAAGGAACCGTGGACCGCCGGCGAGATCGACCGCGTGTACATCGCAATCAGGATCGCGGAGAACGCCGTCAGTCCGCCGCAGATGATGTAGGCGGAGATGACGACGCGGTTGGCGCGGATGCCGGAATAGCGCGCCGCCTCCTCGTTCTTGCCGACCGCATAGAGGTAACGCCCGAACACGGAGCGGTGCAGCACCACCCAGGCAACCACCGTGACGATGATCAGCGCCACCACGCTGTGCGGCAGCGGAAAGCCCAGCACATTGGTGCGGCCCGCGGCCAACCATTCCAGGGTCGGAAAGCTCGCGCCGAAGCCAAAGCCGGCGGTGGCATCCTCGGTGTAGTAGCGCGCGGCGCCGCGGTAGATCAGCAAGCCGCACAGCGTGACCACGAAGGGCTGGATGCGCGCCTTGGTGACGAGCAGGCCATGCACCACGCCAATCGCAAGCCCGCCGGCGACGACAATGGCCACGGCTGCAATCCAGTTGACGTCGCGATTGACGATCAGGTCGATGAACAGAACGCCAAGCAGCGCGATCACCGATCCGACCGACAGTTCGATTCCACCGGTGATGATGACAAAGGCCTCGGCGATCGAGAAAATGCCGAACAGCCCGACCTGGTTGGCGGTGTTGGAAAGATTGCCGACCATCACGAAGCGCGGATTGATCAAGGCGACGACGCCGCCGACCACCAGGATCAGGACGAGGAGGCTCAGGTCTTTCTTGCGCAAGGTTCCCTCGCCTATATTGTGTGGCCGACCGCGAGCTGCAGCACATTGTGCTCGCTGAACTGGCTGCGATCAAGAAACCCCGAGATTGCGCCCTCGCGCATGACAGCGATGCGATCGCTGATCCCGATGACCTCCTCCATGTCGCTCGAGATCATCAGGATCGCGACGCCGGAATCGGCAAGGCGGCGCAGTATGTCGTAGATCTCCTGCTTGGCCCCGACGTCGACACCGCGCGTCGGCTCGTCGAAGATCAGCACCTTCGGCCGCATCGAGAGCCATTTGGCGAGCACGATCTTCTGCTGATTGCCGCCGGACAACGAGCCCGCGACATTGGTCACATCAGGAGTGCGGATCCTGAGGCGCTCGCACTGGCGGTGTGCGTTCTCGGTCTCGCGCGCGGTGGTGACCAACCAGAAGCGCTGGTAGGATGCGAGATTCGGTAACGAGATGTTTTCGGTAATCGAGACGTCGAGCAGCAGGCCCGAGCGTTTGCGGTCCTCGGGAACCAGATAGATCCCACGCTGGATCGCCGCGCGCGGCTCGGCGATGCGGATCGGTTCACCGTTGAGCTTGATAGCACCGCCGCGAAGCGGATCGATCCCGAAAATGGCGCGGGCAAGCTCGGTGCGTCCGGAGCCGACCAGCCCGGCCAGACCGAGGATCTCGCCGCGGCGGACCGACAGGCTTACGGCGCGGCCCGGGTAGGTGTCAGTCACGGCATCGACGATTTCGAGCACGCTGTCGCCGGGCGGGGCCGCCGGTGGGACATACAGGGATTTGAGGTCACGCCCGATCATCAGGCGGATCATCGCGGCCGGCGCAAGCTCGGCGCGGGTCAGCGCGCCGACCATGTGCCCATCGCGTAACACCACCGCCCGGTCGGCGCATTGCATCACCTCATTCAGCCGGTGCGTGATGAAGATGACGCTGACACCGTCGGACCGGAGCCCGGCGATGACCCGCATCAGACGGTCGGTCTCGGTCAAGGTCAGGCTGGAGGTCGGCTCGTCCATGATGACAAGGCGCGCATCGAGCGAGAGCGCCTTGATGATCTCGACGAGCTGGCGCTGGGCCAGCGACAATTCGGCGAGCGGCGCATCGGGCCTGAAATCGACTTCAAGGCGATCGAGCAGCGGCTGCACCTGGGCATGCAGCCGCTTGCGGTCGATCAGTTTCAGCGGCCCACCATGCAGCGGCTCGCGGCCGATATAGACGTTGCCGGCAACGTCGAGATTGTCGAACAGATTGAGTTCCTGATGGACGAAGGCGATACCTGCCTTGATCGCATCAGCCACCATGAGCGACCGCCGCGCGACGCCGTCGACCCGGATGATGCCGCCGCTCGGCTCGACCACACCGCCAAGCACGCGCATCAGCGTCGACTTGCCGGCGCCGTTCTCGCCGATCAGGGCAATCACCTCACCGCGCGACACCGACAAGCTGACGTGGTCGAGCGCGACCACGCCGGGATAGATCTGGCTGATGTCGACCAGTTCGAGGAACGGCTCCGGCATTGGCGGCTGCACCGGGAGCAGCGCTGACATTCCCGACTTTACTTATGAAGCATCTGCTTCATCTGGCCCATGAAGTCGTCGACGTTCGACTTGTCGATGACCTTGCCGGGAACGATGATGATGCCACCAGCTGGAATGCCCGACTTGTCACCTTCGAGATATTTCGCCATCAGCTTCATGCCCTGATAGCCCCACTCGAACGGCTGCTGCACGACGGTGCCGACGATGCTGCCTTCCTTGACGCCGCCGAGCGTGATCGGATCCTCGTCAAATCCGATGATCTTGATCTTGTCGAGCTTGCCGGCCTCCTTCAACGCCTCGTAGATGCGCGGCGTGTTGTAGGAGTAGAAGCCGACCAGGCAGCTCACGTCGGGCATGGCAGCGATAATGTCTTCGACATTGCGCTTGGCACGGGTCTGGTCGATCTCGTCGCCTCTGACATCGACAAGCTCGACTTTCGAGCCCTTGATCGTTTCCTTGACGCCTTCGATGCGCTCACGCGCGTTGTCGGCTCCGGGCAGGCCGACGAAGCCGACGCACTTGCCGCCGTTCGGCAACGCCCTCAGCATCATCTTGCCGGCTTCCTTGCCGAGATCGGTGTTCGACGAACCGATATAGGCGACGCGCTTCGATTGGGGGGCGTCGCTGTCGGTGGTGAACAGCACGGTCTGGGAGGCGACCTTGTTCAACTGCTCGGTCTGGTTCTTTGGATCAACCGAGCTGACCATGATTCCGGCGGCGCCTGCCGCCACCAAATCGTCCATCACCCGCTGCTGCACCGCAGCGGCCGCCTGTTCCGGATATTTGAACTGAAGGTCGTATTTGGGCAACTCGCCCTGCGCCTTCTTCACGCCGGCTTCGGCGATCTTCCAGAAATCGGAGGCGCCGTTGACGACGAAGGCCAGAACCTTCTTGTCGGCCGCATTCGCGGAACCTGGACCAAACGCCATTACCAACGCAACCGACGCCGCCGAGAGCAGAAGACGCTGCATCACATTCCTCCCTGTGGTTAGCCGTCTATGCGGCCAACTCGTCATCCTTAGCGAATGCCCATCTCTGCAACCCGCAAGGCGTAGCTGCCATCCGCATTCGCGGAAAAGGCGCAGCGTCGTCAGCTCGGCCCGAGGGAAGAGAAATGAGGCACGCATCTTAAGGTAGCTGAAGCGCAGTAGGCGCGCAACAGCAAGCGCGTCGCCCGTACAGCACGACCGGCCAACATTCTTGACCCACACTACGGAACTGCAAAGTCGTTGCTCAGCCCCGCGTTGCGCGCGTGCCTGCCTTCGGCGTCTTGCGGTCGTTCGCAAGGCCGCTCGCGAACCCCTGCGTCGCCGCAATCAGCGCCTCGATCCCTCGCGACGACCTCGCCTTGTTGGGCTTCGCCAGTTCCTGCAGCAATAGCCCGTCGATGCCGGCCAGCATGAAGCGCGCGACATCGGCGCATCCGGCGGCATCGAGCTCGCCGGTTCGCGCGGCGACGCCTTGCAGGATGTCCTGATAAAGCTTGATGTAGGCGTCATACTGATAGGTGGCGAGCCCGGTCGCGTCATCGCGCCGCAGCGCGTAAAGCGTAAGCTCATACTGCACGATTTGCAGATCGAGGGTCAGCGTCAGATAACGCCAGCCGGCGTGCAGGGATTCACGGATGCACGCGGCAATGTCGGCGGTGTCGCCGGTTTCCTCGCGCAGCGCTGCGGTGGTCTCGTCGATCAGATGTTCGAGAACGGCCAGCAGCAGCGCGCTCTTGCTGTCGAAATGATAGTGCAGCGTGGCGAGGCGGACGCCGGCACCGGCCGCGATATCCCGCGTCGTCGTCGCGGCGACGCCCCCGGTTCCGAGCGCCTGCAAGGCCCCCTCGATGATCTGGCGGCGGGTGCGCTCGCCTTTGGCGCCGACCTGCTCACGTCCTACAGTTGTCATCATCCACTCCGATGCGCGCAGCGATTGTCGATGCCGTGCCGCACAAATTTGCATGTTGCACAAAATTGGTCATTTGACCAATTTTGGTCGTTGTGCCTAGGATGCCCCCGTGAGCGCCGCGCCCCCGAGGGAACAAGGAACAGAGGAACAGAAAATGTCCGTAGCAGCCGCTCGAAACAACGACACGCTGACACGTCACGTCGTCTACCCCTTCGCCAACGCCAATTTCCTCGCCGAGAACCCGCCAATCTGCATCGAAGGTGGCGAGGGTGTCTACGTCACGGACGGCCAGGGTGGCCGCTATCTCGACGGACAGGCGGGGCTCTGGAACGTCAATGTCGGGCATGGCCGGCCCGAGATCAAACAAGCGATCATCGAGCAACTGGACAGGCTGAGCTTCTATTCGACCTTCGGCAACACCACCAACAGTCCGTCGGTGGCGCTGGCGGAAGAACTCTGCCGGCTCGCTGCGCCGGAAGGCATGGTCCGCACGTTCTTCTCGTCCGGCGGCTCGGAGGCGAACGAAGCCGCGATCAAGCTCGCCAAGCAATACTGGCGCCTCGCCGGCCAGCCGCTGCGCACCAAGATCATCTCGCTGCGCGGCGCCTATCACGGCGTGACGCTCGGCGCGCTGTCGGCCGGCGGCGTCAATGTCTACAAGGAGCAGTTCACGCCGCTGCTGCCGGGATTCTTCCAGGTCGAGACGCCGCATGTCTATCGCAACCCGTTCACGTCGGATCCGGAGGCGCTCGGCCGTCTCTGCGCTGAACTGCTTGAGCGCGAGATCATATATCAGGGGCCGGACAGCGTTGCAGCCTTCATGGCCGAGCCGGTGCAGGGCGCCGGAGGCGTGATCGTGCCGCCGGCAAACTTCTGGCCGCTGCTGCGCGAGGTCTGCGACCGGCATGGTGTGCTCCTGATCGCCGACGAGGTCGTCACCGGCTTCGGCCGTTGCGGCAGCATGTTCGGCAGCCGCGCTTGGGGCGTGAAGCCCGATATCATGGTGTTCGCCAAGGGCATCAACAGCGGTTACGTCCCGCTCGGCGCCACGCTGATCAATGCCAAGGTGGCGGCCGCCTTCCAGTCGGACGACAAATCGCAATTCACGCCGCGCGCCTTCATGCACGGCAACACCTATGCCGGCCACCCCCTCGCCTGCGCCGCCGCGATCGCCAACCTGCGCATCGTCGAGCAGGAGGAGCTTCCGGCCAATGCCGGCAAGGTTGGCGCCTATCTGCTGGCGCGCCTAAAGGACATCCAGACGCGCCATCCCAACATCGGCGACGTGCGCGGCAAGGGTCTGATGGTCGGCATCGAGCTGGTCGCCGATCCCGAGACCAGGCGTCCGTTCGATCTCGCGGAAAACTTCGGCGCGCGGATTTGGGACCGCTGCGTGGCCAAGGGCATCCTGATCCGCAACCTTGCCGATACCTTCATTATCTCGCCGCCGCTGACCTTCACGACCGAGCACGCCGACAAGATCGCGGACACCTTCGACGAGGCGATCAGTGCGGTCGAATAGAGCAGCACAAGGCCGGCACGCGCTTTAGGAAGGGATGGCTCGCATGGTGACTGGGTTCGTCTGCCATGAACTTTACATGTGGCACAACACCGGCAACTGGGCGCAGGTGTTTCCTCCCGGATTGACGATCCAGCCTGGTACCCATGCGGAGAATCCGGAGACCAAGCGCCGTTTCCGCAACCTGGTCGAGGTGAGCGGCCTGCTCGATCATCTCGTGCAGTTCAAGCCGCGCCCGGCAACTGTGTCGGAGGTCGCCCGCGTCCACACGTCCGACCACATTGCGCATATCAAGCGCCTCAGCGACGCCGGCGGCGGCGATGCGAGCGAACTGACGCCGCTCGGCGCCGGCAGCTACGAGATCGCGCTGCTGGCGGCCGGTGGCGCCATCGTCGCAGGCGAAGCGGTGGCCTCGGGCGCGGTCGAGACCGCCTATGCGCTGATCCGGCCGCCGGGACATCATGCCAAGCCGGATCTCGGCATGGGCTTTTGCCTGTTCTCCAACGCCGGCATCGCGATCCGCCATCTGCAGGCGGCCGGCCAGGTCTCGCGCGTGGCCGTGGTCGACTGGGACGTGCACCACGGCAACGGCACCCAGGCGGTGTTCTACGAAGACCCCAGCGTGCTGACGATCTCGCTGCATCAGGACAATCTGTTTCCGCCGAACTCCGGTTCGCTTGCCGAGACCGGCGCCGGAGCGGGCGAAGGCTACAACATCAATGTACCGCTGCCGCCGGGATCGGGCATTGGCGCCTATCGCAGCGCGTTCGAACGCGTGGTGCTCCCTGCCCTCCATCGCTTCCGGCCTGACATGATCGTGGTAGCGTCAGGCTTCGATGCGTCGGGGGTCGATCCGCTCGGCCGCATGATGCTGTCGTCGGCGGCCTATCGCGAGATGACACGCATGCTGCTCGCAGCCGCAAGATCGCTGTGCGGCGGCCGTATCCTGATGACGCATGAGGGCGGCTATTCGGAGATGTATGCCCCCTATTGCGGGCTCGCCGTTCTCGAGGAACTCTCCGGCGTCAAGACACATATCGCAGACCCCTGGGAGCCACTGATGGCGGCGTGGGGCGGCAACGATCTGCAACCGCATCAGGCTGCAGTGATCGATGCGGCCGCAGCGCTCGTGACTCGATTTCCTGCTGCGGGTTGAGTCGACGATGCGGTTCGCGGAATGAGTTTGTTCGATGCCAGTTTTCTCGATGTCATGGCATAGTTCCTGCAACAACCGCCACGCATCGCTCGCTTTCGAGAGAGGCGCCGGATTGTCCGCGCCATAACGAGGGGTACTGACGATCATGCTTGACCGACGCTCACTTCTTGGCGGCGTTGCCGCCGGCGCAGGCTCGATTGCAATGCTGACGAGTCTCAACAATGGCGCGCGGGCCGCGGGCGGCCCGATCAAGATCGGCTCGGCGCTGCCGATGTCGGGATTTGCCGCCGCAGATGGCGTCGAGTTCAAGAACGGCCTCACTCTGGCCGCGGAAGAAATCAACGCCGCCGGCGGCATCCTCGGACGTCCGATCCAGATCGAGATCGAGGACACCAAGGAGATGGGCGCCGATATCGTGACCCAGGCCATGCAGCGCCTGATCGATCGCCATTCGGCGACCGCGATCATCAACGGCTACAACGTCGGCACCAACATGGTGGAGATGGACGTCGCGGCCGACAACGACGTCATCTTCGTTCACTACAACACGCTGATCTCGCACAACACCAAATTCCTCAGCGATCCGCAGCGCTATTATTCCTGCTTCCAGGGCGACCCGCCCGAGTTCTACTACGGCCCGGGCTTCCTGTTGTTCCTGAAGTCGCTGATCGACAGCAAGCAGTGGAACCCGCCGAACAAGAAGATCGCGATCATCCCCTCCGCGAACGAGTATTCGATCGTGATCGCCAACGCGATCCGCGACCGCGTCAAGGAATTCGGCTTCGAGCTCGGACTCTACGAGACCGTCCCCTTCCCGACCAATCAATGGGGACCGACGCTTGCAAAACTTCGTCAGGATCCGCCGGCCGCGATCGCCGTGACGCACTTCCTGCCGCAGGATCTGGCGCAGTTCATGACCCAGTTCCTGCCGGAGCCAACGCAGAGCCTTGTTTATATGCAATACGGGCCGTCACTGCCCGCCTTCCGCGAGATCGGCAAGGAAGCGATCAACGGCGTGATCTATTCCACGGTGATCGGCTGCCTGCCCGACGACTTCTCCGCGGCCTATCGCAAGACTTATCGCGAGAAGTTCGGCGCCAACTCCGCCTACATCACGGGGTCGCAGACCTATGACGGTCTCTGGCACTACGCATTGTCGGCGTCGATCGCCGGCGGTGCGGGCGAGTCCGGCAACAAGGAGCAAACCCACAAGGTGTCTGAAGCCATGAAGCGGCTGATCTACCGCGGCGTCAACGGCATCTACCATGCCGATCCGAAGGGCCAGTCGGCCTATTGCTATCCGACCCAGATCAAGGACCCTTCGCTCGGCATGGCGCATCAGTTCCTGCAGCACCAGGACTACCGCACCGATCCCAAGCTGATCGCGCCGCCGCTCTACGCGACGGATACGATGAAGCTGCCGCCCTGGATCAAAGTGTAAGAGACAAGACGTGACTCCTTCTCAACAGACGAACGGTCCACTGCTCGTCTGCGAAGGCGTGACCAAGACCTTTGGCTCGCTTCGTGCGGTGGACGGTCTTTCGCTGACCGTTCGCCCCGGCGAAGTGGTCGGTCTCGGTGGTCCGAACGGCGCGGGCAAGACGACGTTCTTCGACGTCGTCACCGCCGTCACCCCGATCACTGAGGGCCGTATCCTGTTCGCGGGACGCGATATCACCGGCCTTGCGGCCCACGAAGTGTGCCGCGCCGGCATCGCCCGCACGTTCCAGCTCAACGCAGCCTTCGACAGCCTGTCGGTGCGGGAGAACATCGAGGTCGCCGCCCATTTCGGCCACGACGCCAGACGTTTCCCCGGCTTTGCGATCAGCCGTGCAGCCCGGCAGCGTGCCTCCGCGGCGCTCGATCTCGTCGGCCTGCCGGGCCGCGAGCGCATCGCGCGGGACCTGCCGGTGCTGGACCGCAAGCTCTTGATGATCGCAGGCGCGGTCGCGACCTCGCCCCAGTTGCTCCTGCTCGACGAACCCGTCGGCGGTCTCAGCCCATCGGAGGTCGACCGGATCGGCGAGGTGGTGAAGCGGCTGTCGGCATCGGGCATCGCGATCCTCATGATCGAGCACGTGATGCGCTTCCTGCTCTCGCTCTCGACGCGTGTCGTGATCATGCACCACGGCAAATCAATCTTCGAAGGCGCGCCATCGGCGGTCGCCGACGATCAGACCGTGGTGGAGACCTATCTCGGCAAGGCCGCGACCAAACGGCTCAAGGCCTTTTTCGTCAAACAGCCGGAGATGATCGCTCATGGCTGAGGCGCCGGATACACCCTGCCTTGCCGTCAACGGCCTGGTCACCGGTTACGATGCCCGCAACGTCCTCACCGGCGTGTCGCTGTCGCTCAAGTCAGGCGAACTCGTGACCGTCGTCGGTCCGAACGGACACGGCAAGTCGACACTGCTGCGTGCGATCTCCGGCCTGCTTCCGGTTCGCAAGGGTTCGGTGTCGCTGAATGGCAAATTGATCTCCGGGCTGCCGGCACATCGCGTCGCGGCGAACGGCGTGATCCATGTACCGCAGGGCGATCTGCTGTTTTCAGGCATGAGCGTGCTGGAGAATCTCCTGATGGGCGCCTATCTCGATTCCGACCGCGCGGCGGTGGCCAAACGCCTCGACGAGGTGTTCAACCTGCTGCCCAAGCTTGCCGAGCGGCAGAGGCAGATTGCCGCCAGTCTTTCCGGCGGCGAGCGACGCATGGTCGGCATCGGCCGCGGCCTGATGATGAAGGGCACGGTGATGCTGATCGATGAGCCGTCGCTCGGCCTCGCCCCGATCATCATCGAGCAGATCTACGAGGTGATCACGCGGCTCAAGGCAAGCGGCCGCACCATCCTGCTGGTCGAGGAAAATCCGGCACGCGTCGCCGATATCGCCGATCGCATTCATTTGCTCGACAACGGCGCCTTCGTCTGGTCGGGCGAACCGGCCGTCCTGCTCGAACGCGACGAGCTTCTCGCAACCTATCTCGGAGGCTGACGATTTGGAGATCATAGGACCGGTCCTCGTCTCCGGAATTACCACCGGCGCGCTCTACGCACTGGCAACCCTCGGCCTTTCGCTGGTCTGGGGATCGCTCGGCATGCTCAACATGGCGCACGGCACGCTGCTGACGATAGGTGGCTACGCGGCGTTCACGGCCGCCAGCCAGCTTGGTTTGCCGGTCCCGCTTGCGGTGCTCGCCGCGATTGTTGTCGGAGGCCTGATCGGCGCCTTGATCTTTGTGCTGGTCGCCTATCCGCTGTCGCGCCGCAGCCCCGAGACCTTCGAGACCACGATCATGATCGCGACATTCGGTGTCGCACTGACCTTGGAGAACACCGTGTTGCGGCTCTATGGCGGCCAGCCGCTGGGGCAGCCGCTCTCGGTCCCAGGTGCGATCAGCCTCGGTGCCTTCGTTCTGCCCTGGCAAAACCTCATCATCATCGTGAGCGCCATCGCCCTGATGGGTGCCACCGCCTTATTCCTCACCCGCACCAAGACGGGCCGGGCCATTCGCGCCACCGCGCAGAATCCGGATGCGGCGAAACTGATGGGCGTACCGGTCGCGCAAGTCTATCTTCAGGTCCTGATCCTGTCGGGCATGCTGGCCGGCGTCTGCGGCGTGCTGGTGTCATCGATCACCCAGCTCTCGCCTTCGCTCGGCGCCGACCCGATGCTGAAGGCCTTCATCATGTGCGTGGTGGCGGGGCTCGGCAATTTGCCCGGCGCGATTATCACGTCCTTCGGTCTCGCCATCGTCGAAGCGCTGGTCCAGTTCCTGGCCGGCGCGCGATGGGGTTTCCCGGCTCTGCTCGCCATCGTCATCCTGGTCCTCATTCGCCGGCCCGGCGGACTGTTCGGCCGGGTCGACGTGCGACGTCTGTGAGGTCAGTGTGAAACGCCAGGATCTCGCCAATCTCCTGATCGGTCTCGTCGTCCTTGCCGCGGCCGTAGCACTTCCGTTCTATGTCGACAGCCGCTATGTGATCGGCCAGGTCACGCTCGGCCTGTTCTATGCGATCGTCGCCTCACAGTGGAATCTGCTGTTCGGCTTTTCCGGCGTCTTCTCGCTGGCGCAGATGGCGCTGTTCGGCTTCGGCGGCTATGCCACCGCGATGCTGTGTTTCTACTTCGGCATCAGCGTCTGGATCGCGATGCCGCTCGCAGGGATCGCGACCGTGCTGTTCAGCCTGGTGATCGGCGCGGCGTGCCTGCGCCTCAGCGGCGCCTATACCGCGCTTCTCACACTGGCCGTCGCGCAGGTCATGTATCTGCTGATCGTCACCGACACCGATTGTTTCGTCATGATCGGCACCCAGTGCCGCCAGCTCACCGGCGGCGCGGTGGGCTTTGCGCGTTTCGGCGATCTCGGCACCCGTGCGATGTTCAAAGCCAAATTCCTCGTGGCCGATTATGCGCTCGTCGTCGCCCTGTTCACGGCGACCATGCTGTTCACCTGGGCCATCATCCGCAGCCCGATCGGGCTCGCGTTCCGCGCGTTGCGCGACAACCCCGGCTGCGCGATGGCCCGTGGCATCAGCCGCTTCCAGATGCAGCTATTGGTGTTTGGCCTGTCGTCGTTCTTCACTGGCCTGGCCGGCGGACTCTATGCCGCGCATTTCAACGCGATCGGCCCCGGTGTCCTGTCGTTCTCGACGCTGTTCTTCATCATCGCGATGGTGGTCGTGGGCGGCATCGGCCGGCTCTGGGGGCCGCTGGTCGGCGCCATCGTGCTCATCGCCGCCGATGAAGCGATGCGGGAAATCGGCGAATTCCGCTCGCTCGGGCTCGGCATCATCATCGCCGCCGTCATGGTGCTGATGCCGAACGGCCTGATCGGCTTGTGCGAGAGCATTTTTGACCGACTACGCCGGCTGCGCACGCGCAGCTCGACGATGACAGCAGAAGTATCCGGCGACACGCCGGCGTGACCAATGGAGTGAGTGATGTTTGACACGATCATCGTGGGCGCCGGCTCGGCCGGCTGCGTGCTGGCCAATCGGCTGTCCGCCGATC
This sequence comes from Bradyrhizobium sp. LTSPM299, assembly GCF_000938235.1. Taxonomy (NCBI): domain Bacteria; kingdom Pseudomonadati; phylum Pseudomonadota; class Alphaproteobacteria; order Hyphomicrobiales; family Nitrobacteraceae; genus Bradyrhizobium; species Bradyrhizobium sp. LTSPM299. The sequence continues at coordinate 271,607 of NZ_JYMU01000006.1, forward strand.
CCGGCCGCAAGGTGCTGGTGCTGGAGGCCGGCCGCGCCGCGCCACTGGCGTCGGATATTCCGTCGGACTGGCCGACGATGTTCAACACCGCGGTCGATTGGGGCTACTACACCGAACCGCAGGCGGGTTGCCGCGGCCGCCGCGTGTTCTGGCCGCGCGGCAAGATGGTCGGCGGCTCCGGCGCGATGAATGCGATGATCTATATCCGCGGCCTGGCGTCGGACTATGACGGCTGGGAAAAGGCAGGCTGCGCCGGCTGGGGCTGGCGCGACGTGCTGCCGGACTTCATCGCATTCGAGAACAACGCCGACTTCACCGACAGCCCGCTGCACGGCACCAGGGGTCCGCTTTATGTCGCCAGCGTTCCCTTCATGGATCCCAACGAACATCTGTGGCTGCAGGCCGCGAAAGCTGCCGGGCTCACGCACAATCTCGATTTCAACGGCGCGAGCCAGGAGGGCGCCGGCTTCTTCCAGTTCGTGATCAAGCAGGGCGAGCGGTTCGGAACCGGCAAGGCATATCGGCGGCCCGCGCTGGAGCGCCCCAACCTCACGGTCAAGACCGGCGTCCGCGTGATCCGCATCGTCATCGAAAAAGGACGCGCAACCGGCGTCGAATATCTCGAGAATGGCCAGTTGAAGACGGCGCACGCGAACAGCGACGTCGTGATGTCCTCCGGTGCGATCGGCTCAGCCCAGCAATTGCTGCTGTCTGGCATCGGTCCGGCCGACGAACTCAAGGCGGTCGGCGCGACGCCGGCGCTTGACCTGCCCGGCGTCGGCAAGGATCTCCAGGATCACATCAATATTCCGATCACCTTCTACACCAGGGAAAAGATCGGCGTCGGCGCCTGGACCGACGAGAGCCTTGAGGCCAGCCTGAAGGAATGGCAGGACAGCCGCAGCGGTCCCCGCTCCTCGCCCTGGGTTGCAGCCGGCGCCCATGTCCGCAGCCGTCCCGAGGTCGAGCCCGATCTGCAGCTCTATGGCGCGATAAGCCCGCACCGCGACTATGTGCGCTTCCTGTCGTCGAAGCCGGGCATCACGCTGCACTCGACCTTGCAGCGGCCGAACAGCCGCGGCGAACTGACGTTGCGTTCGGCCGATCCGCTGGAATATCCATCGATCGACCCGCGCTATTTCTCATCCGACCCGACCGGCCAGGACGTCCGGACGCTGGTGGAAGGCGTGCGGATCAACCGCCGCATCGCCGCACAGTCTCCGCTCAAGGAGCTGATCGAGGGCGAGATCACGCCGAGCGCGGAGGCCACCAGCGAAGCCGATATCGCCGAGTACGTCCGCGGCCACTGCACGACGTTGTACCATGCTTCCTCGACCTGCCGGATGGGCACCGACAAGATGGCGGTGGTCGATCCCAGGAGCTTCAAGGTGCATGGTCTCGAAGGGCTTCGCGTCGCCGACGCCTCTGTGATTCCCATTATGATCTCGGGCAACATCCAGACGCCAACGATCCTGATCGCCGAGCGCGCCGCTGCAGCGATTATCGGCTAGCGCTGCTCCCAACTTTCTCGCTAGAACGGAGGGACCGCGACAAGTCATTGAGCCGAGCGATCGAGATGACCGAGATCAAGTTAGTCAATGTCTTCACGCATAGGGGCGCCGGCGGCAATCCCTGCCCGATCGTCATCAACGCCTCGGCGCTGCCGAGCGAGGAGATGCAGGGTATCGCCGGACATTTCGGGCACGAGTCCGGATTCGTCCTGCCGGCCGCCAACGACGACGCCGACTACATCTTCCGGTTCTGGGTTCCCCGCCATGAGATGGAAATGTGCGGCCACGCCACGATCGGCGCGCTTTGGGCGATGGCGACGACCGGACAGTTGCGAGCCGAACAGGTTCGTATCGAGACCCGCAGCGGACCGGTGACCGGTTTCGTCGATATGACCAGCCCCGATGATCCCTATGTCGAGATCACGCAGCCGGTCGGGAAAGTGGTCGCTCTGTCACGTGAAGAAGAAGACCTGGTGCTGGCGGCGTTGCACATCTCACGCGCCGACCTACTCGACCTGCCGATTCAGAACGCCGTCACGTCGCGCGTGAAGACGCTCATTCCGATGAAAAGCGTCGATCTCCTGAACAAGCTGACCTCGAACATGGCGACGACCGAGCAGTGTTGCCAAAGCATCGGATCGACCGGACTCTATCCCTATGCGATTAACGATCACGGCGATCGTCGTTTCGAAGCCAGACAATTCCCAAAATCGTCGGGCTACCCCGAGGACGCAGCGACCGGAATTGCCGCAGCCGCGCTGGCATTCGGGTTGCTGAAGAACGGCCTCGTCAAAGCCGACAGTGAGCGCATCACCGTCCTGCAAGGGCGGGCCATGAATTCCCTATCGGAAATCAGCATCCGGCTCGGCTTTGCCGGCGACAGACCGATCGGCTGCCTGCTTGGAGGATCGGTGCAATTCGTCGGCTCCCACACGTGGTGACGTCGCGGACAAGGCAGCGATCTGGAGCGGATAAAGGGAAACGACCCCTCGTATTCAGCTTGGAAGTCTCGAAATATTGTCGTGTTTTCAGCGGCCGTTCTGACATTTTCGGTGTTTTTGGCCCATTGAGATCATTGCGGAATTTCTCGTTGTCAGAATGGCGGTTGCGAGTCCCGTGTTCGCAGAACAGTTGGCTCGCCGCTTAAGGCAGGTCTCCGTAGCTCCAGAAGCGGACCTCACCAGGCGTAGCGCAGCGCGCCCTTGCCCGCGTAGGAGCGCGTCACGTCGGAGAACTCGCCTTCGAAGGTTGCGGCGGCCGACCAGCCGTTCAGCCATTTCATTTCGGCCGACGCAGTGGTCAGCGCGGAGTCGCTGGCCTGCCGGGCGCCGTTGACGACGAAGCTCGCGCCGGGCAACGCCTGGAAGGTGGCGTCGATGGCGCGGTCCGGATTGAAGTCGTGCGCCCAGGCGACGCGGTCGCGCAGGGTGAGGACGGCGGTCTGCACGGCGAAGGATTTGTCGGTGCGCAGGCCGAGTTCGCTGCGGGTGTCGGTGACGCTCTTGGCGCCATAGGCTAGCGCAAACGTATTGAGGCCGGAGACCACCTGTTCCGCATAGGCCGGCAGGTTAAACGTCGTGAATTGGCCCGCGGCATAGGGGGTGAGGCCGATGCCGCCGACCCACGGCGCAACGAAGCGATAGCCGCCTTCGAGCCGACCGGACCACGCATTGGCGTTGAACTCGGCGCGCAGATGATCGACGCCGGCGAGCGTGACCGTGCGATCGGTGGTGACGTCCTGCCAGCCATAGGCCAGCACGGCGGAGATGTAGAACGGACCGTTGGTGTGGCGGAGATAGGCGCCGGCTTGAAACAGGTCGGAGCGGCCGGTGCTGCCACCAGCGACGGAGAAATTAGTGCCGCCGCCGGCCAGCGCAAAGCCAGCGAGAGTCTGCGCCGAGAACCAATATTCGGCGCCGGCAGCGGTTCCGAACAGGCGGCTTGTTGCACTGTTCGATCCTTGTGCGGCGTTGCCATCGGTCGTCTGCGACCCGCCGAAGCCCGCGGCCCAGACGCTCCAGCTCGGCTCGTAGGTCTTTGCGAGCGGTACCTCGGCGAACATCGCGTAGGCGTCGCGCGCGGCGCCTGCCGGCGCGCTGTCCGCATAGGCCGGCGCTGTGGATGCGCCGGTTTCGCGGCTGGCGCTGAAGGGATCGGTCAGCAGGCCCATGAATTGGCCCATCGCCTGGAACGTGGTTTGCTGCGATCCTGCAGCGGTCTCGCCGGAGGCTTGCGTCAGGCCGTTGGCCGTGAGGCCGCCATAGACCAGCGAAATGCCGCCATTGGCGTTGAACGAGTTGGCGATCGCGTTGCCGACGGCATTTTGATTGCCGATCGTCGGGCTGTTGTCCGACCGCCATGACCGCATATCGCGTTCACTTGTCGCCTCGCTGGCCGTGCTGATCCTCGCTTATCCTCTGTTTGCCTTTCTGGTGTCAGTGCCGTCCGTCCCGGCGCTGCTGGTCGTCCAGGGCCTCCTCGGCGTGCTCAACGCGATCAATCTGGGTTGCCTCGGTGCGCTGGTTGCAGGACTGTTTCCGGCAAGGCTGCGCACCTCCGGCCTATCGTTCGCCAACGCGCTCACGCAAATGCTGATTGGCGGGACCACACCCTTCGTCAGCCTGTGGCTGATCGAAGCCACAGGCCGTCCGACCGCGCCTGCTCTCTATCTCATGTTTGGCGCGACGCTGAGCGTTGCGGCCCTGGCTGTGCTTTCGCGAAAGCGCCGGCTAACAGATGGGCACGCCTAGGACTTCTCTGCGCAAATCTTCGCAGGCCTTATGTTCGACCTGTCCTATCCCTACGCCACCGTCGCCACGTCAAGCGACACGCGAAACACTCGATCGGGGAGCGAGCATCAGAACGCGTAAAGCAGCCAAGTCTATGACCTAAGTCTATGAAAAGGCAGGAGCGGGTGAAGGGAATCGCCGCCTCATATTCAGCCGGGAAGGCTGCGAATTCCCTCGGCGTTCAACCGGCGTTCCGACAATACACGGCTATTTCAGTCATTGAGATCGCCAGCGCTCGACTGGTTGCGGTCACGTTGATAAGCCCCCATGCCGCAGGGAATTTTTGAGTCGAGACATGACCGTTGCGATCGAGATGGGGAATACGACGGCAGGCGGCTCGGCGACCCTGGATCTCGAGGAACTGCTGGCCACCCGCCTGCTGGTGCAAGGCAATTCGGGCTCCGGCAAATCCCATCTGCTGCGCCGGCTGCTGGAACAGAGTGCCCAATGGGTGCAGCAGACCATCGTTGACCCCGAAGGTGACTTCGTAACGCTGGCCGAACGATTCGGCCATCTCGTGATCAATGCCGAGGACCATACCGAGCGCGGCCTGCAGGTCGCCGGCGAGCGGGCGCGCATCCATCGCGTCTCCACGGTGCTCAATCTCGAAGGGCTCGACGCCGAGAACCAGATGCGGCGCGCAGCCGCCTTTCTTGGCGGGCTGTTCGAGGTGGCGCGCGACCATTGGTACCCGGTACTGGTGGTGGTCGACGAAGCGCAGCTCTTTGCGCCGGCGGTCGCCGGAGAGGTTTCGGACGAGGCGCGCAAACTCTCTCTCGGAGCCATGACGAACCTGATGTGCCGTGGCCGCAAACGCGGGCTTGCAGGGGTCATCGCGACCCAGCGGCTGGCAAAGCTTGCCAAGAACGTCGCGGCCGAGGCTTCCAATTTCCTGATGGGCCGAACCTTCCTCGACATCGACATGGCGCGCGCCGCCGATCTTCTCGGCATGGAGCGGCGACAGGCAGAGGCCTTCCGGGACCTCGAACGTGGTCAATTCATGGCCCTGGGCCCGGCCCTCTCCCGCCGTCCCCTCGGGTTGCGCATCGGTCCAACGGAGACCCAGCCACGCAGTGGGACGCCGCGACTGATGCCGCTACCTGGAACGACCCTCGAGGATGCGCGCGCCATTATCCTGGCAGCTCCACCGCCCGAGAACATCCGGCCTCAGCGCCGGGCAGCGCCAGACCTGCTGGGCCAGCTGATGGCGGCGACGCCGGCGCCACCAGAGGCGGTGGAGCAGCCACTCAGCACTGAGGAACTGGCGGAGCGGCGTGAACGGCTGGACCGCATCCTCTGTGCCATCCTGGCGGAACCCGACGCCGGATTCCGTGCCATCGGCGTTCTCTATCAGGAGTTCGTGGTCCGCTGCCGAATCGAGGGCCTCGGTTTGACCGTGCCGGACCTCGGTGACTTCCGCCGCATGCTGACGCGGGCCCGCGCCGGGCTTGGCACCGACATGGCCGAGGATGACGGATGGCAGGATGTCTCAGTCCGTGCCGCCGTCCTGCCTGAGGATATGCAAGGTGTGTTCATGATGATCGCCCGCGCGGCGAAGGAGGGCCAGCCCTGCCCCAGCGATGCGGCGATCGCCCGCGCCTATGGCACACATTCGTTCCGCCGCGCGCGGCGCCTGCTGACCTATATCGAGGAGCAGGGCCTCATCGTTTGCCAGCTCGATGGTGCGGGTCGCCGCATCGTGACGCTGGTCGAACTGGCCTGGGCGACCGCACCGGGTGCCCCCGATGCGGAAGAATTGTCGACATAACGACGTTTGAGCCTGGTCGATTGCAGACGTTCTGCCTTTTGTCTGCACGCGGACTGTTCTCGACGCCGAAGTTTCGATTCTCGTTGGTTAGCCGTTCTTGTCAGCGGACGGCCCGTCAGGTCGTCACCGACATTGAGCCCCTAGCACAAAGACCGCTGAACCAATCGACGAAGCTCGTAACCGTCTTGCGCCGCGGCGTCCGTGAGATGATGTAGTAGCCCTTGTCCTCCAGCGTCGCGATGTCGGACATCACCACAAGATCGCCGCGCCGTATTTCTTGCGAAAAGACCTGCACCGGGCAAAGGGCAACACCATGTCCGGCAACCAGTGCAGTCGCGAGCATATTGAAGTCCTGAAAGACAGGACCCCTCAGCCGCTTCGGTGGCGTTACCTCCGCCTTCCTGAACCACTCGCTCCACGCATCGGTCGTCTCATCATGCAATAAATCAGATCGTGCGATGCCTTCCTTGGCAAGCAGACCGCTATGCGTTGCCAGATAGTGAGGGCTCGTCACCGGTTTGTTGGCCCTGGAAAACAGCAGCCCGCAATTCAGACCGGCCGAATGATCCTCGCCGAGCGTTATCAACACGTCGAGGTTCTCCTCGTCGAAGCGCTCTTCGGCCCGGGCGTACACGATCCGCACATTTGTTTCGGGATGAACCGCGAAGAAGTCTGGAAGCGCCGGGACGAGCCAGCGCGCAGCGATCGAGGGGATACATCCGACGGTGATGGCGCGAGGATCGTGGTCCCGACGCAGATTCGTGGTCGCCGTAGCAATTGTCGCGAGCGCACCCGTCACGATCCGATAGTAGTCGAGGCCGGCAGGCGTGAGTGAAATGCCACGGCCCGAGCGCTGCATAAGACGACGTTCCAGCCAAGTCTCCAGATGACGGATCTGATGACTGATCGCCGCGTGTGTGACGTGCAATTCGTCGCCGGCGCGGGAGATGCTGGTGAGCCGCGCGGCCGCTTCGAACGCGCGCAAGGCATTCAGTGGCGGAAGCATCATTTGTAAGATTTTTTCACATATATGTCAGGTTTGATCATTTGTCCGGCGTCGTTTCGCGCAGCATAGTTCATATCAAATGCTTGGCAACCGACGGCACCCGATTTTGCAGGCTGGATGCAAGAAGGCGCCGCCGCAAGTTAGCATTTCTCACATTAGGCAACAATCCTCGCTGTGAGGTTTGCCGCAAAACCACAGATACAGGCGGAGGCAATATTGATCGTACGTACCTTTGAGGAGATCGCCGGAAGTGACTGCGACGTAGCGTGGGGAAACGGTCAAAGCCGCCGCTTGCTACTGGCCACGGACGGCATGGGTTTCGCCGTCGCGGACACGCTTGTGCTCGCCGGGACGGAGTCGTTCCTCGAATATAAAAACCATTTCGAGGCCTGCTACTGCATGTCCGGCGAGGGCGAGATCGAGGACATGGAGGGCACGCGGCATGTCATTCGCCCCGGCGTGATGTACGCCCTCGACAAGCACGACAGGCACTACCTGCGGGCCAAGACCGATCTCCGCTTGGTCTCCGTATTCAATCCGCCGATCCAGGGTCACGAGCGACACGATCTGAAATCCGGCGCCAGCTCCGCCTACTGACCGGACGATCGAGCCTGCCGACAACCAAATGAGGACATCATGATCAAGACAATCGGTATCGTCGCAGCGCTTCTTGCCTCGACGACCTCAGCTCTTCTGATGAGTGCGACGGCACGGGCGGGCACCATCGCCAGCGGAGTGCTGCTGGTGGGCTCCGACCAAACGTATCCGCCGTACGACTATATCGACGGCGACAACAAGCCCGCCGGCTTCGACGTGGAGTTCATGACCGCCATCGCCAAGGCCGCTGGCCTGACGGCGAAGTTTCTCGATACCAGGTTCGAAAACCTGATCATTGGAGTCGGCGGCGACAAGTTCGACGTGATCGCATCAACGCTCTATGTCAAACCCGCGCGCGCTCAACAGATCGATTTCATCCCCTATATGAAGACCGGCGTTTCAATCGCGGTGTCAGCAAACGCCAAGCGCAAACCCGTCAGTCCGGAAGACCTTTGCGGACTGAAGGTGAGCTCCATCAAGTCCGCTGCATGGACCGCAAACCTGCAAGAGGTCTCGCAGACAACGTGCACGACAAAAGGGCTCGGTCAAATCGACGTGCGCGAGTTTCCGACGTCGCCCGAAGCCACACAGGCCGTACTCTCTGGAGGCGTTGATGCACAGATGGAAGACTCCGCTGTGCTCAAGCAGGCGGCCACTGCCACGAACGGCAAGATTGTGATTTCAAGCACTTCGACCCTTTATCCGGTCATCGTGGGTCTCGGCTTCAAAAAGGGAAATGCCGACGTCAAGAAAACAGTCACCGACGCCTTCGAAAAGATCAAGGCGAACGGCGAGTATGACGCGCTCTTGGCAAAGTACAACGTCTCGGGCGCGACCGACGGTGAATTCAAGCAGGCTGTGTCTGGGACAAATTAGGAAAGGCGGACGGCTGCAGAGAACGCCGGAGGGAGATGTGGACTGGCGCTATGTCGTCACGCTGTTTGGAAACAGGGACTTGTGGCTGGCGACGGGGACCGTCGTCATCCTGAGCATATCGACTTGGGGCCTCGGCAACGTGCTTGGGCTCCTCGTTGCGCTGGCCAAGAATACGACGATCGCCCCGCTGCGAGCCGCGGCCTCGATCTACGTGTGGTTTTTCCGAAGCTTGCCTTTGCTCGTCCTGTTGATTTTCGTCTACAACCTTCCCCAATTGGTGCCACAACTCTCAGGCGCATCCGAGCCGTTCTGGGCGGGTCTCTTCGCGATGGTCGTGAGCGAAACGGCCTACATCGCCGAGATCCATCGTGGCGGACTGCTCGGGGTACCGCAAGGTCAACACGAGGCGGGACGAGCGCTGGGGATACGCTACATAGGCCGACTTCGCCTGATCGTGGTTCCGCAGGCGTTGAGAATAGCTTTGCCTTCGCTCGCCAATGAATTCATTACGATCGTGAAGCTGACGTCGCTGGTATCGGTGATTTCGCTGGCAGAGATCCTGCTGGTCGGACAGCGATTGTACACCAGGAATTTCAAGGTCATCGACACGCTCTTGGCGGTCGCGGTGTACTATGTGCTGATCGTCAGCGTCTTTAGTCTCCTGATCCACTTCCTTGAAAGGCGCCTCGATGTGTCCCTTCGCAAGACGCCAGCCCCACGTCCGACCGACAACAAGGTCGTTCCTCTGGGTCGTACCGAGCGTCCGTTGCGCCGCTCGATCGATGCCACGGCCGAGTCCATTCTCGAGATCCTAGAGGTGACCAAAAGCTTCGGGCACCGGAGGGTGCTGGATCGCGTGTCGCTGGAAGTCCGCCGGGGGGAAGTCGTCAGTATCATTGGACCTTCCGGGTCCGGAAAAACCACTCTCATACGAACCATCAATGCCCTTCAGAATGTCGATGAAGGAACGATTTTGTTCGACCGAGAACCGTGGGTGGAAGCGAAAGGCGGTTCCTATCGATTGGCCCCTCATTTCAATGAGCGGGTCACGGCAATTGGAATGGTGTTCCAAAGTTTCAACCTGTTTCCGCACCTTTCAGTGCTGGACAACGTCAGGCTTGGACCTCGGTATCACCACAGTGGTTCGCGCCAGAGCATCGAGGCGACAGCTCTCGCGATGCTGGACAAGGTCGGCATGCTGGATCACGCGCACAAGTTTCCCTTCCAACTTTCGGGAGGGCAACAGCAGCGTGTGGCAATCGCCCGTGCCTTAGCGATGCAGCCGGACATCATGCTCTTTGACGAGCCGACGTCTGCCCTCGATCCGGAGTTGGTGAACGAGGTCCTGCGCGTCATTGAGGTGCTGGCGAACGAAGGCACGACCATGGTTATCGTTACGCACGAGATGCGCTTTGCACTCGGCATTTCGGATCGAGTCGCGTTCATCGACGACGGGTGCATTCAGACGGTAGGCACGCCGGCGGAACTACTGGCCGCCCCCGCAGAGAGTCGGATCGCGTCGTTTCTCACGCAGTCGCGGCAGTAGCTGGGGCAGCGCGGGAATACGAGAGCCCATCAGACACGCAAAACAGCCGACCGAAAGCAAGCATAAGGGCGTGCAAGGCAGCCCACTTGTCGGAATGAAATCCGACCCTCTCGCTAAATCTATGAAAACGCTGGAGCGGGTGAAAGGAATCAAACCCCGTGTTCAGCTTGGAAGTCGGGGAACTCTCGTTGTGTGTTCAATAACCGTTTTGACGTTCTCGGCGTTTCTTGGCCATTGAGATCGTTACAGAATTTCTCTCGGGCGGAATAGCGGTTGCACCTAGCGTTTCCTCCCGGTCTCAGGGCGCCTATGTCGGTTTTGATGAGCCACCTGCATATCCCCGCGATGGGAACTGAAACCTGCTTCAGTACTTATCAAACGACTTCGCGAACGCCTGGCATCGACACCGGCTCTTCGGCAGCATCGCCCACACTTCGCCTCCGGCCCAGTTGCTCCGAAAACGCGAAAATCAATCACTTGATCCCCAATGCTGCGCTGGTTGCGCGCACGCCCCAAGTCTTGGAAGGCCAGACGTGGAACACAAGACTTGGAACACAAGACTTGGAACACAAGACTTGGAACACAAGACTTGGAACAGGAGAACAGGTGTTAAACAAAAACTCCTCCGGAGCCAAACTGGATCGCACGACGTGCGCCCAGGAACTCCCGCGCGCGATCGAGGGATGCTCCGCCGGTCGACAACGAGCCGGACAGAACGTTCTTGACCGGCAAGGGTATTGAGTACGCGGCCCCTTCTGGGCGCGGCAACCCAAGACGAAACGTTGGTGCTTAGTCCAGGCGGTTCCTGGACCGCCGCAAACGCGGCCACTCTCGAACATCTCGTCAATCGTGTCTCGCCCCAAGTGCGGGAGACACAGAAACTGAAGATCGACATGGCCGATGTCCGTGAACTGGACACCCTTGGCGCATGGTTGCTCGAGAGGATGTCACGCGGTGCATCCGAATCCGGTCATGCCGCGTCAGTTGTTGGCGTTGCGGGACGATATGAGGGCCTTGTCGAGGATGTTCGGCAGGTCAACCGCCGCAAGCCTCCGAGCCTGCCGGTGCAAAATCCCGTCCTTGCGCGATTAGAGACCGTCGGCCGTTCCACGTTCGGGGCCGCAGAAGACGTATCGGTCTTTCTGCAAATGCTGGGGGCCCTGAGTTCGGCCTGCCTCGGCGTCCTGCAAAGGCCCCGCTCGCTTCGGTTCAAGTCTCTGGTCTATCACCTGTATCAGGTCGGATGGCGAGCCATACCGATCATCGCCCTGGTCACCTTTCTGATCGGCGCCATCATTGCCCAGCAAGGCATCTTTCATTTTCGCAAGTTCGGCGCGGAGTCCTACGTCGTCGACCTGGTCGGAATTCTCGTGCTCCGCGAAATTGGCGTCCTGATCGTCGCCATTATGGTCGCCGGACGGTCCGGAAGCGCTTACACCGCCGAACTTGGCTCCATGAAAATGCGCGAGGAAATCGACGCTCTATCCACCATGGGGCTCGACCCCGTCGAAGTCCTGATCCTTCCACGCATCGTCGCGCTGGTCCTGGCGCTTCCGATCCTGGCCTTCATCGGATCGATGGCGGCTTTGTACGGCGGCGGTCTGGTCGCGTGGTTCTATGGCGGGATGAGTCCGGCGATATTTCTTGCTCGGCTTCACGAAGCGGTTTCCGTGACGCATTTCGAGGTTGGAATCATCAAGGCGCCCTTCATGGCGCTGGTGATCGGCATCGTCGCCAGCAGCGAGGGTTTGAGGGTCAAGGGAAGCGCCGAATCTCTGGGAAAGCAGACGACGATATCAGTCGTCAAATCGATCTTTCTCGTCATCGTACTCGACGGCGCTTTCGCCGTTTTCTTTGCATCGATCGGAATGTGACGATGCAGGGATCACCGGAGCAATTTGCCATTCGCGTCAACGATCTTGTGGTCGGGTTCCGTCAGCAAACCGTAATCGACCATCTGTCGCTGGACGTACGAAAAGGCGAAATCCTCGGTCTGGTCGGCGCGTCCGGTGGCGGCAAATCCGTGCTGATGCGGACGATCATCGGGCTTATTCCAAAACGGAGCGGCCACATCGAAGTCATGGGCGTCGATATCTGTGACAGCCACGGCCGGGACGTCCACACCGCTGCGATGTGGGGCATCCTGTTCCAACAGGGCGCGCTGTTTTCGTCCCTGACTGCACTGCAGAATATTCAGTTTCCGCTTCGCGAAAACCTCGTCCTCTCCGAATCCTTATTGAACGAGATCGCGACCGCCAAGCTCGAGATGGTCGGCTTGACGCCGGAGGACGGCGGCAAGTTTCCGTCCGAACTCTCGGGTGGTATGACCAAGCGCGTTGCGCTGGCGCGTGCGCTCGCACTGGACCCGGCCATCGTTTTTCTCGACGAACCGACATCCGGGCTGGATCCGATAGCGGCGGGCGACTTCGACGATCTGATCAGGACGTTGCAGGAAACGCTCGGACTGACGGTCTTCATGGTGACCCATGACCTTGCCAGCCTCAATACCGTGTGCGACCGCGTCGCAGCGCTCGCGGACGGCAAGATCGTTGCGATCGGCCCGATGAGCGAACTGCTTCGCTCCGACCACCCATGGGTCAAGGCGTACTTCCATGGCAAGCGCTCCCTGATGCTGCAACCAGAATCGAGCTGAGACAATGGAAACCCGTGCTCCCTTCATCATCGTCGGCGCCTTCGTCCTGGCAGCCATCGGCGCCGTCTTTGGATTCGTCTATTGGCTGCACAACACTGCCGGAACCGGTGCGCGGGCGGTCCACCATGTCCAGTTTGAAGGTTCCGTCTCGGGGCTGCTTGTTGGTGCCGCGGTGCTCTTCAATGGAATCCGCGTTGGAGAAGTCACCAATCTGGGATTGGTCGCGGACAGCCCGCGGCAAGTAGATGCGACTATCGCCGTGGTAACAGGCACACCAGTCCACGCTGACACAAAAGTTGGGCTCGACTTTCAGGGCCTCACAGGCGTTCCGGTGATCGCGCTGGAAGGCGGCAAGGAGGTCGGGGCGTCGATCGGTATGCAGACGCTCATCGCCGATCCGGAGGCGGGTCAAAGCATCACGCAAGCCGCGCGCAATGCACTGGGCAGGGTCGATTCCGTGCTGGCCGAAAACGCGGAGCCGTTGAAAAGCACGATCGCCAATCTGAAGACATTTACGGAAGGGCTTGCCAAGAATACCGGCGGGCTGGACTCGATCGTAGCCGGCCTTGTCAAGATGACGGGAGGTGGAGAGCAAGCGGTCCCCAAGACGATCTACGACCTCGGCATTCCCTCAGAATTTGATTCGCCGAAGAAGCCGCTCAACGAGCAATTGGTGATGCCGACGCCGACGGCGATCCTGCTGCTCGACACGCAGCGGTTCCTGCTTGAGCCCAACAAGGAGCTTCCGGGATTCTCGAACGCCCAATGGGCCGACAGCATTCCGAAGATGCTGCAGATAAAGCTCATTCAGAGCTTCGAAAATTACGATGTCGCCCACGCCCCGCTTCGCTCAACGGACAACCCGGGGACAAATCCTCAGCTTCTCGTCGACGTCAGAAGCTTCCAGATCAACACGGATCCTGAACCGACCGCAGAGATCGAGTTTTCGGCAAGGATATTGAACAAGGACGGACAAGTCGTGGCTTCGCGGCTGTTTCAGCAACGCCGAAAGCTCGACAAGCCTGACCCCGCCTCTGCCGTCGCTGCCTTCAACGACGCTTTCGCAAGCATCGCGACAGAACTGATCACATGGACAGCCAATGCAATATGAAACTCCGATGGCCACGCCACTGCAACCGACGTTCGGCAATGTAATTTCGGATCCATTGTCACCCGAACTGCTTCGCAAAATGCACGCCTACTGGCGCGCGGCGAATTATCTCTCCGTCGGTCAAATCTACCTGCAGGATAATCCGCTGCTGGAAACGCCCCTCAGGCTCGAACATATCAAGCCTCGCTTGCTCGGGCATTGGGGAACCACGACCGGACTGAATTTCCTGTACGTGCATCTGAACCGCCTGATCAAAGACAATGATCTGAATATGATCTACGTGATCGGTCCGGGCCACGGCGGTCCCGGCATCGTCGCGCACAGCTATCTCGAAGGTTCATACACGGAGCGGTATCCAGCCATCGAGCGCAGTCGCAACGGACTGCAACGGTTGTTTCGGCAATTCTCCTGGCCATATGGAATTCCCAGCCACGTCTCGCCGGAAACGCCCGGCTCGATTCATGAAGGTGGCGAACTCGGCTATTCGTTGGCCCACGCCTATGGCGCAGCCTTCGACAACCCCGATCTGATCGTCAGTTGCATTGTCGGCGACGGGGAAGCCGAAACCGGTGCTCTCGCGACCAGTTGGCACTCCAACAAATTCCTCAATCCGGCCCGCGATGGCGCGGTGCTTCCGATCCTTCATCTGAACGGATTCAAGATCGCCAACCCGACCGTGCTGGCCCGCATTAGCCGGCAAGAGCTGACCGAGCTATTGCGTGGCTACGGCTACGACCCCCATTTCGTCGAAGGTGACGATCCCGCCTTGGTGCACCAAGGCCTTGCGGGAACGCTCGACCGGGTTCTGCTCCAGATTCGGGATATCCAGAGCGCGGCCCGTACCCCTGGGAGGGAAATTCGCCTGGAGCGCCCACGCTGGCCAATGATCGTCTTTCGCACGCCCAAGGGTTGGACCGGGCCGAAATTCGTCGACGGCAAACCGGTCGAGGGTACGTGGCGGGCCCATCAGGTTCCAATCGCTGACTTCAAGGCGCCTGAACATTTGAAGCAACTCGAAGACTGGATGAGGAGTTATCGGCCACAGGAGTTGTTCGACGAGCACGGAAAATTCCGCGAGGAGTTCGCTGACCTGGCGCCGACCGGTCATCGCCGCATGGGCTCCAACCCGCACGCCAATGGCGGCGAATTGCTCCAGCCGTTATCGATGCCCCACTTCCACGACTACGCCGTGGCGGTGCCTGGGCCCGGCAGCGTGAGAGCCGAAGCAACGCGCGTGCTCGGAACATTCCTGCGCGACGTGATGAAGCTCAGCCTCGGGAAGCAGAATTTCCGGCTGTTTGGTCCGGACGAGACCGCATCGAACAGACTGGAAGCTGTTTACGAAGTCTCCGGGAAAGAGTGGATGGCTGACGTGGACGCGGTCGATATCGATCTCAGCACCGATGGCCGCGTCATGGAAATGCTGAGCGAGCATATGTGCGAAGGCTGGCTCGAGGGGTATCTGCTCACCGGACGCCATGGCCTGTTCTCGTGCTATGAGGCCTTCATCCACATTATCGATTCCATGTTCAATCAGCATGCGAAATGGCTCAAGGTCAGCAAGCAAATACCGTGGCGCAGGCCGATCGCCTCGCTCAATTATCTGCTGACGTCGCATGTCTGGCGGCAGGATCACAACGGCTTCTCACATCAAGACCCCGGCTTCATGGATCACGTCGCCAACAAGAAGGCCGATGTGGTCCGCATCTATTTGCCGCCGGACGCCAACTGCTTGCTGTCGGTGGCCGATCATTGTCTGCGCAGCCGCAACTACATCAATCTGATCGTCGCCGGCAAACAGCCGGAGTGGCAGTGGCTCGATATCGATTCCGCAACGCGCCATTGCACGGCCGGTGCTGGAATCTGGCACTGGGCCAGCAATGAGGGTGGCGATCCGGATGTGGTGATGGCCTGTGCCGGGGATGTGCCGACCCTGGAAACAATGGCCGCTGTAACCCTCTTGCGCGAATATGTCCCGGACATTCGAATTCGCGTCGTCAACGTGGTCGATTTGATGGTGTTGGAGCCGCAGTCCGCCCACCCGCACGGGCTTGAAGATCGTGATTTCGACGACCTGTTCACGACCGACAAGCCGGTCATCTTCGCCTTTCATGGCTATCCTGCGCTGATTCACAAGCTGACCTACCGGCGGCATAATCACGACAACATTCACGTTCGCGGCTTCCGGGATGAGGGCACCACCACAACACCGTTCGATATGGTCGTGCTGAATAATCTCGACCGCTATCAGCTCGCATTAGACGCCATCCGGCGCATCCCAAGGTTCAGCGACCAGGTGAAAAAGGCGACAGAGCGCTACTGGACATCGATGGAACGTCACAAACTCTACATCAGCGAACACGGAGACGACATGCCAGAGATCCGCGACTGGTGTTGGCAGGCGTGAGCACGATCGGTCCCGGAGGCGCGGTGACGAATACCCGGTCCGAACTCGCTATCCTGGCCCTGAACAGCGGCTCCTCTTCGCTGAAGTTCGGCCTGTACCGGGTTAGCGCCTCACGCACCGGGGCGCTGCTATCAGGCGCGGCGGAGTCGATCGGCGAGCCAGGCGGCAAATTTCGCGTGCAGAATTCGCAGGGCGGTGCGCTGACCTGCGATACCGCCCCCATTCCCAGCCAGCGCGACGCGATTATCCGCATCGGAATGCTTCTCGAAGCCTCGCAAATGCCAACGCCGGCAGCTATCGGGCACCGCATCGTCCATGGCGGACCAGGGCTTCGGCAGCATTGCGTGATCGACGAACAGGTCATGCAGAAGTTGGACTCCGCTTCCGCGTTTGCGCCGCTGCATATCCCGGCCGCCCTGTCGGTCATCCGCTTCGCGCAAGAGCACTTTCCGGATCTCCCGCAAATGGCATGTTTCGACACCACATTTCACGCCGGAATGCCTGATGTCGCCCGCCTACTCCCGATCCCCCAAGCGCTTCGGGCGGAAGGCATCGAACGCTACGGCTTTCACGGACTTTCCTGCGAGTCGATCGTGCATCAACTTGGCACCAACCTCCCCGACCGTCTCGTTATTGCTCACCTCGGCAATGGTGCCAGCGTCACTGCCGTCAAGGCGGGCAAGTCGGTCGATACCAGCATGGGACTGACGCCAAGCGGCGGGATCATCATGGGCACCCGGACCGGCGATCTGGACCCGGGGATCCTCGTCTATCTGATGCGCGAGAAGCAGTACGACGCAGCCGCGCTGGAGGACATGATCGATCACCGATCGGGACTGATCGGTATTTCCGGGATCAGCAGCGACATGCGGCGCCTGCATGATGCAGCATCGACCAGTCCCGACGCACGATTGGCGATCGACATGTTCTGCTATTCCGTCCGTAAACAGATAGCCGCCATGATGGTCGCTCTGGGTGGAGCTGACATGATCGTATTTACCGGCGGCATCGGGGAAAATGACAACGAGGTGCGGGCGGCGATTTGCGCCGGCCTATCCTGGTGCGGTATCCGCATCGGCGAAACGGTGGACCCGACGGCATCGCGAATCCCGGTGAATATCCTCGCGTCGCAGGAAGACGAGCAGATCGCCCGTCATACATGGGCATTATCGCCGGTCAGCTAACGGCTTTCGAGCGTGAGCGTGACATCGCACAAGCCGCAATCCTCGGCATCCGTCTTGATCTCAAATCCCAATTCCCGGCACATTTTCAGCATGACCGTATTTTCCTGGAGGATCTGGCCGGATATCCGTTTCAAGCGTTCCGATTTGGCGTACTCGATGATCAGCTGCATCAAGGACCAGCCCAATCCCCTGCCCTTGAGATCCGACCGCAGCACGATCGCGTATTCACCGGTCTCATGGGTCGCGTCGGTGTAGAGCTGCACGACGCCAAGCGTCTCATTGCTGGCTTCATCGATGGCGATAAACGCCATCGCGCGGGCGTAATCGAGTTCGGTCATTCTGGCGATGAATTGGTGCGAGAATTCCCTGATGGAATCGAAGAAGCGAAGCCGCAAATCTTCCTTGTTCACATGGACGAGAAGATCGCGGATCAAGTCCTCGTCATCCGGCCTGATCGGCCGGACAAATATGCGCCAGCTTTCTCCGAGGACGATATGTCGCTCCCATTGCGACGGATAAGGGCGAAGGGGCAAGGTCAATCCAATCATCCAGGCTGGCCGGCAATTTGGTCCGTTTGCTGCTTTTCACGCCGACCGAAGAATGATCGGCTACGGTACCATCCGGTCCGTCGCGGTAAGATATTTCCTGGCATAGGCAACGAGTTGCGCGTCTGTCGGATGGTCGACCGCTTCCACGCCGGCGATCACCTTCATGAGCTTCGGCTCATGCAGGCGAATGTACTCCACCAACTCGGTCTTTGCGTTCGCGGGCCCGGTGATGAGAACGGCGCCGGCGTCCGAGACCGATTCAGCGACAGCACGAAGATAGTCAGGGCTCGTCGATGCGTGCCCGGCCCCGATGGAATTTGCCTTGTGATGGATATGCTGTGTGGGATTGTCCGGGTGCAGCACCAGTGTGTCGACATCGGTCGGGCTGAAATGAAACACGCGCGCTTCACGGTGATCAATCCAGATCGCCGCATGATAATGATGTTCGGTCATGGAATAAGTCCTTTTCTGGCGATCGCGCGGACATGGCGGTCCCAATGGCAAACGCCGCCGGGATCAACTCAGTTCGCCCTCAACAACGCCTCATCCTCCGGAGAGTTCAGGTACATTCCCGACATCGGCTCGACCCAGCAAAGGTGGTCGTGAACGTTCGTGACACCCGAAACGTTCTCCGCAGCCACAATCGCAGCCTGGCGGGAACTCTCATTGGTAATAATGCCGCTAAGATGAACATTGCCGTTGCGCACGATGACGCCGAGCCCGAATGGCCCCCATTCGGCCTTCTCGATAGATGCAATGATATGGTGCCGAATATGATCATCGTCGGCGGTCGGATCGGGCACTTCCCGCGCCAGTTCGGCAACGGCCTGAAGCAGATTCGAGCGCGTTACGATGCCGACGAGCTGATCTCCACGCATAACCGGCAGCCGCTTGACGTTGTGGTGTTCCATCCGCTGCACGACATCTTCGAGTGTCGCGTCCTCTGACACGGTAAAAGGATCAAGTGTCATAATCTCACCAACCTTGTGTCCACTTTCACGGACGAAGTCGGCGGCCGCCTTGCCCGGACCAAGCAGGAATTTCAGCCACCGACCGCGCTTTCGCTGGGTCCCGATCTCTGCGCGGCGGATAAAATCGCCTTGCGAGACGATCCCGACCAATTTCCCCGCCTCGCCGATCACAGGGAGCCCACTCACATGGTTCTGCAGCATGATGTTGGCGGCATCAACGACGGAGTCAGCGGCACCCACCGTAATCACTTTAGTTGTCATTACTTGATGTGCTCGCATTCATGATCTCCCTGGTTTCACCGGCAGGACACAATACGTCAACCGCCGCATGTAGATCTCCAATCGTCAGATTTGGTGCCGCTTTGGCCTAGCGCGCTACAAGTCGCCAATACACGAACAGTTCCAACATCGATCGCGTTCGTTGCGACATTATTTCGGACAGCGTGAGCAATAGTGATCAGAATGTCCGGGTCTCGAATGCGCATACTGACTGGATTGCCGGCCCACCTGTCACATCTTCGGTGACTGAGAGTTCGGTAGCGCAGCTGCCTCAAACCTACGAGCTGGATTGGTATGTCCACGAACAGTATCTGGTTCACTACGGCAAACTATTGTCTGAGACGACCGACGCGACGACCCGGCAATCCGTATTGAAACTGCTTGCCAACGAGCGACAGCCAAGCGAGTTGAACCGATTTTGACGCTCGCGACGAGCGATGGCGCAATCGTGCTGAAGGGGAGCATCTACACTCATGGCAGGGATCAGCGATCGCAGTAAGCCGGGGGCTGGATGGTACGCGCGTCGCGGCTCGGTGGCATGGCGCGGACTTTTTACGTCTATGAACTTGAAGATAACAAAGCCGCTGATTTGGCCAGAACAGCAATCGCCGCGACAACCGGCGAAACGGTTGAGGCCGTAAAGCTACTAGAAATCCATGAACTTGAGGACCAAGGGTTGAAACCCGGCGATGTAAAGCAATACAGCTAGCTGCAGTGCTCGGAACGTGCGCCTAATCTGGAACGCATTCTTCGCGTTTGCGTCCGAATAGCCGACACCTATCTCCGACCACAGTCCCACGGGGTGCACTCGCTCCCGCGCCAAGACACCAATGAGCAGATCGTCCCTGCGCGGCTCATTGCGGACTAACTTGCAAGCTTCTGCTCGCCTTTCGGCAGGCACTAACTCCAGAACGGCGCCAGAACTGAAGCTTCAGCTTCCTGGCTAAGTCTTTGAAATCGCTTTGGATCGGGTGAAGGGAATCCAACCCTCGTATTCAGCTTGGAAGTCGGGAAATCTTGTAGTGTGTTCAGCGACCGTTCTGACATTTTCGCTGCTTTTGGCCCATTGAAGTCGCTACAGAATTTCTCGTTGTCGGAATGTGGTTGCGAGCCCCGTGGTCCCAGCCAAGACCCGTTTTGCGCCCTCCCTCGATTGATCTTTCTAAGACGAAGCGAAATGGCGATCGCTGGATCGGCATCGATTGCCCGGCTTCTTCAAGTTCGACATTTCGGATTCACTGCTGTCATGTGAAGAGATGACAGGCGACACGCCGATCAGGCCCGGATTCCCTGAGGATTGGCACCTCGACCCGGCAGCGCTCGAATGCGAACGGGCAGCGCGGATGAAAGCAGCAGCCCGGCGGTGGATCGAGCAGGCTCGGCACTTCGCCTGACACCACCGGACGTCTGACATAATTCGGATCAGCGCGCGGCACCGCGTCGAGCAGCGCGCGCGAATAGGGATGCTGCGGATCGCTGTAGATCTGCGATTTCGGCGCCGTCTCGACAATTGAACCGGCATACATAACCGCAACCCGCGTTGATACTGCCCGAACCACCGCGAGATCATGCGCGATAAACAAATAGCTGAGGCCGAGCCGGTCCTGCAGATCAAGCAGCAGGTTGACAACCTGGGCTTGCATGGAGACGTCGAGCGCAGACACCGGCTCGTCGCAGACCACAAACTGCGGATTGAGCGCCAACGCGCGGGCGATGACGATGCGCTGGCGTTGGCCGCCTGAGAACTCGTGCGGATAGCGATCGATGCTGGTCTTGGGCAACCCGACCAGATCGAGCAGTTCGGCGACGCGACCATTGCGATCCTTTCGCGACCACCCGCCAGCGATATCCAGCGGCTCGGCGATAGCGCTGCCGATCCGCATTCGCGGATTGAGCGAAGCATAAGGATCCTGAAACACGAATTGGAGCCGCGCGCGCACCTTTGCAAGCTGCGCCTTGCCATCGGCGCCGGTGATGTCGTGGCCGAACAGGCGCACGCAGCCACTGCCGGCCGGGACCAGCCCGACCAGGATGCGGCCGGCGGTGGTCTTGCCGGAGCCGGATTCGCCGACCAGTCCCAAGGTCTCGCCGCGCATGATCTCGAAATTGACACCGCTCAACGCGTGCAGCGTCGAGACGCCGCCGGCATGCTTGACGGAAAAGGTCTTTCTAAGGTCGCGGACCTCAACGATGGGCTGGTCAACCATGACGTACACCCAGAACCTGGATGCGCGGCGGGCAGCGCGCCGACTGGCCGTCACTGACCATCTGCATGGATGGCGGCTCATCGAGGCAGCTCGGCTGCACCAGCGCACAGCGAGGGCTGAAACGGCAACCGGGGATGATCTCCTGCGGGCCGGGAATGCGCCCTGCGATCGTGGTCAGCCTCGGTGCCTCACTGTCGAGCGCAGGCACCGCAGCGATCAGACCCATGGTGTAGGGATGTACCGGCCGGCGAAAAAGCTGTGTTACCGGCGCGTCCTCGACGACGCGGCCGGCATACATCACCACGACGCGCTGGGCGAATTCGGCGATCACGCCGAGATCGTGGGAGATCAGCATCACCGACATGCCCAATTCGCGGCGCAGGTCGCGCAGCAATTCAAGGATCTGCGCCTGGATGGTGACGTCCAGCGCGGTGGTCGGCTCATCGGCGATCAGCAGCCGCGGCTTGCAGGCGATGGCCATGGCGATCATCACGCGCTGCCGCATGCCGCCGGACAAGCGGTGCGGATAGTCGTCAGCGCGACGCGCGGCGTCGGGAATCCGCACCAGGCCGAGCAGCTCGACCACGCGCCTACGCGCGGCGGCGCCGGTGAGGCCCTGATGCTGGCGCAGCGTCTCGGAAATCTGGTCTGCAATGGTCAGCACAGGATTGAGCGATGACATCGGGTCCTGGAAGATCATCGCGATCTCGCTGCCGCGGATCCGCCGCATGGTCGAACTCTTGGCACGTAGCAGGTCGTCGTCCTGGTACAGAATCGAGCCTGACGGCATCCGCGTGCTGACGCGATCGTGCAGCTGCAGGACCGACAGCGCGGTGACGCTCTTGCCACTGCCGGATTCGCCCACAACGCCGACGCAATCGCCGGCGCCAACATCCAGCGAGACGTCGTCGATGGCCGTGACCCAGCCGGTATCGACGCGAAACTGGACGGTAAGGTTGCGGATAGAGAGCAGCGGGGCGGCCATCACTCGCCTCCCTTGAGGCGGGGGTCGAGCATGTCGCCCAACGCGTCGCCGAGCAGATTGAGGCTGAGCGCGGCGAGGCTGATGGCGATACCGGGAAACAACATCACCCACCAGGCCTGGGTGGCGTAGTCGCGGCCCTCGGCGATGATGTTGCCCCAGCTCGCGATAGGCGGCTGGATGCCGACGCCGAGAAAGCTGAGCGCCGCCTCAGCCAGCATCGCATAGGCGAAGATGAAGGTGAGGTGCACCAAGAGCGGGCTGAGGCAGTTCGGCAGGATGTGGCGCAGCACGATGCGCAGCGACGACGCGCCGGACACTTGCGCAGCCTGCACGAAATCCATCTCGCGCACGGTCAGCGCGGCGGCGCGGACAATGCGCACGCCAGCGGGAATGTAGGCAACAGTCAGAGCGATAATGACGCTGGAGACGCGCGGGCCCAGCGCCGCGGCGATACCCAGCGCCAGCAGGATGGCGGGGAACGACATCAGCGCATCCATCAACCGCATGATGACGCTGTCCAGCCGGCGCAGCTGCGCCGCGATCACGCCAAGAATGGCGCTGCATAGACCGGAGACCATGCAGACCGCGAAGCCGACGAACAGCGAAATACGCGCGCCGTACAATACGCGAGTGAAGACATCGCGGCCGAACTGGTCGGTGCCGAACCAGAACGCGGCCTGCGGCGGCCGGAAACGGAGACGCACCCGCATCGCGGAAGGATCGATCGGCGTAATCAGCGGAGCCAGCACCGCGAGAATCGCCAGCAGCGCGATGATGGTGAATCCGATCAGGAACGAGCGATGCCGCAGCAGCCGGCGCAGCGTGCCGTAGCCGCGCGGTGCGGCGATCGCTACCGCCGTCGCCGGAGCTCCGATACCGACGTCAGTCATGGCGCACACGCGGATCGGCGAGAGTGTAGAGGATGTCGACGATCAGGTTGATCATCACGAACGTGAAGCCGAGAATGAGCATGGTGCCCTGCACCAGCGGATAATCACGCGCCATGATGGCCTGCACCACCATGCGGCCGATGCCCGGCAGTGCGAACACCTGCTCGATGATCACCGAACCGCCGATAGCCGCACTCAGCAGAATGCCGGTGGCGGTGATGATCAGGATCAGCGCATTGCGCAGGGCGTGCTTGCCGACGGTGCGCCACTCGCTGAGCCCCTTGGCGCGTGCGGTCCGGATGTAGTCCTGGCTGAGCACATCGAGCATCGCTGAACGGGTCATGCGGGCGAGGAAGCCGATCTGGAACAACGACAGTGTCAACGCCGGCAGCGCCATGGAGGCGAACCACCGGCCCAGGCCCTGCGAGATCGGCGCAAAACCGCTCGAGGGTACCCAGCCCAGTTGCACGCTGAACAGGATCACGCCGAGGATCGCTATCCAGAATGCCGGGATGGAAACGCCGAGCAGCGCCACGGTCATCACCGCGGAGTCAATCCAGGTGCGCCGGAAATACGCCGCCAGAGATCCGAGAAATACGCCCACCGGAATCGTAAAACCGATGGACAATGCCGCCAGCGATAAGGTCACCGGCAGGCGTTCCCCCACCGCCGACAAAACGCTCTGGTTGAGGATCAGCGATGAGCCAAAGTTGCCGCGCGCCAGATTGAACAGCCAGATGCCGAGCTGCTCCAGGAACGAGCGATCGAGACCGAGTTGCCGTCGCACCTGTTCGATCGCCGCAGGCGAGGCCTGTTCGCCGGCAATGATCATCGCGGGATCGCCAGGCAGCAGGCTAAGCAGCAGAAACGCCAGGATCGAGATGATCAGGATGACCGGCACAGCCTGAAGGAATTTGACGGAAATGATGCGTATCAGAACGACCTCCTCCGACCGATCATCGGGAGCCGGCCGATGCTACGCATCAATTGAGCCACAGATCCCATAGCTGCAGGATGCCGGCGTAGTCGTTCTGGCCCTGCAGTTTCTTCGAATAGCCGCTCAGCCGGCCGGTATCTGCGATCTTGACGAGATAGCCGCCACCCAACACTTCTTTCTGGATCGTCAGCCAGCTGGCGCGTCGCGCTTCCAGCGTCGGACCCTGGAAGAACTCGGCATAGGCCTTGTCGATGACGTCGTTGCCGGTGATGTGCGGGAACGTGTAGAGCATCGGCCGCCACTGCTGCGGCCCGAGAATGTGATCGGGGCCGAACGCCGTGGTCGACAGGTTCCAGTCACCGGTGCCTTGCTGCATGTGCGACGCGTTTGTGGTCCAGTCGGTGACCTGAACATCGACGGTCATGCCGGCGGCCTTCAGCTGCTCGGCGACGATCAGCATGGTGTCGCGCATCCACTGATAGTTGCTGTTGGTCTCGATGATGATCTTTTCACCCTTGTAGCCGGCCTGATTCAGCAATTCCTTGGCCTTGGCCGGATTCTTGATGTCATACCAGGGGGTGGGCGCGGTATCACCGAGGAAGTAAGGCGTGCCGGGAAACGACATCCAGGGATTGCGCTTGTTGAGCCCACCGGCGCCTTCGATGATCTCATCGACATTGATCGCCGCGGCAATCGCCTGGCGAATCAGCACATTCGCGGTAAGGCCCTTCTGCGAATTGACGATGATGTAGCTGCCGAGTGTCGGAAATACTTCGCGGATCGCCAGATCCTTGCGCTCGGTGATCTTGGCGCTGAGGTCGGGCGGGACGCTGGAGATCAGCTGCGCCTCGCCGTTCTGCAAAGCGGCGATACGCGTCGTGATCTCCGGCATGAAGCGGTAGCGCACCGCATCGAGATAGACGGTCTTGCGGCCGGCATAGCCGTCGCGGCCCGGCGCGCTGGTGTCGGCGGTGTAGTCGTCAAAGCGGGTGATGATGATGTGGCTGTCCTTGACCCATTCGCCGAGCTTGTAGGGGCCAGTTCCGATCACCTCGATATCGCGGGCCGGCTTGTCCTTCTGCGACGCCGGCAGGATCATCAACGGATAGATCGGCGACTTGATGATGTCGAGCAGCACGACATTGGGCTCCTTCAGCACGATCACGAAGCTGTAGGGATCCGGCGTGTCGAAATGATCGACGGCATCGAGATTCTTGGCGTTGGGACTGATGCGCTTGTAGCGCTCGAACGACGCCTTGACGTCGGCCGACGTCATCTCCTGGCCGTTGTGAAATTTGACCCCTTTTCGCAGTTCGAACGAGTAGGTCTTGAAATCGGCGGAGGCGGTGGCTTTCGACGCCAGCATCGGTTTGGTGGCGTTGGCGTTGTCGAGGGTCACCAGGCCTTCGAAGATGTTATTGATGACTTCGAGCTCGACAGCGCTGGAGGCCATATAGGGATCCAGCGTGCCCGGACCGGATACGCTGGCATAGACCAGCGTGCCGCCCTTCTTTGGCGTTTGCGCGTTGGCGGCGCCGAGTGAAACTCCGAGGACCACGGCCAGGGCCACTGCAACGCCGCGTCGAGCGAGTTTCTGCTTCATTCGCCTGCTCCCGAGTGTTCGCCGCAAATTCCGTTTACGCCTGCAATCTAGAGCCCCGCCACGATCTTGAAGGCATCGTCGGTCACCGACAACGCATGATCGATATCCGCTGCGGTATGGGCGACGGAGAGAAACATGTTGTGCTTGGGGTGCATATAGACGCCACGCTTCAGCGTCTCCTGGGTGAAGCGGTTGCCTCTGGCGTAATCGGCGTCGTCCTCGAACAGGATGGTCGGCATCTGCACCGGACCGCTCTGGCGGACGCCGAGATTGTAGCGCCGTGCTTGCTCGGCGATGCCGTCGCGCAGCCGCTGTCCCATCGCGCGCATGTGCTCGGGGCCGCTCTCCGCTTCCAGCACATCCAGGGTCGCCAGTGACGCGGCCATCGAGACGGCACCGCACCAGAACGAGCCGGTCGCGAACAGCGCCGCCGCCGCGTCGCGAAACCGGTCGTTGCCCATCACTGCAGAAAGCGCGTAACCGTTGGCGATCGCCTTGCTCCAGGCACTGAGATCCGGTTGCACACCGATCTGGTCCCAACTGCCATGCAGCGTTAGCCGGAAGCCGGCGCGAACGTCATCGAGGATCAAAGCCGCATCGTTGGCATCGCACAACGCCCGTGCACGCTGCGCGAACGCCAGATCCGGCAATTCTTGATGCTGGCCGTAGTCATGTTTGAACGCCGACACCACGATGGCCGCGAGATCATCGCCCGCCTGCGTCACCGCGGCCTCAAGGCTGGCCACGTCGTTGTAGTCGAAATACAGGATGTGGGCACGATCCTCGGACATTACGCCGTAGGGATGCGGCGAGCACCACGGAACGGCGCCGTGATAGGCGCCCTTGGCCAGCAACGCCTTGCGCTTGCCGGTCGCTCCGCGCGCCAGCGTCACGCAGGTGGTTGTGGCGTCGGTGCCGTTCTTGGAAAATAGTGCCCAGTCGGCATGGGTGACGAGGCCAACCACGCGCTCCGCCAGCTCGACCATGCGCTCGGATGGTCCGTTGAGGACGTCGCCCTGCTCCATCTGCCTGCGCGCCGCAGCGTCCACCACCGGATGATGGTGCCCGAGCACGATCGGGCCCCAGCTGCACATGAAATCGAGGTATTTGCGACCGTCCACATCCCAGATATGGCAGCCCTCGCCGCGGGCGAAGAACTGCGGATAGCCGTCCGGCAGACCGCTGGCGCGCATATGGCCATACATGCCACCGGGCACGACGCGGCTGGCGCGGTCACGAAGGCTCTTGTCGATCGGGCGGAGGTCACTCGTCATCAGCTACCATGCTCCATCGTCAGCGCGAGGATATATGATATATTCTTGGCGGCAAGCATCACCCTGACGTCATTGGCGGCAGAACCGGATGAAAAGACGCTCAAGCTGCGCTTGTTTTGCCCGAAGACGCCGCGCGCTGGCTAAATTGCAATTCGACGACGCCCTGCGCGGTCTCCACCATGACGGCACGGCCGTCTTCGATCTGCTCGAGCAGGTCGACCATCGCTTTGCCGCCCTCGATAATGTCGGCGAGGATCGCATGACGCGCCAGCGCCGCGTCGTTGCTGCGCAGCGCGTCCATCAAATTCAAATGCTGGTGCCGCACCGGATAGGCGGGCGGCGCGTGTGGATACAACAGCTTGAGCATCGGCCCGTGTCGCAGCCAGATGCTTTCCAGAATCGAGACCAAGTCCTCGATGCCCGAGGCGCGGTACACCAGAAAATGGAACTGGTAGTTGGTGAGCGTCGCTGCTTCATAGTCCGCCGTCTGCTCAGCCTCGATCAGCTGCGCGTGCAGGATCTCCAGTTGCGCGATCATGGCCGGGGTCATCCGCGGCGTCGCCTTCTCGGTCGCCATGCCTTCCAGCAGGAAGCGGATTTCGCGCAGTTCGAGATAGCGCGCGCGCGACAGCTTGACGACGTTGATGGTCGCGCCCGACCGCATTTCCAGTCCGCCTTCGCGGACCAGCTGCATCATCGCCTCGCGCACCGGCGTGTCGCTGACCTGCATGGCCGCCGCCACCTCGCGCACCCGCAGGCGCTGGCCAGGCCAGAAATTGCCAGACATCAACCCGATCCGCATCTGGTCATAGACCCGCGAAGTGAGGTTATCCCGGTTGCTGACTTTCAGGCCTTTGAGCATCGTGCCTCAGGAAGTAAATCGCGACTCGTCCACAAGCCGTCGCCCACCAAATCATCTCCGGCCGTCACGCCGGGCGCAATTGCTGATGCGACGTGGCCGACGACTCGATCTGCTTCCAGTCATATAGCATCGAGACCATTTTTCCTTCTGCCCAAGCGGCATTCTGGTTGTCGTAGCTCGGGCTGGCCGTATGGCCGGACGCGCCGTGGAACACGATCCACTGGCAATTGTCCCAGGCGCCGACGTCGAACACGTAGCGCGACAATGCCGCATAGGTCGCCTTGGCGCCAAGCCGAGCAATATAGCCGGTGGCGAACGGGGTATCATTGTCGCCGCCGAGCAATCCGCAGGGCTTGTCGAGCGATGCGGCATACTCCGGATGGATCGCCGACAGCGGATGACGCAGGATCGGCCGGTGAACCGCGGCCCAGTCTTCCGCGGGGCAATCCCTCGCCGCGTCAACCAGCGCCTGTGCCAGCAACTCGTCCCATGAGGCGCCCTTCAGCAGGCCGGTATCGTTCGCGCGCAAAAGCTGCGGCACGGTCCACCATATCTGGCTCTCGCCAAAGATCCCCGGCGGCACCTTGGTGTACGGACTCTCGGACACTGCACGGACGCCGCTTTTGTCCGCGACCAGTTTGGTCAGCGCGGTGCGCAGGGCCACATAGGCGACCGCGGCCTTGGACTGTGCGTCCATCGCGCCGTCCCAGTCGAGAATGCGGTCGCGCAGGACCAGAGCTTCTCCAGTGACTGCGACGTTGCGGATCCGGTCGCGAAACTCGATCGCCACCACGCTGAGCGTATCGCGATGAATCGACGCCATGTCCTCCACCGTCGCTTTCGTCAGCCCGGCGAGGCACTGCCAGATCCGCCGCGTGCGGTGCGGCGGCATGGCGTCGGTGCAAAAATAATGAGTGCCATTCTCGATCACGCGGTTGTTCGCGGTGACGATGACGTGCTCGACCGGATCAATGGTGCACGGCATGTCTGCGAACGGGATTATCCCCTTCCACTCGTGCTCGCCGGTCCAGCCCGGCACAGGCAGCCAGCCATTGGCGCGCGGGCGCACAGGCACCTTGGCGCGAACGCGGTTACCGATCTGACCCTTGATATCGGCGGCGACCAGATTGTGATCCATCAGGCCCCATTCAGCGCCGGCCTCGTATAGCTCTTCGACCGTGTTAGAACGCAGCACTTTCAATGTGCAGTCGAACGAGGTGTCGGGTTCTGCGAATTGCATGGAACGCAGCACTAAAGCAGTGCCGGCCTTGGGGTCGCCGACTATGACCGGACCGTGCATTGTCTCCACCACGTCGATCACCACATCAGCCTCGCCGCGCACAGAAATGGTCTCCGCACGATGAGTGACCGGCGACCAGCCGCCCTTGAAGGCGGTGTTTTCGACCGCAGCATCGAAGCGCTCGATATAGAGATCATGAATGTCGACAAAGGCATGGGTGACGCACCACGCCACCTTGCCGTTATGACCGAAATTGGGAAAGCCCGGCGCGCCCGGCACGGAAAGGCCGACGGCGTCGAACTCGTCGCAGGCCAGATGCGCCTGATAGTACATGCTTGGCATTTCCAGCACGCGGTGCGGATCGCCCGCCAGCAGCGGACGGCCGGTGGCGGTGCGCTGCGACGACAGCACCCAGTTGTTGCTGCCGCCGGCGACTTCGGCTTCCGCCTGATAGTTGCCGGTAGCCAGCATCGCCTCCAGTCCGGGCTTGAGGTCGGCCAAGGCCGCGAGATACCGCTCGCCTTCCGCACCCGGCGGAATGCACAACATGTCGTCGCCGCCGTCGTCAAAACGCAGCTTTCCGATTTCGCCAGCGCCAACGATGGGCAACGCCGCCGCTCGCCACAATTTCCACCACACCGACCCCATCAGGAAGCCGATCTGGCGCATCACCGCCATCGAATGCCACGGCTCCCAGGCCGAGGGCTTCGCGCCCAGAAGAGCGTATTCCGCAGGCCAAGTGCCAAGCGCGATGAAGGCATTAACACCGCGCGCATAGGCTTCAAGCATTGCCTTTGTTTCGGCATTGAGCAGGGTGAAATCGCGCTTCGAGGCGCCCGTGGTGTTGAGCTGGCGCGCCAGGATGTCAGCGGCAATGGCCGGCTTTCCGACCCACTCCGCATAGCGCCCGGTACCTCGACGCAGCAGCGCTTCCATCTGCCAGAGCCGGTCCTGCGCATGGGCGAAGCCGAGCCCGGCGAAACCGTCGGTGGTGGAGGCCGCGCGGATATGCGGTATGCCCCAGGCGTCGCGGCGGAGATCAACAGCCGCGGAGAGCCCGGGCACAACCGCCGCGCTATCCAGATCCGGCAAATAATCCTTCGAGCTGAAATCGATCGTGTTTGCCATTAATCCCTTCCAGGCTCGTATGGCGCGTCGTCAGCGTGCCAGCGGCACGGCCGGTGGACTCCAATATATCATATATTATCCCAGTAACTTCTTGAATTGCTGCTCTGGCCCGGTTCGGTAAGACTTATGCGTGGGCGGGCGCTCTACATCGCGGGCGAGCCTCTCGAGGCGGCGATCTCACGCGACATCTGATCATGCGATCCGGGCGCGCGGTCACTCCGGCCACGTCGATCTTTGCGCGTTTCCTGCAAAAGGCCATCAGAGCGATCCGACAGGGACGAAGTCAGCTGCGCCGCACCAAGGGTTGGTGGCCGCTAGACTAGCGCAGGATCATTGATCGTCGCCGGCGTGTTGTTGACTATCCCACGTTGTCGTCAGTGACGTCGCCGTTGACGACGTCCGCGTTGCCGTTAGCTGCGCGAATGCACGGCGAAAAGCGGCGCTTTCCGCGACCGCCCCCGCTCACTTCAGAAAGCTTGCTCACGTTGGATGTTGCAAGATTTTTCCTGATCTCCCGGTGCACACGTTGTGCACGCGTGACCCTCTGACCAATTGAAAAACCTAAACTCTCGGTCCAATCCATCATTGGACCAATGGCGGGCAGATCGCGACCGATCGTCTGACCACTTCATTTGCGCAAATTTTTGCAAGCCCTGCGTTCGACCTATCCTAGTTCTACGCCACCGTCGCCGATTTACACACGCGCGTTCAGCACCTCTTCTCCAAACCAAGAAACTCGATTTTGATGAGCTCGTACCATTGGTCTAGAACAGTACGGGGAGTACGAAGGGTATCAAGAGACATGCGAAACATTCGATCGGAAAGCGAGTATCAGAACGTGTAAAAGCAGCCCATTTGTCAGAATGAAGCCCGACCCCTGCGCTAAGTCTTTGTGAGCGGCCCGAAACACAGGTGAAAAGGCTGGAGCGGGTGAAGGGAATCGAACCCTCGTATTCAGCTTGGAAGGCTGCTGCTCTACCATTGAGCTACACCCGCGTCGCGCGATCACCTAACACGGCCGGGCGGCCGCCTCAACTGCCCCGGCGGAGGTCTTATTCCCGGCGAACGGCCCTCATTTCCGCGCAATCCACCCCTGTTCCCTCGTCCGCCCGGCCACTTGTGGCCTTAACAACGGCAGATTCGCTGTCTATATTGAAATCACCGTAACCAACGAAAGGAGGTGATCCAGTGTCTTCACTCAAGCGCTGTCACCTCGCTGGGATCGCCCGCTAGGCTTTGAGCTATGAGCCTGGCATCGGGGCGCTCTCAGCCCTGGACCAGCGAGACAACATAACAGGGCGCGGCGGGAGCAATCCCGCCGCGCTTTTTGCTGCGCGGTCGCAGGCGATTCGCATCTGCTGTTTTCGGCCGACTTCAGCGACCCGCCCGGAAGAAGGAGCGGAGCCAGCGCGGAAGCCAGCCGCGCCGCCTCACGACAAGGGCTCGCCGCCATTGAAGGCGGTGCTGCCGTAATAGCGGTGATGGCCGGAAACCTCGTTCCAGTCAGCGGCCTGCAATGCAGGCATCCTCTCGGCGTCGCAGATGATGGTCCCTGGCTTGCGTGGCATGATGCTCTCCAAGACTGCTGTTTGAGCCTGCGCGGTGGCCGCGTCTGCCCATCAGTCGTGCAAGCCAAACCGCGCGTTCAAGTGTGAGGCGCCACTATCGTGTTTCCGGACGGTTTCGTGAGGGCTTGCCGCAACACAAAAACTGTTCGATCCGTGAGGGATGAAATGTCGGCTGGGCCGCCTTTGGTCCGTCCTTTGGCCAGCCGCATCAACACGGAGGAGCGTTGCCGATGCTTTATGCCATTCTGGCCTACCACGTCGAAGCCGAGACCAGGTCATGGACCGCCGAAGAGGACGCCTCCGCCTTCGCACGTGTACAGGCGGTTCGTGAACGGCTGAAGGATCAACTCGGCCCGGCCGCACGGCTCGGCGATACCCGCAACGCCCGCACTTTGCGCGGACCCGGAAGCGGCACGGTGATCGATGGCCCGTTCGCCGAAACGAAGGAGCAGTTGCTCGGTATCCACATGATCGATTGTGCCGATATGGACGCGGCGATCGCGGTCGCGCGAGATCTGCGCAGCGTCAATCCGACGGTGGTCTATGAGATCCGCGCCATCAAGCTCTATGTTCCGGGCTCGCCGTTTCCAGAGACTGCGCGCCCCCGCGGCATCTGAAGCACGAACCGACCGGATCGACGCGCGCAACAGGCACGTCTTTCGTGTCGGCCGGCGCAGTGAAGAAAGCCGCTCAGCGATCGCCGGGCAATCTCGGCAGCTTCGGAAGCTTGCTGGCGTCGAACTTCGGCGCTGGCCCGTTCGCCTCCGGCGCGAGCGGCACCTCGTGACTGGGGATCAGCGTCACCTCGAAGGCGAGATCGGGCACCGCATCGGCCCGTCCCGTACAGGTCGCGATCGGACCGTTCCAGGCGCCCTCGAGCCGCACCACGAGGTCGTCGGTGCCGAACACGGTTGCGTGCCCGGCGGTGTGCCGCTTGGCGGTGAGAACAACGGAGAAGCGATCACCATCGGCCTCGACGGTGCCGTCATAAGTCATGATGCTGTCGCTGCCCCACAGCTTGCCGTCGGCCACATGCACGACGCCTGTGCCGTCCGCGAGCGACGTCCGAAACCACGCCGCATAGGTGCCGTTCTTGAGCATGGCGCCGGTCTCTGGCCGCTCCGTTTGATCGCTGACGATCAGGGCACCGTTGCGTTAACAAGCGGTGAAGGAACCTACTGGCCGTCGATCTGCCGTCCCATGATGGCGATCGCCTTCTGGTAGACCTGCGCGGCGTTCCACGCCTCGATCGCCGCGAAGTTGGCTTCCCCGGGCTGATAGCCCGCGCCGGCGCGCCAGCCATTGGCGCGCAGGAAATTCGCCGTCGAGCTCAGCGCATTGGCGGCGACGTCGAGATTGCCGCTGCCGTAGGCCAGGATGTTCTTCGGCATGAACTGGGTCTGACCGACTTCGCCATGCATCGAGCCGCGCGTGGCTCCGGAAAGCGAACCGCGGTCGATCAGCTTCAACGCGGCATAGAGCTGCTCGGTGAAGAACTCCGGACGGCGGCAGTCATAGGCAAGCGTCGCGATCGACGACAGCATGTTCTGATTGCCGCGCTGGCTGCCGAACCCGGTTTCCATGCCCCAGATCGCGATCAGCGGCCCCGGCGGCACGCCGGTGCGCTGCTGGATCGAGGCGAACAGCGCCGCCTGCGACTGCTTGAGCGAGCGGCCGCGCGACACGATGGTCGCAGCCCCCCGCTTGGCCATGAACGCCTCGAGCGACAGGCTGAAACTGTGCTGGCTGCGGTCGGCGGCAATCGTCGCACTGGCGTAGTTCGCGCCCATCAACGCGCCGATCGCGGTCTGGCCGACGCCCTTGGCGCCGGCTTCCTCGGCGAACTGCCGCTTCCAGGTCTCGAAGCCACCCGGGCCGTTGCCGCACTGCGCGGCGTGGCCTTGTGTGCCCAGCGCTGCAACGAGCGCGATGGCCGCGAGCGCCGACGTCGCAAGCTGTCTGCCGCTGGTCATCCGAAAACTCCTCCGCATTGGTGCCTCTCGCCTCGGCGAGGCGGCGCTGACGATGGCCGACGACATATGACCCGATCATGAACGGCGAGCCATCATATCCGGACCGCCGACCGTTCCTCCATTTCAAACGGCCGCGCGATGTATCACGGTCGTTGGCGGCAAAGCGGGCGTCGATTCAGGGAACCATAGGGAACCCGACGCGTTTTATCCACAACACCATTGGGTTAGGCACGCACCCTGCTCTCTCCGCGCTCGATCGTCGGCTGGTTTGCCCTGTGCTGGGGCCTGTTCCTGATCGCGGCAATCGTGGTCGGGGCGATGCTGGTCGCCCTCTACAAGGAGACCAGCAGCCAGCGTACCGATCGCGCCGCGTCGACGCTGGCCCGCGCCTGCGATTCGATCCTGCGCGAAGCCGGCGCCCTGCCCACGAATGCTCCCGCCGGTGACACGGCCGGAGTGGTGTCCCACGCGCTTGACGGCTTCCCTGGCGTCGAGGGAGGCGTCTGGCAGGTCAACGCTGGCTCCCTCGCCTATGCATTCCCGAGCTACGAAGGCAGCGGCCGGAAGACCGACCTGCCGAAGGCCGAGGAGCCCACGATCCGCGAGGTCGCCGAGCGCGCGGCGACCGCCGAGCGCCCGGTCGCATGGCAGCGCGATGCGCCGTCACAGGTCCTGCTGCTCCAGGGCTGCCCCTTTGCGGACAAGTCCGGCCGCGCCGCGTGGACAATGACGCGCGTCGTCACCGTCGGTGGCCGGCCTTTCCTGCTTGCCACCACCGGCCTCGGCCTGCTGCTTGTCGTCCTGCTTGGATCGGCGGCGCTGCTCGCGCGCGTGCTCTGGCGCTGGTCGCGAAGGCTGCGGTCGATCGAGCAGGCGCTTGCCGGTGGATCGGCCGATTTGCCGACACTCGCGCTGACCGGGCAGCGCGACCTCGACCGCATCGTCGATGCGATCAACGGCGCCGGCGCCAAGGCCGCCGATGCACGTCGGCGTGCCGCCGAAGGCGAACGACTCGCGGCACTCGGCCGCGTCGCGGCCGGTGTCGCTCACGAGATCCGGAACCCGATGGCCGCGATGCGGCTAAAGGCCGAAAATGCGCTCACCGAACATGCCGACCCGGCCCGCGCCAGGGATGCCTTGCGCGTGGTCATCGACCAGGTGGCACGGATGGATCAGTTGCTGCAAAACCTTTTGCGATCGGTGCAACGCTCTGAGATCCGCCGCGCGACGGTCTCCGACATCAAGGGCCTTCTGGCGCGGCACGCCTCGCTGTTCACCGAACAGGCCGGACGGCGGCCGATCATGGTCGATGCGCCGGCGATGCTCGATCCCGCGCCCTGCCTCGATGCCGCGCAGGTCGGCCGTGCCCTGGACAATCTGATCCTGAATGCGATCCAGAACTCGCCGGACGGAACGGCCATCATGCTCACCGCCGCCGCGAACGGCTCCGGGCTCGTAATCTCGGTCGCCGATCATGGCAGCGGCGTGATAGCCGGTGTCCGCGATCATCTGTTCGAGCCGTTTGCAACTGGCAGGCCCGACGGAACGGGACTTGGCCTCGCCATCGTTCGCGAGATCGCCGAGGCTCATGGCGGTCGCGTCACGGTGACACATCGAGTAGACGGAACCACCTTTTCGATCGAGCTTCCCAACGAGGCGCCCACATGACCCACGTCCTGATCGTCGACGACGACAAGGCGCTTCGCGACGCATTGTGTGAAACCGTGCGCGACCTCGGCTATCGGACAACAACGGCTTCCACCGGACACGAAGCGCTGGCTCTCGCGGCAACAAGCCGGCCCGACGCCGTGCTGCTCGATTTGCGGATGCCCGACATCAGCGGTCTCGACGTTCTCAAGCGATTGCGTGAGGCTGAGACAATTTCGCCGCCGGTTGCGATCATGACGGCCTATGCGACCGCCGCGAACACCATCGAGGCGATGCGGCTTGGCGCATTCGACCATGTGACGAAACCGGTCGGCCGTGATGACCTCGCCTCGCTGCTGCGGCGCATGGTCCGGTCGCGGTCCAGCACCAGCACGATGCCGAAACAGGCCGATCGCCTCTCATCGGGCGACGAGCTGATCGGATCGAGCGCGAGCATGCGCGCTGTGCAGAAGATCATCGGCCTCGTCGCCGACAGTGACACCACGGTGCTGATCACCGGCGAAACCGGGACCGGAAAGGAAGTCGTTGCCCGCACGATCCATCATGCCGGCGCGCGATCGGACGGGCCCTTCGTTGCGCTGAACTGCGCGGCGATTCCGGCCGATCTGCTCGAAAGCGAGCTGTTCGGACACGTCAGGGGCGCCTTCACCGGGGCGGTCACCGAGCGCAAGGGCGCA
Source organism: Bradyrhizobium sp. LTSPM299 (assembly GCF_000938235.1). Classification (NCBI taxonomy): domain Bacteria; kingdom Pseudomonadati; phylum Pseudomonadota; class Alphaproteobacteria; order Hyphomicrobiales; family Nitrobacteraceae; genus Bradyrhizobium; species Bradyrhizobium sp. LTSPM299. The sequence goes on from NZ_JYMU01000006.1 coordinate 307,865, forward strand.
TTCCGCGATGCCGGCGGCGGCACGCTGTTTCTCGACGAGATCGGCGACATGGACCTCGCCATGCAGGCGAAGATCCTCCGCGCCATCCAGGAACGCGTCGTCACGCCGGTCGGTGGACGGCCACAGCCGGTCGACGTGCGTATCGCCGCCGCAACCCACCGTGACCTCCCGCAATGGGTCAGCCAGGGCAAATTCCGCGAGGACCTGTTCTATCGGCTGAATGTGGTGCCGATTGCGCTCCAGCCGCTGCGCGACCGCGCCGAAGACATTCTGCCTCTGGCACAGCATTTCCTCCGCCTCTCCGCCGATCGTCCGATCGCGCTGTCGGCGCAGGCCGTGCAACGCATCGCGGTCCATCCTTGGCCCGGCAATATCCGCGAACTGCGCAACGCCATGGAGCGCGCCGCCATCTTCTGTCGCGGCGACATTCTGGAATCTGACGATCTCGATTTCCTCGGCGCCCGGGATTCGCAGCCAACCATTACCACCGAAACGGCCGACCTTCCCTCCGCCCTCGAAGGGCTCGAGCGTAAGATGATCGCGGACGCGCTGGCGCAAAGTCGCGGCAATCGCGCGGAAGCCGCAAGGAAGCTTGGCATCCATCGCCAGCTCCTGCACAGCAAGCTCGCCAAATACGGCCTGGGCGATACCGGGCGCGCCTAGGGCATTGTCCGGCCCGCGCTGGTCCCCTCGACGTCGTGACGTCCGCATTCACGACGGACTGTCCGGTTATCCGACGCGGTCCGCCGCCGTAACATCCGAAAAAACCGAGCAGATTCAATCCAGCGCCCAGTGGCACGCGCCTTGCGATGAGGTCGTCGACATCATCACCTGACGAGGAGCGCACATGCACTGGATTGATCCCGACCACCTGCCGGAAGTCAAAGGCACCGTCGATCTGTTTCTCGTCAACAAGCACGGCGAGGCCGACGGCTTCCTGATGACCGACGGCTGCGAGGTCCACGTGCCTCCGCATCTTTCGCCGCGCCTGCTGCGCGACGTGCGGCCGGGAAGCGAGGTGCGGGTTCGCGGCGTCCGTCCGCGCGCCACGCGCATGATCTCCGCCGTCGCGATCGACACCGCCAAGGGCCGCCTGCTCGACGAGGGTCCGGACAAGCGTCCCGGCGACCATGAATTCGAACCGGCCGAGCACGCACCGATGGCCGTGCAAGGCATCGTACGGCAGCCGATCCACGGACCGAAGGGCGAGACCCGCGGCGCGGTGCTGGAAGACGGCCGTATCATCCGGCTGCCGCCGCACGAGGCCGAGCGACTGGCCGACCTGTTCGTCGCCGGCCGCAAGATCGCGGCGAAGGGCGAAGGCGCGACGACGTCATTCGGCACCGTGATCGAGGCGAAGGAGATCGGCCCGTCCGCCGACACCCTCAAGGCGGTGAAACCCAAGCATGGACCGGATCACAAGAAGCCGAAGCATGGTCCCGATCACAAGAAACCGAAGCACCACGAAAAGCGCGACTGCGGCCATCACACGTAAGGATGAGACATGACGAGTGCCGCAAACAACCTGCCGCTGCGTTTCGTGCAGATCGGAGACCTGCATCTGACCGGGGACGGCCTGCAGAACCGCCAGGATTTCGTACGCATTGTTCACGAGCTCAATCGCCATGCCGGCAGCATGCTCGACTTCGTCTATCTGCCCGGCGACAACGCGGACGACGGAACTGACGATCAGTTCAGCCTGGTGCGTGGCGGGTTGAACGAGCTTCGGCTGCACTGGCATGCGATCCCCGGTGACCACGATTTCAAGCCGCGGTCGCTGGAGAGTTTTTACCGCGGCCTGAACGCGCGTAAACTGCCCTACGTCGAGGAGGTCCGCGGCTGCCGCTGCCTGTTCCTCGATGTCGTCACGCAGGGCACCGGCGGCCCCGATTTCAAACTCGGGTCCGACCAGTTCGCCTGGTTGAAAGATCAACTCGAGGCCGCGAAGCAGGACGGCAACGCCTGCGTGGTCTTCATGCATGCCTATCCGGCCGATCTCGGCGAAGAGGCGGAGGAGCTGACACAGCTTCTGGACCAGAGCAGTACCGTTCTCGTTGCCATGGGCCACACCCACTACAACGAAATCGCCCACGATGGGCGCACCATCTACGCGGCGACGCGATCGACCGGTCAGATCGAGGAAGGCCCGGTCGGCTTCAGCTTCGCCGCAGTCGACGGCAACGTGGTGAGCTGGCGCTTCAAGCCGCTCGAATCATCATGGCCGTTCGTGATGATTACCTCGCCTGCCGACCGACGTCTGGCGCTGCGCGGCCATCAAACCGAAAGGGCGCGCGAGGTGCGCGCCTGTGCATGGGGTGCAGCGCCTGTCGTGCGTGCGCAGTTTCGCGTCGACGAAGGTCCGTGGCAGCCGATGTCGATGGGCGAGCGCGGCCTGTTCACAGCTCCGCTTGACGTCGACCGGCAGCGTTTTCGTATCGAAGTGTGCGTAACCGATCAGCGTGACGAGAGCGACACCGATACCATTGCGTACGATGATGCTGGCGACCTTGACTGGAGATCGACCGGAAGCGACAGCAACGCGATCGGAGCGTGGCCCGAGCGTCATTTGTTCGGAACGCAATTGGGCCCCAACCGTCATGGTCGGAAGTGGTGACGGGAGCGAGGACGACGATGCAGAATATTAGCGCTTTCTGGCTCTATCCGATCATCCTCGCTGCCGGCGCATTGCAGGCATGGGGTCCACCGATGAACAACGCACTGCGCGGGGCGCTGGAAAATCCCTGGCTCGCCAGCCTGGTGTCGTTCCTTCCGGTCATTGCCCTGCTGAGCTGCCTGTTGCTCTGCCTGCCTTCGCCATTGCCGTCAGCGCAAGGCCTCGCGGCGATGCCGTGGTGGGCGCCGCTCGGCGGCGTGATCGGTGCGTTTGCGGTCATCGCCGGCCTGCTGTTCGTCGGAACCGTCGGTGCGGGCGCGTTCGCCGGACTCACGATCACCGCCAACATCCTGATGTCGCTTGCCGTGGACAAATTCGGGATGTTCGGCATGCCCGCGCACGAACTGAGCCTCGGCCGGATCGCGGGTGCGGCGCTGATGGTGGCCGGCATTGCCCTGATCTCGAAGTTCTGAAAGGAGACTGCACGTGGCGGACGATGCTTCGAGACAGCAAAGCGCGCTAAGGCCGTTGCTGGCGCTGAACTTCTTCATGGCGGACATGCAGGCGGGCATCGGCCCGTTCCTCGGCGTGTTCCTGCTCGCGCGTGGCTGGCAGAGCGGCTGGATCGGCACCGTGATGACCGCGGGCGGCATCGCCGGCATGTTGATGACGACACCGGCGGGCGCCCTGATCGACGCGACGCGCAGCAAGAAGCTGTTCGTTATCATCCCCGGGATCTGCACCGTCATCGCAACGGGTATCGTGCTGCTGTCGCAGCAATTCTGGCTCGTCGCAGCCTCGCAGGTCGCGACCGCGATCGCGGGTGCAGCGATCGGCCCCGCGGTCGCCGGCATTACGCTCGGCATCGTCCGCCAGGCCGGCTTCAATCGTCAGATCGGCAAGAACCAGGCGCTCAATCATGCCGGCAACATGGTCGGCGCCGGGCTCTCCGGCCTGCTTGGCTGGCTCTACGGCTTTTCGGCCGTGTTCTGGCTCGCCGCGGCCTTCGGCGTGCTCTCCCTCATCTCGGTGCTGATGATCCCGAGCGATGCCATCGACGATGACGCCGCGCGCGGCCTCGAGCAACAGGACAAGGATCACGGCAAGGCCAGCGGGCTTCAGGTGCTGCTGGAGACGAAGCCGCTGCTGATCCTCGCTGCCGCGCTCCTCTTCTTCCATCTCGGCAACGCCGCGATGCTGCCGCTGTATGGACTGGCCGTGGTCGCCGACAAGCAGGCCGACCCCGCAAGCTTCGTCGCGATGACCATCGTGATCGCCCAGGGCACGATGATCCTGACCTCACTGGCCGCGATGCGGATGGTCGAGAAGGAAGGCTACTGGCTGGTGCTGCTGGTATCGTTCGCTGCGCTTCCGATTCGCGGCGTGATCGCGGCGTGGCTATTGAACAAATGGGGAGTCTATCCGGTGCAGATTCTCGACGGCGTCGGCGCAGGGTTGCAGAGCGTCGCGGTGCCCGGCCTCGTGGCGCGGATTCTCAACGGCACCGGCCGCGTCAACGCCGGCCAGGGCGCTGTCATGACGGTTCAGGGCATCGGCGCATCGCTCAGCCCGGCGATCGGCGGCTGGATCGCGCAGGAGTTCGGCTACGGCCCGATGTTCATCATCCTCGGTGCCTTCGCCGCCGTATCGGTCGCATTGTGGGTCGTGTTTGCCCCGCTGCTCAAGCCGGCCTGCGCGGGCGCATCCGCACCGACGCAACGCGATGCCGCCATTGCCGGCGCGGGAGCTGCCTGATGCTGGGATCGGCAACTGCGACTTGGGGCATCGCCGGCCTCGCCACGCTCGGCGTCGTCGCGCGGCCCTGGAATTTGCCCGAATATATCTGGGCGGTGACCGGCGCGGTGCTGCTGGTTGCCTTCGGCCTGCTGCCGTGGCGCGATGCGGCTGCGGCCGCCGGCAAAGGCGTCGATGTCTACTTCTTCCTGATCGGAATGATGCTGCTCGCCGAGGTCGCCCGCAAGGAAGGGCTGTTCGATTGGCTTGCCGTCCAGGCCGTACGGCGGTCGCACCACTCGGCGTCGCGACTGTTCGCGATCGTCTACGCCGTCGGCACCCTGGTGACGATCTTCCTGTCGAACGACGCCACCGCGGTGGTGCTGACGCCGGCGGTCTATGCCGCGACCCGCGCCGCCAGGGTCGAGCCGCTGCCCTATCTGTTCGTCTGCGCGTTCATTGCCAACGCGGCGAGCTTCGTGCTGCCGATCTCCAACCCGGCCAACCTCGTCGTGTTCGGCGAGCGGATGCCGACGCTGCTCGAATGGCTGCATTACTTCGCACTGCCCTCCGTGGTCGCGATCGTCGTGACCTTTGCCCTGCTCCGTTTCAGCCAGCGCAACAGCCTCGCGGGACGCGTCGACAGCGACGAGACCCCGATTGCTTTGACGCGCGGTGCTGGTATCGTCGCCGGCGGCATCGCGGCCACCGCGATCGTTCTGCTCGCCGCGTCTGCGCTCGGCCGCGATCTCGGGTTACCCACTTTTGCTTGCGGCGCCATCGTCACCGCGATCGTGCTGCTGCTCGGGCGAAAGTCGCCGCTGCCGGTGCTGCGCGATGTGTCGTGGTCCGTGCTGCCGCTGGTGGCCGGCCTCTTCATCCTGGTCGAGGGCCTCAACCATACCGGCGTGCTGCCCGCATTGGCCGACATTCTGAAGCAAGCGGCGGCCACCTCGCCCCGTGCCACCTTCTGGGACGCCGGCATCATCGCAGCGTTCGGCTCGAACCTGGTCAACAATTTGCCGATGGGACTGATCGCAGCGACGACCACCCAGCCCGCACAGGCGTCGCATCAGATCACCGGCGCGATCCTGATCGGCGTCGACCTCGGTCCGAACCTTTCGGTGACCGGCTCGCTTGCGACCATCCTGTGGCTGATCGCACTGCGCCGCGAGGGCGAGCATGTCGGCGCGCTCCGCTTCCTGCGGCTCGGCATCGTGGTGATGCCGCCCGCGCTGCTGCTCGCGCTGCTGGCGCTTTCGCTGGTCTCGCCCTGACGCTACGCCGCCAGCCTGTCGACCTGGACCTTGCCGGCCTTTATGACGAGCGGAATGTGCTCGCCCTGGCCGAGCAGGCACGCGACGTCGCGGAGCGGATTGCCTTCGACCACCAGCAGATCGGCAAAGGCCTCCGGCGCGATGCGGCCGAGCTTGCCTTCCATGCGCAGCACTTCGGCGCCGACAATGGTCGCGCTCGCGATCACCGCCTGCGGACCGAGCACCTCGGCGCGGATACGGAATTCGTTGCTCTGGAGACGCTGCGATGGTCCAAGCAGATCGGTGCCAAACCCGATCTTGACGCCGGCCTCGCGCAGGATGCCAAGCGAGCGCAGCCCCGCATCGCGCACGTCGGCGACCTTGGCGACGCTTGCGGCAGGCAGGCCGTATTGGGCGCCCTCGCTCGCCAGCGCCTCATAGGTGACCAGGGTCGGGACCGCATAGGCGCCTTGCTCGGCCATCAAGCGCGCGGTCGGAAGGTCGACCAGATTGCCGTGCTCGATGGTGCGCACGCCACAGCGCACCGCGCGCTCGATGGCCTCGGCAGTGTAGGCGTGGGCGAGCACATAGGTCTGACGCGCCCGCGCTTCAGCTACGACGGCGCGGATCTCATCCTCGGAATAGCCGAAAGCTCCGATCGGATCGGTCGGCGAGGCAACGCCGCCGGACGCCATGATCTTGATCTGGTCGGCGCCCATCTGCAGCTCCTCGCGCACCGCCTTGCGCAGCGCATCGACGCCGTCGACGACACGCGACAATGCGCCGACCCGCACGCAGCAGGAGCACGTCGGATCGCCCAGATAGTCCGAGCGCGCCCGCCCGTCGCCATGCCCGCCGGTCTGGCTCAACGCACGGCCGGAGACGAACAGCCGCGGACCGTCGGTCAGGCCGGTTTCGATCGCCTGCTTGAGCGCGTAGCCCGCGCCGCCGGCATCGCGGACGGTGGTAAAGCCCCGCTTCAGCATGCCCCGCAGCAGCATGGTCGAGCGTAGCGTCACAAGCACATTCGCCATGCGCGCCTGCGCCGCCAGATCGAGCTCGACGGCGATGGCATGCACATGCAGGTCGATCAGGCCGGGCATCAGCGTCTTGCCCTTCAGATCGATGATGCGATCTGCGGATGCCAGCAGCGGCCGATCCGACACCTCCTTGATCAGGTCATTCTCGACCAGCACGTGATGCCCTTCCAGGAGATCGGGCTGAAGCGGATCGAGCAGATTGGCGTTCTTGAAGAGCGTTGTGGGCATGGCGGTATCCTTGGCGATGTCCTGTCGGGTTAGGACGCAGCCGGCGTCAGCAACGCCGGCAACGCGAGTTGGGCAAAGGGGCGGCAGGCGGCGACGTCATCGTCGTCGTACCAGCCCGCCTCATGGAGCAGATTGAGCGAGCCGAGCGTGCGGCCGCACCAGCGCACGGGCATGTTGAGCACGCTCGCGCAACCGAGCGAAGCGATCAGCGCGTGGTCGGAGAATACCGTGCTGAGATCATCGAGCGTGCGGCCGATATAGGCCTCGCCCCGGTCGAGGACAGCCTCGGTCCAAGGCCCCGCCGCGAGCCGCTTGCGCCCGCCTGCGGGATAGGATTCGGGCAAATTGGAATAGAGCCGCGCGGCCTCGCGGGTTTCGCCGTCATAGGCCAGGATGGTGAACAGCTTGTGTCCGATCGCCGTCTGCAAGGCATTATCGAGCGCCGCGAACACCGCGTTCGGCTGATCGACCCTGCCGTGCGCGATCGCGACGTCGCACAACAGCGGATCGGCATGCGGCTTCGCGTCCCTGCGGTGCGGCGTCATGCGGCTTCGCTCGCTGCGATCTCTTCCAGCGAGCGCCCGCGGGTCGGCACGCCCATCAGCACGACGGTCAGCGCGCCGATCAGGAGCACCGTCGTGGTGACGCCGAACACGCCGGCGAAACCGAAGTTCGGATAGAGGTAACCGACCAGGATCGGCGAGACGATCGCCCCGATGCGGCCGATCGCCGACGCAAGCCCTGCCCCGGTGGTCCGGATCGGCGTCGGAAACACCTCGGCCGTGTAGGCATAGACGCCGGCATAGGTGCCGTTCATGAAGAACGACAGCAAAATGCCGGCCAGCATGATCTCTCCGTCGCTGGTGGCGAGGGCGAGGCCGAATGCGCTGATGCCGCCGAGCAGCATGTAGGAGGCGATCGTGGCCTGCCGGCCGATCCGCTCGTTGAACCAGGCGGCGCTGAAATAGCCGGGCACCTGCGCGCAATACATCGTCAGCGAATAGCCAAAACTCTTCGTGATGCTCATGCCGTTCTGCACCAGCAGGCCGGGAATCCAGACGAAGAAGGAGTAGTAGCTGAACGTGATCGACAGCCACATGATCCAGGTCATGGTGGTGATGCGGGCCTGCCGCCCGGCGAACAGAGACGCGAAATTGGTCGCAAGCGTTCCGGCCGGCGCCGGAGGCGCGGTTACCTCGACGACCGGTTGCGGCAGGACATGGCCGGCGCGCGCGAAGCCCGCCTCGACTCTATCAAGCACCGTTTCGGCCTCCTTCTCGCGTCCTCGGCTTTCCAGCCAGCGCGGCGATTCCGGCAGCGCTCGGCGCCACCACAGCAGCATGACGACCGGCACGGCGGTGATCACAAGCACGATGCGCCAGCCGTTATCGTAAGCCGGCACGATGAAATAGCCGAGCAAGGCGGCTGCCACGAAGCCGAACGAGAAGAAGCCCGCCAGCGCGCCCGTGAAACTGCCGCGGTAGCGCCGCGCCACGAACTCCGCGAGGTAAGGCGCGATGATCGCGCTCTCGGCGCCGGTGCCCATCCCCGCCGCCACGCGGGCGGCGAAGAACGACGACCAGCTATCCACGGTCGCGCTGACCACCGATGCCATACAGTAGAGTGCGAGCGCCGACATCATCACCGCGCGGCGGCCGATCAGGTCGCCGAGCGTGCCGGCCAGCAGGGCGCCGAACAGGAAGCCGACAAAGGTGCTGCTGCCGAGCACGCCGGTCTGGACCGCCGTGAGATTCCAGGCGGTGCGCAGCACCGGCAGGATGAAGGCCAGCACGGCGGCGTCCATCGCGTCGAACATGTAGCCCAGGCCGCCCATCAGCAGCAGGTGAACATGAAAACGTGCGAACGGAAGGCGCTCGATGCGCGCCGATATCATCGACATCTGAAATCCCCCTGCCCCACGGCCCGGCGCCCGTGCTCCCGAGGGATGATAGACAAACCGCCATTATCCCAATAATTTATAGTTATGATCTCATATATCACCAGCGTGAATGTCGCCGATGTCATTCCGGACGCTTGACCTGAACCTGCTGAAGGTGTTCGAGGCGCTGATGACCGAGGGCAGCGTCACGCGGGCCGCGAACGCGCTGATGATGACGCAGCCTGCGGTCAGCAACGCGCTGGCACGATTGCGCGACGCGCTCGGCGATCCGCTGTTCGTGCGGTCAGGCACCGGGATCCGCCCCACCCAACGCGCCGTGGCGCTGTGGGATCCGATCGGCGAAGCGCTGGAAAGCGTGCGCGGCGCGCTCGACGAGAAAGTCTTCGATTCGCAGCGCGCCCAGACCGAGTTCAGCCTGTCGATGTCGGATTACGTCGCCTCGCTGGTGATGCCGCGGCTCCTGAATCGATTCAGCGATGTGGCCCCCAACGCGCGGCTCCGCACCGTGCCCAACACCATCATCGGCATAGCCGATCAGCTCGAGGACAACCGGGTCGATTGCGTGTTGAGCGTCTACGTTAACGAGGCGCAGCATCCGGCGCTGATCCGCTCACGCTCGCTCTGGACCGTCGACTACGCCTGCTTCATGCGACGGGACCATCCGCTGGCGGCCGGCAAGCGGCTGAGCACGCGCAGCTTCCTGAACGCCAAGCATGTCGATGTGAGCCTGGCCGGCCGGACGTTGCCGACCTACGACCAGTTCCTCGCCTCGCGCGGGCTGTCGCGCAACCTCGTCTCCATCGTCAATCATTACGGTGCGGCCTACGAGATCGTGCGTCAGTCCGACCTGATCGGCGTGCTGCCGCGCGATCTCCGCGGCCAATCGCGACACGCCCCGTCGCTGCACGCGATGCCGCTTCCGCTGGAGGCGCCGCCGCGCGTCGTCAGCCTGTTCTGGCACCAGCGCAACGACACCGTCCCGGCGCAACGCTGGCTGCGCGAGACGCTGGTGGAGTTGTTTGCAAGGATGGAGTGACAGGGGCGAATTCGCGTTCTCAGGGTCCGTTACGAATTTCAGCCTGTCGCAGCCTTTCTTGGCCGTCCCGCCGTGCGCGGACGCAGATGGGCCTGCATCATCAACGGGTCCCGCTGCATCGCCCGGAGCAACATCCCAATGGGTGCCGGCACCGTACCCGCGGCACGATACGAACTCCAGGTGCTGAGACTGACGCTCACCAGATCGGCGGCCTCAGCATTGGATATTCCCATCTGATCTTGCCAGCGACGAATCTCAACGTTGCCGAATGGACGCTGCTCATCAGCCAGCATCTTCAGATGCATGGCATCGATTGCAAGGTCTTCGTCATTCCAAGCGACCGCCGATCCGTAGGATGCAACGTGCGCTTGACTGAACGTCGAAGCATCTTTTAGTGGCGCAAGAATATCGCCACCGGTGGCAATCCACCCGGTCAAGTTCACAGCGTCGCGGCCTCGTCTCCCTCGCCAGCGGACGACCAATGACGACGGAACTTCCACCTTAACAGCTTCGACCCGCGGAATTTCCCTATCCATTCTTCTTCCCTTCAATAATTCCTACTTGACCGGGTACCTCGGATTAACCCGGTTCCATTCCGCTTTGATTTCCGCAACATTGGCTCTTGCCCACTCTATTGCAGACCTTCCTGCAGGCCCCTTCAGGTCCCCCGCATAGACGCTGAAGTCCTCGATAACGATCAGCGCTTCGAAGTCGGGATGGACAATGTGAAAGTGCGGCGGCAGATGATCGTTGGCGTAGACCGTGATGATTGTCTTGCCGATCGTGTGAACCCTTGCCATCGGCACTCGCCCCGCCTTCAACGGCAATTAACATAGTCCGATTTTCGGATGATGTAAATATCCTGATCCGATTTTCGTAGTATGTTTTCTCCGGCCTCAGGACTCCTGCAAAAAGATCGACAACGCCCGCTGCAATTCCCGGTAGGCACGCGGTCCGATCTTTGCGGCGAGCCGCTTGTCGCTTTCGGCCACTGCGGGCCTGATCCGGCGCAAGAGTGCTGTGCCTTCGTCGGTCAGTGAGAGCACGTAATAGCGCCGGTTGATCGCGGAGGCGGTGCGCCGCACCAAGCCGCGACCCTCCAGATGATCCGCCAGCCGGCCCAAGCCGGCCCGCTCGATCGACAGCAGTTGCGCAATCGCAAACTGGTTGACGCCGGGATTGGCGTCGATCACGCAGAGAACGGAGAACTGGGCCGGGCTGATGTCAAAGGCAGACAATTGCCGGCCGAATTCCTTGAACACCCAAAGCTGGGCCCGGCGGAGCCTATAGCCGAGCAATTGCGACAGGTCGCCCAAGGCCAGCGGTTTCAGGGCCGGCGGTTTTGCGCGCGCCCGCTTGTCCAACTGCATCGCTCGCGGCGGTCGTGACGACTTCACCACGCGTGCTGCGCGGCGCGGCTTCTTGGCGGTCCGCTTGCTGACTCCTGCCTTCCCTGGCTCCATCGATATCAATCTTTCCCAAGCCTGTTCGCCAAGCCTGCGAGCCGAAGATCGGGGATTCGAGGGCTTGAGTCTATCCCGCCCCGCACGGGACGCAGAGCGGCGCCGGCCTTTCCAAATGCAGGTACCACGAGAGGTTGCGTAACAGTCCTCGATCTCGAATCCATGTTGACAAGACAACATCGCCGCGCAAGGATCGCGGAAACCCGCCGCAATACGAGCTGGTCCAAGGAAGATTCCCACGGGAGATAACGTCCGTGCCTCCATCAAGGATGGGCGCCGGTGAGCGCGTTGTGACGCGCCGCGGCGAGATGATGTCGTGCGCCGCCACGCGCGCACTGCGATCCGCTCGGCAGGACGTGAACCACTGCGGCGCGCCGCTGGTCCGGCCATCACACTTCATCACCAGGGAGGGACTGACATGAAACGACTTTTGTTGGCGTCGACGATTGTTGCAGGCTGGGCCGCGCTCGGCGCACACGCATCGGAAGGCCTGCCGCCAGGCGGCGTCGCCCCGCGTTCGTCCTGCACCGGCCTCACCGGCCTCAAGCTGGCGAACACGCAGATCCTGAGCGCTGTGCAGAAGTCGGGCTATTGCAACGTGGTCGGCGTCATCGACAAGCGCACCGGCACGCAGGATCCCGATCATTTCACCTACGCCATCGGCTTTGCTCTCAATTTGCCAAACACCTGGCACGGCCGTTTCGAGATGATGGGCGGCGGCGGCACCGACGGCAGCCTGCAAAGCGACCCGCAGGGCTCGGCCGGCGTCGAGCTCACACAAGGCTGGGCGGTCGCCGCCGATGACGGCGGCCATGAAGACAGCGCGAGCAACGCGGTCGGCGGCTATCAGGACGACGATGCGAATGCCGGAGGCTCGGCCCATTTCGCCATCGACGCCCAGGCGCGCCGGGACTACGGCTACAATGGCATCGAGAAAACGGCTGTCATCTCGAAAGAGATCATCTCCTATTATTACAGTCTCGACACCGTCTATTCCTACATCATGGGATGCTCGAATGGCGGCCGCGACGCGATGGTCGCCTCGCAGAAGTTTCCCTTTCTGTTCGACGGCGTGATTTCGCAAAATCCCGGCTTCAACCTGCCACAGGCAGGACTTGCGGAGGCCTGGAACGAGCAACAGTTGGGCAAGCTCGCCACCGGCACCGATATCAACGGCCAGCCGTTCATTCCGAGCACCTTTCCCGCGCAGGACATGGAGGTGGCCTCGGCCGCAATCCTCAGCGCCTGCGACGAGCTCGACGGATTGGTGGACGGCATCATCGACAACTACCACGCTTGCACGGCCAAGAAGGTGTACAAGGCGCTCGCCAGCTACACTTGCGGCGCCGGCACGCATGGCAGCACGCCGCATGGCGGCACCTGCCTGACCGGCGCGCAAGTCGATGCGCTGAAGAAAATCTACACCGGCCCGGTCAACTCAAAAGGCCAGCGGCTCTATTCGAACTGGTTCTGGGACGCGGGGATCTGGACGCCGCCGACTGCGCCCGGCGCCGGTTGGGGCTTTTGGAACGTCGTCACCGCACCGGTGCCAAACGTCAACACCGCGATCAACCTGACGCTCGGCGCAGGTGCGCTCCCGATGGTGTTCCAGACGCCTCCCGTCGTCACGCCGGTCAACGGGCCGACCGGTCAGGAGGCGTTCGTGTTCCATTTCAACTTCGATACCGACGCGCCGAAGATCTTCACCCGGACCCAGGCCTATCCGGAGAGCTCGATGGACTTCATGGCGGCGGTGTCGACCGACCTGCGGCCGTTCAGGCAGCGCGGCGGCAAGCTGATCGTCTCCTCGTCGATCAATGACGGCATCTTCTCAGGTGCTGCGATCGCCCGCTGGTACCGCAAGATGAACCAGCAGATGGGCGGCAAGGCCGGGGATTTCGCGCGGCTGTTCATGGTGCCGAACATGGCCCATTGCGGCGGCGGTGCTGCTACCACCGACTTCGCCGGAAACGAACTCAACGCCATCACGAACTGGGTCGAAAAGGACATCGCGCCGGAGCGCATCGTGGCGGCGAACACCAACACGACCTCCTCCTACCCGACCGGAGCGCCGTTTGACCCGCGGGTCGCGATGTACTTCCCGACCGGAGGCACCCGACCGCTGTGCCCCTATCCGCAGATTCCATCCTACAAGGGCAGCGGCATGACCAATAACGCGAGCAACTTTGCCTGCGTCGATCCCCAGTTCAAGCCAGGCGGTGACCACGACTTCTACGATGACGACGACGGTCGCGGCGACAGCGCGCACTGATCGTTCACGTCCGGTCGCGAACGCTTTCGCTGCGCCCCGTTCCATTGGGCGCAGTTGGGCCAATGGCCGATACACCCTGTTCGGCGAGCTACGGTGGGGAGCGAGAGGGAATCGCGGATACCGGCTTCGCAAACTACACTCACCTGAAAGAGAAGCTAGACGAGATCGTGAAGTTCAATGAACCCTGGATTTTTCGCGATCTGCGACGCACTGGTAAAACCAGAGTGTCAGAAGACCTTGACGTGATGGGCGAGGTTTCCGAGTCGATTCTGAACCATTCAAAGAAGGACATGGATCGTGTCTACAACAACGCAAACTATCTCAGGCAGAAACTAGCGGCGTTAACGGCATGGGAACAGCACCTCATGAGGATTGTCGAGCAGGGTTAGGCAGGCATTGCCTGCTCGACCTATTGGAACAACCTTTCAGAACTGGCGTTCTTGAATGGGGGCAGGCCCAACAGAGGCGCTCTATGCACGGCTACACCGCGTACGTCCTCAGTCCCGACGACCGCATCTTGTGGCGGGTTGATCTTTTCTGCGGCAATGACGATGCCGCACGGGAACAAGCCCAGAATTTGGCTGGTGCCGATCGACCAGTGGAGCTTTGGGACGGCGCGCGGAAAATTGGAAAGTTTGTGCTGTCACCAGCTCTGAATTGAACGTCCGTGCAGCTGCGTCTCGGCCCGCCCTCGCGTTCCGGTCCCAATTTCCTGCTTCGTTCCCATTCCTTTTGGGGTGCTGTCCCCTTTCCATCCCCCAGGGGCTTAATTTGATTTCTGCAGCGGCCTGGGTTGGTTAGGGCGTGTTCTCAGTAGGACTACTGAGACTTCGTTCCTCTATATGCACTGATAGGTGCATAGCTTCTTATGCGGGCATCAGTTGTTCCCAGGCCCATCACCGTGGTTGCACGGATTAAGTTCTCACATCTCGTCAATCATTCTTCAATTCGGAAGTGTGCAAGATTGACGATGGACGACCTCCACGACCCGACAGAGGAAACGTTCCCTCAAACGCTGAGGCGGCGCTATGCATCGCTCGCGGCTTGGATCGCAAGATTCAATCGAGCGCAAGAATCTGCCCGATTGCCGGAGCCGACTCGAACCGACGTTCCACCGCGAGCAAATCTTCCGACGCGCCAGCCACATCCTCCGCGCCCAAAGTAGAGCCGCCTCAGTTGGCGCCACTGGCGCTCAATCGCCCGAAATTCTTCAACAAGAACACCGCACCGCTCACGGCGGCTATTTGACGTGGGCACAATGCCAGCAATTGCGCTGGCGATTTAGAAGCAAAGCATGATCGACAACAAAAAGCAGAATTGCATCGACAGCCTTAGCGGAAGCCTGACCCGCACGGCCAATTGGCGGCGGGGATTGGATGCACGATACAACGATCCAAGAAACGGAAGAGCCTCCGGTTTGCTTGTTCGGTTGGCCGGTGAGACGAGTAGTCTGACCGACCATGCTTGGTCGAAGCTACGACCGTTCTACAATTGGTCTTCACCGACCTGGAGCGAAGCCGTATCAGCAGCAGCACGAAAAGTCGGATTCCACAACGTCGATACCTTTCCTGCATTTACAGAAACTCTAGTCGGAGTTTTGTCCGAACAGAACCCAGCCTACTAACCTAAATGCTTGAGGAGAGTATTAGTGAAAGACGTTTTATGGAATCGATTTCTAACTTTGACGACACCTTGCCCTTGCCACACGAAGTCGCGCAAGAATTCTTCGACAAGGCCGGTGATAATTTGACTGCAGTTGTGTGGCTTGCGGATCGCGGGATCGACGCCGCCCCTCAACACGTCGCCCTCATTCAGTACGGCATGGTCTGGAATCCTGAAACCAGCCGGTATCGGTTTTTGATTTACGCGCCCGATCATGTTGGGCCGAAATATCCCGCCGAACTTGCCACTCCGATCATCGAAGAGGGCAAATTTATTGACTTGCTCTTTATCAGCGACGAAATGTCATTCGCTCGCGCTACGGGCCGTGCACCTTGGCTAGGTCGCGAAAACCTTTGCTTGCCAGTGGGACGGCTTCATGCCCATCCAATGGATTGGCTTGAGTCGGGCTGCACAGGCGTTTGCCACATTGCGCCTATCAGCCGCAAGGCTCTCAAGGAACTCTCACTGGCCGCGACAATCGAGGGCAATTGTATCCACACCGCACTTGAAGCGTGGTCATGGGGCTTTTCGGACGATGACGACGAGCTAGCGCGGTTCGATATCGATGACTCGCCTGGTGCGATTCGGAGCTACTTCGAAGATGAAGTTCGGTGGCGTACGGCATATCTCGCGCGGGCCTTGTCATGAAGCACAATCTGAAAGACGTTTTCCAGGAAGGTACGGACTTCGTTGAAAAAACGGTCGCTAGCATTGTTGTCGGGGCCGAAAAGATCAAGGCTGCGAACGGCAACAGGCCGAAGACCATGCAGTTGCCCGATCAGGTAAAGGCCGATCTGAAAGAGCGCTTCCAGATAACTTGGTTTGATGACGTGGACCAATCAACCGCTAGAAGAAATCGTTCAGGGCGTGTTGGGCGCTGGCGAGTTTTCCTTGTTCGTCGCAAAGCCAGGCACCGCAAAGAGCGTGCTTGTCGGCGACATCGGTTGTCACATCGCGGCTAATATGGAATGGCACGGCCGGAAGGTGAAACATGGGCTCGTAGTGTTTTTTGCGGCAGAACGTAAGAAACTCACGGAAAGGCGAGTCGCGGCATGGAGCAAAAAACATGGGATGAAGGGCATTCCGTTCGTCGTCGTCGGTGGCAAGCTTGACCTAACTGGCGGCATCGATGCCAAGGCACTGGCCATGACCATCAAGGGGCTTGAAGAGAAGAGCGGACACAAATGTGTCCTCGTAATTTTGGATACGGTGACTCGGACCTTTGGAAATGGTGACCAACATCAATCGAAAGATATGCAGCGGTACGTCCAATCGGTCGATGAACTGACCCGCGCCACAAGCGCCCATATTGCTGCTATCCATCACTCGCCTTGGTCGGATGATCGTGGCAAAGGTGCGATTGATCTGGACGGCGCGATTGATGTCTCGTTTGTCGTCAACGTCAACTGAGGCAATCTACTGCACTATAATTCAGTAAGATTTCCAACTGCATTTTCTTGCGTGCGAAGAGGCCGCCAACTGAGGCGGCCTCCGGTCCTTCACGAGCTATCATCTTAACGGCAGGGCCGACCCGACGCCTGAACGGCCCTGTTATGGCAGCTAGGAAGCCTAGGCTGTCCTTTCGCGGCGGAGCCCGCCTTTGGTGCGGATTTCGAAGTAACCGGCGTTTGAGCGTCTGACGCCGCCGAAAAACTAGCAAAAATGGCCAATGCCAAAACGAGCTTCAAAATTGACTTCATGATTTCCCCCAGAATTTGTTTCAGACTGAGATGAGCCATCAAGAGCGGATCAATTTACCATCGAAGTCAAAATTAGGCAGCTTCAAATATGGGCAGGCCAATCCGGAGAACTCCGGAGGAAACAACTTTGTATCCCCCTATAAAATACGCAACGTGCATACGCTCAGTAGTCCTACTGAGAACGCGGGCCTAAGCAATTCAGGCCACTGCGAAAATCAAATTAGGCCACTAAGGGATAAAACAGGCCAGTACCTTCGCCCGAATGAGAACGGATCAAGAAACGAGAACGGAAAAGAGCTTCCAAAAAAGGGGCAAGTTGTTTCCGGATCGGGGACGGGTCGCGGCTTCTTCCTGAGTCGATCACGCTGGGGGCTGACAGAGCCAGGCCCAGCATCCACACACCCCGGTTGTGCGATTTAGCGCGAGCGGGTTTTCATTTCAGAGGAACAGCGATGAATTTGCCGACTCCCAATAACGACAATCGGAAGCCAGCCAAGCTGCTTCGATATTGCGAACTGAATGACACTCGCGGCATCACCTACACCCGCCGTCATCTCTACAAGCTGGAGGCCGAGCGCAGGTTTCCTAGGCGCGTGCCACTTGGCGAGAATCGCGTGGGTTGGATCGAGTCAGAAATCGACGAGTGGATCGCGCAGCGGGCCGCTAGTCGCGCCGCGTAGCGCACATTTTTTCGGTGCTTCCCATACGCTTCCCAATTCAACCAACGCCCAGAGGGCTGGGAAGCAGTAGCAGACCAAGTACTTGAAAAGACTGGTGGGGGAAGAAGGACTCGAACCTTCGAAGTCATAAGACGGCTGATTTACAGTCAGCTCCCTTTGCCACTCGGGACACTCCCCCGTCCAACAGCGCTAGATCCCAGCCGCACGAGTGGTGGCGGACCGGGTCATTACGATGACGCTGATAACCGCGCAGGCCCAGTTACGGGTGCGCGATCGGGGCCGTTTATGGTCGAAGGGACCGGCCAAAGTCAACCAAGCCGGCGGGCAATTTGCCGGCTAAATTGCCAATATTCCGGAGCCATGAGACAAGCCTCAGATGAGCGATCGCGACCGCAAGCCCAATTTCCGCCGCGGCGGGCCTAAACCCTTCGAAAAAGGGCGGAAATTCGCCCGTCCGCCTGGCCGGCAGGAGCGCGAATCCGGTTCCGACGGGCCGGTGATTCTGTATGGCTGGCACACGGTGGCGGCCGCACTTGCCAATCCGGACCGCCAGATCCGTAAGCTTTACCTCACCGAGAACGCCGCCAAGCGGCTCGCGGACGAGAATATCGACACCAAAGTCGCGCCGGAGATCGTCCGCCCCAGCGCGATCGACCAACGGCTCGGCCCCGATGCCGTGCACCAGGGGCTGCTGGCGGAAGCCGATCCGCTGCCCTCGCCTGATCTCGATACGCTGGCGCAAGAAGGCATCGTGCTGGTGCTCGACCAGATCACGGACCCGCACAATGTCGGCGCCATCCTGCGCTCGGCCGCGGCCTTTGCGGTGAAGGCGATCGTCACCACGGCGCGGCACAGCCCGGAGGCCACTGGCGTGTTGGCGAAATCCGCATCCGGCGCGCTCGAGCTGGTGCCTGTTGTCACGGTGCAGAATCTGGCGCGCGCGCTGAACGAGCTGAACGACCTCGGTTTCATGACCGTCGGCCTCGACAGCGAGGGCACCGAGGATCTCGGCAAGGTGGCATTGCAGCCGCCGCTCGCGCTGGTGCTCGGCGCCGAAGGCAAGGGCTTGCGGCAGTTGACCCGCGAGACCTGCCGCGTCGTCGCCCGCCTCGACATGCCCGGCGAGATCAAGAGCCTCAACGTCTCGAATGCCGCAGTGCTCGCGCTCTATATCGGCGCCAGCCGGCTGGGGCTGATGTAACGCATCGACGTCTTCGCGTGGCGCGAAAGATATCCAGGACAACGCCCCCGAATAAAACGAAAAACGCCCGCTCGCAGGTTGCGAACGGGCGCTGATCTCTTCAGCGAATCGCAGGACTCAGTAGTAGCGGCGCAGCACGTGGTGGCCGTAGTGATACGGCGCGGGCGCGTAGGCGTGACGCGGTGCGTAGCCGTCATGATAGCCGTAGTGCGGACGGTGATACGACGGGCGATAGTGATGGTACGCGCCGTAGCCGTAGTGGCGGTAGCCGTACTCATGGTGGCGATAGCCGTAGCCATAGTGGCGATAGCCATAAGACGGGCGGCCATAGCCCTCACGATAGTACGGACGCGGCGCCCAGTTGCCCGGACCGGTGTAGGTCGGGCCCTGGTTGATGTAGTAGTACTGCTGCGCCTGGTCCGGGTAGGCCTCGTCCGGGTCAGGCAGCCGCTCGGCCGCCGCGCCGCCGCCGCAGGGGTTGCAGTAATTCACGACCGGCGGGGCATAGACCGGCGCGCCACAGGGGTTGAAGCCGCACGCCATCGCGGGCGCGGCCGCCATGACGGCCACGGCCGCAATCAGTCCAGTGATCATTTGACGCATTACTCTCTCCTGTAGGTGTCTTTCGTTGATTTAGGTTTCTTTTGGCTTCTTGGGCTTCTCGACGTTTATTGCGGAATTCTCGGTCGCGGCGACCGCTGGCCTCCCGGTGGCCTGCCGTTGAACTGCGGTGCGTAGATCACCGGTGGCGAATCGACAGGAACGTTGGATTGCGCCGGCAGCGGTGCCGACTGCGCCGACCATGTCTGATGATAGCTCTCGGCCGGCTGCGGCAGGCGGCGGTTGGTCGGCGGCTCGATCTCGAGGCGGCCGTAGCCGGGCATATGGCCCATGCTCGGATAGTAATGGCCGACATTCGGCTCCGGATCTATGTACCGCCCGCCATAGACGGTCGGCTGCATCGGCTCGTTGTGGCCGAGGCCGATTGCGCCTTCGACCACGGCATAGGAGGCATCGACGCCGTTGATGATGATGGGGACGCCCGGGCGATTGGGCACGACGATGTCGAAGCCGCCGCCGGCCCATGCTGTAGAAGTCATGGCCGTCGAGCTCATGGCAGCCAATATCGCCAGTGCTACGCCAAAGCGCATGTCACGCAATGCCCCGTTGTTCCAGGCACAACCTAGTCCAAGGCGTCGGCGCAAGGGTTAAGGCCGCGGGTCGAACTGCCGGTAAGCCTAACGCGTAAGCATCAACGTTCGGTCAATTGCGCGAGAACAAGATCGGGAATCGTTAACGCCCATGCCCGACGTGTCGGTGCGTCAGGCGAAGCCATTCTCGATGATCGCGTGGATGCCGATCGCGATGGTGACAAGGCCGACCGTGACCTGGAGCGCGCGATTGGCCCAGGTCAGCCAGCGCGCGGAGGCCGCGAGCGGCACCGCGATCACGCTGGACAGCACGCCCATCCCGATCATCGAGCCGACCCCGAACAACGCGACATAGCCGAGCCCGATCACCGGGTTCGGGGCCTGCGACACCGTCAGCACCAAAAGCGCCGCCGAGCCCGCCATGCCGTGCATCAGGCCGACCAGCAGCGTGCGCCAGCGGAAGCCGTGCTCATGGATATGCGCGGCGCGCGCGTGCGGCAAAGTGGACGCAAGCGCCGCGGTCTCTCCCGCATGGCTGTGAGCGTGGAGATGCGTGGTGCCGTCGGCATGGGCATGGCCGTGGAAATGCACGCGGTCACGCCACAGCCGCCACAGCACATGCCCGCCGAGCCCGACCAGCATGATGCCGACCGCGGTCTCGATCGGCTGCGCCACCGATTCCGGAATCGCGTGTCCGAGCAGGATCGCGGCGCCCGCAAATACGAACAGCGTCAGCGTGTGACCGAGTCCCCAGGTCAGGCCGTGCTTGACGATGTCACTGATGCTGGTACGGCGCGCCGCAATGCTCGATACGGCCGCGATGTGATCGGGCTCGAGCGCGTGCTGAAGACCGAGCAGAAAACCAAGACTCAAAATTCCGAACATCAATCCCCCGCCCCACCTGACACCGGATCAAACACCAGATCGCTGATCTTGTCAGGCCAGCACGTCGTCAAACAGGCCATGCATCGCCGCCCAGGAGCGACGGTCGGCCCGCGCATTGTAGAGTGCGGCCTTCATGATCGAGCCATCAGCGGCCGGGTTGGCGAAGCCGTGCAGCGCGTTGCCGTAGCTGACCACCTGCCAGTCGGCGACCTCGGCGGCGCGCATCTCGTCCGCGAAGGCCGCGACCTGGTCGGGCGGCGCCAACGGATCTTCGGCGCCGGTCAACACCAGCACGCTCGCCTTCACCGTGCCCGCTGCCGCCGGCAGTTTGGTCGAGAGCACGCCGTGGAAGCTGGCGACGGCCCTGAGATCAGCGCCGTCACGCGCGAGTTCGAGCGCGACCATCCCGCCGAAGCAGAATCCGATCGCGGCGCATCTGGTGGCATCGACCTCGGGCAGTGCGACCAGCGTCGCAAGCGCGGCGCGGGCACGGGCGCGCAGCGTCGCCGGCTCGGTGCGAAGCACGCCGATCAGGGCTGCCGCCTGCTCCAGATTGGCCGCTTGCCGCCGCTCGCCGAACATGTCGGCGGCGAACGCGACATAGCCATGCTCTGCAAGCCTGCGCGCCCGCTCCATCGCGAAATCGCCGAGCCCAAGCCCCTCATGGAACACCAGCACGCCGGGCCGCTTTCCGCTCGACTCGTTGAAAGCGAGATAGCCGCGCAGATTGGTGTCGCCGCAGCGGTAATCGATGTCGCGAAGATGCATGCAAATCTCATCAAGAGGGAACGAGGCGGAACTTCACATCGGTTTGAACAGAAGACAAGGCGGAACAGGAACAGGCGCGGCCCAGCGAGATTAGCTCTGCACATCACGACAGAGGAGACTTCGCATGCAGCTCAAGATTCTCGGCGCCGCCGCCCTGCTCGCCTCGGCGCTGGCGACCCCTGCAATGGCACAGCAGATGATGGGCGGCCCCACCCGCTGCTCGAACGTCGATAGCTACGGGAATTGCCAGACCATGCGACCGGGCTATGGCGCCGATGCCAGCTATCACCGCCGCGCCTATCGGCAGGATCGCGGCTGGCAGGATAACGACAGCTACAACCGCTACGATCCCGGTCCAGCCGACATCGCGGCGGATGTCGTCGGCGGCGCGGTCGGAACGGCGACCGCGATCGCCACCGCCCCCTTCGGCGGTCCTGGCAATGGCCCCGGCGGCGGCTATGCGCGCGGCGGCTCCGAATACGCCCGGCAGAACGGCTTCGTCTGCACCCCCGGCACCTGGTTCCGCGGCGACGACGGCCGGCAGCATCCCTGCCAGTAACCCCGACCTGTACGTAAGAGAAGGAAAAGGCGGCCCGAGGGCCGCCTTTTCCTTGCCGGCCGACGGCCACGCCGCCTCCCCGATCTCATTTCTGCTTCTGGCCCTCGCCCGGCAAGTCTGCTATGCGAGCGCGCAATCCAACCCATTCGCCGGCTTAGCTCAGCGGTAGAGCAGTGGTTTTGTAAACCAAAGGTCGGGGGTTCAATCCCCTCAGCCGGCACCATCAATGATCAGAGCACCGGCTGCCCGAGCCGGTTCGCGCTCGAACCAGGGTCACGCAGTCGCGCCCGCAGCTTCAGATCTCGAACTCCTCACCGGGCACGTACCGCTACGGGCATCAGGCGACGCTTGAACGGCGGAAGCGCAATGGGCCTTTCCGCTTTCGGGCGCCGCGAGATGAAACCGCCGCTCAACAGGATCGGCTCACGGTCGCCGAGCATGGCGCGTTCCTCGACAAGGCGGCTCATCACCGTGCGCATTTTGATCATGTCCCTGGCCACGAAGGCGCAATCCTCGCCCCGGTTGATTTGCTCGCGCATGATGGCCTCGGCCTCCATCATGCTGACCCTCAATGCTCTCACCTGCCTGCGGATTTCGTTGATGCGGTTGTCCATGATGCTCTCCTTGCTGAACGTGCAGCATAAGAACAAAACATGAACAATGAGTCAATCCCGCAATCAGCGGGTCCTCAAGATCACGAGGAGAAAAATGGTGATGAGCGGTGGAAGGTTAGTTGCACTTTCACGCTCCGCGGAGGAGCCGATCGGAATTTCATCGGGGCAAATTCACCTGCTACGGTCGAGGCACCGCGTTCGAAACACCTACTCGCTGCGACCGGACTCCGCCTTGTTGGCCGCCTTCAGTCTGTCCCGGATATATTCGCCGACGTCACCGACCTCGTCGCGCAGCGCCTGCTCGGTAATGCCCTCGCCCTTGGCCATCTCGATGCACCGCTGCGTGAGCTCGGCCACGTCTTGCGACGCGCCCGGCACGCGATACTGCTCGACAGCGTGAACGCTGTTCTCGATCCAGAAATCGACGAACTCTCGCGCACTTGCACTCATGTTTTCATCCCGGCTGAGAGCGGTCATAGCGGGCAACGGTTGCATTGCAATGTCAATCTGTCTTCCGTTGCAATCTGTCTTCCGTTGAAGGAATCCGCCGTCTCGGTTGGCGGCCTGTTTGCGCCCCTTGCGGCGGGCGCGGCTTAAGGATGTGAACCAGTCCTTGGCCCCGCATCCTTGGCAGGATTCGCGGGAGCGTTCCCGTATGACCACGCAAATTTCGCATTGTTTCTTGTCCTTCCCCGCAAAACCCGTGTACGCTGGCGGCGGGTGGACTCAAAGCCATGACCTATTTCATCCTTGCGCGGGACGGCACCAGCCAGATCGTTCTGAAGCGCGACAGCGAGGACGCTGCCGAGAAGAAGGCACGCGAGCTGAAGGAGATGGGCTGGTTCGACGTCGAGATCCGCGAGGACAACCCCTGCGCGGGCCTGGCCGCGCTGACGGAACGCTCGCAAACGCTGCAGTGAACCTTTGCGGACCGGCCCTTACATATTTGTGAGGAGCCACAATGTCCGACACCGCGCATTACCGTTTCCAGTCCGATCAGGCCAAGCGGCTGGCCCGCCAGGTCACCGACGCTGCGGTGCGCGAGAAGCTGCTCGAAATGGCCGAGGAATACGGCCGCTATGCCGACCTGATCGAGGCCCGCGCCACCGAACCGGAGGTCGAGACGGTCGCTCACTAAAGCTGCTGGTCGGCACCTCTCAAAGTCGGGCTTCGGCTCTCCAGAACGCGCCCGGCCTCGTCGGTACTCTGCTCCACCCCCAGCCCTCACCCGCTCAGGTGGTGTCGCCGTTTTGTCACCTCGCGGGCAAAACAGACGCCCTCGTCAACCATCTTCGTGGTAAACGCTTGATTCTGCAGTGTTGCTTTGCTGGAATCCGGCCCACTGAGGGTGCGCCATGAAGTGGATGAAAGAACGCGATCTCCTGATCGCGCAGACCATGGCTTTCGTGCAATCGGTGACGGCCAAGCGGCCTGACGCCGAGGCGCTGATGGCTGCGCCGCCCGTGGTTGCACCTGAAGCGACGTCGGTCACTGTCGCACCGCCCCTGCCGGTGCCCACCGTCATCGAGGTGCCGCCTGCCGCGGCGCCCGCTCCGGCCGCCGTGATGGTTGTCGAGGTCCCGCCGGCGCCGGTGCTGCCGGGTTTCGTAAAGCTCGACATCCGTGGCGACTTCGGTTCGGAAGTGCGTGCGCGGGTTGCGAATTTCCGTGCCAACCAGCAGCGCTTTCTGCGTGAGCGCGAGGAGTATTGCAGCTCCACCATGGACAAGGTGCGCGCAGCGATTCGCGACAACGCCGAACTGCCGCGCTCCGGCAAGTAGGCGCGGTACTCTACGTCTCCCTGCTTCACCTCTCCCGTCTTTAGCTCCCTTGGCCGCCGATCTTCTCCAGCACCGGCAGCAGGTGCTTCAAGAACTCACCCGGATTCTCGCTCATCGGGAAGTGCCCGAGCCCCTTCATGATGGTGGCTTCGCTGCCGGGAATGCTGCGCGCGACCGCCAGCGTCTCCTCCGGCGTGCAGGAATAGTCGTACTCGCCGGAGAGCAAGAACAGCGGGCATCGCTTGGTCTCGATCTCGGCGACGCGGGCGCGGATGTCGCCGTCGATCTTGTAGAAATAGAGGTCGCCCTTGAACACGCCGGGCCCGCTTTGCGCGTAGTGCCACAGCGTCTCCCATTTCTCCGCCTCGGGCGCATCGGGGCCGACAAGGCCCGAGACGATGGCGGCAGCGACTTCGCCGCCATGCACGTCCGGCCGGTGCAGGAAATTCAGGTCGTAATAGGGATCGACATGCGCGCCGGCCTGCAGGCCGATGATGGCGCGGAAGCTTTCCGGGTGCTCGAGCGCCAGATGCAGCGCAATCCGGCCGCCGATCGAGCAGCCGATCAGGATCGGCCGGTCGAGATCGAGCGCGTCGATCACGGCCAGGATCATCGTCGTGTATTGCACTGACGTGAGCTGGTACTCCTCGTCGTGCCAGCCTGAAGGCGGCGACGACTTGCCGTGCCAGGGCATATCGAAGGCAATGACGCGGTGACGGCGCGTGACGCGCGGATCGTTCATCAGGCCGCGATATTGCCGCCCGTCGGCGCCCGCGGTGTGCAAACAAAGTAGCGGCGTGCCCGAGCCTGCCTCCTCGACATAGACGCGGTGCGCCCGGCCGAACAAATCGAGATGCATGTAGCGGCCGATGATCGGCTCGAAGCTTGCGCTCATGCCGCAACTCCGTCGGGCGCGCGCAGCTTGGCGAGCGCGTCCTTGAAATAGCGCAGGTTCGCCATGAAGATTTGCAGGTCGCCCTCGGCTTTCAGCACGCGCCGCTTGATCAGCGCCATCAGGTCGTTCGATCCGGGCGGTGGCCGGCGCGCGGAAAACTTGTCCCATTCCTCGTCCGAGGTGCGCAGCGCAAACGACCATGACGGCATCACGAGCGGACCCTTGGTCACCGAATTGATCCGGCCTTCATGGATTGCGATCAGCCAGGCCGTGTTGCCGATCTCAAGCAGGAATGTGGTCGACAGATACCGTCCACGCCGCACGAGGCCAGCGTCGACATTGACCCGCTCTCTCAGCGCTTCGATCATGCTCGCTCCACCCACGAACGGCCCGTCCGCTGATTGCGGCAGGCACTTGTTATGTCGGCAATGATGGGGCGAATGCGCGGGCCGTCAATCGGCGCTGACGTCGGGCGGCTACGGCGTTTTCAGGCGAAGCCCCGGCTACAGCCAGGCCCACACCAGCGCCAGATTGGCCGCGCAGGCCGCCAGCAGCGCAACCGTCAGCGCGGCATGGACACGTTCATGAGGGGTCTGGATCGCTCTCATGAGACGGAGCATCCGGCGATTCTACCCGGGGAGTCCCGGGGATTCTTTTTTTCGGGGTTTACCTCTCGTTAGGGACTCAGGGACTCCCGCGAAAGGACCGAAATGATTCATATTTTCAGGTACTTGTTCAGTTAGTTGCTCACCGTTCCGTGAAGCCGAAACCTCTTAACCGGTGCCTGCGTTGTCGGTTTTTGGGGGAGACCATGAATGCCCTACGCGCTGTTCTACCAGGATGCCAAGCTGAGCAAGGCTTACCCGACCGAGGCCGATGTCTGGAAGCTGGCCAAGGATTCCGGCCTGGTCGTCGATGCCGTTTCGGAAGAGGAAAAGGCCTCGCATCGCCCGGTGCTCGACAATGACTACGAGATCCGGCCCTGCCAGCTCGATCCAAACGAGGACCCCGCCAGGAACAAGGCCGATGCCGATCTCCAAGCGCGATTGGAGCCCAAACTGAATTCGTGATGTTGAAGTCGTGACGTCAATGGCCCCGGCGCGCATCAGCGAGCCGGGCCGTGTGGTGCGTCATCCCCAGCCTTACGGCGTCGCCGTCACCAGCGAAGCCTGCTCGGCTGCCAGCGAGACACAGACCTTCCGCCGATGCAGACCCCGGATCGCGCCGGTCACCTTGAGCACTTTGCCGGTCGGACAGGACGCGTCCTGCACGAGGACAGCCTCATAGGGAGCGAGAATCAGGGGTTCGGATTTCAGCACGGTCTGGGCAAGGCACGGCATGGAGACCGCAGATATGATCAGCCCTAACGCGAAACTACGCATGTTCGTTTGTCCACCAGCCCCGGCGAACGCATAATAGCGCATCACGATGAAAGTTCCTTGCAATGCAGGAAATATTTTTTGCATTGCACTTGTGCCGCCAATGCGCACCTAACGCGGCATCAACCCAACAAAAAGGCCGGCTTGAAGCCGGCCTTTTCGCGTCGATCAAGCCAAATTGGCGATCAGTATTTGGCAGCCACCGGTCCGCCCCAGCCGAAGCGGTAGTTGATGCCGAGCTTGACGGTGTGTTCGTCGTTGCGGAAGCTTGCGCCGACGATGTCGGCCGGACCGCCCGTGAAGGTGGTCTTGCCGAAATTGTAGTACTGGTACTCGGCCTTGGCCGACCAGTTCGGGGCGAACATGTATTCGAGACCGCCGCCGACGGTGTAGCCGTTCTGGTGGTTGCCGTCGGTGGTGAAGCCGACCGGCACGCCGGCGACCGAGGCGCTGATGTTGTTGTTGTCGCGCCAGGCATAACCGCCCTTGGCGTAGAGCAGCGCCGGACCCCAAGTGTAGCCGAGGCGGCCGGTGACCGAACCGATCTGGTCGGTGTTGCCGCTCACCAGCGTACCGGCCGGGAACAGCACGCCATTGTTCGACGAGTTGGGCAGCCAAGAGTACTGCGCCTCGATACCCGCCACCCAGTTGGGGGCGAACTGGTAGTCGAAACCGCCCTGCACACCACCCATGAAGCGCGCGTCGCTGCCCATCAGGTTATTGCCGTCCGTGAACGCGCCGCCGACGTGGCCGCCGATATAGAAACCGGTCCAGTTGTAAACGAGCGCGGGCGCGGTATAGGCCGGTGCCTTGGTATAGGCGCGGGCCGGCATGTCAGCGGCAAACGCCGGGCTCGCAAGAGCGGCCAGCGCCGCAGTACTAAGCAAAAACTTCTTCATCTTCGATCCCCGTGACTTACGTTGCGCTATCAATCCAAACAACGTGACCTCAATTGGGTTGCTTTGGGGCAATGCCAGACCTGTGATGTTTCCGGACTGTGACGGGGCCGCAACAACGCCCGTTTGTTCCTTGCCACAGAAGGTTTTTTCACCCGTTAAGCAGCCGCATTTCGGCTGAATGGATGTCGCAGAAGGCTAAAAGAAGGTTCAGCGCTCCGGGAAAAGTGATCGGATTGTGCGCATCATCCGGTCATGGCTGCGACACTCTGTCAGGCCGCCCCTCAGCGCGTCATCTTTTCCAAATCTGGAAACGGCGAATAGGACACGCCGGCGCAGGGCTCGGCGGCGTTCTCGATGATGCGATCGAGCCGGCCGTCGACAAACAGCACGCCGCGCTCGCGAACCGGCCGGTAACTGCCGTCCGTATCCTTCGGGCTGTAGCGCAGGCAGACCACATAGCGCAGCCGGCCGCCGACCGTGCGCTGCACCGGCTCGGCGATCCCGGCCTCGTGCACGCCGACCGGATTGTTCAGATAGGTCTTCATGAACGCCAGGATCTCGGGGCGAAAGCTGGTCGGGAACGGCTGCTCGGCGTTGCCGCGATCGTCGGTAAAGGTGATCGGCCCTGAATCGTCGCCGCCGGCGCAGCCGACCAGCCCGATTCCCAGCAGCAGCATCGCCGCCAGTTTCACTGAAATGCCCAAACGTCGCTGTCCCATGATTCCCCGGCGCCGCGTCTCCTGACCGGTAAGCCTCTAGACCGCTTCGCGCGGCAAGGGAATTCGCAACTCGGTTATCTCAGCGGTCAGGAGCCGCCCTTCGGATCGTGGAAGGGGTCACGGCTGATCGCATCGGCAAACTTGCGCATCAGCCGCGCCAACTCGTCGACGTCGCGCTCGGCCCAGCTCTCGAAAATGATCCGACCCATCCGCTCGCGGGCGGCGTCCAGGGCATCCGTCATGGTCTTGCCCTTCGGCGTCACGACGGCCTGCCGGACCCGGCGGTCGGCACCGGCCTGACGTCCGACGAGGCCGAGGCTTTCGAGTTTCGCGACCTGCCGGCTGACCGTGGTGTAATCGCGCCCGACCCCGTCGGCGAGGTCGACGATCCCGATCGGGCCGCGCCGCTCAATGACGACAAGCAGCGGAAACAGCGCCCGGTCGAGCGATATCCCGGCCTCCCGCACCATCGCTTCGTCCCGCTGCGGGCGGTTCATTACGCTCACAATGTCGATCAGTGCCTCGTGCAGGGCACGGAACGTCTCACGATTATGTGTATTTTGCACATATTTTCTTGACGTCATCTGCACCCTCCAATTATGTGCATATTACACATACGGAGACGGCCATGACACAGGAATTTGCAAGCGACGTGCTGATCAGCGGGGCCGGCGCCGCCGGTCTCACCCTCGCCATCGACCTCGCGCGGCGGGGGATCTCGTTCCGCCTGATCGAGAAGCTGGAGGCTCCATTCCACGGCTCGCGCGGCAAGGGCATCCAGCCGCGAACCCAGGAAATCTTCGAGGATCTCGGCATCATCGACCGGCTGGCCGCGACCGGCGGCCCCTATCCCCGACAGCGCGAACACCGCCCCGACGGCAGCTTCGTTGATTCCGACATGGTCACGGCTGCCGTGCCGACGCCGGCCGAGCCTTATTTGACACCGTTGATGGTGCCGCAATTCCTCACCGAAGGCGTGATGCGCGAACGCCTGCGCGAGCTCGGACATCAGGTTGAGTATGGCTGTGAACTGATTGGAATAACTCAGGATGGCGACGGCGTCACCGCACGGCTTTCGCACCACGGCCGCGACGCGACGATCCGCGTGCGCTATCTCGTCGGCGCCGATGGCGGCCGCAGCTTTGTGCGGCATGCGCTCGATATCGACTTTCCCGGCAAGACGCTCGGCGTCCGCGCCGTCGTGGCCGATCTCGCGCTGACAGGCCTGGGACGCGATGCATGGCACCGATTTCACGACGGCTCGATGGAGCACCAGGTCGCGCTGTGCCCGCTCGCGAGCACCGAGCTGTTCCAGTTGCAGGCGCCGGTCCCGCTCGAAGGTGACGTCGATCTCTCGGCGGAGGGGCTTTCCAGAATGGTCGCCGAGCGTACCGGCCGCGACGACATCGGCATTCATTCCGTCGTCTGGGCGTCGGCCTACAGCATGAACGCGCGGCTTGCGGACCGCTACCGGGTTGGTCGCGTGGTCCTGGTCGGCGACGCCGCCCATATCCATCCGCCGACCGGTGGCCAGGGTCTCAACACCAGCGTGCAGGATTCTTACAATCTTGGCTGGAAGCTCGCCGCGGTGATTGCCGGCGCGCCCGCTCCTCTGCTCGACAGCTACGAGGACGAGCGCCGGCCGATCGCAGCCGACATGCTTGGTCTTTCGGCAAAGCTGCTCGAGGCCGGCAAGCGGGGCGAGATGCGGCGCGGCCGCGAGGTGCAGCAGCTCGATCTCGGCTATCCCTGTTCAGCGCTGGCACTGGAGAGGCCGGAACGGCACGGCGGCCTGCTGGCCGGCGACCGCGCGCCCGATGCGCGCCTTCGCGGCGCCGCCGGTCAGGCGTGGCGGCTATTCCAGCTGTTCCAGGGCCCGCACTGGACGTTACTGGGCCATGACGTCGATCGTGACCTCGTGCCGGCGCGCCGCGGTTTGCACATCCATAGCACCGGTCCGCGCGGCGACCTTCGCGATGACGCGGGCGAACTGCAGAAGAATTATTCACTGGACTCCGGTGACTGGGTGCTGGTCCGTCCCGACGGCTATGTCGGCGCGATCGTCGCATCGCGCGAGCTGCACAGCCTCGAAAGCTATTTGCGCAGCGTCGGGCTCACCTGACACGCAAAACGCGCTCCGGCCCGCCGCCATTGGGGAAGCAATGGCGGGCGGGCCGGGTCTGATATCCGTGGGCGCGGCGGGGCAATGTGGATCGAACCACGCCCGGCGGATCAGGTTCAGCCGCGCTTGACCGGCGCGACGTGCTTGACCGCGACCTTCGCCTTGATGTGCTTGACGTGGCTGGTCGCGAATTTCGGCGCCTTCACCTTCAACACGCCCATGTGCTTGTGGTGACGATGATGGCGATAGTGCTTGACGTGATGCCGGCCCATCTTCGCGTTGGCGTTCAGAACCTTCGACGGGATCTGCTCGCTCTTGATGACGGGAGCGGTCTTGGTGACAGGCGCAGGGGCGACGGTCTTGCCCTGCTCGGCGGCGAGCGCGGGAGCTGCGATGACGGACATGGCAATCAGCGCTGCGGAAATCGTCTTCAACATGGTGGTCTCCTCTTCCACGGGGATCGCGGGGTGTCCGGCCGGATGGTCGGTCTCGCCGATCAATGACGCGACCTTAGGGGTGGCGCGCTGAACCCGTTCTGAAGGACGCTGACGGTGTTCATTCATGTGAATGACATCTTTGTCATGTTCGCTGCCGGCCGTTTCCCGGGCTGTCCCCGACCGGCTGACGCAAAATTGCTGGATCAGCCGGGAATGTTCCGGGGCTTCCGGTATTCATGTCAGCAGGGTTCGGTGTAGGATTGCCGAGCACGATCAGAAACGATCAGGAGCGACGACGAATGAGCAAGACGACACGGTATTTGACCCTTGCGGTGCTCTCGATGGCACTTGCCGCCGGCCCCGTCATCTCGGCCTACGCCGCGGGCGGCGAAGATCCGGCCCCGCCGGCATCCGACAGCGGCAAGGCCAAGGCACCCAAGAAAGCCAAGAAGGACAAGACCTCCTCGATCGAGGACCAGAAGTTCCTGGCCGGCTATCACACGGCCTACACCACGATCTATGATCGCCACGACTATGCGGGCGCGATCGATCAGTTGAAGGCGCTCGGTCAGGACGACCGCGCCGACGTCGCCAATCTGATCGGTTATTCCTACCGCAAGCTCGGCGACTACAAGGTCTCGCAGGTCTGGTACGAGCGCGCGCTCAAGGCCGATCCGGATCATGTGCGCACCTGGCAGTATTACGGACTCTGGCAGCTCGAACAGGGCAACCGCGACCAGGCGCAGTATCATCTGAACAAGATCGCGCAGCTCGCCGGCACCAACAGCGACGAATACCGCTCGCTCGCCGCCGCGCTCGAGAAGCCCCCGGGCACCGGCCTCGTCTACTGAGCGAAGAGAATTCTACACATCGAGCCGGCGCGGTCGCAATGACCGCGCCGGCTTTATGATTCTGGCCACGCTACGGGCGCGGAAGCTCGGCCATCCTTGCGGCATAGGCATCGAGCACATCGTCGGCGCTGAAGGTCTGGCGCGCCGCGAAATCATCGCGCAGGCCGAGTCCTGCCGATGTCCGGAGCCGCGCGGCGGTGGCTTCCGTCATGATCGGTTGCAGTCCGATCTCACGCAGCCCCTCCGCGACGCCGTCCATTTCCACCGCGCGTCGCTCGGCATGCAGCACGTCGGTGCGCACGCACATGTCGACGAATTTGCTGTAGCGCGTCGCATCCATCGGCTCGCAAATACCGCGCAGCGCTTCGCTGCGCACGCCCGCCAGCGAGGCGGCGGTGAGCGCCTCCACGATCAGCGCCTCCATGCCCTTGGTCACCACGCTGCGCAGCATCTTTACCGCCGCTGCCGCGCCGGCCTGCGGGCCCGCGAGCTCGATCGTGAAGCCGAGCGGCGCAAACAGCTCGGCGAAGCGGGCGGCGCCATCGCCGGAACAGTATAGCGGCACCGTTGCACCGTAGATGCTGACCGCGCCCATCAGATTGGCATCGACAAAGGCGCCGCCATTCGCTGCCACGGCATCAGCGACCTCGCGCTTGGCCCTCGGCGTCGACGCGTTGACGTCGACCACCAGCATGCGAGGGCGAACCAGCGCGGCAATCGATTGGCCCACCGAAACGGCAGTCGCGACCACGACCGCCGAGAACACAATATCGGCGCGCGCCATCAGCGCGTGCAGACTATCCACCAGCTCAACGCCGTGCGTGGCGGCGATGCCGCGGAACGCGTCCGAGTAAGGTGGCGGTTGGTCTTTCCCTCGCAAAACACCAGCGGCGCTGCAACGCCCTTGCCTGCGAGATGTGCCGCGAAGCATTGCGCTGCCTCGCCGAAGCCGACAAAGCCGATTGTTTTTTGGGTCATGGCAATCAGTTAAGCAAGAAGCGTGCCCAACATCGCATGCGTCGGTTTTGTCCACCCATCCTGCAATCTGCGATTCCTTATCCCGAACTGGCGGCGGGCATTCCGACCACGCGCCGGCGGCGGCCGAGAACGAGCAGCAGCAGGAACGCTCCGACCGAGCACAGCATCGCGAGCTCGAGCAAGGCGCCGCTGCCGACCCGCGCGAGCAGCGCCACCAAAATTGGCGGCGCCGCCGCCGAAATCAGGTTCAGCGGCAGCGCGATGTGCGACACCGCCTTGGCAAACTCGGTCTGGTCATAGAACACCAGCGGAATGGTCGCGCGCGACACCGCGAGCGCACCGCTGCCGAGGCCGTAGAGTGCGATGAAGGCCGCGATCGCCCAATGGGACCCGTTGCCGACCAGCAGGATCAGCATCGCGATCGGCAGCAGCGCGCCGGCGACGAGGCCCGTTGTGATGCCGTCCCAGCGCCCGCCGCCCAGGAAATCCAGCCCGCGCGCCGTCACCTGCACGATGCCGAGTGACGAGCCGAACGCGATCGCCTCGGGCGCCGACAGCCCCTCGGCCTTCAGCAGTTCGACCAGCACGGCGCTGAATCCGAAGGTCACGAAGGCATTGAGCGCGATCGACGCCACCAGCAGGAAGAAGGTGCTCCTCTCCAGCACCGGGGGCGCTTCGGACCCAGCGGCCGACTCTGCGGTCGCAGCCGGAGCGATCGGCCGGCGCGGCAGTCCGAACGTATGCAGCGGCAGGCAGATCAGCAGCAGCATCGCCGCATAGACCAGGCAGGCGCCGCGCCAGCCGACGTGGGCGGCGAGAAACGCCGTCGTCGGCCAGAAGATCGTGCTGGAAAGCCCGGTGACCAGCATCAGGATCCCGATCGCGCCTTTCGCCTTCCGTCCCGCCACCTCGTTGAGCTTGATATGGGCGGCCGTGGTCAGGGTGGCACTTCCGGCGACGCCGAGGATCGTCCAGGCGACGACATAGAGCACGCCCCCCTGCGCGCAGGCCAGCACGGCCAGACCGAGGGCTGCGATCGTGACGCCCACCATCATGACGCAGCGGGCGCCGAAGCGTTGGAACGGTTTTGCCAGCAGCGGGGCACACAGGCCCATCGTCACGTAAAGGATCGAGGTGCCGGCGAAGACGGTCGGGAGATCAAGGCGGAGATCGGCGGCAATCTGGTTGCCGACGATGGCTGGAAGCCCGATTGTGCCCCAGCTGATCAGCTGGGTGACCGCGAGGACCGGCAGGATGCGGGCGATCGCCCGGTCCATCCCCAGAAATCGTCCGCCGGACCCTGCCCCGCTCTCCATCGCCATGCCGCCCACCGCGCCCAACCGAAATGCCTCGGCGGGCCGATTTCACGTGACAATTGCGAGACAATTGCAAAACGATTGAACGGCTTACCGCATCGGCCCGACTACGAATCCGTTATCCACCAAGCGCGGCCACGCGGCAATCGCGCCTTGCCGGATGGCTGGAATGCCTCATCGACAGGTCTGCGACAGGAGACCGCGCTCGTTACGGAAAATGCTCGCGGCGGCGGTCGGTCTTTGGCCCGCGGTTCACGCTTACCGTGTTGCTCGCCGCGCCCGTATCAGGCTTGGCCGGACGGCTCGCCTGCGCGACCGCCGGGCCGCTGTCGCCGGTCTTCGGGGCCGGCGCCTGCCCCGTCGTGGTCACGCCTGATTCCGCTTGTCCGCCGGCCGAGGGGCCGGAACTCTGCGCCAACACGGTTCCCGACAGCATCAGCGCCGCTATCAGCATTGCCGCGTTGAGTGTCATGGCGAGATCCTTCTGCGCGCGAGATGCACTCCAACGCGCCGGCACCGATCGTGTTCCCAAACGATCGGCGCCGGAGCCCTTCAGGCTCTCCCTCACCTCATTTCGACGTTTGTATCCGGGTCACGGTGTAGCCCGTGTCGCCGCTCTCGACGTCGAACTGAACCTTGTCGCCCACCTTGACCTGCTTGAGCATCGCCGGATCCTTGACCCGGTAGACCATCGTCATCGGCTCATCCATCCCGAGGCTCGTGGCCGGACCATGCTTGAGCGTGATCTTGCCAGTTCTCTCGTCGATCTTCCTGACCTCGCCATTGATGGCCGCGCCTCGATCCGCGGCTTGGGCTGCGGCTCCGCTCAGCGCCAGCGCGAGCACGGCGGCGCCCGCCATCCGGATCATCCTGTTCATTTTCGCTTCCTTCACAATTGCTGCTCTCACTTGACGGCGACGTGCCCGATCATCCCGTCGTCGCGATGATTGGGGATCAGGCAGGAATATTCGAACGTTCCGGCCCTGGTGAACTTCCAGAGGATCTCGGCGCTCTTCTTCGGCGCCAGCCGCACTCCGTTCGGATCGTCGTGCTCCATGTGCGGATGCTTCTTCATCAGTTCGGCATGCTTCAAATTCTCTTCCGTAGTGGCGAGCAGGAACTCATGATCCTCGGTGCCGGCGTTGCGGAGAACGAAGCGGATCTGTTCGCCGCGCTTCACCTCGATACGGGCCGGCGTGAAATCCATCTCGTTGAGCAGGACCTCGACGGTGCGCGACGGCTTGTTGGGGTCGCCCGGCTCGCCCGCCGAAAAGGATTCATGGCCGTGCTTCTCGTGACTGGCGGCCGGAGCCACGATGGACAGAGCAGCGAGTGCGACCGCGATCTTGGTGAGATGATTCATTGGTGTCTCCGTGTTGTTTTATCAGCGGCAATTATCGTGGTGCATCATGATGGCTCACCTCATTCGGCAGGCTCCGGGACGCGCACTTTCGTTGTCGCGCTCATCCGCGCCGCTGGTCGCGATCTGCCCGGAGGCAAACCGAAACCCTTGACCAGCCCGAAGATCGCAGGGATCACGATCAGCGTCAGCAAGGTCGACGAGATCATGCCGCCGATCATCGGCACCGCGATCCGCTGCATGATCTCCGAGCCCGTGCCGGTGCTCCACATGATCGGCAGCAGCCCCGCCATGATCGCGACCACGGTCATCATCTTCGGCCGGACGCGCTCGACGGCACCTTCCATGATCGCCTCGTGGAGATCGGCGCGGCTCAACGCCTCCCCTGCGGCGGCGCGGCGCGCCCTGATCTCCGCCAGCGCCTGGTTGAGATAGATCAGCATCACCACGCCGGTTTCGGCGGCGACGCCGGCGAGCGCGATGAAGCCGACCGCGACCGCAACCGACATGTTGAAGCCGAGCGCCCACATCAGCCAGAAGCCGCCGACCAGCGCGAACGGCAGCGACAGCATCACGATCATGGTCTCGGTGACCGAACGGAAGTTGAGGTAGAGCAACAGGAAGATGATCGACAGCGTCACCGGCACGACGATCTTCAGCCGCTCGGTGGCCCGTTCAAGATATTCGTATTGCCCGCTCCAGACCACGTAAGTGCCAGCGGGGAACTGGATGCTCGCCTGCACCGCGCGCTGCGCGTCCGCGACATAGCCGCCGAGATCGCGATCGCGGATGTCGACATAGATGTAGCCAGCCAGTTGCCCGTTCTCGGTCCTGATCGAGGTCGGCCCGCGCGCCGGCGTGACGTCGGCGACCTCGCCGAGCGGGACTGCGCCGCCGGCCGGCATCGGCACCAGGACATCGCTCGCGATCGCCTTCGGATTGTCACGGAGATCGCGCGGATAGCGCATGTTGACCGTAAAGCGCTGCCGTCCTTCCACGGTCGTGGTCACGGTCTGGCCGCCGAGCGCGGTTGCGATCGTGTCCTGCACGTCCTGCACCGCGATGCCGTAGCGCGCCAGCGCCTCGCGGTTCGGCGTGATCTCGAGATAGTAGCCGCCGAGGCCGCGCTCGGCATAGGCCGACGAGGTGCCGGGCACGGCCTTCAGCACCTGCTCGATTTGCCTGGCGAGCTTGTCGATGCCGGCGAGATCGGGGCCGATCACCTTGACGCCAACGGGGGTGCGGATGCCGGTCGACAGCATGTCGATGCGCGCCTTGATCGGCATCGTCCAGGCGTTGGACACGCCGGGGAATTGCAGCGCCTTGTCCATCTCGGCGATCAGGCTGTCGATGGTCACGCCTGCCCGCCACTCGTCCTTCGGCTTAAGGTTGACGATGGTCTCGAACATCTCCGGCGGCGCCGGGTCCGTCGCCGTCGCTGCGCGGCCGGCCTTGCCGAACACCGAGGCGACCTCGGGGAAGCTCTTGATGATGCGGTCCTGGGTCTGCATCAATTCGGCGGCCTTGGTGACGGAAATGCCGGGCAGCGTCGTCGGCATATAGAGCAGCGCGCCTTCGTTGAGGTTGGGCATGAACTCGGTGCCGAGCTGGCGCGCCGGCCAGATCGAGACCGCGAGCACCCCGAGCGCCAGCAGGATCACCAGCGTTTTGGCGCGCAACACGCCCTTGATCACCGGACGGTAGACCCAGATCAGGAAGCGATTGATCGGGTTCTTGTGCTCGGGCACGATCTTGCCGCGGACGAAGATCACCATCAGCGCCGGGACCAGCGTCACCGACAACAGCGCCGCCGCCGCCATCGCAAACGTTTTTGTAAACGCGAGCGGGCTGAACAGCCGCCCCTCCTGGGATTCCAGCGTGAAGATCGGCGTGAACGACACGGTGATAATCAACAGGCTGAAGAACAGCGCGGGCCCGACCTCGGCGGCGGCCTCGATCAGGATCACGACCCGCGGACGGCCTGGCTCGGCGCGCTCCAGATGCTTGTGCGCATTCTCGATCATCACGATCGCCGCATCGATCATCGCGCCGATCGCGATCGCGATGCCGCCGAGGCTCATGATGTTGGAGCCGATCCCGAGCAGCTTCATGGCGCCGAACGCCATCAGCACGCCGACCGGCAGCATCAGGATCGCGACCAGGGCGCTGCGGACATGCAGCAGGAACACGACGCATACCAGGGCTACGACGATGCTTTCCTCCGCCAAAGTGCGCTTCAGCGTTTCGATCGCCGCATGGATCAGGTTCGAGCGATCGTAGACCGCAACGATCTCGACCGACTTCGGCAGGCTGCTCGCAATCTCCTTGAAACGTGTCTTGACGTTGTCGATCACGTCGAGGGCATTGATGCCGAAGCGTTGCAGCACGATGCCGCTGGCCACCTCGCCCTCGCCGTTCAGTTCCCCGATGCCGCGCCGCTCGTCCGGCCCGATCTCGACGCGCGCGACGTCGCGGAGCAGCACCGGCGTTCCGTTGTCGGTCTTGAGCACGATGTTGCCGAGATCGTTGATGTTCTTCAGATAGCCCTTGCCGCGGATCACATACTCGAACTCGGAGAGTTCGACGGTGCGGCCGCCGACGTCGGCATTGCCGGCACGGATCGCGTCGCGCATCTTCGGCATGGTGATGCCGAGATCGCGCATCCGCTGCGGATCGAGGATGACGTTGTATTGCTTGACGAAGCCGCCGACGCTGGCGACCTCGGCGACGCCCTCGGCCTTGGCGAGCGCGAATTTCAGGTTCCAGTCCTGGATCGTGCGGGTATCCGCGAGGTTCAATTGCTTTGACATCACCGCGTACTGATAGACCCAGCCGACGCCGGTCGCGTCCGGCCCGATGGTCGGTGACACGCCGGTCGGCAGCCGCGACGCCGCGCCGTTGAGGAATTCAAGCACGCGCGAGCGCGCCCAGTAGATGTCGGTGCCGTCCTCGAAGATGACGTAAACGAAAGACACGCCGAAGAACGAGAAGCCGCGCACGACCTTCGATTTCGGCACCGTCAGCATCGCCGTGGTCAGCGGATAGGTGACCTGATCCTCGATCACCTGCGGGGCCTGACCCGGATATTCCGTGTAGACGATCACCTGGGTGTCGGAGAGATCGGGTATCGCGTCGAGCGGAAGATGGAGCAGTGCGTAGAGGCCGGCGGCCGCCGCAAAGCCGGTGCCGAACAGCACCAGCAGCAAATTACGCGCCGACCAGGCGATGATGCGCGCGATCATGGCTTGGCTCCCGCATGTCCCGGCGTTTCAGTTGCTTGCCCACTGCCCGACTCGGCGAATCCCTTCAACGCCGCCTTCAGATTGCTCTCGGCGTCGATCAGGAAGTTGGCCGAGGTCACGACGGCATCGCCTTCCGCGACGCCTTCCGTCACCTCGACAAATCCGCCGCCGCGACGGCCAAGCTTGACCTCACGCGGCTCGAAGTGGCCCTCGCCTTTGTCGATAAGAACAGCTTGCCGCGCACCGCTGTCGAGTACGGCGCTTTCCGGCACCGCGAGCACCGGGCCCGGCGTCCCGGTCTCGATTTCCGCATCGACATACATTTCCGGCCGCAGCAGCTCATCGGGATTGGGCACTTCGACGCGAATACGCGCGGTGCGGGTCTGCGCCATCAAATGCGGATAGATCAGCGCCACCTCCCCGGTGAAGGTCTGGCCGCCCAGGGCCCGCGGCTTGATCGTGACCCTGGTCCCGACGGCGACCTGCGCGAGGTCGCGCTCGGCGATGTCGATGAGGACCCAGACCAGGCGATGGTCGGAAATCCTGAACAGCACGTCGCCCGGCCCCGCCCGCATCCCGTTGACGGCGTTGCGCTCGAGAATCTCGCCGTCCTGCGGGGCAAGCCATGGGATCGAGAGGGAAATCTCTCTGTTACGTTCGAGCTCCTTGATCGCCGGCTCCGGCGTTGCGAGATTCTCAAGTCTGCGACGCGCGCCCTTCAACTCCTTTCCAGTGGCACCGGCATTGATCGCCGACAGATATTCGGCAGCGGCGCTGGACAGCGCGGGGCTGTACACGTTCAGGAGCGGCTGCCCCTTGTGGACGTGATCACCCGTGGTGACGTTGGCGACGCTTTCCACAAAGCCCTCGAAGCGCAGTGCGACGACCGAAGTGCGCCGCTCGTCCTCCTGGATGGTCCCCGGCGCCCGGATGATCGATCGGACGGGCTGCCGCACGACCGGCTCGGATTTGGCGCCGGTGCGCTGGATCTTGCCGGGCGAGAGTTTGACCGATCCATCGTCGCTGTCATCGCCGTCATAGACGGCGATGTAATTCATCCCCATCGAATCCTTCTTCGGCACCGGCGAGGTGTCGGGAAGCCCCATCGGATTGCGATAATATTTGACCTTGCGCTCACTCTTTGCGCTGGCGGGATTCATGTCCGCAGATCGCGCGGGATCTCCAGAATCGACATCGGCATCGCCTGATACGGCCAGATAGTCGCGGCCGTCAGGCGTCTGCTTCGGCGTCGCCGAGTAAAGCGGCTTGCCATCCGGATCCCGGAAATAGATCGGCGCGCCGGCCTCCGCCGCACGCACGGCCGGTACAATGGCGGTGATCGCCGGTCGCGGCGGCAGACCGTGACCGGTCCATGCGACGCCTGCCGCTGCGAGGATCGCAGCGGCGGCGCCGGCCCAAGCGAGGCGGCTCATTTCTCGGCCGTCACGACGAGTTTGTTTTCGACCGAACCGGTCTCGCCCTGCACCTTCGCACCGAGCGAGAGCTGCCAGCGTCCAGCCATGCCGAAGGTGGCCTTGAACCGGTAGGTGCCGGGCTCGGTCCCCGGCATCGGCGTCACCTTGGTGACCATCTCCTGCATCGCGTCAGGCGCCATGTCGAGCCGCGTTGCGAAGATGATCGCATCAGGGATTGACTTTCCGGTCGTCCTGTCGACCAGCCGCACCGTGACGATGCGGTCAGTTCCGACCTGGACGGTCGGCTGCGTGAGCTGGAATTCGTAGTTCTTGATCTCGGCGTGCGCCGGCGAACCCGCCAGGGAAGCACTCAAGGCAGCACCGATCAGCGCGGCGGCAGCGGCGCGCGCCAGGTTGGAAGTCGTCATGGTTTGTTATCCTCGATACGTCTGATTGGCCGCGTCAGCGGCATGCGACGACACGCGCGCCAGCGGGCGCACGCGTCAGCGATCAGGCGCTTGCGCGCCCGTCAGACGTTGGTTCGAGGTGGCTGGTCCGGTGGCTTGGCGCCGAGGCCGTCAAGCAAGAGATCGTCATGCGCGGCGAACTGGCTCCGCAACGGATGACGCTCGACGAGCGTAGCAGCCCCTGTTGGGACCGGCAGCGGCACGCTCAGCATGCAAAGCGCGGCGAACGGACAGCCATCGCAGGTCTTGCTCTTGGTCTGGTCCGGACAGCACGGCATGTCGTCCGACATGACCTGCATCTCGTCAGACATCGTGGCCGCCGCCGCATCCGGCATCATCCTGGCAAATGCCGGCGCCACGGGCGCGAGCAACAGCCCGGCCGCGACGAGCAGCAGAATCCAGAGATTGGCGAGACGCCTCACTTGCATACCAGTTTGTCGCAT
This sequence comes from Bradyrhizobium sp. LTSPM299, assembly GCF_000938235.1. Classification (NCBI taxonomy): domain Bacteria; kingdom Pseudomonadati; phylum Pseudomonadota; class Alphaproteobacteria; order Hyphomicrobiales; family Nitrobacteraceae; genus Bradyrhizobium; species Bradyrhizobium sp. LTSPM299. Next base: position 348,932 of record NZ_JYMU01000006.1, read on the forward strand.
GTTCGCGTACAACCTGCAAATCCGTCTGAGATCACGATCTCGCCAGACCACGGATACTTGATACGCGCGATGACCGTACGATATGAGCGGTTAACCAACGTATCAGTGACGCATGCAACTCGTCTCGACCCTCATTTGCCCGGCTTGCGGATTTGCCGCCACCGAAACCATGCCGACCGACGCCTGCCAGTTCTTCTACGACTGCCAGGGTTGCGGCATCCGTCTCAAGCCCAAGGCCGGCGATTGCTGCGTGTTCTGCTCCTACGGGTCGGTGCCCTGCCCGCCGGTCCAGGTGGACGGAACCTGCTGCGACAAGTCCGGTCAGGCCTGAACGATCGCGATTGACGTCTCACCTGTTGATTGTCCCTTAGGAGAGACGTAGAGCGCTCATGCAATCGGACGCATTATCGCCCCCGTCTCTCGCTGACCGCTCACTCCCGTATCAGGTGCTCATCATGGCTTCTTCAGACGCATTGGCTGCCGTCTTCACGCATATCGAATCCAACCGCGACAGCTTCCTGCAGCGCCTGATCGCCTATCTGCGCCATCCGAGCATCAGCGCCGAGAACATCGGCATCGCCGAGGTCGGCGCCCTGCTTGTCGAGATGCTCACAGGGATCGGTCTCGAAGCCGGCCTTGTCGCCACGGAGGGTTATCCGATGGTGGTGGCGCGCTGGGAGAAGGCACCGGGCAAGCCGACCGTCCTGCTCTACGGACATTACGACGTGCAGCCGGCTGACCCGATCGAGAGATGGATATCACCGCCGTTTGAGCCGACGATCCGGGACGGCAGGCTCTATGCGCGCGGCGTCGGCGACAACAAGGGCCAGCACTTCGCCCAGATCCTGGCGATCGAATCCCATCTCAAGGTGTACGGCGAACTGCCCTGCAACGTCATCCTGCTGCTGGAGGGCGAGGAGGAGATCGGCAGCCCGCATATCGCCGGTTTCGTGCGTGCCAACGCGCATCTGTTGAAGGCCGATCTCGCCGTCACCGCCGACGGCCCGCGCCATGCCAGCGGCGCGCCAACGATCAAGTTCGGCTCGCGCGGCGTCGTCTCCTTCGAGCTGCGCTGCCGCCATGCCAGCCGCGACGTCCATTCCGGCAATTTCGGCGGCGTCGTGCCGAACCCGATCTGGACGCTGGTCCATCTGCTCGGCACGATGAAGAACGCGGCCGGTGAGATCACCATCGAGGGGTTGCATGATGCCGTCGAGCCGCCGGCATCAGAGGAACTGGCGGCGATCGAGCGTCTGCCGCTCGATATCGAGGCCATCAAGAAGAGTCTCGCCCTGAAGCGCCTCGACGCGCCTGCCGACCGTCCGTTCTACGACCGTCTCTGCTTCCAGCCGACGCTGACCATCAACGGTTTCCACGGCGGCTATGCCGGCCCCGGCACCAAGACGGTGCTGCCGAACGAGGCCTTCGTGAAATGCGACATTCGGCTCGTCGAGGCTCAGGATTCCGAGGACATCCTGCGCAAGGTCCAGGCCCATGTGGCGAAGCATGCGCCCGAGGTCGAGTTCGTCGCCGAAGAAAAGGGAATGCAGCCCTCGAAGACGCCGATCGCCTCGCCCTACACCGCACCGCTGCGCCGCGCCTTCGTCGCCGCCCATGGCGAGGAGCCGCTGCTGGTGCCAGCCGGCTTCGGCAGCCTGCCCAACTACGTCTTCACCAAGCTGCTGGGCATCCCCGCCTTCGTCACGCCCTATGCCAATCCGGACGAAGCCAACCATGCGCCGAACGAGAACATGACGCTGGACTGCTTCTACAGCGGCGTGCGAACGGGGGCTGCATTGTTGCACGAGCTCGGCCAGTTCCGGCACGAGGGCTGAACCCCGCCGGAGCCGCCGCCTTCTCGGCGGCGCATCATGTCGCGAGAACGCGGATGTATGACTCACAGGCAGTGCAACAAACTTGCTGTCGTCCCGGCGCAGGCCGGGACCCCATACGCCGCGGCCGGCGGAAAGGGCACAAACGGCGTCGGCTTCTCTCACAACCCAATTCGGTGGCTATGGGTCCCGGCTCCCGTGCGCAATTGCGCACTAGGCCGGGACGACGAGTTGGTGTTGCCGCGGGCAACGCAATCCACGTCCCGTCACACTCACTTCATCAACGCCTCGACCTCCTTGCGGAACGCCTGGCGCGAGCCGTCGCGGGAGTAGAACATGTGGCCGCCGGGATAGACCACGAGCTTGGTGCGGTCGCGGCCGACGAAGGCCGGCAACTGGTCGAGGATGATCTTCGAGGCGAAATACGGCGTCGCGAGATCGAACAGGCCGTGCCCGATCAGGAGCTTCAGTTTCGGGTCGAGCGCCAGCGCCTGGCGCAGCTGCGTCACCGATTCCGCCGGCGCGGTGCCGCGGCCGAAATCCCAGGCCTTGTTCACGCTCTCGCTGAGCAATTGATAGGAGCCATCGGGGCGCCAGTTCAGCTTGCGCGTGGTGAGATCGACGGCGGCGCTGGTCAAGGGCGCCATCAGGGGATCGCCGGAGGGATCGCCGAAATGGTAGTAGCTGGAATCGGGATAGGGATCGAAGCCTTCGACAGAGGCGTCGTAACGTCCCGTCACCTTGCCGTTCTTGCGGTCGAACTCCCTGCGGAATTCGCCGATGTCGAAACGCCCGACAAGCCTGCGGCTCACCGCCTGGTCGATGCCGGTGAAGCCTGCGACCTTGTCGGAGAGCCGCGTGGTGGCCTCGGTATCGGCCTGGCCCTTGACGAGGTCGAGCAGGAAATCGCTTCGCGCGTAAGCTTCGACGTCGGCGAGATTTTCGCGCGTCACCGGCCCCTTGGCCTGTCGCGCCACCGCCGTCATGGTCGGCAGGCTCGCGACATATTGCAGGATGCTGGAGCCGGAATAGTCGCGGAAGTCGAGCACCGGCGAGATCAGGACCAGGCCGCGCACACCGACGCCCTGCTGGGTCTGCAGATTGTGCACGACTTTCGGCCCGCGAATGCCGCCATAGCTTTCGCCGGCGACATATTTCGGCGACGTCAGCCGGTCGTATTTTTCCAGCCAGCGGCGGATCACCAGCGCGACCGAATTAACGTCGCCATCGACGCTGAAGAAGCGCTTGCGGACGTCTTCAGCCGTGGTGACGAAGCGGCTGTAACCGGTGCCGACCGGATCGATGAACACGAGATCGGTGAAGTCGAGCCAGGTGTCGGCATTCGGCGACAGCTCGGGCGAGGCCGACGACACCGCCGCATCACCGTCGAACGGGAGCCGCCACGGCCCGACATTGCCGAATTGCAGCCAGGCCGATGCCGATCCGGGTCCGCCGTTGAACAGGAACGTCACGGGACGGTTCGCCTTGTCGGCGCCGTCGAGCTGGTAGGAGGTGTAGGCGATGTCGGCCAGCGGCTCGCCCTTGTCGTCGAACACGCGGATCGAGCCGGCCGTGGCGGTAAACGCAAGTGTGCGGCCCGGCAATGCCAGCGACTGTTTGGTGGTGGAATCCGGCGGCAGGCGATGCGGTTCGGCAGTGGACGTGTTGGCAGAGGCGCTGGCATTGGGGCCGGCCTCGCCGCCGCGCCCTGCCCGGCCTTTCTGGCCGCTCGGGGGCTGCGTGCTCGGGGCCTGCGCGCTCGGCGATGGCGTTGGCTGCGGGGTCTCGTCGTCGGCGCGCGCCGCGGTCACAAGGCAGGCCACCAGCAGTGCAGCTGCGAGCCGTGTCGCAAAACTGTTAGCCATGTCGTTCACTCCCTGCGCCCAGATTTACGGATTTCCCCGCAAACTGCGATAGCTTGGCGACATCCGCAAGACATGAGACCATCCGGCCCCCATCTCGACAAGGCCGCCGGGGATGTATAGACGAGCGCGGCGTAATCAGTGGCAAACGAGTTCGTGAGCGATGGCTAGCCCCAAGCGCTATGACAAGATCGCCTTCGTCGCCAGCGCCAGCGTGGAAGCGCAAGCGGCGCTCGAGCAGCTCACCGCCGCGCATGGCAACCACCCGATCGACAGCGCCGATGTCGTGGTCGCACTCGGCGGCGACGGATTGATGCTGCAAACGCTGCACGCCCAGATGCGCAGCAGCAAGCCGATCTACGGCATGCATCGCGGCACGGTCGGCTTCCTGATGAACGAATATTCGACGCACGATTTGCGCACGCGGCTTCAGGCAGCCCGGGAGTCGCTGATCAATCCGCTGCTGATGCGCGCCACCGACATCCACGGCGCCGTGCACCTGCATCACGCCATCAACGAGGTCGCGCTGTTCCGGCAGACCTATCAAGTGGCAAAACTGCGCATCCTGATCGACGAGCGTGAGCAGTTGCCGGAGCTGTTGGCGGACGGCATCCTGGTGGCGACGCCGGCCGGATCGACCGCTTACAACCTCTCCGCCGGTGGGCCGATCCTGCCGCTCAATGCGGCGCTGCTGGCGCTGACCCCGATCAGCGCGTTCCGGCCGCGGCGCTGGCGCGGCGCGCTGCTGCCGAACTCCGCCTTCGTGGTGATCGAGGTGATCGAGGGCGACAAGCGCCCGGTGGCCGCGGTCGCCGACCACGACGAGGTTCGCGACGTCCGCCGCGTCGAGGTGCTGTCCGACAAGACCATCGCGATGCGGATGCTGTTCGACCCCGGCCACTCGCTCGAAGAGCGCATCCTGCGCGAGCAGTTCGGGCATTGAAGGCGGCGTCCCCTCCTGGCAACCAATCATTAACCTCGGGCAGGATATGGTTAATTTCGGGTAATACCGCGTTGGCCCGGTATGCCCGTTCAGGACCGGACCATGTATCGCATCGACTTCAACAAGCTGCGATTTCTGATTTGCGACGACAATCCGCACATGCGCCGCATCCTGCGGACGCTGCTGCATTCGTTCGGCGCACGCGAAGTCTACGAATCCGAGGACGGCGCCACCGCGCTCGAAATGTATACCCATTACGTGCCCGACATCGTCATCACCGACTGGTCGATGCCGATCTTCGACGGGCTTGAGCTGGCGCAGATGATCCGGCAGCCGGAATCCAAGGGCAATCCCTACGCGCCGATCATCATGCTGACCGGGCACTCCGAGAAGCGCCGCGTGACTGTCGCGCGCGACGCCGGCGTCACCGAATTCCTGGCCAAGCCAATCTCAGCCAAGGGGCTCTACCAGCGGATCCTCAACGTGGTCGCCAATCCGCGGCCGTTCATCAAGACCAAGACCTATTTCGGCCCCGACCGCCGCCGCAACACCACCAACGCCTATATCGGCCCCGAGCGCCGCGGCAGTGGCGAGGTCGAAGTGATGCAACAGCCGTCGCTGCTCGATAAAGCGCGCACGAGCATCTAGGAGCCGTCATGGCCAAAGAAAAACCCGGCACGATCGAGGTCAAGAGCTTCGGCACGCACCACGTGATCACGCAGCCAAACCCGCTGCGCAGGGTGCTGCTGCGCGTCCCGGAGAGCGATCTCGACGATCCGGTCGGGCGCGCGGAGAAGGCGCTGGCCGGGCTTTCGGGCGAATTCAAGGACTGGATGACGGTTGAGGCCGACCGCCTCTCCGCCGCTTATGCCGAGGTGCAGCGCACAGGCTTCAACCGTGAGACGCGTGAAGAGCTGTTCCGCGCCGCCCACGACATCAAGGGCGATGCCGCGACGTTCGGTTATCCGTCGGCGGCCGTGGCGGCGGAAAGCCTGTGCCGCATCATCGAGCACGCGCCGGATCTCAAGGCGGTACCGCCAGCGCTGATCGCGCACCACATCAATGCCGTGCAGGCGATCGTGCGCGAGCGTACCAAGCTCGACACCGTTGTTGTATCAAGCGTGCTGAGCAAGCAGCTGCGCGGCGTCACCGACGAATTCCTGACCTACGCCAATCGCGACCGGCCCGAGCATCTCGAGGCCATCCTGGCGCCGAGCATCGTGCCGAACGAATAGTGGCGCGCGATTGGTCACCGCAGTTGCGGCGGCCGCTTCAATCGCCATCTGTCGCTGAAATGCGCCCTAAGCCGCGATGAGATCGTCGTAAGGCAGCGCCGCGATCGCGTCCTCGGCGGCGAGTTCATCGCAGAACATCCGCGCATCCTCCCGCGCCGATTCCGTCGCAAAGCGGCGCAGCAGGATCAGCAAGGGTTCGGCGGCGGAATGGTCGGTCTCGCAATGCGTCAGCACCCGCTCCACCATGCGGCGATGCAGCCGCGCCGCACCGTCGCCACTGTCGACATAGCCCATCTCATGGGTGGCCTCGAGCGCAACACGAAATGCCGCGAAAGTAGAGTCCGGCAGGCCGGCACGGATCAGCAGCGCTTGCAGGCCGCTGCCGCCGCGATCGTTGAGCAGCGCCGAGACGCGGGCGTGTGGCAGGCCGGACAGTTCGGCGAGCGCCGCCCCGAACAGCTCGAGGTTGCCGGACAACAATGCACGCAGGATCAGTCCGGCGGTGAGCTGGCCGGTGGCGCGCAGATGGGTGATCAGGCCGCGCATGTCCTCGCCGAACGATTGTGCCGCGATGTTCACCGTGGAGCGTTCGCGCGCCTCGCCGGTGACCCGTTCCGCCCGATCGGCGCCGAGCCAGTTCCGCGCCACCGCGAATTGCGCCAGCGTGTCGGACAGTTTGGCGACCAGCACCATGCGCGTCGCCGACGGCAGGTCCTCGAGCTGCAGCAGCGATTCCCTGATCGCCGCGAGATGACCGTGGCGCTCGGCGATGCGGTCCCAGGAGAACGGCGCGAGGCCGGCGTATGGATTCTCGATCAGCTCGAGCGCGGCCGCCGGCGAGCCGACTTCGGCGATCGCGGCGGAAACCGAGGCCGGCAGGTTGATGCGGCGCGCGATCGCGCATTGCATGTCGTCATTGCCGGTCGCGACGAGGTCGACGAGGTCGGCATCGATCAGAAGTGGGGAATGTTCCAGCACCGGAAGTGCGATCGAGGGCTGGTCAACCGACAAGGCCTGCACGATCGCCGCGGGCGCCTCGGCGCTGCGCGCGAACACCTCGGCCATCGCCTGCCGCACCAACGGCGACGGATCGTCGAGCAGCATCAGCAGCGCGCCTTCGGCTGCGATGCGATCCTCCTCGGTGAGGTCCGAAATGAGCCAGGCCCGCGCCAACGCCCGGGTTGCCTCTGCCCGCTCGCCTGCGGGAGCGGTCCTAATCCAACTAATGAACTGCCGAACGATCATGGTCCTGCCGGCTTACGCAACGAGACGGCATCGGCAACGCGATGCCACTACAAGGAAAAATAAACCATGACGCTTAACAAAGGGTTCACCATAAACGTTTGGGATTATTGACGTTTCGTTAAGACGCCCGTGGCCCGTGAAGGACGCGCGCGGGCTAATGCCCCGCTAGCCGCTGCTGTAGGTGCCGGCGGGATCGCTGAACAGGTCGAGCCGACCGGTCGCGCGGCCGGTGGTCGCCGCCGATGCGGTCGTTGACGACGAACTGCCCCACAGCTCCTGCACCACAGGCGAAATCGGCTCTGAACGTTCGCCGCCCTGGAACAGCGAGCGGAAGCTTGGCGCCTGCTGCGCGGACGCCGTCGTCTGCGAGGTCGCACTCACCGGCGTGACCGCCGGGAAGGTCGAGAGATAGGACGCGGTGTCCATGGTCAGCGCAGGCGTCGGCGTTGCGCTTGCGACCGCATAGGGATTCGTCGTCTCGCCGCCGCCCGCCGCGGCAAACGCCGTCCGCGTATCCTTCGCGTTCGCGGCCGCGGCATAGCGCGTGGTCAGGACCGAATAGACCTGTGAGACGCTGCGCGCGCTGCCCGACTTGTCGTAGAAGATCGACTGGTTGGCGGCGGCGGCGTTCGGAAACATCGCGGCCGCACTGGCGCTCGGGCTGTCCTCGGCGCTCGAGATCAGCTTGGCGGCGCCGCCGACCCCCATGAAGTGGGCCATGTAGAGCTCGGAGTCGGTCGGACGGCGGCCGAGCTTGCCGGTGAGCTTGAAGCTGTTGGATTGGGTCAGCGCCGCCGCCATCGACGACGACGCATCGGCATTGTCGCGCAACTTCATGATTGCGTTGCGCGCGGAGGGATCACTGACCGAATAGCTGCCGTCGGAATTCCTGGTGATGGCGTCGGCATATTTGCCGTAACCGAGCTGGCTGCCGGCCTCCTTGACGGTGCCGAGCCAGGTCTGGTCGATGAATTGATAAAGCCCGTGCGCCGACGACGTCGAGGCGCCGGCCTGCGGGTTGAAATTGGATTCCATCTTGGCGGTGGTGAGCAGATATTCGAAGCTCGTGCCGGTGGTCGAGGCCGCCTGCTTGATCGAGTTCGCGATCTGCAGGCGTGAGGAATCGACACCTGCCGCAGCCGAGGCATTGATTGTGTCGACCGCCATCTATCCGATGCCTTGCCAGGCGCCGGCAATCGGCACCCACATGCTGTCAGCTTGCCGCAATTATGGTTAATGGCGCGTTAAGGCATGCCGCCTCAGGGCTGGGCCTCGTAGTAGCGCGCAGCCTGGTCGATCTCATCGGGGGTCATCTGGCGGGCGATGTTGCGCATTTGCTGGCTGATGTCGTTGCGCCGCGCGCCCGACGCTAAGGCCTGCAGCTGCGCCTTGACGTAAACCGCCGACTGGCCGCCGAGCCAAGGACTACCCGCTTTGCTGTCGATGTCGCCGTGGCAGGAGCCGCAGGGCGGAATGTTGCGCATTGGCGCGCCCGTTACCACGATCGCAGGAGCCAGCAGCCCGGCGTCGAGATTCTTCGAGGGCACCCGCGGCAGATAGGCGTAGTAGGCCGCAACGTCCTTCATGTCCTGGTCGCTCATCGCTGCCGCGAACGGGCTCATCACAACGCTGACCCGCGCGCCGGCTTTGAAGTCGCTGAGCTCCTTGTAAGTCACCGCGGCGAACTGCCCGGCGAGGTTCGGCGAGTTGGCGTCGCTGACGCCCTGCGGCCCGTGGCAAATCGCGCAGCGTTGCGCGAGCGTCGCACCTCGCCCGATCGAAACCTGGTCGGGCCTGGTCAGCATTTCCGGGGTCATCACGACGTTCGAGGTCTTGAACTCCTGCTTGACGGAGGCGTCCTGCACCGTCGCGCGCGGCACGCCGGCCGCGCTGCAGATCGCGTCCCAGATGCCAGCAAGCTTCAACTCGGGCTGCGCCAAAGGCAGCCAGACCAAGCCCGCGAACGCAGACAGCACCGCAATGCCGCCAACGATGCCGACGCTGGCGCTGAACCATGGATTGCGGAGTGAAAACAGCGGTTGGTCGCTCATCGGCCAACTCCGACGTAGACCGCGGGCACGCTGGTCTCGTTCAGCACCATCAGTTGCGCGATCGGAAAGCCGTAATTCACGACGGTGAGGCCGATCATCAGCGCAAGCCACAGCCCGAAGGAATTGAGTGCGACCGGGATCCGCGCGGGCATGTGCAGAGGCACACTAAAACGGTACGCACCCGCCTCCCCCCTCGTGTCGAATTGTCCGCGGATCAGCACGAGCATGAAGAGAATGCCGGATACCAGCAGGATGAATCCGCCGATGGCCGACACCACGACCGAAAAGGCCTGCGGCGAGATCGCGGGATTGGCGTAGTCGTAGAAGGCCATACGGCGCGGCATGCCGAGAATGCCGACATAGTGCCACGGGAACGTGGTGACGATCATGCCGATGAACCACAGCCAGAGCTGCGCGCGCATCAGGCCGAAGCTTTCGAACGCGCGACCGGTCAGATGCGGCCACAGATCATAGGCGATCGCGAAATACATGATCACGATGGCACCGCCGAAGATCAGGTGAAAATGGCCGGTGATCCATTGCGTGTTATGCACGCTGGCGTCGAGCTGATAGCTCATGTTGATGAGGCCGCCGGCACCGCCGAAGCCGAGCATGACCAGCGACAGCGCGGTCGCGAGCATGATCGGATTGGACCACGGCAACGCCGTGATCCAGCCGAACGCGCCCCGCCCGCCGCGCAGCCGGCTTGCAATCTCCGCCGACGCGCAGATCGTGAACACCGTGAGCAGCGTCGGCAGCGCGACGAGTCCAGTGAACACCGAATGCATGAACTTGAAGCCGGCGCCCACCTGCGGATCGGCGAACAGGTGATGTACGCCGATCGGCATCGCCACCACGACAAACAGGATGAAGGAAACCCGCGCCATCGCATCACTGTAGAGCCTGCCGCCGATCGCGCGCGGGAAGATCGTGTAATAGGCAATATAGGTCGGCATCAGCCAGAAATAGACAATCGCGTGCAGCGTCCACGAGAAGAACACGCGCGCCAGGCCGGCATCGATCGTCGACTTGAACCCTAGCGCTACCGGCAGGATCTGCAGCAGGATTTCCAGCGCCGCACCAACCGCGGTCCAGCCCCACAAATAGGAGCCCGCGACATTGGCGAACATCGGAAGCGGCACCGGCTTGCCCGGGTTGTCGCGCTTCCAGATCGTGAGATTGATCGACGTCAGCGCGACCCAGATCCATGAGCCGACCACGACCATCACGACGCCAATGTAATAGAAGGGATTGCCGATCATCGGCGGATAGAAGGTGTAGAGTACTGAGGCGAGTCCGAGCGACACCGGAACCATCGCGACAACAGCGCCGACGGCAACCAGCAGGAAGCCGGCCCAGGCCCAGCGCCGTCCGACCAGCGGCTTCTCCAGCGACGCCTCGGTGATGGCGTAACCAAACCCCATCGCGATCAAGGTCGGAAAGACATAGCCCATCGCCGAGCCATGCGCGGTGACCGAGCGATAGTAGAGCTCGGGATTGAAGTGCCAGGCATTCAGCGGACTGCGCACGAACATCTGCCAGGCGCCGAGCACCAGCGCCACGGCAAACACGATGAAAGCGAGCCAGAAATGCGCGAGGATGAGCCGCTTGTTAATCAACACAGGTCAGCCTCCGCTTTGCCGCGACCATGTTGCGGAATGCGGCCTTGTCGACGACCTTGACCTTGCCCCACATGCCCTGATGGCCGATGCCGCAGAATTCCTGACACGGCATCATATGCTCGCCGGACGCCTTGAAGCGCACCTGAAGCGCCGAGATATAACCGGGCACCAGCATGGTGTTGATGTTGGTACCCTCGATCAGCAAGCCATGCACGACGTCGGCGCTGGTGGCGCGGAAGGTGACCGGCGTCTCCGACGGCACCACGACGCATTGCGGCGTAAAGGAATATTGCTGCCCGATCGCACGCACCGTGACGGAGCCGTCGGCTTCCACCGCGCTGCCGAGATTGCTCTCGATAAATTCGCCCGAAAGATGCAGCGTCTTGGGATCGGCGGTCTCGACATGGCCCTGCGGCATCGTCGCCTGATGGATGCCGATATACGCCGCCATGCCGACCAGCAGGCCGACGATGATGATCGACAGCGTAGCCCAGCGGCGCTCGATCCGCGCCGTGACGGCTTCGCCGGGGCTGTGCTCCGTCTCGGTTGCCATCAGCCCGCACTCCGCGGCAGGAACACCAGCAGATAGAACGCAAACCAGAGCCCGATCACGATGGCCGTCGCAATGCCGGCCACCGCGACCGCGCCGCCAGGACCAGCGCGCACGATGACTTCGACCGCCTCGTCTTCCGAACCCGTTACCGACGATTGCGGCGAAGATGAATTGATCATGATCGGTCCCTAATTCAGCGTTGCCGCGCGCAGCTCATTGGCCTGCCGCGCCGAGACCGGTTCGCCGCGGTTACCCCATGACGCCCGGATGTAGGTCACAACGGCCGCGACTTCATCGTCCGAGAGCTTGTGCGCGAACGGCGGCATGCCATAGGGCATCGGATTGCCGGCCGTGCCCGGCGGATAGCCGCCATTGAGCACCATGCGGATGGCGTTGACTGCGGAAACCATCTGGATCGACTGGTTGCCGGCGAGCGGCGGATAGTCCGGCGGCATGCCCTGCCCGTTCACGCCATGGCAGGTTGCGCATTCGCGGTCATAGAGCTGCTTGCCGAACGAGAGCAGCAGGCTGCTTTCCGCCGACGGCAACGGCGCCGCTGCCTTTTCCGGCGACGCGCCCTGCGCAAGCCCCTTGAGATAAACTGCCATCGCGCGGACGTCATCGTCGTTGAGATATTGCAGGCTGTTGTAAACGACCTCGGCCATCGGCCCGTACACCGCGCCCTTGGCAGAGACACCCTTGCGCAGATAGTCGACGATCTCTTCGATCGTCCAATCGCCGAGTCCCGCCTCCTTGTTCGAGGTCAGCGACGGTGCGTACCAGTTCTGCATCGGGATCAGGCCACCCTCGAACGCTTGCGACTGGGAACTGCCACCGAGCGCGTTGATCGCGGTGTGGCACATGCCGCAATGGCCGAGGCCTTCAACCAGGTAGGCGCCCCTGTTCCACTCCGCCGACTTGCTCGGGTCGGGTTCGAACGCCCCTTCCTTGAAGAACAGCGTGCGCCATCCGAGGATCAGCGAGCGGTTGTTGAACGGGAAGGTCAGGTCATGCGGCCTGTTGACCTGCGTCACCGGCGGCACCGTGCGCAGATAAGCGTAAATCGCGTCGCTATCCTCGCGCATCACCTTGGTGTAGGAGGCAAACGGCATGGCAGGATAGACCAGGCCGCCATCCGGGAAGCGGCCGGTGTGCATCATCCGGTAGAACTGGTCCGACGTCCACGTACCGATGCCGGTCTGCGGATCGGGCGTGATGTTGGACGTATACAGCGTGCCGAACGGCGTCTTCATCGCAAGGCCGCCGGCGAAGGTCTTGCCCTCGCGCGCGGTGTGGCAGGCGATGCAATCGCCGGCGCGCGCGAGATATTCGCCCTTCGCAATCACGACTGGATCTACCGGCTTCTGCTGCGCGTGCACCGCGATCGGCGACAGCGTCAGCATCAGTGCGGCAAACATTCCCTTTGAGCCTCGCGGCATCGGTACGATCCCTTCAACGCGGTTCGCTGCCGCATTCGAGCGGCATTGGGAGGCTCCCACGTGGCGCGAAGGATGGATCCGGTGGCGCCGGGCGCGACGACAGATAGGCAGCGACCGCCTTTACGTCGTCCTCGGTCAAAAGGCCCGCGACGATTTGCATGCAGTCGGGCGCAATCGCGGTGCGCGTGCCGTAGCGCCAGCCGCCGAGCTGACCGCTGATGTAGGCCGCGCGCAGGCCGAGCAATCCCGGAATGCCCGGTTCCATTCCGCCGAGGGTCGGGCCGTGGCAAGCCGAACAGGGCGGAACGGCATGCTGGGCGTCTCCGTTCTTCACGATCGACTCGCCGCGGGCCAGAACCTCGTTGCTGTCTGTCGGAGGAGCCGGCGCCGGAAACGGCGGCCGAAGCGAGGCAAAATGCTCTGCGATCTTCTTCAGGTAATCGTCAGGCAGAAACTCCAGGAGAAAGTTCATCGGCGGATATCTCCGCCGTCCGTCCCTGAAGGCGATCAGCTGGTTATAGAGATAGCCGGCCGGCTTGCCGGCAAGGCGCGGGAAATAGACGTCGCTGGTGCCCTCGCCCTCGGCGCCGTGACAGGACGCGCAGGCGAGGACGCGGGCGGCCATCGTATCGGGCGCGCGCTCCGTCGTTTGCGATTGCGCCCCATCGATTGGCGATGCGACCAACGCGAGAACCGCGATCAGCCGCAGAAAACGATGCATCACCGTTCTAGGCCTCCAGCGCGATGATGCGAGACTATAGTCACATCGCGAGGCAGGAGGCGCGCCTCAGTTCAATAAGTCAATTGCTTCCGTTCAGTTGAAGCTATTTGCGATAGATTTTTGCCGGATCGAACAACCGCTCGGCATCGACAAATGACAAACTGATGTCACCGCCCGCGCCATTCACCCTGCGGTAGAAGCACGAGCGCCGCCCGGTGTGGCAGGCCGCGCCGGTCTGCTCGACACGAAGCCACACCGCATCCTGATCGCAATCCATCCGCATCTCGACCACACACTGGGTCTGCCCGGAGCTTTCACCCTTGCGCCAGAGCGCATTGCGCGAGCGGCTGAAATACCAGGCTTCGCCGGTTGCGATGGTCTTGCGCAGCGCTTCGTCGTTCATGTGTGCGACCATCAGCACGTCGCCGGTTGCGACATCAGTCGCGACGCAGGTCACGAGACCTGCCGCGTCGAATTTGGGCTGGAACGCCAGCCCGTCTTCGCGATCGTGATCGTGATCGTGGGTCGATGTGGACACGGCAAACCTCGCTCAGGGAAATGCGAGGTTACCGGTTCGGTCCTCGCACCAGGGACAGGAAACGCTGCTGCTCCGCCGGATTGTCGCGGAAGACGCCGGTGAAGCGGCTGGTGAACGTCGTCGCGCCATGTTTGGCGACGCCGCGCACCGACATGCAGGTATGCTCCGCCTCGATCAGCACCGCAACGCCACGTGGTTTCAGGACCTCGTCGATCGCAGCCGCGATCTGGGCCGTGAGATGCTCCTGGGTCTGCAGGCGGCGGGCGAAGATGTCGGTCAGCCGCGCAAGCTTGGACAGGCCCACGACCCGCTCCACTGGCGTATAGGCGATATGTGCCTTGCCGTAGAACGGCATCATGTGATGCTCGCACTGAGAGGTGAATTCGATGTCGCGGATCAGGACGAAGTCGTCGTATCCAGCGGTTTCGCCAAAGGTGCGGTTCAGCACCTCGGCCGGGCACTGGTGGTAGCCCTGATAGAGCTCGTCATAGGCTTCGACGACACGGCGCGGCGTATCGAGCAACCCTTCGCGGCCCGGATTCTCGCCGATATAGCTGAGCAACGTGTGCACCGCCTGCTCGGCCTCGGCCCGCGACGGGCGCGGCTGGTCGGCGCTTACTGCCGCGGCCATGAATTCAGAAGGGTCGAGCTCGCCCGGACGAGTCTCGGGACTCTTGCCGTCAGATGGCTTGTTCGGGCGGATCGATTTGATCAAGGCGTCCATGTCTTCTCCGTTCGACCGGCCCAGGCATTTGCCCTTGGGCCGGAGGTGTCACCGGGCAGACGGGGCGGATTTACAAACCGCCGGGCGCCTGAGTCCCATCCTTAAAGCACCGCAACGACCTGATCAGACCGCAACGCTGGCATGGCCGGACTATGCTTCCGCCACTGCTGTTCATATATAGGACGGTGAAACCCAGCCGCCAAGAGCGCCCGGCACCACCGGAACCAGGCATCTGCCCCCATGCTGAACGACATTTACAACAAGCGGATCATCGAGTTGGCCGGCAATATTCCGCGTCTCGGCAGACTGGCCGAACCCGATGCCAGCGCCACGGCCCATTCCAAACTGTGCGGTTCGACCGTGAAGGTCGATCTCAAGATGGACGGTCCTGTGGTGACCGACTTCGCCCATGATGTGAAGGCCTGCGCGCTCGGCCAGGCCTCCTCCTCGATCATGGCGAGCCACGTGGTGGGCTCGACCGCTGACGAGTTGCGCGAGTTGCGCGAGACCGTCCGCAAGATGCTGAAGGAAAATGGCCAGCCGCCGCAGGGCGGCAAATGGGCCGATATCGCGCTGCTCGAGCCGGTTCGCGATTACAAGGCTCGCCACGCCTCGACCATGCTGACGTTTGACGCCGTGGTCGATGCGATCGGCCAGATCGAGGCCAAAGCGAAGCAGCCAGCTTGACACGTCATTCCGGGGCGATGCGCAGCATCGAACTATGGTGCGCGTTGCGCACCTGAGAATCTCGAGGTTCCCCGATGCGCAATTGCGCATCTGAGGTTCGCTCGCGCCCCGGAACGACGTCGAGTTATTGTGCGGGCTGAGTCGGCGCCGCTGCGCCACCGGTCGGAGCAAGAACCTCCGCGGTCTTGGTCGCCTTCGCGGTTTGCGATTGCGCCTCGCCGTCCATCGCACTGCTGACGAAGCGATCCCTGGACTTGGCTTCCGATTTGGCTTCCGCGACCGGGACGGCGCTGTCCTGCCGCGGCAGCACGTCGGCGACAGCATCGGTGGTCACAAGATTGGTCAGCCGCAGTTCGGCCGGCGACAATTCGTGCAGCTCTTCCCATGGCGGCACACTGAGCGCCAGCGACAGCAGGTCGCCTGCACCGCCCATGTCGAACGTGTATTTGGCGAGGCGGCCGATATCGCGCTCGACAATCATCAGATCCTGCGCGTTGTAGCTCGCGGCCCTGGCATCATCGGCGCGGTCGCCCATCCAGATCTGGTGGACGCGGATGTGGGCGGCCTGCGGGACAAAGCGGGTTTGGCCCGACAGCAGCAGGAACACGCACATCGACTCGCAATAGGCATCCGGCACGACGCTCGCGCGCTCGCCCTGCGGCGTCTGGCTGACGATACTGGTGCCGACGGTCGTCAGCGCGCCGAGGCCGCGGAACCGGCGGCCAAGCGTGATCGCGTCATTGACCGACCCACCGCTCGAGTCGAGCACGATGGTGGCGCCATTGAGCTGGCGGCCGCGCGCGAACTCGTCAAAATCCTTCGGGCTATCGACGGTGATGATGCCGACCGCGGACACCCAGCCCCTGCAATTCGGCTGGCACGCGATCCAACTGAACTTCATCGGCAGCTTGCGTTCTTCGAGGGTCGAGCTTGCCTGCGCCGAAGTGCCCAGCGTCGTCACGGTGCCGGGAATTGCGATGCAAAGGCCGACGGCGCCGAGAAGCGCCCAGCCGCGCAATGAAAGCGACCTCACAAGCCTCAATTTGGTTCCTTCCCCCAAGCCCGAGATCCGAGCGGTGGCAACGGCCCCATGTCGACGCGCCATGATTCTGTCACTGCAGCGTCGCCGAAACGGTAACCTTGCTGACCGGGACCGTCCATAGCACCCTTGCTGTAGCGCCATTCGCGCGCTGCGATAGTTGCGAACTGTGGCGTAAATATCTGCAGCAACACAGTTCCTTGGCTTGGAACCCCCGCAAGATTACGTACATAGTTGCGATATGCCGCCGACAAATGATTCATCGTCACATCCAAACAGATGCACGGAGTGTGCCAGCATCACGCGCCGGTTGCCGCGTAATTTCGGCCGCGGCCTGATCTGGATCTACCGGCACACACTATCGCCGCTGGTCGGCTACAACTGCCGGCACCTGCCGACCTGCTCGGTCTATGGCGATGAGGCGATCGAGCGCTTCGGGCTTTGGGCTGGCGGATGGATGACATTGGCGCGGCTGCTGCGCTGCCAGCCCTGGGGTACGTCCGGGATCGACAATGTGACGCCGACAAAACCGCCCGGCGCGCGCTGGTACTTGCCCTGGCGGTATGGCCGCTGGCGCGGCGTCAACCCGAATTGACGGATTGCTGCAGCGCCTCCAAGCACGCAGCGCATTGCTGACACGCGGAACTGTGGCTGACTTGCCGCATTGTTTGTTTGCCCCGGTTGGGAGGAAACAACAATGCGCTGGAAAATCAGCCAGAACGCGCACGATCCCCGGCAGATCGATCTGCTGGCCGTGCTTGCCTTGCTCATTCTGATTGTTGCCGCGTACGACTACTTCATGCACCGACCGCAGACGCCGAGCACCACGGCGTTCATCGTGCCGAGCCAGAACGTGCACTGGTGATGCGGCGAACCTTGGTTCAGGGCTAACGCCAGAACCAGGAGCCGCCTTGTGGCGGCGGCGGTGGACGCGGCTTGCGTGGCCGCGGCCTTGGCGGCGGTGCCGACGGCGGCTCGTCGGCCGATGACGTCGTCTCCGCCGTGCCCGTGCCGTCATCGGGCACCCTCACCGACAGCAGCAGATTGGACTCGTGGGTACGCCAGCGATAGCCGATGCCGAAATCGATCGGCTGCGCACGGCGAAACAACTCGGCGTAAGACTCCTGGTAGCGCCCCGAGAATTCGCCGATCGGGCCAAGGTAGCGGCCGAACGGGAAGAAGCGCCACTTCTTCGGGCCGTAGTAGCCAAGCGGAACTCCGGAATCGTCCTGGATGATCGTCGCGCTGTTGGCGAGGATGAAACTGCGCACCGTAGAGAAGTTGCCGGAATGCAGCAGATAGGACGCGCTCTTGATCAGGCTGTTGCCGGGTGCAAGCGTCGCACAGAATTTCAGGAAGCCGCTCGCCTTCGCGCCGGAATTGGAGAGATCGGTCGAGAAGTAATACAGCGTCTTCTCAACCCCGTCGGAGCCTGCAAAAGTGATCTTCGTCCCATGTACCACGTTGCGCGCGGCTGCATCGGCGCCGACGTTGAGCGTGCCGTTCTCGTCGATGGTGACCGGCTTGACGTCGCGAACCGTCTTGCCGGAACGCGCAAGGAAAACATAGAGGATTGGCAAGGTGCCGCTGACCTCGCCGGCGTGCAGGTCGACCTTCATCTGCTTGGTGATAAAGAAGGAGAAGCTCAGGATCGATCCGAGCGAGCGCTCGACGCTGTAGAGCGCGTTGTTAACAGCGCCGCGCGGCAACTTGGTGAGGTCGGGCACGGCGCCGGGCGGCTCCAGCGCGCTCAGTACGTAGGTCGTCGCCCTGCCGTAGAACGCGTTGGCGTAGAGAAAATCTGGCCCTGAGAACATGTAGAACATGGTCGGCTTGGGCGCGGCGAGATTGGTGTCGGACCAGGCGCGGATCTTCGACAATTGCCGCGCTTCGAGCTGGGCGAAGGCGCCGTCGAAGAATTTCGCATGCCGTTGCCAGGCGGGGTCCTTGGTCAACGGCAGCAACGGCGAATCGGCGGATGGCTGCATGCCGGCAAGGAAGCGCGCGGTGTCGTCGGGTGTCACCTCGGCGGCGCGCACCGGCATGACAGCCGCCACCAGCATCGCCGCCGCCAAGGTCAACGCCAAGGCCAACGTTCTCGCGGACAACAACATTTTCATTCGTAACCCGGGTGTTCGGTCGCAGGATGATCGGGCCGCTTGCGGAAGATCGCGTAGATCAAAAGGCCTGAAATCATGATCAAAATACCGAGCGCCGACTGCAGCGGGCGCTGCGTCAAGAGATAGTACATCATGAAGCCGGTCACGAGCAGGAAAACCACCGGCGTGATCGGGTATCCCCAGGCACGATAGGGCCGCGGCAATTCGGGATGCGTGATGCGCAGCTTGATCACGCCAGCCACGGCGAAGAACGAGCAGAACAGCAGCGCGAACTGGATGAAATCGAGCACGGCCTCGAAGCTGCGGGTGAACAGCATGAGGCTTGCGACCGTGACCTGGAACAGGATGGCATAGGCCGGCGCGCCGCTGGCCGATCGCCGCGCGAACAGCTTCAGCGCCGGAATATCCTCACCCATTGTCATCATCACGCGTGGGCCGATCCACATCATCGCGCTGATCGAGGAGATCAGCCCGACGCAGATCATCGCGCCGACGACGCGGCCGCCAACCTCGCCGAAGATATAGCTGCCTGAAATCCGGGCGACGTCGAGCTGGCCGGCGAGCTTGTCGATCGGCGCTGTGTGCAGGAACACCGCGTTGAGCGCGACATAGAGCACCAGCACGATCAGCGTGCCCGACAGCATCGCGCGCGGCAGGTTGCGTTCCGGCAGCTGCATCTCGCCGATGATGTAGGTCGCGGCGTTCCAGCCGGAGAACGAGTACATCACGAACACCAGGCTGATGGCGAACGGGGCGCTCAGCACGTGGGTGGGGTCCGACGACGACGGCGCAAACGACACCGGCTGCGGCGTCGCGATCATGAAGCCCGCCACCAGGAATGCGACGATCAAGACCACCTTCAGGATGGTCGCGACCAGCTGGAAGGTCGAGGAATGCCTGACTCCGGTGAGTTGTACGATCGACACCAGCCACACCACGCCGATCGCAAGCGCGAGCGGCGGCACGCCAGGCAGGATCGCGCGGCCGTACTCGCCGAACGCCATCGCCGCGAGTGCAACCGGCGCGGCAAAGCCGACGGTCGCCGACACCCAGCCTGCCAGGAAGCCAAAGGCGGGGTGATAGGCCCGGCCGAGGAAATTGTATTCGCCGCTCGAGCGCGGAAACATGGCGCCGAGCTCGCCATAGGAGAACACGCCGCACAGCGCGACGATACCGCCGACGGTCCACAACAGCAGGATGGAGAAGCCGGACGGGATGTCCTCGACCTGGAAACCGAGGCTGGTGAAGACGCCGACGCCGACCATGTCGGCCACGACAATCGCGGTCGCCGTCAGGACCGAAATGGTCGAGCCAGTGCCGGGGAGCGGGCCGCGCAACGCCGCGCTTCCCGTAGGTGATGCCGCCATCTCGACCGTACCTTCAGCCGCCGTGCGCCGGAGTGCCGCCATGGTGCAGGCTCGCGGCGTGCAATTCAAGCAGCGTTAACAATGGTTTAAACTGGGACACAAAAAGGTTTTATAATACCTCTTTCGGCTTACCCGGTCGCCGCCGGAAATCGCAAACGCAGCGTCCCTCCCACAATCAGGACACGATTGAGTGGTCTCATGATGCCTTCCGGATGTGGGGAAACGCTCCGGAAGCTTAACGTGACCTAAACACCGACAAGCCAAAATACGTCGTTTGCCGGTGGGTGTGGGGCAAAGGGTGGATGTTCGGGGCGCAGCCGAAATTCGACAGTCATGATCGTGTGGGCCGGGCGATGTCACCTGGCGCGACACGGCATGCGCGATCGTCTCGCCGGCGCGGCCGCTGGATCGTAGCCGGCTGCATCCTGATCCCGCTGGCGCTGCCCCTCGCCCAATGCGGCAAGGCGCCGAACGCCGGCATGTTGGCGGCCAACACCCAGGCAACCGGCGATACGTTCGAGGATCGTTTCCCGGCCCCGCAGTTCAAGGACCGCTTCCCGACCGAGAAGGAGAGCCTTGCTCCGTACCAGCGGACCGCGGCCGCGGCACCAGCTCAGATGGCGCCGAAAACCGCGCCCTCGCCGGTCCGCATCGCCTCGATCTCGCCGACCTTGACGCTGCCGCAACCGACCGAGCGCGAGGATATGACGACGCTGGTCAGCATGAAATCCTCCGCCTTCCCCTATTTCGGCAACAACCCGCGCACCGACGCCCCCTTCCTCAATGTCGGCAATGGCGACCGCCGCGGCCATCGCAGCTATGGCGGCCGCGTCTTCTGGCAGAGCGAAACCTACAACGACAACCGCGTGCTGGTGCACGTGCCCGAGAGCTTCGACGCCAACAAGCCCGGCGTAATCGTGGTGTTCTTCCACGGCAACGGCGCGACGCTTGAGCGCGACGTGCGCGACCGCCAGCAGGTGCCGCAGCAGATCACCGATTCCGGCGTCAACGCGGTGCTGCTTGCGCCGCAAATGGCTGTTGATGCGGCCGACTCCAGCGCCGGCAAGTTCTGGCAACCGGGCGGCTTCAAGCGCTTCCTCGACGAGTCCGCGAGCCATCTCGCCCGTCTCTACGGCGACCCGAAATCCGCGCAAGTGTTCGCCAACATGCCGGTGGTGATCGTTGGTTACAGCGGCGGTTTCCTGCCGACCGCCTGGAGCCTCGAGGTCGGCGGCGCCGCCGGTCGCGTCCGCGGCGTGCTGCTGCTCGATGCGGTCTACGGCGAGCTCGACAAGTTCGCGTCCTGGATCGAGAACAACCGCACCGGCTTCTTCGTCAGCTCCTACACCCACTACACCAGGCCGCGCGACCGCGAGTTGATGTCGATGCTTCGCGGCAAGGGTATCCCCGTGAGCGAGAGCATGGACGGGCCGCTGCGTCCCGGCAGCGTGGTATTCGTGCAGACGCGCGACGGCATCACCCATCGCAGCTACGTGACGCAGGCCTGGACCGAATTTCCGATCCAGGCCGTGCTGACCAAGATGGCGGCAACGCCCGCGTTGACGCGCATGGCGAGCGCGCCAACGAGCCGCTAAAGCGACGCCCTACGCGCCTCTCTGCCTTTCAAATTTCGATGTTGACGGCTGCGCGAAGTGTGAACCAGTTCACATTTGGCGCCTTGCGCCTCCCATAGGCTTGCTCCGGGGATAGCGGCTGGGGATGGGTGTGAGGGAAGGCTTATATCGCGTTGAATATCATACCGTTCACGGCACCGGCACCGGCGTACTCTACGCTACCGGCGGCAAGCTGCGCGGCGGCAATTCGGCTTTCGCATTCGTGGGCAACTACAATGACCGGGTCGATGGCATTCAGGTCAAGATCTCGACCCTGCGTCACAATCCCGATCCGGACATCAAGTCGCTGTTCGGAACCGACAGGATCACGCTGATGCTGAAGGGCACCGAGAATGGCGACATGGTCGACTTCGAGGGCGAGGCGCTGCAAATGCCGGGCGTGCACTTCAAGGCGGTCCTGACGCTTATCGCCGACTAGATCTTGTTTTGCCGCGTTTCCTCGCGCTCAGTGCGCGGGCGCTACGCTTACGCTTGGCAATGCGGCCGCCGGCAACGGGCCCGCGGGCTTCGGGACGGAAGTGGGCGCCGGGCACGACGCCAGAAGCTGCGTCCACGCCGGCTCAAGACCGGTCGTACCGATGTCGAACGTCGTGGGTCCGGCTTTGCCGTCGGACGTCGACGGGCTTTCGCCCACCTGCAGATGCTGAGCCGCCAACATCGCCTTGAGCGTATCAGGCCTCACCGCGTCGCTCCAGACCTCGTATTTTCCGACCCGCGCTGGATATCTCCCGAACGCCACCGACTTGTCGGCGTCGGCCATCATCACCACCGTGCTCTTGCCGGCGGTCCCCTCGTCGAACTCCCGCACGAACATCAGCCGCGCGCGATCCTTGTTCTCGCAGAACAGGCGCCACTCCATCGTGCGAAACGAGGCGCCGCTGTCCTTCCTCTCCAGCGCGATCTTGCGGATGAAGGGCCGCGCCTCTTTCTCCAGCGTCCACGTCGTTTCGGGCAACGGCCGCGTATCGATCCCGAAGCGATAGAGCTCGGGCCGCGTCAGCACGTGGTGGTTTTCGAACTTCACCGTCCGGATCAGATCGTTGAGCTCGCGGCTGATCCCCATTGCCGAGAAGTAGGCCACGCGATCCCGATCGGCTGTCACCATCTGGCGCTGCCTGTAGTCCGCGACCGCCTGCGGAGGCGGATGTCCGTGGACCACGAATGTCAGCTTGGAGTTATGCACGGCCATCGCTGCGTCGGGCGCCACCTCGCGAGACGTCGCCCCGAGGAACAGGTAGCCGCAGGCCGAATTGCACATCGCATTGCGGGTGGTGAGCTCGGCCTCGACCTCGCCGCTTGCGTTCTTGACCTTCAGGCATGCGGCGTCGACCTGCGTGCCGGCGGCGCACGCGGTCGCGTTGGTCCGGCCGATCCGGGCGACAGCCTTGCGGCCGCGCAGCAACCGTCCGATGGCGTAGGACTGCTCGACGTTGCCGCCGGGCGAATGCAGGTAGATCGGGCGCTGCGTGTCCTTGACGCCGGCGAGGAAACGGCGGATGCGCGGCGCCGCGTCCCGATCGATCTCACCTTCGATGGCGATCCAGCTGTGACAGCCGGGCCCGCACGCGTCGGGCGCTCCCTTGGCAAGATAGATCGTCAGCCTGGGCGCAAATCCGACCTTCTCGGCCGGTGTTTCTTCCGCACGCAAAGCGCTCGGGATCGACAGTGAGGCCACGAGAAACAGAATGCGGGCAAACATGAAATGACGCGACCACTCGCAGCAGGGCAATAGCTCCTGACGTTAGACGATGACCGGCGGGGTCGCAACGTTCGGTGGCACGCCGGACACCGGTTGTTCCGCCAGTCCCAGCGCTCCGTTTTTCTTGATATTGCCAGCTTGTTCTGCCCGAATCCCCTGCTATACCGCTGTTTCTGCTTACCTGCGCTCGTTCGCAGGAGTGAGCCCCAGGAGACATCAATGACCGACACGCCCAAGTCCGAATCCGGATTCCAGTACGGCCTCTCGAACCTCAAACCCGCCGAACCCTTGCACAAGATCGCGATCACCTTCCCCGACGGCGCAAAGCGCGAATTCCCCAAAGGCACCACCGGCCTCGACATTGCCAGGGGCATCTCGCCCTCGCTGGCCAAGCGCACCGTGGCGATGGCGCTCAACGGCTCGCTCAGCGATCTCAACGACCCGATCGAAGCGGATGCGCGGATCGATTTCGTCGCACGCGATGACGCTCGTGCGCTGGAGCTGATCCGGCACGATGCCGCGCATGTGCTGGCCGAAGCCGTGCAGTCGCTATGGCCGGGCACCCAGGTGACGATCGGCCCCGTGATTGAGAACGGCTTCTATTACGACTTCTTCCGCAACGAGCCGTTCACGCCGGAAGACTTTGCCGCGATCGAGAAGCGGATGCGCGAGATCATCGCGCGCGACAAGCCGTTCACCAGGGAAGTTTGGGACCGCGAGAAGACCAAGCAGGTGTTCCGCGACAAGGGCGAAACCTTCAAGGTCGAGCTGGTCGACGCCATTCCCGGCAACGAGCCGATCAAGATCTATTTCCAGGGCGACTGGTTCGATCTGTGCCGCGGCCCGCACATGACCTCGACCGGCAAGATCGGCACCGCCTTCAAATTAATGAAGGTCGCCGGCGCCTATTGGCGCGGCGATTCCAACAATCCGATGCTGACCCGCATCTACGGCACGGCCTTCGCCAAGCAGGAAGATCTCGACGCTTATCTGAAGCAGATCGAGGAAGCCGAGAAGCGCGACCACCGCAAGCTCGGCCGCGAACTCGACCTGTTCCACTTCCAGGAGGAAGGCCCGGGCGTGGTGTTCTGGCACGCCAAGGGCTGGACCATCTTCCAGCAGCTGATCGCCTATATGCGGCGGCGGCTGGCCGAGGACTATAGCGAGGTCAATGCGCCGCAGATCCTCGACAAGTCGCTGTGGGAAACCTCCGGCCACTGGGACTGGTATCGCGAGAACATGTTCGCGGCGCAGTCGGCCGGCGACGAAGCCGAGGACAAGCGCTGGTTCGCGCTGAAGCCGATGAACTGCCCGGGACACGTGCAGATCTTCAAGCATGGCCTGAAGAGCTACCGCGACCTGCCGCTGCGGCTCGCCGAATTCGGCGTCGTGCACCGCTACGAACCGTCCGGCGCAATGCATGGCTTGATGCGCGTGCGCGGCTTTACGCAAGACGACGCGCATGTGTTCTGCACCGAAGCGCAACTCGCCGACGAGTGCCTGAAGATCAACGATTTGATCCTGTCGACCTACGCCGATTTCGGCTTCGACGGCGAGCTCACGGTGAAGCTCTCGACCCGGCCTGACAAACGTGTCGGCACCGACGAGATGTGGGATCACGCCGAGCGCGTGATGGCGACCGTGCTGTCGGAGATCAAGGCCAAGGGCAGCAACCGCATCAAGACCGAGATCAATCCGGGCGAAGGCGCGTTCTACGGGCCGAAATTCGAATATGTGCTGCGGGATGCCATCGGCCGCGATTGGCAATGCGGCACGACCCAGGTCGACTTCAACCTGCCGGAACGGTTCGGTGCGTTCTACATCGACCATGACGGCGGCAAGAAGGTGCCCGTGATGGTGCATCGCGCGATCTGCGGCTCGATGGAGCGCTTCATCGGCATCCTGATCGAGCACTACGCCGGCAACTTCCCGCTCTGGCTCGCGCCGACCCAGCTGGTGGTGACGACCATCACCTCCGAGGGCGACGACTACGCCAAGGTGGTGGCCGCGGCGGCGCGCCGTGCCGGCCTGCGGGTCGAGATCGACCTGCGCAACGAGAAGATCAACTACAAGGTCCGCGAGCATTCGCTGGCCAAGATCCCGGCGCTGCTCGTCGTCGGCAAGAAGGAGGCCGAGACGCATTCGGTCTCCGTGCGCCGCCTCGGCAGCGAACGCCAGACCGTGATGCCGACCGCCGAGGCGATCGCAGCCCTCGTCGATGAAGCGATGGCGCCCGACGTAAAGCGCGCGCAATCGGCGGCCTGATCTTCACAATCGGTCTAAACTGGCTTTCGCAGGCCCGGCCGTGCCCCTATCTCGGTGGCACGGTCAACACGCTCCCAAATATCCCTGCCAAGGACATATCCGTGCCCGATGCGATTGAACTGCTAAAGACCCGCCGCTCGATGAAACCGCGCGAGATGACCGGGCCCGGCCCCTCGCCGGCTGAGCTCGAGACCATCCTGACCATCGGCGCGCGCGTGCCCGACCACGGCAAGCTGGCCCCCTGGCGCTTCATCGTGTTCGAAGGTGAGGCCCGTACCCGCGCCGGCGATGTGATCGCCAAAGTCTTTGCCAGGAAGCATCCCGGCGCGCCGGCATCCGATATCGAGATTGAGAAGAAGCGCCTGACCGATGCGCCGCTGGTGATCGGCCTGGTCTCCTTCACCAGGCCGCACCCGAAAGTGCCGGCGTGGGAGCAGGAGCTGTCGGCAGGCGCGAGCGCGATGAACCTCGTGACCGCAGCAACTGCGCTGGGCTACGGCGCCTGCTGGCTGACCGGCTGGTACGTCTCCGACCGCGACGTGCTCGACGGCCTGGGTTTGAAGGCGGACGAAAAGCTCGTCGGCCTGATCCATATCGGCACCCCGACCAGGCCGAGCGAAGATCGCCCACGCCCTGCGCTGTCGGATATCGTGACGCGGTTCTGAGACGCAGGGGCCCCTACGCCGCCTTCGACGCCCGCGTGGCAAATCCCGCCAGCAGCGCCCCGATCTCGCGCGCCGGCCTCGCGGCGCTGAACAGGAAGCCCTGCACCTCGTTGCAGCCTTCGGCGCGCAGCCAATCGAGCTGGTCGACGGTTTCGACCCCCTCCGCGGTCGTGGTGATGTTAAGGCTGCGGCCGAGGCCCGAGATCGCGCGCACGATCGCGAGACAATCGGAGCGCTGCGCCAGATCCTTGACGAAGGAGCGGTCGATCTTGATCTTGTCGAACGGAAAACTGCGCAGATAGCTCAGGCTGGAATAGCCAGTGCCGAAATCGTCCATCGAGATGCTGACGCCAAGCCCGCGCAGTTGATGCAGGATCGCGAGGTTGGCCTCGGTCTCCGCCAGGAACACCGACTCGGTGATCTCGAGTTCGAGCCGACGCGGCGACAGGCCGGAATGTGCCAGCGCCGAAATCACCGCCTGCACCAGATTGCGGCTGCGGAACTGCACCGGCGACAAATTGACGGCGACCTTGACATTGGTGGGCCATTTCACTGCCTCCGAACAGGCCTCGCGCAGCACCCATTCACCGAGCGCGACGATCAGGCCAATGTCCTCGGCAACCGGAATGAACTCCGCCGGCGAGACCATGCCCTTCTGCGGGTGCGGCCACCGCAGCAGCGACTCGAAGCCACTGATGCGATCCGCCGCGATGTCGACCAGCGGCTGATAATGCAGCTCGAACCCGCCATTGGCGATGGCCGCACGCAGGTCGCGCTCCATGTCGCGGCGCTTCTGCGCCTGCTGATCCATCTCGGGTTCGAAGAAATGATGCACGCCGCCGCCCTCGGACTTGGCGCGGTACAGCGCCATGTCGGCGTTGCGCATCAGCTCCTCCGTCGTCATGCCGTCGCTCGGCGACAGCGCAATGCCGATGCTGGCACCGACCACGATGTCGAGCCCGTCGATGGCGTACGGCGCGCTCAGCACCGCGATGAGTTGCTCGGCAAAGGCGCTCGCTTCGTTCGGCGAAACGTCGGCGGCCAGCACGATCGCGAACTCGTCGCCGCCGAGACGGGCCGCCAGATTGTCGCCGCTGACCGCCGCTCTCAGCCGCTCCGCCACCAGCTTGAGCAGCCGGTCGCCCATCGGGTGACCGAAGGAGTCGTTGACGTTCTTGAACAAATCGAGATCGACGCACATCACCGCGACGCGCTTGTTGCCGGACCGGCTGCGCTCCAGCGCCTCGCGCAGGCGTTCCTGGTAGAAGTCGCGGTTCGGCAGGTTGGTGAGCCCATCATGGTGCGCCATGTGGGCGATCCGCGCCTCGGCGGCGCGGCGCTCCGTGATGTCGACCACCGCGACCAGATAGCCGTCGCGGCCATCGAACGCCACCTTGCGTCCGAATGTCAGCACATGGATCTCGCTGCCGTCGGCCTTGATGTGCCGCCAGTCACGGCTGGATTGATAGACGTCGCCGATCTCGCGCAATGCCTCGCTGTGGAGGGCCCATTCATCCTGCGGCCAGATCTCGCGCAGCGTCATGCCGAGGAATTTTTTGCGGGCATATCCATAGTGCTGAACTGCGGCGTCGTTGACGCTGAGGAACTCCATCGTGGCGGCGTCGAACACCCACATCGGCATCGGGTTGTTCTCGAACAGCAGGCGGAATGAGTCCTCGCGCCGCTTCATCGCGGTGACATCGGAGACCGTCAGCGACAGCATATCGCCGAATGCCGTGACGCCGAGCCGAAGGCAGCGATCGCCGCTGTCGATCTCGAACTGCCCACCGCCGACTCGTCTGACGAATTCGCGCAGCCGGCCGATGACCTCCGGCGCGGCAAGCGGGTTGCCGCCCGCGCTGAGCCGGCGCCACAGCAAGTCGGTCGCGGGCTGCATCAAGAGCCTTGCGGCCCCCTGGTTGAGATGCACGACCTGGAAATCGGACGGCTCGCCGCGTGGATCGCGGATCGCGGCAAGCGACAGCACGCCCTCATCGGTGGCGGAGAAAATCGTATCCAGCAGATTGTACTGCGCATCGCGTTCGTTGACGTAGACGCCGACCAGCGTGCCCCCCCAGCGCGATCGCGTCGGCAGCGCCAGCACGTCATAGGTTCGCACCAGGCCGTCACGCACGCAATGTGCCGACGCGAGATAGGGACGGCCGTTCGCGTGCGCGCTCGCCGCGGCTTCGCCGAGCGCGGTCGCGCAATCCGGCGGCAGTGCGCTGAGCGGGATATCCCAGCGCTCATCGTTCAGCCATGTCTGGATGTAGCGGCCGGTGTGGGAGACACGCAACGCGCCATCGTCATTGCGCAGCAGCGCGATGTGATCCGCGAGCCGGCCGAGGCTGCCGAGCATCACGTCTTCATAGCGCGGCAGCTTTTCGCCCGGGCTGACGGCCGCCTGCCATTTGCGCTGCAGGACCGCAACGTCGGCGAACATCTCGCTGCTGAACTTGGCTGATGTCTTTTCCGGTTTTTTGTTGGCCACGACCACGGCACGCCCCACTCACGCAAACGCTTGTCCCCGCGAGCATCCAAGTCAGCGGCGCTTAACGCCGTGTAAAAAATGCGGAAATGGCCAGCCGTCGCGGCGATTATGACGGCTTAAAGTCGCGCGATGGTTAGTGCGATTTAGAGACTATGACGGTTGCATGAAACGCGACTGCGTCAGCCGTCAGCGCGCGACGACCTCGACCTCGCCATCGACGCCGTTGACGACGTTGAAGGGGCGCTCGAACACCTTGCCCTCGTTCTTGGCGATCGCACGATATTCGCCTTCGGAGAGCACGACGCGCGGGAATGCGCCGATCGATTCCTTGATGACGTCGCCACCCGGCGTGATCACCGACCATGCGGTGTTGGCAAGCGCCTCGCCGCCCTTGTCGCTGACGAGCTTGAGCGTGATCACGGCGGCGCGATGGGTGACGGTGACGTCGGTCAGCTTGCCGGCCTGGACGCGGATATCCGAGCGCACCACCGAGTTGGCGTCACCATAGTTGGAGACGATGTAATAGGTCCCCTCCGGCAGCAGCGCGACGTCGCCGGCGGCGACGTTTGGCACCAGCGCACCGCGATCCGAGCCGTCGAACTGGCTGCCCTTGAAGATCCCGAACGAAATCTGGTTGGCGGGGATCTTGCTGGTGCCGACGCGGCCCTCGATCCGCAGGCCACCGGCCGGCAGGACGAAAGATTCACGGTCGGTCTCCGATTTCAAATTGACCGCGCGCACTGCGCTAACGAGGCCGAGCGCGACGTGGACGACATAATTGCCCGGCGGCAACACGATGTTGGGGGTCGGCCCGCGCTCCTCGCGGACCAGCTTGAACGTGCCGTTGTCATCGGGCTTGTCGGAAAACACCCGCCACACCAACCCGCTGTTGATGACGGGAAGGTCCTTGCCGTACCGTGCCGTCAGCGAGAGCACCGCCTGACCCGCGGTCGAAGCGCCCGGCGGGGGCACCACCGGCGGAACAGTCGCGATCGACGGTTGGACGATGGTTGGCTGGGTCAGCGGCCCTGGCAGGACCGGTCCGGAGCCAGCCCCGGAGGGCGGCGCCAGATTGAGCGCCGGGCCGGACGGTACATCCGGGACCGAGGCCGGCGGCACCGGCGGCGGCCGATCGCCGAACAACTGGGCCGAGACGGGACCGGGAATCACGGCGGTTGCGATGGCGGCAAGCACCAGCAGCGGGAGGAGGCACCTGCCCCACCCGCATCTGCCGATGCCATTGCGCCTCAAAGTCATCGCCATGCTTTTCAACGAAACCGCGGCAAATTCAAGCCTTCCGATCGCTCAAGACGGCACCGTCCCCGATTGGAACCCGGCCGTTCCAGCCGACGTTAGTCAAAGCGTCGCGGTCAAGTCGTAATCTCTGGCTACGGCGACGCCGCCGGGCATAAACCATGCATGTAAACCATGGATAATGACGATTCTGGCGGAGCCGTGCCACGGGGCCTAGTCTCCCGCCCCGAAGGAGATGCTGTCGTGCTGGATAGCTGGATGGGTCGAGGCCATAGGGGCTCCGATGGACCCGACAAGGTAGGATTGGGAACGGTTCGCCGTCCCGTGATCGGGCTTGCCCTGGGTGGCGGGGCCGCACGCGGTTTTGCCCATATCGGCATCATCAAGACCCTGCTGGCCCACGGCATCGTCCCCAACGTCGTGGTCGGCACCTCGATCGGCGCCGTGGTCGGTGGCGCCTATGCGGCCGGGCATATCGAGACACTGGAGCAATGGGCCCGCGGCCTGCAGCCGCGCAGCGTGCTCAGCTACCTCGACATCCGCCTCAACGGTTCCGGCCTGATCGGTGGCACCAAGCTGGCCGCCGAGATCGAAGCAGCGCTGGGCAAGGTCATGATCGAGGACCTCGCGGTCAAATTCGCCAGCGTCGCGACCGAAGTGCGCACCGGCCATGAGATCTGGCTGACCCATGGCAGCATGGTCGACGCCATGCGCGCCTCCTACGCCCTGCCAGGCATCTTCGCGCCGGTCCTGATCGGCGATCGCTGGCTGGTCGACGGCGCGCTGGTCAACCCGGTGCCGGTGTCGGCGGCGCGCGCGCTCGGCGCCGAGATCGTGATTGCAGCCAACCTCTCCAGCGATGTGTTCGCGCACTCGACCACGATCTACAATCATGGCGCAGCCGCCGCGCCCGAGGTGACGGTGGCGGTGACCGCCGAGGCCGCGCCCGACCCCGAGCCACCGAAGCGCCGCTTCGGTGGCTTCTTCTCCGCAGAGCGCACCGTGAAGCGTGAATTCTTCGGCAGCGCGACCCGGCCGGGCATCTCGAGCGTCATGGTGGACGCTTTCAACATCATGCAGGACCGCATTACCCGCGCGCGCCTCGCCGGCGATCCGCCGGACATGCTGATTTCGCCGCGCGTCGGCCAGATCGGCTGGTTCGACTTCCACCGCGCCGACGACCTGATCGCACACGGCATCCGTGCCGCCGAGCGCGCGATCGGCGCGATCGAGGAAGCGATCGATATCCTGGTGCCGTCGACCGGCAACGGCACCACGGGCAAATAGCGCTCAGGCCGTCTTGATATAGTCGCGCAGCGCTTCCTGCTCGTGCTCGTATTCCTGCACGCGGCGCTTGACGATATCGCCGATCGAGATCAACCCGACCACCTTGCCGTCCTCGACAACAGGCAGGTGGCGGAACTTGCCCGTCGTCATCATCTCCATGATCCCGCTGACCGTGTCGGACTGGCGGCAGCTGACGACCTTCTTGGTCATCACCGCGCTGATCGGCTCATCCAGCGCGGCAGCGCCGCGCTCACCGATCACGCGCACGATGTCGCGCTCCGACAGGATGCCTTCCATCCGGCCCTGGCTCATCACCAGCACCGCGCCGATCTTGCGCTCGCCGAGCAGCTTGACCGCGGCCGCCAGCTTCGCGTCGGGCTCGACGCTCAATATCTGGTGGCCCTTGGCATCGAGAATGGAACGTACCGTCATTGTCGCCTCCCTGAATCCGTTCGCGTCCCCTTGAACGGGGATCGAGCCTGTTCGTTGAGCCTTCAATCAACAGGTCCGCGCCGATTTCGGTTCCAGGGCGCGGACAATAGCGCGGCTGTATTTTGTCAGCCCGGCTGCCTTCGTCGTGAAGATGATGGAGGAATTCGCCCCCTCCCGCAAGCGGCGATCAGACGCGGCCGGACTGGTCCACCGACGACGCATCTGCAGCATCGTCTCGCGCGCGCGGGATCGGATCGAACAGCGAGAACAGCAGCAGGCCGGCGAGAAAGCCGCCGATATGGGCCTGCCAGGCAACGCTCGGAGCATCGCCGACACCGATCGCAAGCGAGCCGACCCCGAACACGATGTTAACGGCAAACCAGACCGCCAGGAATCCGAGCACGCGCCGGTCGCGCAGCGCGCGCAACAGCGGCAGCGCCGGCACCTTGGCCGCAGCCTCGGCGTCGCCCCGGCTGAACGAGAGGAAGCTGCCCTTCACGAAAGCGAAGCGGATCGCCGCCGCCATCGTCCCCGACACCGACGCCGATGCACCGATCATCGGCGCAATCGCGTGCTCGTGGGTCACGAGATGCGCGAGGGCGCCTGCGGCCGCCGTCACCGCCATGAAAACAAAGAACCTGATAGCACCGAAGCGCCGCGCCAGCGCGCTGCCGAACGGCAACAGCCACAGCACGTTGAAACCGATATGGGTGAGATTGGCGTGCAGCAGCGAATAGCTGACGAAGGTCCAGACCTTGGCGCCGGCCCCGCCCGGGAAGGTGATGTCGAGCAGCGTCGAGTCGTAGCGCTTGGGGATGAAGCCGAAGACGTCGACCGTCCAGTTTTCCAGCTCCGGCGGCAGCAGCACCCGCAGGTGGATCACCGCGATCAGCACGATGTAGGCGGTGAGCGCCGGC
Organism: Bradyrhizobium sp. LTSPM299; assembly: GCF_000938235.1. Lineage (NCBI taxonomy): Bacteria > Pseudomonadati > Pseudomonadota > Alphaproteobacteria > Hyphomicrobiales > Nitrobacteraceae > Bradyrhizobium > Bradyrhizobium sp. LTSPM299. Next base: position 381,554 of record NZ_JYMU01000006.1, read on the forward strand.
GGCAGCGTCAGGATCGGCTCGCGCGGCGCCTCCGGCGGCGGCATGAGCGGGGATTCGGGTGGGGAGTCCAAGGGGGTCGACGACCTCGAATACGGCGGTTGAGCCTCAGATAGGCGGCTTACGCGGCACAGTGCAAGTACACAATCGGCTGATCGGGCAACTCTCCGTGTCCCGGACGCGTCGCAGAGCCGGGACCCACGGGAATTGGCAACGCTTGCTGAACTTGCGAAATTGAGGGCTTCCTGCAGCCGTCTGATCCAGAAATGAGCACGCAGTTCTTCGTTTACATCCTCGCCAGCGGACGTAATGGGACCCTCTACGCCGGCGTAACCAACAACCTTGCGCGCCGGATAACCGAGCACAAGGCCAAGCTCGTTCCAGGCTTCACGCGACAATACAATGTCGACCAGCTGGTCTATTTCGAGGCGCTCGACTCCATCTTGGAAGCACGCGCACGGGAGCATTCCCTGAAGCGATGGCGGCGGGCATGGAAGATCAAGCTGATCGAAGAGCTCAATCCAGATTGGCGGGATCTGGCCGATCAGCTGAATTCGTGAACGGGTCTGGCATGGGTCCGGCTCTGCGGTGCACCGCTGCGCGCTGCACCGCGTCCGGGACACGAGACATTTCTAAACTAAAAAGGGAGGGTGCTGAGAACACCCTCCCTCATTCGGCTGATCTTCTCGCGCCCCAGAAGGATCGGGGGTTCATCCCCACCCCTCCCCGCGCGACGACCAAACTGTTTGACGCCACCTGTAGACGTAAGCCGCCGGCCCTTGGAGGCAACCGGCGCAAACGGGAATGGCGGAACCTTACGCGGACCCGCCGCGGCTGCCAAGCGTATAGTTAAATTTACGTTAACGACGCAAAGACGTCGATAAACCGCCCAAAACGCGGCCCCGGCATGGACGCTGCAAAGCCTTCCCTGCACAACAGAGAAAGGGAAGGCGCGTGCACGAAACCGGGACAGATGTGTCCCGCTGAAACATGCGCCGGGCAGGGTTCTTCGGATGAAACACAAGTCGAGCCGCGAGTTCTTCGCTTATTGGAATGCGAAGCGCGGCAATGCGCGCGCACCTGACCGGAGCGAGTTCGAGCCGTCCGCGGTGCGTGAGCTGCTGGCCGACATTTTCGTGCTGTCCTATGACAATGAGGCCGGCTATCCCTTCCGCGTCGCCGGCACCCGCACCTCGGCCCTGCTCGGCTGCGACCTTAAGGATCGGAGCTTTTCCGCGCTGTTCACCGGCGGAAGCCGCAGCGAGATCGAGGAGATCATGAGCGCCGTCGCCGAGGAGACGCTGCCTGCGATCGCAGGCGTCACCGCAACCACCGAGACCGGCGAGCGCGCGCATCTCGAACTGCTGCTGCTGCCCTTCACGGCCCGCGTGCACGTGCCCGCGAGCCTCACCGGGCTGCTGGCCCCCTTCGAGGACAACGCCACGAAACTGAGCGACCTGGCGCTGACCTCGTGGCGCTATCTGCACCCGCCGGAGCGATTCGTGCCGCGTGCGCTGCGAAAGCTCGCAATCGCCCGCGGCCTGATGGTCTACGAAGGCCTGCGTTAGTCTAACCGCCTGCACGTCAGCATCATACCTTGTTCAATGTCATCACCCGCGCATGCGGTGAGTTACGGTGACAGTGCTGGACTGCACCCCTTGCCCGCGGCCTGGTAGTTTAAGAAGGCCTGCGTTGGGAGAAAAACCCCTGGCCGCAGACCGCCCTCCCCGGCTTGCGCCCGGCGCCATGGAACTCTATTAGCTGTTTCGCCGCGATGACGGATTGCCGCTTCGGGGGCTGAGCACAGGGCATGTTTCGGAGCTCGATCAGGCAGAAGATCGTCGGCATCGCTGCGGGACTGATTGTCCTCGCGGTGATCACGTCTGTGCTGTCGATGGTGATGGCGGGCCAGGTCGGTCACCTGCTCGACGAGCTCACCAACCGCTACATCCCCGCCTACGCCCATCTCGCCCGCGTCAATGTCCGTTCGCTCGAGCGGTCGCTCGCCATGCGGCGGATGATGATGGCGAAGATGCAGGGACCGACGGAAGACGAAAACTACGCAGCCGCGCACAAGACCTTCGACGAGATCAATCCGGTGATCAACCAGGAGGCCGATGCCGCGCGCAAATTGATCGGCGCGATCATCGAGGATGCCTCGACCCCCTCCGACAACGCCGCCCTCGGCCGCATCGACGACCGGATCGACAATGCCCTCAACGACCTGCTGGTCCGGCTGAATACCGAAAACAAGACCATCATCGATCAACTCGACGCCAAGGATTTCGCTTCCGCCAGAAAGACGATGCTCCACGCCGAGGCCCTGCGCGACGACTTCAATGCCAGGATCGAAGGCATTCGGGCCGACATGCTGGCCCAGGTCGGCGCCAGCGCCAAGACCGTGATGGCTGCCCAGCAGCGCGCCATCATCGTCTCGGGCATCGTCACCGTGATCGCCGCGGTGCTGGGCTTCGTGTTCGCGATGCTGGTCGGCAGCGGCATCACGCGCCCGGTGATGCGACTGCTGGAAGGCACCCGCGAGGTCGAGGCCGGCCGCCTCGACGGCGCGATCACGATCACGACGCAGGACGAAATCGGCCAGCTCTCGGCCGCCTTCAACCGCATGATCGAGACCCTGCGCCACAATCAGCGGATCCGCGAAACCTTCGGCCGCTACATCAATCCGCGGATCGCCGAGGGCCTGCTGGAGCAGCCGGCGCTCGCCGCCACCGAGGGGCAGCGCCGCGTCATGACGGTGATGTTCTGCGACATGAAGGGCTTTACGTCCCTGAGCGAAGGCGTGACGCCGCGCGGCCTGGTCAAGATCATGAACCTCTATCTCTCGACCATGTCGGCGCCGGTCCATACCCATAACGGAATCATCGACAAATATATCGGCGACGCCATCATGGCCTATTGGGGCGCGCCCTTTGTCGAGGAGGCCGAGCAGACCCATCTCGCGGCGCTGGCCGCGATCGACATGACCGGGCGCGTCGCCCAGCTGCGCAAGGACCTGCCCGAGCTGCTCGGCGTGCGCGCGATCCCGGCCGACTGCGACATCCGCATCGGTATCGCCACCGGCGAGGTGCTGGTCGGCAGCATCGGCTCCGAATTCATGATGAGCTACACCGTGCTCGGCGACACCGTGAACCTCGCCTCGCGGCTGGAGGGCGCCAACAAGTTCTACGGCAGCCGCTCCCTGATCTCGGAGGCGACCGCCGCATCCTGCGCTGATACGATCGAGCTGCGCGAAATCGACCGGCTGGTCGTGGTCGGCCAGTCCCAGCCGCAAACAGTGTTCGAGATCATGGGCACGTCGGGCGCGTTGACGCCGGTTCAGACAGAGTTGCGGCAGCACTATGCCGTTGGCCTCGCGGCCTATCGCGAGCAGCGCTGGGACGATGCGGAGCGTGCATTCGCGGCGGCGCTGAACGTTGTGCCGGGCGATGGCCCGTCGATCGCATTCAAGGCGCGCGTCGAGGCATTCAGAGAGACCCCTCCCGCGGCGGATTGGGACGGCGCCTGGCATCTGGAGCACAAGTAGATACGGTTCACGGCCCGCTACAGCTGGGCTTCGATCGCCACTTTGTCGATTACCGACCATACCTGCACGATCTTGCCGCCGCGAAATTCGTAGAACACGTTCTCGGTAAACGAAACCCGCCTCCCGTTGACATCGAGGCCGAGGAATTCGTCCCTTGGCGAGCAGTCGAACGCGAGCCGGCTTGCGACGTGAGCCGTATCGCACACCAACAGATCGATGTTGAAACGAAGGTCCGGTATGTCGCGAAAATCTTGCTCTAGCATTGCGCGATAACCTGACAGGCCGAGCGGCCGGCCGTTGTGGTGCACGTCAGCGTCAACAAACTGCCCAAGCCGCGGCCAGTCCTGCCGATTCAGGCAGGCAATGTAGTGTCGGTAGATGTCGGCGAGATCCGTCTCGTTCATGGTCTTGCACCTGTGCTTCCGCGACCTTCGTCAAGCTGGGCAGTCAGCTCCCGCCCAGCCAAACAATATCCCGGACATCGACTCCGTTCCCGCCCGCCCCGATGCCGCCGTGCCGTCCGGCTGGTCCGCCCCCATCGCGATTCTGACACCAAAGTTAGGTTTCGACCCCGTTGCCGCAAACAATTTTTCCGATCGAGGGGAATGTCTGCGATGACGGGGAGTTATTGCTTCAGACCCACGACTGCCCCGGTTCGAAATCGAGAGGTTTGCATGATCAAGTCCCTGATGAAGCTTGCAACGCTTGCGGCGACCCTCGCGGTGCCGCTCATCCTGTCCTCACCGCAGATCGCCATAGCGGCCGGAGGCGGAGGTGGAGGTGGAGGCGGAGGTGGAGGCGCGGACTACAGCACCCCGGCGCCCTCCCCGCCCCAGCAGAAGGACAAGAGGATCACAAGAACGAAGAAGCCCAGCAAGCAGGGCTTGGCAGATCCGGCGTTCCGCGAGGGCTACCGCGCGGCCTATGCCACGATCTACGAGCGCAACGACTATGCCGTCGGGATCGATCAGCTCCATGCGCTCGGGAACGACGACCATCCGAACGTCGCCAATCTGATCGGCTACTCCTATCGCAAGCTCGGCAACTACAAGCAGTCGCAGGTCTGGTACGAGCGCGCACTGAAGGCCGATCCGAACCACGTGCTGACGTGGAACTATTACGGCCTGTGGCAGATCGAACAGGGCAACCGCGATCAGGCGCAATACCATCTGAGCCGGATCGCTGCGATCTGTGGCACCGACTGCACCGAGTATCGGACGCTGGCGGCGGCGCTCGAAAAACCGCCGGGCACCGGGCTCGTCTACTGACAGCAGCCCTGCTGCTTAAGCCGTTGGCCTCGCCGCGTGCCATCCGCTACGGTGGCACGCGAATCTCGCGAGGCCACCATGTCCGAATTGATCGAAATCGCCACCCTGCGACTCAAATTCCTGCAGAGCAAGGAGACGACCGGCGGCAGCATCGATCTGTTCGAGATGACGCTGCAGCCGAATGCGCGGATGCCGATCCCGCATTATCACGAGAGCTGGGATGAGACGATCTATGGGCTATCCGGCGTCTCGACCTGGCGGGTCGATGGCCAGGACATCGACCTCGGCCCCGGCGAAACCGCCTTCATCAAGCGCGGCATCGTCCATGGCTTCACCAACCGCTCGGACGGTCCGGCGACCTGCCTGTGCATGCTGAGCCCCGGAGTGCTCGGGCCGCAATACTTCAGGGAGATCGCGGCACTGATGGCCGCCGGCGCGCCCGTCCGGCCAGGATGAAGGAGACGATGCTGCGCCACGGGCTGGTGCCGGTGGCGGGGTGACAATGGCTATCTGACCCTCGCCGCTCCGGTTCCGCTGATTTAGAAGCGACGTCAGCGCCTCCGTTTCTTCGCGGCGTGCGGCTTGGGCTTCGCTTTCGCAGCTTTGACGCCGGCCTTCCGTGCTGGCTTGGCAGGAGTGCGTTTGGCCTTGGAGGATGCCGAAGGCTTTCCTGCTTGCGTGCTCGACGTCCCGCTTGATCCACCGTTAGAAACGGTGTTGGCCTGCAAGTTGACCGTGAAGCTGTCGCCAACGCCGGTTTTGCCTGACGGCGGGTCCACGGTCACAAACACACCGGCTATCGAGGTCGGCGACACGGTCAAACGCAGAAACCCGAAGGTGTTGTCGTTGTAGACGTCCAGCCTGAGCGGATTGCCGCTCGCATCAGTGCCGGATTGCGGAGTCGTCTGTGAAGGCGGACGACGGTTCGGCGGCTTCAAACCCGGTAAATTGTAGTAGCCCCCCATTCCGGCGACGAGATAGGGGATCTGCTTCTTACCAACCGTTCGGGTGTATCGCTCATACAGATGGGCGTGGCCGGAGAGATACAAGTCCGGCTGAATTCCGGCAGCCTCGCAGGCGTCGTCGATTTGCTTGAGCATGGCCGGACTCGGCACATGCGTGGGACTGCCTGTAAATGGTGGGTGGTGCGTCACGATGACCAGCGCGCGCCCCTGGTTTTTATCTCGTTCGGCTTTCGCGGCGGCCAGCTGCTGCTTCAAGAACGTCAACTGGGCGTTGCCGACCTTTGGATTTGCAATGACGCCCTCGGTGCCGCCCTCGCTCGTATTCGAATAGAGACCGATGAACTTCACGAAAGGAGCGTTCAGGGTGAAGTACACCCCCGGTTGATCCATGGTGGTTCGAACCGCGCCCTGGCTATCCGAACTTCGCGTGGGTTGGCTGGTGCAGAAGTTGGCGATGAAGGGCGCCAGTGACTTGGCGGTTTCGCCCGTGTAGATGGCTCCATCGTGATTGCCTGGAACGGCAAAGATCGGCGCATTGTAATTGCGGTATGGATCGTAGAACTGCGAGAAGTAGTATTGGTCCTCACCGAAATAATAGACCACGTCGCCCAAATGATACCAGAAGGCGGCTCCGCCTGAGAGGTCTTCGGCCATTGCGTCGGCCACGGCAAACTGGAATTCCGGGCTGTGAATTCCGCCGGTATCACCTACCGAATGAAAGGTGATCTTGCCGGCCTTCTCGATTTTCTGCACGAGGTCGGCACCGATCACCGACGACAGCTCCATCGGAGTGGTGCTTCTGGCCGCCGGGAATGGTTCGAGTTGCTCGAGGCCTTTGGCCGCCGAGTCGGCGTCGATTTGCTGCTTGCTGAAGCTGCTGAAATTATCAGGAGTTAGATCGGGATCTCCGAACGCGCGGGACATGGCTCCCTCCTCGTATATGGAGTTTTCAGCAATTCAAAATCTGCGGTTTCGGCACGATCCGCCAAATGGCCAGCGAGCATCGATTGCGAGATACAATAACAGGTTGCGTTCAAACTCAAGTTAAAAACCGACCACGTTATCGCCTCCGGCGCTTGGCCCCAGGCCGTGGACGGCTCCGGGTCGGCCGTCGTGCGTTGCCGGCAGAACCTGCCACTCAGCGGCGGCCAGGACGCAACACAGGGGTGCAGGCAACGGTCTCTCCCGCGCCGCCTCAGGCTCTCGGGTGGAGACCGCTGCCAAAATCGTCGCGCGCCGCCCCGAAATCCCGCTCGGGGTGACGACCATCGGCCCCGCCTCCACTGTCATCTCTTTGTCATGAATTATCCCGACAGGTTCTGCCGGACCAGTTCGAGAACACGCATGGACTATTTCAAACGCTTCAACTTCCTGTTCGCCGCGCCGGTGTTCGAATCCGACGACCTCGAAGGCATCCGCTTCAACCAGATCATCGCCGAAATCGAGCGCTCCGGCTTCGAAGTGGTGCGGGCCCGCAAGCTGGAAGATGCCGAGATCGCCGTGCAGACCGATGCTGCGATCGGCTGCATGGTGGTCGACTGGGGCAAGAAGGGACTGGAGGGCAAGACCGCGGCGCTGATCAATCTGATGCGGCGGCGCGGCCTCGATTTTCCGATCATCCTCTTGATCCGCCGCAAGCGGTTCGAGGATTTGCCGGTCGAGGTGCTGGATTTCATCGACGGCTACGTGTTCCTGTCCGAGGAGACCCCGCCCTTCATCGCCAAGAACCTGATCTCCAGGCTCAAGCAATATGCCGAGAATCTGAAGACGCCGTTCTTCGGCGCCCTGGTCGACTATGCCGAGGAAGGCAACCAGCTCTGGACCTGCCCGGGCCATAATGGCGGCGTGTTCTACAGCCGCAGCCCGATCGGGCGGGTGTTCGTTGAGCATCTCGGCGAAGCGGTCTTTCGCGACGACCTCGACAATTCCGTGCTCGACCTCGGCGACCTCCTCACCCATGAGGGGCCGGCGCTGCGGGCGCAAAAAGAGGCCGCCAAGATCTTCGGCGCCGAGAAGACCTATTTTGTGCTCAACGGCACCTCGACCTCCAACAAGGTCGCGCTCGGCTCGCTGGTCACCGACGGCGATCTCGTACTGTTCGACCGCAACAACCACAAGGCCGCCCACCATGGCGCGCTGCTGATCGGCGGCGGCATCCCGGTCTATGTGCCGACGGTGCGCAACGCCTGGGGCCTGATCGGCCCGATGCGCTGGGACCTGCTCGAGGAAGGCGCATTACGCGACGGCATCCGCAAGCACCCGCTGGTCAAGGACGAGAACGCCTGGAAGAAGCCGCGGCCGTTCCGCGTCGCGGTGGTCGAGCAGTGCACCTATGACGGCACCATCCACTCTGCCGAGATGATCCTCAAGCGCATCGGCCATCTCTGCGACTACATCCTGTTCGACGAGGCCTGGGCCGGCTTCATGAAATTCCATCCGATTTATGCCGGCCGCTTCGCGATGGGCCTCTCTGATCTGGGCCCCGAGGCGCCCGGAATCATCGCAACGCAATCGACCCACAAGCAGCTCGCGAGCTTCTCGCAGGCCTCGCAGATCCACATCCGCGACCGCCACATCAAGGGCCAGAAGCGCCGCGTCGAGCATCGCCGCTTCAACGAAAGCTTCATGCAGCACGCCTCGACCTCGCCGTTCTATCCGATCTTTGCCTCGCTCGACGTCGGCGCGCAGATGATGAAGGGCCGCTCCGGCGAAGTCCTGTGGGACGACACGATCCGGCTCGGCATCGAACTGCGCAAGAAGATCCGCGCGGTCAAGCGCGAGTTCGAGGAGAAGGAGACGCGGGCTGAGCGGCGCTGGTTCTTCGAGCCGTTCGTGCCTGACCGTGTGATGATCCCGGATGTCGCGCGCGAGGGCGGCGTGCACAATGTCGCCTGGGAGAGCATCTCCACCGACCAGCTCGCGACCAACCCGTCCTATTGGCAACTCAAGCCCGGCGAGGCCTGGCACGGCTTCGCCGAGACGACGGCGGGCTTTGCCATGACCGACCCGAACAAGCTCACCTTGCTGACGCCGGGCTTCGATCATGCCACCGGCGCTTATGCCGACCACGGCATCCCCGCGCCCGTGGTGGCGCAATATCTGCGCGAGAACCGCATCGTCGCCGAGAAGAACGATCTCAACTCGCTGCTGTTCCTGCTGACACCGGGCGTCGAGGCCAGCAAGGCCGGCACGTTGATCTCGGGGCTGGTCGCTTTCAAGAAGCTGCATGACGAGAACGCGCTGCTCGAGGACGCCATCCCCGAATTCTACCGGCGGCGGCCGAGCCGTTATGCCGGCGTGCGGCTGCGCGATCTCTGCGGCGACATGCACCGCTTCTTCCGCGACGCCGGCGTCAGCACGTTGCAGGCCAAGCAATTCCTGCCGGAGCATCTGCCCGAGATCGCGATGTCGCCGCGCGAGGCGGCGCGCTACCTGATCCGCAACGACGTCGACTATCTGCCGATCGACGAGATCTTTGGCCGCGTCGCCGCAACCCCGTTCGTGGTCTACCCGCCCGGCATCGCCACCATCGTGCCCGGCGAGCTGCTGTCGGAACGCAGCAAGCCGATGATCGATTATCTCAAGATGTTCGAGGCGAGCTTCAACACGTTCCCGGGCTTCGAGGTCGAGATCCAGGGCGTCTACAAGGAAATCGATGCGTCCGGCCGCGTCCGCTTCTATACTTACGTCGTAGCGGCATAAGCGGACGGACTGCCCACAATGGAGAATGATCCCAAGCGCGCAGCGCACGCCGAGATCACCGTCCGCGCCTCGCGCGACAGCGACGTCGACGCGATGCTCGCGATCTACCGCCGCCACATCCGACATGGTGTCGAGGACAGCGTCGACGATTCCGGCACGCCGGAGCCCGACGATCTGCGCGACCGCCGCAAGAATTTGCGCAACACCCGCCTGCCGCATCTGGTCGCGATCTGCGATGGCGAGGTGGTCGGCTACGCCTATGTCGTGCTGTTCCGCAAGCGCCCGGCCTATCGTTACACCGTGAAGCACTCGATCTACGTGCATCACCAATATGTCGGCCAGCGCGTCGGCGGCAAGCTGCTGCAGGAATTGATCGACACCTGTGCGGCGGCCGGCTTCCGCCAGATGATCGGCTATATCGACAGTGACAATACCGCCTCGCTGGCGCTGCACGAGCGGTTCGGCTTCGCCCGCGTCGGCCATTTGCCCGGCGTCGCCTATCGCCACGGCCACTGGTCAGACAGCGTGATGATGCAACGCTCGCTCGCCGCGGGGGCCACCGAGCCGCCGCCGCCAGCACCGCTGTCGCGACGGTGATGGGTTCGCATCGCCGCACACACAACTGTCGTCCCGGCTTTCGCCGGGACGACACCGAGTTTGTTGGTCGCTGGCTCGGGGAGCCCCCCTATTCCAGCGTGAACCCGACCCGCAACGTCACCTGATAGTGGCCAACCTTGCCGCCTTCGATGTGGCCCCTCGTCTGCACGACTTCGAACCATTTCATGTCCCGGATCGTCTTTGACGCGCGAACGACGGCGTTGTCGATCGCCGCTTCGATGCTCTTGTCCGATGATCCGACGAGTTCCAGGATCTTGTAGACGTGATCCTTGTCGTGGCTGGCGGGCATGGTGACCTCCTGGATGATGACGCTGGGATGGCGTCGGGACGCTAACGTGCCGCGTCGCCTTCGGTGCCATCCCCGCGCCTGTATTTGTCGAGGCGCCCGCCTATGGCATGGGCCAGGTTCACGCCCGGCGCGGGCCGCCCGGGCCTTCACGTTGTCGTGTGGGCGCTGCCAAATCCTTGCCTTCGGCTCGAACCCCTTTCCAGCAGGCCCCGTCCAATCTCGCGAGCGGGCCATTCCGGTTTCGCCAACCGAAGGATGGAATTTCCAATGTCGACCAGATCAAGATTATCAGCAGCAGCGTTGATCGCTGTCGCCACCACGACCACGCTCGCAACCACAGCAGTGCTGGTCACTTCAATCGCAACGACGGTCCTGACGACGACAGCCGCCAATGCGTTTCAGCCGCGCATTGTCGAGCGCTGCAGCCCGTTCTTCGACGAAGGATGCGGGCAACCTGCCCTGACGAACGATGTGGTGCGCGCGCGCAACCGCGACATCTCGCCGGCCTACATGAAGCAGTCCGATCCGCGTTACAGCGGGAGCATGCTGAACGCAGGTGGTGGCGGTGGTGGAGGTGGTGGTGGCGGCGGCGGTGGTGGCGGCGGCCGCTAGGTTAAACTGGTATTGCAGCGAAGCGCCGCCGAATTTATCGGCGGCTCTTCCGTTGAGCAAGCTGCCCGCGCGCGCATGCCCGGTTGACTACCCCTCCCCACACGCTATCCATCGCGTCACAGGCCTTCGCGAGAAGGCGTTCACCCCGAGCGCAAGGGCGCCCATGAGGAGAACGACGTGCATATTGTCGACGATAGCGAGGTCAACCGCGTCCTGACCTTCCCGATCCTGATCGAGGCGATCGAGGCCGCGCACCGGCGGCCGAAGATCGCGGTGCGCGACGGCTATCTCGGCGACGACAAGGGCCAGCAGCTGGTGACCCGCAGCGCGGTCGATGCCGGCCGCTTCATGATGACCAAATTGTACACCAGCTTCCCGGCCAATCTCGCCGACGGCAAGCTGCCGGCCGTGCAGGCGGTCTGCGTGCTGTTCGACGGCGCCAACGGCCAGCCGCTGGCGGTGATGGATGCCTCCGAGATCACCCATTGGAAGACGGCCGCGGACTCCGCGCTCGGCGCCAAGCATCTCGCGCGGCCTGACGCCGAGACGCTGCTGGTGGTCGGCGCCGGCGAGATGGCGCATTGGCTGGTGCGCGGGCACCGCACGGTGCGGCCGTCGCTGCGGCGCGTGCAGATCTGGAACCGGACCATCGAGCGCGCACAAGAACTCGCCGCGGTGCTGGAACGTGAAGGCATCGCCGCCGATGTTGTCACCGATCTCGACGCCGCCACGGGCGAGGCCGACATCATCACCACCTGCACCCGCTCGCGTCAGCCGCTGATCAAGGGCGCGAACTTGCGCCCCGGCAGCCATCTCGACCTCGTCGGCGGCTTCACGCCAGAGACCCGCGAGGCCGACGACGAGGCGGCGAAATGTTCGCGCATCTTCGTCGACCGCCGCGAATCCGCCTTCGACGGCGTCGGCGACATCCTGCAGCCGATTGCAAGCGGTGCGATCAGCGAAAACGACGTGCTCGGCGATCACTACGACCTCGCCACCGGCAAGGTCGCCGGCCGGCTGTCAGCTGACGATATCACCTTCTTCAAGAACGCCGGTGGCGGGCACCTGGACTTGATGACGTGCGAGACGGTGTTTCGGGCGTTGGGGAAGGAGCTTCGCTGAGGCGCTTGGCTCGGCTGCCAAACCGTCATTGCGAGGAGCGAAGCGACGAAGCAATCCATCACTCCGCGTAAGTGGAAAGATGGATTGCTTCGCGGAGCCTGTCATCGGGCGCGCATTCGCGCGACCCGTTGGCTCGCAATGACGGCTGAACCGGTCGAACGCCCCTACTCCGCCGCCCTTTGCACCGGCGCATCCAGCTCCGCCGAGACCTTCGGCGGCGACATCGGCAGGCTGTAGAAGCGCCGGCCCAGCGCGTTGTGGACGGCATTCGCAACCGCCGCCATCACCGGCACCAGCGGCACTTCGCCGACGCCCTTGATGCCTTGCGGGTGCTTCGGGTTCGGCACTTCGACCAGCACGGTGTCGAGCATCGGCAGGTCGGAACAGACAGGCATGCGGTAGTCGAGGAAGCCGGGATTATCGACCTTGCCATCCCTGTTGTAGATGTACTCCTCGTTCAGCGCCCAGCCGATGCCCTGGGCGACGCCGCCCTGGAGCTGGCCTTCGACATAGCTCGGATGCACGGCGCGGCCGACATCCTGCACCGCCGTGTAGCGGATCACCCGCACGATGCCGAGATCCACGTCGACCTCGACGTCGCAGATGTGCGTGCCGAAGCCGCCTTCCGCACCTTGGGTGTTGAGCTGCACGCTGGCGCCGATCGGGCCGCCTTGCGACGGCGCCTTTTCGGCCAGATCGGCCAAGGTCAACGGCTCGAACTGGCCGGCATTCGGGCTCACCGGGTGCGCGGCGCCGTTCTCCCACTTCACCGCGTCGGGATCGATGTCCCAGATTTTCGCGGCGCGCTCGCGCAAGGTTGATATCACCTTGTCGGCGGCCTGCGTCACCACCATCGCGGACGCAAACAGCACGCGGCTGCCGCCGGTGAGATTGGAGAAGCCGATCGTCTGGGTATCGCCGATGATCACGGAGATGCGCTTGTAGTCGATGCCGAGCAGCTCGGCGCAGATATTGGCGATGCCGGCGCGGGAGCCACCGATATCAGGATGGCCTGTGGTGACGACGACGTTGCCGTCCTCGGTGATGTTGAGCTGGGCGGAGGATTCGCCGCCGGCGTTGAACCAGAAGCCGGATGCGACGCCGCGGCCCTGCAAATTGCCGAGCGGCGCAGAGTAATGCGGATGGGTCTTCGCGGCCTCCAGCGTCTCGATATAGCCGATGCGCGGGAATACCGGGCCGTGCGCGGCTTTGGTCCCCTGCTTCGCCGCGTTCTTCAGCCGCAGCTCCAGTGGATCCATTTTCAGCGCCTCGGCGAGTTCGTCGAGCACGCATTCCACGGCATAGGCGCCGATCGGCGCGCCCGGGGCGCGATAGGCCGCGACCTTGGAGCGGTTGGAGCAGACGTCAAAGCCTTCCGACAGCACATGCGGGATATCGTAGGGCGCAAAGCTGCAGCCGACGGCGCCGCGGATCGGCGAGCCCGGGAACGCGCCGGCCTGCAGATAGAAACTGCCATGCGCGGCGACGATGGTGCCGTCCTTCCGGGCGCCGATCTTCACCGTGCTCTTCGAGCCCGAGGTCGGGCCGGTCGCGCGCATCACCTCCTCGCGCGTCATCACCATCTTCACCGGGCGGCCGGACTTCTTCGCCAGCAACGTCGCCAGCGGCTCGAGATAGACGATGGTCTTGCCGCCAAAGCCGCCGCCGATCTCGGCGGGGATGGCGCGGATGTCGCTCTGCGGGATGCCCGTCAGCATCGAGGTCATCGCGCGGACCATGAACTGGCCCTGGCTCGACGACCAGATCGTGGTCTTGCCGTCGGCTGTGACCGAGATCAGGCAGGCATGCGGCTCGATATAGCCCTGGTGCACCGGGCGCGTGGCGAAGGAGCGTTCGATCACGACCTCGGCGTCCTTGAATCCTTGCGTGATGTCGCCCTTCTTGACCTCGATCCGGGCCATGATGTTCGAAGGCTTGCCGTCGAACTTGTGCCACTCATGCAGGACCGGCGCGTCGGCCTTCAGCGCGTCGTCGATCTCGATCGCCCAGGGCAGCACCTCGTAATCGACCTCGATCAGCTTGCAGGCCTCGGCTGCGATCGCCTCCGTGGTCGCGGCCACGGCAGCTATGGGGTGGCCGGGGAACAGCGCCTTCTCGCGCGCCATCACGTTGCGGCACATCCAGCGCATGTCCTGGATGCCGAGCATCACCGCGCCCTTCGGAATCGTGAAATCGACGATGTCGCTGGAGGTGACGACCGCCTTGACGCCGGGGAGGGCCTCAGCCTTCGCGGTGTCGATCGACTTGATCCGCGCATGCGGATGCGGGCTGCGCAACACCTTGCCCCAGATCATGCCGGGCATGGTGGTGTCGGCGGCGAACGCTGCGCGGCCCGTCACCTTGTCGACGCCATCGGGCCTGATGGTGCGCTGGCCGATCCATTTGTTGTCGACGACGTTCATTGGGCTGCCTCCTGGATTCCTTGCCGCATTTCGGCTGCGGTCTCCATCACCGCGCGGACGATCTTGTCGTAACCGGTGCACCGGCAGAGGTTGCCGGCGAGCCAGAAGCGGACTTCCTCCTCGCTGGGATCGGGGCTCTTCTTCAGCAAGGCCGCGGATGCGACCAGCATGCCCGAGGTGCAGATGCCGCATTGGAGCGCAGCGTGTTCCAAAAACTTCTGTTGCAGGGGATGCAGCTTCTCGCCGCTGGCCATGCCCTCGATGGTCCCGATCTCATGTCCCTCGGCTTCGGCCGCGAGCATCAGGCAGGAGCAGACCAGCCGATCGTCGAGCGTGATCGAACAGGCGCCGCAATCGCCGGAGGAGCAGCCCTCCTTGGAGCCGGTCAAGCCCAATTGCCCGCGCAGCGCGTCGAGCATGGTCTCGTAGGGCTCGCAGAGGAATTCCACCGGCTCGCCGTTGACTGTGGTGGTGACGTGCAGTTTCGCCATGGTGTCAGTTTCCTCCGGCGCGCCGGGCTGCGATCGCAACGGTGCGCTTGAGCAGCACGCCGGCGGTTTTGGTACGGTAGGCAATGGTGCCGCGCTTGTCGTCGATCGGACGGCAAGCCGCGCGGCACGCAGCGGCGGCAGCTTCGAGCGCGGTGTCATCGAGCTTCGAGCCGATCAGCGCCTTTGCGGCCGGCTCGACCAGCAGCGCGGTCGGCGCCACCGCGCCGAGCCCGACACGGGCCGCGGTGCAGACGCCGTCCCTCAAGGTGAGGCTGACGGCGAGGCCGACCACCGCGATGTCCATCTCGGTGCGCGGGATCATCCGCAGATAAGCATCGCTGGAGCCCGCGGGGCGCGGCGGCAGCGCAAAACTAACGAGGATTTCGCCCGGCTTGAGATTGGTGCGGCCGGGTCCGGCCGGCACGTCCTCGACCTTGATCTCGCGGCGGCCATTCGGGCCCTGCACGGTGACGACGGCACCGGCCGCGATCATCGCCGGCACGCTGTCGCCCGCCGGCGAGCCGTTGCAGAGATTGCCGCCGGCCGACGCCCGGCCCTGCACCTGCTTGGAGCCGATCAGGTTGACGGCTTCGAGCACACCGGGCCAGATCTTGCCGAACCGCTTATGTTCCAACAGCGCCATGCCTGCAACGGCGGCGCCGATGCGGAAGCCGCCATCGGCGGTCTCCTCGATCTCAGTCAGCTCGCCGATCTTCTTGATGTCGACGATCAATCCCGGCCGCACCTGGCCGGAGCGCATTTGCACCAACAAATCGGTGCCGCCTGCCATAATGCGGGCGGCACTTCCGGCGGCAGCGAATGCGCCAATCGCTTCATCAAGCGAGCGCGGTGCTACGTATCGGATATCGGTCATGTCGTTGTTTGGCTCTCCCTCGGCTGCTCGTTCCCTTGGTACGTGGGTGACCTTGTGGTTTGGCCGGCAGAAACAACAGCCTACACGGCGGAGGGTGGTCCGAACAGCCTCCGCCGCCCCATGCGAAGCGGCGGGCTCCCATGCAGCACAAGCACTTGCGTGGGGTCTGCCGCACCCGGCGATCTCACATCGTGAGAGTCCCCGCGGCGGCGCAATCACGCGATAGTGTGACGGCGCTACATAAAACCCTCGCCGCTCCGAACCATAATCGCACGATGAATAGTCCCTCGGGCGGCGGACGGCCGTTCGTTCGCAATCGTCACAAATCCCGCGTCCTGGCGCTCGCCGCGGCGCTGACATTCTGGTTGCCAGCGCCGGGATTCTCGGGCGCAGCGCCCGCCAACGGCGAGGTTTGCGCGAGCTGCATCCGCATTCGCGTCGGCGTTCCCACCATCGTGCGGGGACCCGCCGCCGACATTGCCGACAACAAGTTCAGCGAGATCGCGCTTCCGAACGGACGCTTTCGCGGCTTCGACGCCCATGCCGAGACGCGGGCGATCGATGGTATCAGGCCATCGGACATGGGCGGCTCCGCCCGCGTGGTGCTGCGGCCGGGCCCGCCGGGCAGCGTCGATTCCTGCGGCCAGTGGCTGAACCATGCGGAGCGCACCGGCGCCACGCTCCTCGGCTTCATCCATGACGAGACCGCCTGCAACTATCCGGCGGGCCAGACCCACAAATCGATGTCGCTTGCGACCTCATCCGACGACGGCCTGACCTGGCACGACCTCGGACAGATCATCACCGGCACCGACCGCCCGACACCGGGCAAGAACACCGGCGAAGGTGACTGCACCGCCGTCGATGGTCGCGACAGCTTCTACTACCTCTACTGCTTCCGTCCGCGGGACGGGGCGCTGATCGCGGCGCGCGCGCCCCTCGCCGATCCCGGCCCCGGCCAATGGAAGAAATATTTCGACGGGCAGTGGGACGAGCCCGGGCTCGGCGGCCAGGCCACACGTTTGATGAACGGCTCGGGCAGCAGCGTCGCGCGCTGGACGGCAAGCGGCGAGCTGGCGCTGACGGGCTGGGTGCCCGGCGGCCTTGGATTGTTCCTGACCCGCGACCACGTGACGCTCAAGGCAGTGCCGGAGCCGTTATTGGTGCTCGACCCCGGCGTCTGGCAGCGCCCGGCACCGTCCGAACTCGTCACCTATCCGGTACTGCTCGACGCCGCGACCGGCGGCAACCAGCTGTCGAATTCATGGCTGCTGGTCTACGCTTACTGGCCGCCGGGCGGTGGGCACGCCGACAAATATCTGGTGGTCCGGCCCGTGGATGTGTCGCGCAGCGATACGCAAGCGACCCCGCAGGTCGGCGTGCAGCTCGCGCGCTGGTACAATTCAGCGCTGCACGATCGCTGGTCGACGACGGGGCCGGTCCCCGGCAATGGCACGTCCTACCGGCTCGAAGCGCAATCGGGCTACCTGATGACGGCCGCGACCGCCGGGACTCCCACGGTCGAGCTCGAAGACTGCGTCAGCCTGCGGCCCGGCCATCCCGATCATCTTCTCGCCGAGAAGGGATTTTGCGAAGCCCACGCTTATCAGCGGTTGCGCACGGCTGGCTGGGTCTCTGCGCAGGCGCAGCCCGGAACGATTCCGCTCTACCGCTGCTACAACGCGCGTGAGCAATCGCACTTCGCGTCGAATGCGGCCGATTGCGAAAAGCTCGGCGCGAACGAGCGCCTGCTCGGCTACGCCCTGAAGCCGTGAGGCGTGTTCCCTGTGCGGCGGCGCAGCCCTCGCTTGCCTGAAGCATCGGATTGGTGAAACATGCCCCGCGCTGCAGGACGTGCCTGCGCCAATCAGGAGACAGCGAATGCCCCACGTTTCGCGCCGGACCCTGCTCAAGCTTGCGGCCGGAGTGCCGTCGGCGATCGCTGCCCCGGCGATATGGACATCGCAGGCCTCCGCCGCCGGCGGGCGGAAGACCATCACCGCGGTGATGCACTCGGATCTGCGCATCCTCGATCCCGTCTTCACTACGGCCTACATCACCCGCGACCATGGCTACATGGTCTACGACACGCTGCTCGGCATCGATGCCAGCTTCAAGGTCCAGCCGCAGATGGCGGAGTGGACGATCTCCGACGACAAGCTCACTTATACCTTCACCTTGCGCGACGGCTTGAAATGGCATGACGGCGCACCCGTCACCGCAGAGGATTGCGTCGCCTCGCTGAAGCGCTGGGGCACAGTCGACGGTATGGCGCAGAAGCTCGCCGAGTTCACGGCATCGCTCGAGGCCACCGGACCGACGACGATCGTGCTCAAGCTCAAGGAGCCATATGGCCTCGTGCTGGAGAGCATCGCAAAGCCCTCCTCCTATGTCGCGTTCATGATGCCGAAGCGGCTGGCGGAGACCCCGCCGGGCAAGCAGATCGCCGAGCAGATCGGCTCGGGCCCGTTCAAATTCGTCCAGGCCGAATTCCAGCCGGGCGTCAAGGCGATCTACGAGAAGAATGCCGATTACGTCCCGCGCAAGGAGAAGCCGGACTGGACCTCCGGCGGCAAGGTCGCGAAGGTCGATCGCATCGAATGGATCACGATGCCCGATGCGCAGACCGCGGTCAACGCGCTGCAATCCGGCGATATCGATTTCCTCGAGCTGCCGCCGATCGACCTGCTGCCGGTGCTCGAGCCCAATCCCGATCTGACCGTCGCCGTCCTGAACAAGTTCGGCTTCCAGATCGAGGGGCGGATGAACTTCCTGCATCCGCCATTCGACAACGTCAAAATCCGCCGTGCGGCGTTCCTCGCGTTGAACCAGAAGGATGTGCTCGACGCCACCATCGGCAATCCGAAATATTACGAGATCTGCGGCGCGTATTTCGCCTGCGACACGCCACTCGCCAGCGACATCGGCGCCGAGACGCTGATCAAGGGCAACGGCTTGGCCGAGGCCAAGAAGGCGCTGGCTGAATCGGGCTATGACGGCACGCCCGTCGTGATCATGATTCCCGGCGATAACGCGATCCTGAAGTCGCCGCCGATCGTCGTGGCGCAGCGGCTGCGCGACGCTGGCTTCAATGTCGATGCGCAGGTGACCGACTGGCAGACCGTGGTCAGCCGCCGCGCCAGCATGAAGCCACCGAAGGAAGGCGGCTGGAACATGTTCTTCACCTTCACGGGCGCCACCGAAGTGATGAACCCGATCGTCAACGGCCAAATCGCAGCCAACGGCAAGCGTGCCTGGTTCGGCTGGCCGGAGGATGCCAAGCTCGAGCAGATGCGCGACGCCTTTGCGCGCGCGACCTCGCCTGAGGAGCAGAAGAAGCTCGCGATCGACATTCAGAAGGAAGCCTACGAGCAGGTGATCTTTATCCCGCTCGGCCAGTTCCGCTCGCCGAGCGCCTGGCGCAAATCGCTGACCGGGGTGCTGGAGGGCCCGGCGCCGCCGGTGTTCTGGAACGTCGACAAGACCGAATAGAAACGGCGGCGCGATTTTCACGCGCCACCGATCACCCCTTGCAGTATCGCGTTTTCACTGGCCGTTGGGCCTGCGCGCGGCCTTCGGCGCCTCGTCCTTCAGCTTCTCCAGCGCACCGGGCATCATCTGCCCGAACATCGAGCTCAGCATCGCGGTCGGGATCAGGCCAGCGTTGCTGCCCTCCTGCCCCTGCGTGCCGGACATCAGGAATTGCGGCACCAGAGGCTGATTGATCCGGGTCAGCGCATCCGCGAACTTCGCGAAGTTCTGCTCCGCCAGGCGGAACTCCGGTCCGCCATAGGCATCGACCGACAGTTTGGTCGCCTGCGCATTCGCAGTACCGATCGCCAGCACCCGGTCGGCTTCGCCCTGGCCCTCGAGCCGCGACTGCTCGCCGACCGCGGCTGCCGTCACCTTGCGGGTCTCGGCGTCCTTTTGCGCACGCGCCAGCGCGGCGGCACCCTCGTTCTCGTTGACCCGGACCTGGATCAGCGATTGCGTCAGCGCCGACTGCGCAGCCGCCGTCGCCTTGGCCTCGTTGAGCGTGCGCTCCTGGACCGCGGCCTTCTCCTGCTCCTGATAGGTCTCGATCTGCTCGCGCGCGATCTGGCGCGAACGGAGCTGGATCAGGATGTTCTCGATCGTATGGTCGCCCGCCGCCGCCCGCGGCGTGCCGATCAAGACCTCCTGGAGGTCGAGCGAATAACCCTCGAATTTCGCCTTCATTTCGGCGGCCGATTCCTGCTGGATCGCGGCGCGGTTCTGCAGCAATTCGATCAGCGTCATCTTCTGGGCGATATTCTTGAAGAACGCAGAGACCATCGGGTCGAGCGTCTGCTCGACCAGCTTCTTCACGTCGCCGAAGCGCTGGATGATCATCGGCGCCTTCTTGTAGTCGATATGCATCACGACCGAGAGCGGCAGCGTCGGCTCAAACGCGTCCTTGGTGATCAGCGATATCTCCGACAGGTTCTCGTCGAGCTTCATCGACCCGACCTCGCCGCGCACCCATTTCAGGATGAAGTTGACGGTCGGGATGATCTCGATCTTGCCTGCATAGGTATTGAAGGCGTATTTGCCCGGCAACAGCGGGTCCTTCCAGACGCCGCGGCTGCCGTTGAGCACGAGCTCGCCGTGGCGATACTGCTCACCCGACACATCGTCGGTGCGCGGACCGGTGTAGAAGATGACGACGCCGACATTGCCGACCGGGATCACGGTTTTCGGCACCGCCTCGACGGTCGCGAACAGACGGTTGATGTACCAGGTGCCTTCGACGATGACCTGCAACTGCCGGCCGCGATAGCCGCCAGCCCTCAGGAATTTCTCGGGCTCCTGGAAATTGTTGTGAAAGCCCGCCCCGTCGCCGAGATCGGTCCCGACCTCGGGCGCGATGATTTCACCCGATGGCAGCGACGGACCGTCATGCACGGTGACGACACCGACCAGATCATGATCGGCCGCGAGCACGACCGGTGCAAAGCCCCAGCGTTCGCTGATCGTGAGCTGCATGCCCTCGAGCACGCCGCGCTCCTGCTGGCTCAGCGCGTGGCCAAAGACGCGATCGTCGGTGATGATGGCGAACTGCGTCGTGTTGATCGCATAGGTGCCCTCGCGCAGGACCTTGCGCTGCGGGCCCTTCTGGCCGCCGCCGAGCAGGAAGCGACGCGCGTTCCCGAAGTCCGACTTGTCCTCGCTGTCGTTGGCGCCAAGCACCTGCGATGGCTCGAGCGGCGCACCGTCGCGCGCGAACACATAGGCGATCTTGCCCTGGCCGACGGTGACGAGATCCGATTTGTGGATTCGGTACATGAAGGGGAACAGCACGTGCAGGCCGCCGCGCAGCACTTCGGGCTCGTAGCCGGCCTCGCCGTTCAGCGCGATGAAGCCACCTTCGATCGAGCCTTTGGTCGTCCACAGCTTTTCGACGATGCCGACCTGATTGTTCGGAATGTAACGAAATACGTTCGATATCCGCAGCAGGATGACAAACGCGACCGCTGCTGCGATCCAAATGGCGGGCTGGAGGTAACCAGAGCCATTAAGAAAACCAAGGAAGTCCATAGTCCATCTCCACAATTTGCAACCGGGCGGTTTGGGAGCCCAAACCGACATCCCAGAATTGCGGAGCACAAAGGTGGTGTGGGGCGGTGGCGGCGCAAGGCGGTGAAAATTGTTCGCCCTGCCAATCTTTTTTTGATGACAGGATGAACCGCACAACGAATCGCGCGACGATCGCGCTGCTGCAGTTGCGCATCATTTGCAAAGCGCTTGCGTGATTTCGGAATAATGGAAGAATGCCGCTGAGTTGCCCGACGTGTCAAGTTGCCGTATCGAGCGCCGGCAGCCGCCGGCTACTTTGCATGGGGTTGTTTTCGATATTTTGGCAGTGCGCCCCTGCGACGGCAGCCCATCAATCATTTCGGATGCCACCATCGGCCGCCGATCACGACGCCTTCGGACACGATCTTGCGATCGCCGATCAGGTGCTCGCCGACCACGTCGACATAGTCGAACTGGCCTTCCCTAATCGAGATCAGCGTGGCGTCGCCGACACAGCCCGGCTTGAGGCTGCCCAGCTCCGGACGCCGTAGCGCCATCGCGGCATTGACGGTCGAGGCTGCGATGACATCAGGCAGCGACATCCCCATGCAGAGGAATTTCGACATTGTCGTCACCTGGTCGAAGACCGGACCGTCGATGCACAGAAGATGGATGTCGGAGGAGATGGTGTCCGGATAGAAGCCGTTGGCGAGCATCGCGCGCGCGGTCTTGAAGGCGAACGAGCCCTTGCCGTGACCGATGTCGAACAGCACGCCGCGCTCGCGCGCCTCCAGCACGACCTGCTTCACCGTGCCCTGCGCGGTCGCCGGCGTGTTGGGGAACGGGCGGAACGCATGCGTCAGCACGTCGCCCGGGCGCAACCGCGACAGCACGTCCTCATAGCTCGGCGGCGGGTGGTCGATATGCGCCATCAAGGGCATGCCGACCTGTTCGGCGACCTCGAGCGCGATCTCGAGCGGCACGATGCCCGATTTGCCCGAAGCGTGGAGGCCGACCCGCACCTTGATCCCGACGATGAGGTCGCGGTTCTCGTCCGCGACGCGCGCCGCGTCGATCGGGTTCATCAGCCGCAGCTCTTCGCTCTCGCCGACCATCACCCGGTTGGAGAAGCCGTAGATGCCGGCATGCGAGACGTGCAGATAGGCGAGGATGCGGACCTGGCTCGGCTCGATCACATGCTTGCGGAAGCCGGCAAAATTACCGGGACCGGCGCTACCGGTATCGACCGAGGTGGTGACGCCAGAAGCGCGGCAGAACTCCTCGGCATCGATGCCGAGCGAGGTGCCGCCCCAATAGACATGGGTGTGCAGGTCGATGATCCCCGGTGTGACAATGTATTTGGACACATCGCGGACCTCGGTCGCGGGATCGGCCTTCAGGCCCTGTCCGACCGCGGCCACCTTGCCGCCCGCAAAAGCCACATCCGTCACGGCGTCGAGTTTTTGGGACGGGTCGATCACCCGTCCGCCGCGCAGGATCAATTCAAACGGCATCGTCATCTCCGAATGGTACGAAACACGATGCCGCCTGTAGCAAGTTTTGCGCCGGTTACGCAAATTGGCGGGCTAGAAGCCGCGCCACGCGCCTCATTTCGTCGGCTCGGTCGTCGACCACAACACCGTGCTGGCGCCCTTCTCGTAGGCCATGCCCTTAGGGTAGCTGATCAGCTCCATCTGCAACCCCCACGGCGTCAGGAAATAAAGGATCGACTGGCCGGCCGCAGGCCCTTCCTTGAGCGGAATCGGCCCTTGCATGGTCTTGACGTCCTTCGATTTCAGATAGGCTGCCGCGGCGTCGATGTCGTCGACGTAGAGCGCGATATGGTGGCCGCCGAGATCGCTGTTTTTCGGCAGCGTCTTGGCCTGGTCGGGCGATTGATACTGGAACAGCTCGATGTTGGAGCCGTAGCCGCAACGGACCATGCTGATCTCGTCGATGACCGCGCGCGGATTGACGTTGACGACGTCCTGCATGAACGTCCCCTTGTCATCCGAGAACGGCCCGAACGACATCGCGTGCTTGCAGCCGATCACGTCGGTGAAGAAGGCCGTCGCCGCCTTCACATCGGGCACCGTGATGCCGGTGTGGTCATGCCCGCGGAGCCCCGGGATGGAATCGGCCGAGGCCGGCGGTACGGAGGCAGTGATCATCAATGCAGCGAAGGCAAGCAGGACTCTGGACTTTGTCATGGTCATTTCCTCTGGTGCGCGACAACTGAAAACTCCGGCAGATATCTTGATGCGTCCGGTCATGCGGCCGATCCCTGCAGGTGCTGAATCGACGCCGGGCCTGCGTCGTCCAGCCAGCCCGGCTCGACGTCGGGCAGTGGAATCGCGGCGAGCAGGCTGCGCGTGTAACCGTGCTGTGGCGCGCTGAATATCCGCTCGACCGGCCCGGATTCAACGACCTCGCCAGCCTTTAGGATCGCAACATCGTCGCAGAGCACGCGGACGACCGAGAGATCGTGGCTGATGAAGACCATGGTGAGGCCGAGCCGCGCGCGCAATTCCTTGAGCAGCAGCAGGACATGCGCCTGTGTCGAAACGTCGAGGCCGGACACGATCTCGTCGGCGACGATAAAATCCGGCTGCAACGCCAGCGCACGCGCAATGCCGGCGCGCTGGCGCTGGCCGCCGGACAGTTCATGCGGATAGCGGTCGACGAAGTCCGTCGGCAGCCCAACCAGATCAAGCAGATCAGCTGCGCGATCGCGGGCGTCCTGCCGTCCCTTCAAGCGGCCGAACACCTTGAGCTGGCGCGTCAGCGTCACGCCGAGCGGCAGGCGCGGATTCAGCGAGGATTGCGGATCCTGGAAAATCATCTGGATGCGCGCGCGCAACGGCCGCATCTCGGCCTCGCCGAGACGGCCGATCTCGGCGCCGTCGAACTGGATGCTGCCCGAGGTCGGCTGCAGCAGGCGGACTATCAGCCGGCCGACCGTGGTCTTGCCCGAGCCGGATTCGCCGACAAGGCCGAGCACGGAGCCGCGCGGAACGGCAAGGTCGACGTCCTTGACCACCTGCCGCATCGTCGGCCGGGCGAACGGCGACGAGCCGCGCTCCGGATAGGCGAAGCTCAGACCGGTGGTTCGCAGCAGAATATCACTCATGACGGCAACCCCGCGTCGGCGAGCCGGTCGAGCCGATGCGCCTCCGACCACAAGCTTTCGATCAGAGCCGGCGGCACCGGACGCAGCGTTTCCGCGGGACGGTCGGCGCGCGGCGTCGCTGACAGCAGCGCGCGCGTGTAGGGATGGCGCGGCCTGGCCAGCACGTCGGCGGTCATGCCGTCCTCGAGCACGCGGCCGGCGTGCAGCACGGTCATGGTCCGGCAGATCTTGGCAACCACGCCGAGATCGTGCGTGACGAACAGGATCGCCGCGCCGTGGCTTTGCCGCAGCCGCTCGACGAGCTGCAGGACCTGGCGCTGCACGGTGACGTCGAGCGCGGTGGTCGGCTCGTCGGCGATGATCAGGCTCGGATTGCAGGCGAACGCCATCGCGATCAGGACGCGCTGCCGCATGCCGCCGGAAATCTCGTGCGGGTAGAGATCGAGCACGCGCCCCGGCTCGCGAATTGCGACCTCGGCGAGCAGATCGCACGCCCGCTCGCGCGCCTGGCGCTTCGACAGCCCGAGGTGATGCGACAGTACGGCGGCGATCTGCACGCCGACGCGCCGGACCGGGTTGAGCGAGGTCATCGGATCCTGCGGAATCAGCGCGATGCGGCGGCCGAGCAGCTTGCGCCGCTCCGGCTCCGGCATCGCCAGCAGATCGCGGCCTTCGAACGCGATGGTGCCCGCCGTGATGACCGCGTTGGCCGGCAACAGGCCGAGGATCGCGCGTCCCAGCATCGATTTTCCGGCGCCGGATTCGCCGACCAATCCCCTCACCTCGCCTGGCTCGACGTCGACGCTGGCGCCACGCAACACATTGGCGGCGTGGCCGCGCCTGATGATTGCAACATGCAGATCGCGGACGGCGAGGATCGCGGTCATTGGCGGTGCGCGGGGTCGAGCGCGGCACGCAGGCCGTCGCCGAGGAGATTGAAGCCGATCACGGTTGCTATCACCGAGACAATCGGCAGCGCCATGATCCACGGCGCCTGATAGACGATCTGCCGCCCCTCGACGATCATCCCGCCCCAGGTCGGCGTATCGCCGGCCACCGAAATGCCGACAAAGGACAGGATCACCTCGACGAGAACGGCTATTCCCATCTCGACCGCGATCAGCGTGACGATCAGCGGAACCAGATTGGGCAGGATCTCGAACCGCAGGATCTGGCCCCGCGTCAGGCCGAGCACGCACGCGGCCGCCGCGTAGTCGCGTTGCAATTGCGACAGCGTCTCGGCGCGCACCACGCGCGCAAAGCGGGTCCAGTCGACGACGACGATGGCGGCAACAACAGAGGTCAGTCCCGCACCGATCACCGCCGCCAAGACGATCGACAGCAACACCGGGGGAAATGCCATCCAGACATCGATCAGGCGCGACACGCCTTGGTCGATCCAGCCGCCGAAACTGCCGGCGAGGAGACCGAATGCGATCCCGATCGCCGCCGCAAGCGAGGCCGCGATCGCCGCCACTTCGACGGCCGTCCGTGCCGCGAAGATCAGGCGCGACAGCACGCAGCGGCCGAGACTGTCAGTGCCGAGCGGATGGGCCCATTCGCCGCCCGTCATCCATGCCGGCGGCAATTGCGCCGACATCAGGTCCTGCTCGACGGGGTCGTGCGGGGCGAGCAGCGGGGCGAATATGGCGATCAACAACAGAACGGCAACCAGCCCGGCGCCGAGCCAGAGCCGCGCGCCGCCGCGGACGACCGCCACACGCCAGCGCGAGGGGCGTTCGGTCACGCCACTGAGCGCGAGGTCAACCATGGCGCAGCCTCGGGTCGAGCACCGTGACCAGCAGGTCGACCGCCAGATTGAGGGCGATGAAGAGGACGGCAAAGGTCAGGATAAGACCCTGGATCAGCGGAAAGTCGCGGTTGATCACCGCGTCGATCGCCATGTTGCCGATCCCCTCATAGGAGAAGATGCGCTCGACCAGCACGGTGCCGCCGAGCAGCAGCGTGATCTGGACGCCGCCGAGCGCGACGGTCGGGATCAGCGCGTTTGGCAGCACGTCGCGCAGCAGGATCGCCGGGCGCGAAAACCCGCGGGCGCGTGCGACCTGCGCATAGTCCTGATCCTCGGCTTCCGTGAGTTGCGCCTTCAACAGCCGCGCCACCAGGGCGGCAAACGGCAGCGCGAGCGCCAGTGCAGGCAGGATCATGTGCTGCAGCAGCGCGACCGCCACGTCGAGCCGTCCGGTCAGCAGGCTTTCGATCAGATAGAAGTTGGTCCCGAAGGCGATATCGAGCTGCGGATCGATGCGGCCCGAGATCGGCAAGATCGGCAATATCACGCCGAGCAGCAACAGCAGGATCAACGCCCAGAGGAAATCGGGAATGGCGAGCAACAGGCCGACGCCGCCGTCGATTGCCCATTCGGCAAGCCGGCCGCGCAGATAGGCGCCGATCAGCGCCACGAATGTTCCGAGCAGCACGGCGATGACCGTCCCAAGCAGCGCCAATTCGAGCGTCGCCGGCAACCGCGCCAGCACCAGCTCGAAGACGCGTTGGTGCAGGCTGATCGAGCGGCCGAAATCACCCGTCAGCACCTGGCCGGACCAGGCGACGAACTGTTGCAGGATGGGCTGATCGAGCCCGTACAGCGCGCGCAGCCGCGCGATATCGGCAGCCGAGGCACCCGGCGGGATCATCATGGCGATGGGATCGCCGGGCACGACGCGCAGCAGGACGAACACGATGAGGCCGACGCCGGCCAGCGTCGGTGGAATCAGCAGCAGCCGCCTGATGATCTCGCCCCATCGCATCAAAGTTTCGCCTCGGCTTGAGCCTCACGCCGGGTGATGAGGCCTGCGCCTCAGACCGGGTGATGAGGCATGCGCCTCACACCGGGGTGATCAATTGCGGAAGGATCATGCCGTTCGACTGCGCCACGACCTTCAGCCCCTTCTTGTGGATGATCGGCTGCACATATTGGAACAGCGGAATCACCTCGCCCTCCTCGGCGATGTACTTGTCGACCGCCTTGTAGCCGGCGATCCGCTTGGCTTCGTCCTTCTCGCCCCACAGCGGGCCGATGCGCTCGATGAGGTCCTTGCCCTTCCAGGCGCAATGCGGCGATGGGCCGAACATCGCAAAGCCGGTCGAGGTCGAGGGATCGCCGATCGCATTGCCCCAATTGTAGAACGCAGCCGGCGCCAGCGCATGGCGTGCGCGCAGCTCGAAATGCTGCGCGATCTCGTACACCTCGATCGTCGCCTCGATTCCGACCTTGCGCCACATCCCGACGATCGCCTGGATCATCTCGTAATCCTTCGGCTTGAAGCCGCGCGTGGTCTGGATGGTGAACTTGACCGGCTTCTCCGGCGAGTAGCCGCTCTTGGCGAGCAGGCTCTTGGCCAGTTCCGGATCGTAGGCGACCTTGATCGACGGATCGAAGGCGGCATAGCCTGGCGCTTCCAGGGTCGCGATCGGAACGCCGTAACCCTTCAGCAGACGATCGACGATCGCCTTTTTGTCGATGGCGTGGCTGGCCGCCAGCCTGACATTGCGGTCGAGCATCGGATCGACGTCGGTGATGAAGATCATCGCGATGTCGGACACCGGCTTGGTCTGACCGACCAGACCCGGCTTGGCCTTCAGGCGATCGAACTCCTCATAGGGGATTTCGAAGGTGAGGTCCGATCCGCCGGATTCCATCTCGGCGACGCGGCTGGTCGGATCGGTGACGAACTTGAAAACGACGGTCTCAAAGGCCGGCTTGCCGCCCCAATAGCCGGCATGTGCCTTCAACCGCAGGAAGGCGTTGCGCTCGAACGCGTCGATCTTGTAGGGGCCGGAGCCGATCGGCGCCTTCTCAAACCCATCCGCACCGACCTTCTCGTAATAGGCCTTCGGCAGCACATAGCCGGTGAGGAACGCCATCCACTTGAACAGGGTCGGCTCGAACTCCAGCACGTCGCCGGTGATGGTGTTGCCGTCGATCTTGTAGTTGCCGACCTTGGACCAGACGAACTGAATCGGATTGCCGCTGTGCGGATCGGCGGCTCGCTGCAACGACCACACCACGTCCTCCGGCGTCACTGGCGAACCATCGTGCCAGGTTGCGTCCTTGCGCAGCTCCAGCGTGACCTTGGTGCGGTCCTCGTTCCAGCCCCATTTGGTCAGCAGGCCGGGCTTGAAGGAGAGATCGGGCGCCTGGGCGATATAGGGATCAAAAATCGCCTGGTAGATCGACTGGATCGTCGGATTGACCGCCGACAGGCCGATCGTCGGATCGAAGGATGGCAGGTTGACGTTGTAGGCGATGGTCAGCGTGCCAGCCGCAGCCGCTTGCGCGGCACCATCGCCGAGCAGACCGGATGCGAGCGGCAGCGCCGCAGCACCGCCGGCGAGTTGCAGGATCGAACGACGAGACAGTGAAGACATGTTCATTACCCCTACCAGATGAGCCATGTACGAAAAGCAGCGTGCGAAAAGCGGATGCGAGAACGGCGCCGCAAGCGGCGCCGTCCACCAATTCAGATCATGTGCCGGCGCTCTCGGACCAGCGGGCCATCAAACTGTTCGACGGCAGCGATTCATCGACGAGTTTTTTCGCGGTCTCGATACCCGCCACCGGGAATTTTGTCGGGTCCAGCAACCCGACCTGCACTAGCACCGAGGCCTGATCCCAGTAGATATGCTCGTTGTAGAGCTTGTCGCCGCGGAAGCGGACGATCGCGATCAAGGGGATCTCGACATATTTGCCGGTCGGCGCCACGCCCGGCAGCATCCAGTCGATCTCGATGTCGTGGGTGAAGCAGAATAGCATCTCGTCGACGATGCGGTCGGCGCCGATGGTGCGCGAGATCGGCACCAGTTTGGTGTCCTGTGGCGTCTTCGGGATGAAGTGGTTTTTGTAGAACCGCAGCAGGTCGCGATAACCGACACCGCCGGTCATGGTCGGGATGTGGTTGACATAGGGCTCGGCGACCATCGTCGTCATAGTCAGCTCTGCCGAGCGCGTCCCGAACTCCAGCTCGGTATGCCGGTCCCACAGGGTAGAGAGGTCGTAATGCGGACCGAGCACCTTGCGGAACAGCGCGATCGAGCGGCTATGCGCCATCAGGGTCGCCGGCTTGTCGAAGCTGGCGCGCTCCGGCGCGGCGAAGGCGTGGTCGCAGCCGGGATAGAGATAGAACTCGATCTCGGGACGCCCGGCAAAGGCCGACTTGATCTGCTCGCGCGCCGGTGCCGGCGCGAAGCGGTCGAGCTCGGCGAAGTGGAGGACCATCGGGCCCTTGACCTTGCCGGCTTCAGCCAGATCGGCCTCGATGCCGACACCGTAATAGCTGACGGCGCAATCGACGTCGGTGCGCGCGGCAACGAGATAGGCGAGCTTGCCGCCCAGACAGAACCCCAGCGCGCCGACCTTGCCCTTGCATTCGGGGCGCGCGCGCAGGACCTTCAGTGCATCGGCCGCATCCTTGATCGACTGGTCGGCATCGAAGCGCTGGTAATAGCCCATCGCCTTGCCGAAATCGGCTTCGCTGTAGCCGAGCTCGATGCCGGGCTCCATTCGCCAGAACAAGTCCGGCGCCAGCACGACGTAGCCCTCCTCGGCGTAATAGTCGGCCACCTCGCGCATCGATGTGTTGACGCCGAAGATCTCCTGCAGCAGCAGGATGCCGGGGCCCGAACCCGACGCGGGGACACTGAGATATCCCTTGAACGTGCCGCCGTCAGCTGCGGCAATGTCGATCCACTTGCCCGTCATCGCATCGACCTCCGTATCGGACGCCCCTTGTGAGCCCGGGGGCTTGCCGTTTTCATCATGTGTTCTTAATTGTATTTTTAATGTAAGAATCGAACTTGTAAATAGCAGAGATTGGGCAGAATTTGCCCAGAGCCTGGGCGCAGGCCTGATATGGAGAGCATTTTGAAGACGACCCGGAAGACCGCCGTGAGGCGAAGCGGTGCCGCCGCCAAGCCAAAGAAGCAGCCCAAGACGCGCCCAATGGCCGCCGAGCGGCCGGGATCCTGGCATCTCGCACGCACCGAGACCGAGCGGCAGCTATCCGATTACGAATTCAGGCTGGAGCGGCTGGCGCAGGCCTATTATCGCTGGAAGGCCGCCTGCCTTGCCGCCGTCTGCGATGTGCCGCTGACCGGCGACGATGTTGCCGTGCTCAACGTGGTGCGGATGGGTGACGAGCCGAAGCGGCTGTCCGAGATCGGACAATTGCTCAACCGCGTCGATGTCCCCAATATGCAATACGCCACGCGAAAGCTGGTGCGCGCCGGCCTGATCGAGACCGAGGGCTCCTCGTCGCGCAAGGAGACGCGCTACCGCGCGACCGAGAGCGGGCACGAGGTCACCGAGGCCTATGCCGCACTGCGCGCCACAACCCTGCCGCCGATGCTCGACGCGCTCGACGGCGGTGCCGCGAACCTGGCCACGACCAGCATCCAGATGGATATGGTCACGAGTCTCTACGGCCAGGCGGCACAGGTCGCAATCACGCGGCGCCACCAGCCCTGAGCGGGAAAGCGACACTCCCGGCCGCGCTGTCCGCGCCATCGGTCGGCCCGATGATGGCCGCAACCGCCGGATGATGCGCGGCCTCCAGGGCCGCGATGGTCTCGCGGGCCCAGAGGTAGGACGATTCGAAGATTTCCCGATGGCGGTCGAAATCCGTCACGTCGATGCCATCAGGCGTTGGCGGGCGCATCACCATATCGAGCGGCGTGGTCGGCAGGGTGTCGTAGCGTTGATGTGCGACGAGACTTCGCCACAACACGTTAATGGCGCTGGGCGCGGCCGGGAGCAATGTCTTGCGGAACGGCAGCAGCATCGACGCAAGCAGTTCAAGACGCCCGGGCAGCGCGGC
Source organism: Bradyrhizobium sp. LTSPM299 (assembly GCF_000938235.1). Taxonomy (NCBI): domain Bacteria; kingdom Pseudomonadati; phylum Pseudomonadota; class Alphaproteobacteria; order Hyphomicrobiales; family Nitrobacteraceae; genus Bradyrhizobium; species Bradyrhizobium sp. LTSPM299. The sequence goes on from NZ_JYMU01000006.1 coordinate 412,960, forward strand.
ATAGTCGACGTCGAACATCTCCGTTGCCGGCTCGCCGAAATGGACCACCAGATTGGGACCGCTCTTCAGCAGCTGCATCGGCGCCAGCGGAACGTTGTCGACGAGGCATCCATCGACCAGCATCGCGCCCTCCTTCGTGTAGAACGGCGGCAGCAGGCCTGGGATCGCGCTCGATGCGCGCACCGCCTGCCAGAGCAGGCCGGTCCGGATCAATTCGAGACTATGCGTCGAAAGGTTGGTCGCGACCGCCGCGAACGGCCGCCAGCAATCCTCGATCCGGCAGTCGTGGCCGTATTGATCGGCAAGCGCGGCATCAAAGGCCTTATGATCCAGCAGGGCGTAGCGCGGCCAGGTCGGGCGGCGGAAGCTGCGGCTGGAGACGAAGATATCATGTGTGCCCCGTTCGAGATGCTCGGCATCGAAGTTCTTGGCAAAGCCGGCCGCCATCGCTGAGCCGACGCTGGTGCCGACAAAGATGTCAAACATCACGCCGCGCTCGCGAAAGGCCTTGTAGATTCCGACATGCGCGGTGCCGAGGCTGCCGCCGCCGCCGGCGACAAATCCAACGGCGCGACCGCACAGAAAGCGGATCATGCTGTCGATATCGATCTGGTCCTCAAGTGCAACGTGGTGATGCATGAAGCAGGGCAGCCGCGCGAGCCACGCCGCGGTGCCGCTGACCTCATGGCGTCGATGGTCATGAACGCGAACGAGACGCCGCGCCGAGACGGGATGGACCTTGCAGGCAAAGCTCTCGATGTCAGTCAGATCAGGTGCGGGCGCATCGCCACGGCAGACGATCACGACGAGGTCGGCCTGCCTGACCGCCTTGCGCGCCCATTCCGAGGCGTCACGACCGCCGAAATAAGCCACCAGAGGCGCGTTGTATTCAAGCTGGTTGAGCCAGTCGGATATCTCGGACGCGTCCAGCGTGCGTCCGGGAAAGATCGCCTGAAGGCGCGCAAGGTCGACGATCTCGGCACCGGCCGCAACCAGACCTTGGCGCAACCGCTGTTCAAAGGCTGACGGCACCGGTTCGCCGCCGCCATCGATCAGGGCCACGGTCCGCGCCTTTGGCGACGCGCGAACGGGCAGCAGGCGCGCGGTTTCGCGGGCAAATCGCCGTGCAAGGGCGGCGAGCAACGCCTCGACAATGGCCGGCGCTTCCTGCGCAAGCGTCGCGTAGGCCGCACGCGTTAACGCCAGCACGCTGGTATCTCTGATCGCAATCACATTCGCGGTGCGCGGGATGTTGGCGAAGAATCCGATCTCGCCGACCAGTTCGCCGGCGCGAAGCTCGCTGATCGGTTCAGGATGATCGGCCCGGTGCACTGCGAGCGCACCGTGCAGCACCAGGAACAACGCGTCCGAGGGTCCGCCCTGCTCGACCAGCAGCTGGCCGCGCACGAGGTCCTGGCGGGTCATTGCACCGAAGGCCCTCAGGCGCTGCTCCGCGCTGAGCGTCTTGAACAGCGCGAAGTCCTCCGACACATTTCCCCACGCAAATGTCGTGCTCGTCGGCTGCGCGGGCGGCACCCGGTTCGATGACATGCCCGGATGTTAGCGCCGGGCAGCCGCCCCGGCGAGTAATATAAGGGGCATTTCCGCAGCGACTCATTTTTGGACGCACTGCAACACGATTTGCCGGGCCACAGTCGATGGGATTCACTCCACCAATTCAGGCCACGGCACGATGGTCGACTTCACCGTCTTCATCGCCATCGCGTCGGCCACCGCCTGACCGACGCCCTCCTCCGTGAAAGGATAGATTGTCTGCATGTCGAGCCAAGGATATTTGTCGCGGGTGCGGTAGAGCATGTCGACGCCGAGCGGCAGATCGTTGCCGGTAAAACCCCAGGAGCCGAGCACGTTGAGGTCCTTGGTGCAGATGCGATGCCATGACGTGTTGATCGAGCCGGCATCGGTGAACTGGCCCATCTCGACATAGGTGCCGCCGTCGCGCAGCATCTCGATGCCTTCGGGTCCCGCGGTCGGATGACCGGAGCAATCCATCACCAGATCGGCGCCGAAGCCGCCGACGATGTCGCGGACCTTTGCGATGCGCTCCTCCGGCGTCTTGAGCTGCTCGATATCGACGGTCGCCTCCGCGCCGAATTTGCGCGCCAACGCCAGCCGCGGCGTTCCAGGCGCGCCAACGCAGATCACGCGCCCTGCCCCCATCTCCTGCGCGGCGGCGACCGCGAGGATGCCGATCGGCCCTGAGCCCTGGATCACGATGGTGTCGCCCCATGTGAAGCCACCGGCGCGCGTCGCGCGGTTGAAGGCGCGGATGCAGGAGGTCAGCGGCTCCGACAGCGCCCCTAACCGCAGCGACATGTCGTCGGGCAGCTTGTAGATCTTGGTGCCCGGCAGCATGTCGAGATCGACATAGACATATTCAGCCCAGCCGCCCCACATGTGCGGAGGTTTATCGAAGCCGAGATAGCGGCCGTAATAGACCGGCGTCAGGCACTTGTTGGCGCTTTGCGGATAATGGATGCAGTAGTAGCAGCGGCCGCACGGCATCAGCGGCGGAATCATCACCTTCGAGCCGACCTGAAGCGGCTTGCTCATGAAGTCCTCGGTGAAATCAGGCCCACATTCGACAATCACGCCGCCGAGTTCGTGGCCAAGCGTGAACGGCCATGGGAGCGGCTTCGGCCAGTGACCCTTAAGGATATGCAGGTCGGTGCCGCAGACGCCGCAGGCCCCGACCTTGATCAGCGCCGCCTTGTTGCCAACCTTCGGCCACGGCACGGTGCGGATCACGGGCTTGGCGCCGGGCCCCTCATGGGTGCACACGCGGATCTGCTGCATCGGTCTGTCCTCCCTGTTCTTATTGTTGATCGCGTTTTCTGTACTCTTCACTTGTCCGTCGTGAACGGCTTCATCGCGCTGCCGTCGGGCGCAAAGCTATTGACCTCATCGGAAATCACAAACGACATCAGGTCGCGCCCGATCACCAGCGGGCCCTGATAGGTCGTGCGCGTCCGCTGAAGCAGCGCACCCTCGGGCACGTCCTGCGTCGGCGGCTGCGTTGCGAACACGATGTGCGAATAGACCGCAAGCTTCGGCCGGGCTTGCGTGAAAATCTTGCCGGTTTCTTCAGGCGAGGTATGGTGGTTTTCGATCGCACGATAGTTCGGATAGGCCTTGAACAAATCAGCGTCGATGACCGCGACTTCGTGGATCAGCAGGTCTGCACCCTCGGCCGCCTTCGCAACGCGGTCGTCGGGCTTGGTGTCGCCGGACAGCACCACCTTCTTCCCGTCGTACTCGACGACATAGCCGAACGCCGGCTTGATCTTCTCGCCGTGATTGACCTCGATCGCGCTGACCTTGACGCCGTTCTTCTCGTAGACGGGGCCCGGCTCGATGTCCTTTGCCGCAAACGCGACGCCCTCAGGTGGATAATCCTCATCGGCGATTCGAATACGGATGTCCTCGGAAAACGCCTTGGTAAGGTTTTCGGTCATCGCCACCGTGCCTTTGGGCCCGAAGATCAGCATCGGCGTCTTGCGCGAACCGTATGGCGTGCCGATCCATCCCGTGAGCCACATGTCCGGCAGGCCGACGACGTGATCGGAATGCAGATGCGTGATGAAATGCGCCGTGATCGCGCCGATCGGGATCTTCTGCTGGAACAGCCGGATCGTGGAGCCGCGCCCGAAATCGAAGATCAGCTTCTCAGGCCCCGCTTCCACCAGGGTCGAGGCGCTGAAGGCGGACAGCCGCGGCGTCGGCGTTCCCGTGCCGAGCAGCGTCACCCGCATCTCGGCAGCACCGGCGGGGCCGCCGCAGGCAAGGACCGCTGCAAGCAGCGCAAGGCACAGTTTCGCGTGCATCGTCCAAATCCTCCCGCCGCCGGCCTCGTTCGAACCAAGCCGTTCCAGCACCGCGACAGGCTAGGTGAAGCGGACGGCGATGCCAATGTCACCTGCGACATGACGGAGGCGCGCGACCGATTGACAGGAATCGACAACCACCGCAGCCTGCGACGCTGGCGTCAGGTGATGGAATGGAACTGCAGCCCGGATCCGAGCGTATCTTCGCGGACGATAAGACCAATCCGCTGGACGGACGCGTGCAATGGGCGCCGGCAAAGTCGCTCTGGCTCGGGACCATGACGGCGGTCGCGATCATTCTCGGACCAATATTCTTTTCGTGGAGTGCCTTCGCACTCTTCATCGTAACCAGCGCGACCACGCTGTGCTTCGGGCACTCGGTCGGCATGCACCGGCGCCTGATCCATTCGAGCTTCGACTGTCCGCTGTGGCTTGAGCACCTCTGCGTCTATCTTGGCACGCTGGTCGGCATGGCCGGCCCCTACGGCATGGTGCGGCTGCATGATTTTCGGGACTGGGCTCAGCGCCAGGCGGCATGCCACGACTATTCCTGCCACCGCGCCGGCTTCTGGCGCGATGCCTGGTGGCAATTGCACTGTACTCTCGTGCTGACGCATCCGCCGGAATTCAGGTTTGAACCGCGGCTGGCCGGCGACCGCCTCTATGCCTTCATCGAACGCAGCTGGATGTGGCAGCAACTGCCCTGGGCCGTCTTGTTTTTGGCGATCGGCGACTGGAGCTGGCTGGTCTGGGGCATTGCCGTCCGGGTCAGCGTCTGCGTGACCGGCCACTGGCTGATCGGCCATTACTCGCATCGCAAGGGCGGGCAGAGCTGGATCATCGAGGGCGTCGCCGCGCAAGGTTTCAATGTCGGCATCGCCGGACTGATCAGCATGGGCGAAAGCTGGCACAACAACCACCACGCCTTTCCCGGTTCGGCGAAACTGGGTCTATCACCGGGGCAGATCGATCTCGGCTGGTGGCTGATCAGGACGTTCGAAGCCGCCGGGCTCGCAAGCAACATCAAGACGCCAGAGACTCTGGTGCCGCGGCCCGGACTGCGCCGCGTCGCTCAACCGCAGCGCCCTGCCCACTCTTCATGCACCCTATGCTAACGCCTCGTTAACCCTGTCAGCCTTAGGGTCATTCGAGCTCCGAAGGGCCGGTTGTCGGGTTGCAGTGATGTCGTTTGCACAAAAGAGAACTACGGTCGTCCCGGTTGCTGAGGAACGGCGGCGCTTCCAGCGCGTGAAAGTCCACCTGCTCGGCCGCTACATGCTGCCCGATCGGCGTGAGTTTCCCTGCCAGATTATCAATATGTCCCCAGGCGGGCTGGCCTTGCTGGCGCCGGGCATCGGCAATGTCGGCGACCGCGTGATCGCCTATCTCGACCATATCGGCCGGGTCGAGGGCCGCATCACCCGCATCATCGACAACGGCTTCGCGATGACGGTCGGCGCCACCGCCCGCAAGCGCGACAAGCTCGCCGCCCAGCTCACCTGGCTCGCCAACCGCGACATCCTCAATCTGCCTGAGGATCGCCGCCACGACCGAATCGTGCCGCGCAACCCGATCGCCCTGCTCACGCAGGAGGACGGCACGCGGATGACCTGCCGGATCATGGACCTCTCGCTGTCGGGCGCGGCCATCGCCGCCGAGAACCGCCCGCCGCTGAAATCGCTGGTCATGCTCGGCAAGGTGCAGTCCCGCGTGGTGCGAAATCTCGAGGAAGGCTTCGCGCTCGAGTTCGTTCACGAGCAGTCCGCGGAAACGCTCGAAGAGAGCGTTACCGCGAGGTAAAGCGGCAGACCGCTCAAAACCCCCGATTTTCGGCCCTCAAAGGCGGCTTCCGGTACTCCGGACGCCGCCTTTGATGCATTTGGCGCGCGCGTTTCGCGGTTAACGGCGGGAACACTCGCGCGCGCAAACCGCACTGGAGCAGCGCTTGCCGCGTTAATGCATAAAATTTGAGTCAATTGCAGTTGTTTCAAATTTTACGCGAGTTTGAATCAAGTATAGATTGAATTCGCCGCAGCTTTTAGCAGTATTCGCGTCAAATCTACTTCGCCTACTTAGCGGCGGTGCAAAACCTTTGTGGCAAAGGTGGTCCCAACAAGAAAAACGGGGGCCACAATGTTTGGTTTCAGGGGACAGGGGAAAGGTTTGGCGGTTGTCGCCATTCTGTTTGCGACTTGCGTCTCGGCGAAGGCCGGCGACGTGCTCTACGCCAGCCTGGGTGACACCACGCGTTCACCGATCGGCTGGGTCGAATTCTGCGCCGACAATCCGGGCGAGTGCCGCGGCGGCGCGACGCAACCACGCGACATCGTGTTGTCGCAGACCGCTTGGCGAGACCTCACGCGGGTCAACAAGTGGGTCAACGAGACGATCAAGCCGATGACCGATATGGATCATTGGGGCGTTGTCGAGAAATGGTCGTTGCCGACAGACGGCTACGGCGACTGCGAGGACTACGTGCTCCTGAAGCGCAAGATGCTGATGGATGCCGGGTGGCCGCGCGAGGCGCTGTTGATCACCGTGGTCCGCGACAAGAAGGGCGAAGGCCACGCGGTGCTGACGGTGAAGACCGACAAGGGCGAGTTCGTGCTCGATAACCAGAACGAGAACGTCGTCGCCTGGACTGAGACTGGCTACCGCTTCGTCAAGCGGCAGTCGCAGAGCGATCCAAATGTGTGGGTCTCGCTCGGTGACAACCGCCCGGCCGTTGCAACCGCAAGCTCACGCTGAGCCAACAAGGATTTTTCGAACCCGCGACCCGGTCACATCCCCACCCCTCCCCGTCCCAGACCGGTTCGCGCGCGGCCACCCTTCCCCCAAAGGGTGGCCGCAACTTTTTTTGAGGCAAGGAAGGCCTTGAACTTCCATATTTTGTAGTTACAAAATAATCGATGAAAATCATTTGGGACGAACCAAAGCGTCTCGCCAATCTGGCGAAGCACGGAATGGACTTCGCTGACCTGAATGAGACGTTCTTCGACACCGCTTTGGTTCTCGCAACCTACCGCAACAGATGGCGCGCGATCGGCGTGAACGTTCGCGGCGTCATCTCCGTCATATTTGCCACGCGTGGCAACGAAGCGATCAGCATCGTCAGCATGCGTCCCGCCAGCAAGGATGAAAGGGTCCTCTATGAAGCGAACCGTCGCTAAGAAGGGCTATACCGCAAAGGATATCCGCGCCGTGAGCGACAATCCCGAGTGGACCAAGAACGATTTTGCGAAGGCAAAGCAGTTCAACGAGGTCTTCCCCGCCATGCGCAAAGGACGCGGCCCGAATAAGGCTCCGACCAAGACCTCGGTGACGCTGCGGCTTAGCCCTGCCGTGCTCGAACATTTCAAGGCGGCAGGACCAGGATGGCAAAGCCGGATCGATAAAGCCCTTGTCGGGATCGTCAAGCGCAAAGCCGGCTAGGATGTCGTAGATCCGACGCGACGCGCCGGCCGAGAGGCGTGTGTCCGCCTACTCGGCGGCCTGCGCGCGGTGCTCGTCCAGCGCCACCAGCTCAGCCGACGACGAATTCCGGTTCTTGTGCACCAGGCTGAAGACGACAGGCACGAACATCAAGGTGGCAATCGTCGAGAACATCAGGCCGCCGATCACGGCGCGCCCGAGCGGCGCGTTTTGCTCGCCGCCCTCGCCGAGGCCGAGCGCCATCGGCAGCATGCCGATGATCATCGCAAGCGCCGTCATCACGACGGGACGGATGCGGACAAAGCCGGCCTCCAGCGCCGCCGCGACGGGATCGCCGAGTTCCTCATAGCGCTCGCGCGCGAAGCTGATCACAAGCACGCTGTTGGCGGTCGCGACGCCCATGCACATGATGGCGCCGGTCAGTGCCGGCACCGAGAGCGTGGTCTGCGTCGTGAACAGCACCCAGACAATGCCGGCCAATGCTGCCGGCAAAGCCGTGATGATCACGAAGGGATCCGACCAGGACTGGAAGTTGACCACGATGAGCAGATAGATCAGCACGACCGCACCGAGCAGTCCGAACAGCAAGCCGGAGAACGCACTCTCCATGGTCTGCACCTGGCCGACCAGCGAAACCGTGCTGCCCTTCGGCAGCTCCCTGGCGGTCTCCGTCAATAATCCGCGGATATCAGCGGCAAGCGCGCCGAGGTCGCGCCCCTGCGGCGTGGCGTAGATCTGGATCATCGACTGGATGTCGTACTGCGACACCACGGCGTTGGACGTCGTCCGCGTGATGTTCGCGATACCGCCGAGTTGCACTGGGCCGACGGTCCCGGGCCCGGTCATCGGCAGGTTTTCCAGCGAGCCGAGCGAGTCGAGCTGATATTGCGGCGTCTGCATCACGATCGAATAGGAAACGCCATTGCCCGGATCGAGGAAGTAGGTCGGCGCAACTTGCGAGCTGCCCGCCAAATTCACCACCATGCTGTTGGCGACGTCGCGCTCGGTCAGACCGACATATTGGGCACGCGTGCGGTCGACATCGACATTGAAGGTCGGGTTGCGCGCCGATTGCTGGATTCGGGCATCGGCAACACCGGGAATGTGGCGAAGCTTTTCGAGCAAGCCGTTGGCATAGGTGAAATTGCCGCCCAGATTGGCGCCGCGAATCTCGATGTCGATCGGCGCCGGAGCACCGAAGTTGAGGATCTGGTTGACGATGTCGGCCGGCAGGAACGCGAAGGTCACGCCGGGGAAGCGCCTCGGCAGTTCTTCGCGCAGTTGCTTGACGTAAGCATCGGTCGGTTCATGCCCCTCCTTCAGCTTGATCTGGATGTCGCCGTCTTGCGAGCCGATCACGCCGGTGTTGTTATAGGTCATGTTGATGCCGCTGATCGGCACGCCGATGTTGTCGGTCATGGTCTCGATCTCGCCGGACGGAATCACCGTGCGAATGGCTTTCTGAATCTGGGCGAACTGATCGGCGGAGTCCTCGACCCTTGTGCCGACCTGGGTTCGCACATGCATCAGGATCTGGCCGGCATCCACCGAAGGGAAGAAGTTGCGGCCGAGATAGGGCACCAGCAGGAACGACAGCGCGACAACGCAAATGAAGCCGGTGACGAAGGTCGGCCTGTGATCGAGCGCGAACGCGAGCAGGTCGCGGTAGCTGGCGCGAAGGCGCTCGAAGGAGGCCTCGAAACCGCGCTGAAACCGCACCAACGGATTGCGCGAAGGCGGCACCCCGCCGTGCTCATGCGGATGCAGCAGGTATTTCGCCATGGTCGGCACCAGCGTGCGCGACAGGATGAACGACCACACCATCGCAAACATCACCGCTTCCGCCATCGGCACGAACAGGAAGCGCGCCACGCCCTGCAGGAAGAACATCGGCACGAACACGATGCAAATGCACAACAGCGAAACGAAAGCCGGCACCACGATCTGGTTGGCGCCATCGAGGATGGCGGGTTCGACTTCTTTGCCCTGTTCGAGATGGTAGTTGATGTTCTCGATCGTGACGGTTGCTTCGTCGACGAGAATGCCGACCGCGAGCGCAAGACCACCCAGCGTCATGATGTTCAGGGTTTCGCCGATCATCGACAGCATGATGATCGAGCCGAGCACGGCGAGCGGAATCGAGGTGGCGATGATGATGGTCGAACGCCAGCTGCCCAGGAACAAGAGGATCATCACGCTGGTCAACAACGCCGCGATGATGCCTTCGCGGGCGACGCCGGTGATGGCGCCGCGGACGAAGACCGACTGATCGCCGACGAAATCGATCTTCAGCGCTGGTGGCAGCGACGACTTGAACTCCTCGACCTTCTGCTTGATGCCGGCGATGATATCGAGCGTCGAGATCGAGCCCGCCTTCAGCACCATCATCAGCACCGAGCGGTTGCCGTTGACATGAACGATGTTGGTCTGCGGCGGGTTGCCGTCGCGAATGGTGGCGACATCGCGCAGGTAGACCATCGCGCCATTGACAGCCTTGATCGGGAGATCGCCGAAATCCTGGATCGTCAGCGGCGAGTTGTTGAGCTGCAAGGTATATTCGAACTGGCCGATCTTTTCCGTGCCCACCGGCGTGATCAGGTTTTGCGCAGCCAGCGTGTTGGCGACGTCCTGGCCGGACAGGCCGAGCGCCTGCAGCGCGGTCGGATTGAGATCGATCTGGATCTGCCGCTGCTTGCCGCCATAGGGGTAAGGGATCGCAGCACCCGGCACCGTGACCAGCGGCGTGCGCAACTGGTTGATGCCGATATCGGCGAGGTTTTGTTCGGTCAGCCCTTCCCCCGACAGCGCGAGCTGGATGATCGGAACGGTCGAGGCGTTGTAGTTCAGGATCAGCGGCGGAGTGGCGCCGGGCGGCAGCTGCTTCAGCAGCGTCTGCGAGATGGCTGTGACCTGGGCGTTCGCGGTGCGGATATCGACATTGGGCTGGAAGAAGATCTTGACGATGCCGATGCCGTTATAGGAGTTCGCGACGATGTGCTCGACGTCGTTGACCGTGGTGGTCAGCGCGCGCTCGAACGGCGTCGTGATGCGACCGGACATCTGATCCGGCGGCAGACCGGTGTATTGCCAGACCACACCGATCACGGGAATGCGAATTTCCGGGAAGATGTCGGTCGGCGTCCGCATCGCGGCGAGCGGCCCGATGATCAGAATCAACAGGGCCAGCACCACAAACGTGTACGGCCGCGCCAAAGCAGTTCTGACAATCCCATTCATTCCTGAGCTTCTCGATCAATCGCGATGCTGGCTGTGTAATGCAAACCCCGCGCCACGCGCTTCTGACATCGACCGAGACGATTATCCAATCACTAAACTCTCATCCAACGCGTGATTTGAATCACTTTCCGGCAATGTTTCGGCGCGGAAATATTGGAGTGTGATTGCTCGCTCTTGCAGCGGCAGCGGTCACGCGAAGTGCGCTAGAAGAAGCCATCCAGAAATGCTGCGGTCTCACCCGAGATGCCGACGATCTTGTTGGTGGCCTGGCGATAGAATTTGAAGTTGAGCTCGGTCTCGGGCCGGCCGTCATTCCAGTCCTTGAAGCGCTTGAGTTGATCCCGCCCCAACGGCCGCTGCGCCAACGCAACGCGCCTGACACTGATGCTTACGCGCGGCGTTTGCCTGGCGATGCCGGGCTTCCGCGCGACCGGCTCGGCTGACGTGACGACCGCGCGCGCGATCAGGCCCAGGCCGCCCTCGTTCTCGCTGGCGAAAACGAACACGACGTCGTCAGCCGCGATATGCTTGCCGCCATACATGGTCTTTTGGGCTGAGAACGTGAACGCCACCGCCCGCGCATCGGAAACCTCGGTCTTGATAGCGAACGCCATCGCCTGCCTCCCGATAAGCGATCGGACCACCCCGGCCAGCCCACACCCTGCGAACAGTCCCATTTTGACCCAGGAATCGCGACTTTGCGGCAATTTTCGCTGCCTCTATCCCGATCTGCTTGAATCTCCGGGTTTTTCCCCCGCCAAGGTTGTGCTAAGCGGAACCTTTCCATTGATGTCCGGTTTTGGTCGCATGATCGAACTTGCTCCCCGGAATTCCGAACCCAGCAGCGTCCTGGGCGTGCAGCCGATCGCGATGGGTGCGGTGGCGCTGCTGCTGATCGTGTTCGGGGTCGGCTCGATCGCATTATGGCGCAGCTATACCGGCAACGCGCCCGAGTCGGATCGCGTCGTCGCCACGCGCCAGTTGCAGGCGCGGACCGCCCAGGTCTCCGAGGCCTTGGTCGAGAAGACCAAGGGACTCGAGACGACCCAGCAGGAATCGATCGATCAGTTGCAGGAGGTGCAGGACCAACTGCAGACCATGCGCCGGCAAGTCGCGGCGCAACAGGCCGACACCAAGAAGCTCACCGATCAGATCGCGGCGCTCACCGAGGCGGTCGAGAGCCTGCGGCAGTCGTTCGCGAGCTCCCAGACCAGCGACCCCGCCGCGGAGCCATCGCCGCGCAAGCGGTCGGACACGACGCGGACCACCCACCGCAGGCGCGGCAGATCACACGGCTGATCCGGCGGGTTCGGGCGGCGCAGTCCCGTGAAATCACGGGGTTAGAAGCCGTTTGATCCAACCCAAGCGCCCGCTAACGTGAATTAATCCCGGACTATGTGAACTGGTTCACATACCGGCCTTCGAATCCGAGTCATCCTCCAAGCACCGGATGGCGTGAGCCGATTTCAATATCCGGGGCTGGCAAGGTCGTTGACGGTATACTACGTCGACGGCCTTGTTTTTTTGGCTCCTTCGCCCCCCTCGCAGGCAGGTGATTTGCCACCCACCGGCTTTGTTTGCTGAATGCGCCTCCTTGATCCCACAGGAGGACGTCGATGAGCGCCGAACCGATTCTGACCCAGGATGTCGTCGGACTGACCAAGCCCGCCCCGGTTTCGCGCCGCGGCTTCATGACGGCGTCGGCCGCCGTGGCCGCGGGCTACACGCTGGCCGCGGGCCCCGTGCGGGCCGATGTGATCAAAACCGACACCGGCGGCCTCACCGCCGGCGATACCAAGATCAAGGTCGCTGACGGTGAAATGCCCGGCTATTTCGCGAAGCCCGCCGGCGTCACCAATCCGCCGGTCGTGCTGGTCGCGATGGAGATCTTCGGCCTGCACGAATACATCAAGGACGTGACACGGCGGCTTGCCAAGCTCGGCGCCTTGGCGGTCGCCCCGGATTACTATTTCCGCAAAGGCACCGACCTCACCAAGATCACCGACATCCCGCAGCTGCTGCCGATCGTCAACGCAAAGCCCGATGCCGAGCTCTTGAGCGACCTCGACAGCACAGTGGCCTGGGCGAAATCGCAGGGCGGCGACACCTCCCGCCTCGGCATCATCGGCTTCTGCCGCGGCGGACGCACCGTGTGGGAATACGCCGCGCACTCTCCGACGCTGAAAGCCGGCGTCGCCTTTTACGGCCCGCCGGTCGATCCGCCGAACCCGCTCTGGCCGAAGAGCCCGATGCAGCTCGCGCCCGAGATGAAGGCCCCCGTGCTCGGCCTCTATGGCGAGGCCGATACCGGCATTCCGGTCGCGAGCGTCGAAGCGTTCAAGGAGGCGCTGGCTACGAACAAGAAGACCGCCGAGTTCAAGATCTATCCCGGCGCGCCGCACGGCTTCCACGCCGACTACCGCGCCAGCTACCGCAAGGAAGCGGCCGAGGATGGCTGGAACCGGATGCAGGCGTGGCTGAAGACATACGGCGTGCTGGGCTGACGAGGCCCATCCAGATGCATCGACACAAACGCACGCGACGTCCTCGTCGCGCGCGTTTATTTGTTGGGTCGTCCAAGAGCCTGGGCGGAGCATCCTGACGTTTGCAAGATGATCTCAGTTGCAAACTTGCACAGGCCGGACCTGCCAGCCATACGGCGTCATGATGCGGTGGCGGACGATGTAGCAGCCGCCGTCGCCATAGCCGTACCCGTCATCGTAGCCAGCGCCCGCGTAGTAGGGGTCGCCATAGTAGCCGTCATAATAACCGTAGGCGCCGTAGCCCAATCCGAAGCCGATCGCGGCTGCGGCGAACGGATAGCCGCGATGGCGATAATAGCCGCCGTGCCATCCGCGGCCGGCGAACGCGCCACCGCCGATCGCGGCCGATCGGACGCCGCCGCCAAATCCTCCGGCCCGAAAGCCCGCGCCGCCGAAGCCGCCACCACCGCGAAAGCCGCCGCCGCCAAAACCGCCGCCACCATGGAAGCCGCCACCACCACCGTGGCCGCCTCCGCCGCCACCACCTCCGCGCGCGGACGCGGCGTCGACCGTAAGCAATCCGACCGCGGCCGTCGCCATCAAGGCAATCATCGTTTTACGCAACATCACCCGTCACTCCTTCTCAAAAATACCTCCGACGCGTCCCTGCGTCCGATCATGCTAACCCAATGTAGGACCGCAACTTCACGCGCGCGCGGCGTGTCGCGCTCACTTCTGCGCGACCCGCGTTCATCTGGCAGCGGCCGAAAACTCTAGCAGCCGCGGCAGATGCCCTTCAGCCGACTGTCGATCGACTTGTTCTCGTTGGCGATGGCCTGGTCGACGCTCAGGCTGGCCGCCGAGCCGGTCGTGACGCCCTCAGCGGTGTTCAGCCTGCCTCCCGAGGGCTGCGCGGTGCTGGCGCTGTTGGTGCCGGGCGGCGGCGTGAGTTGCGAAGATGCTGTGCGGCCTGACGAGGGGCTGCCGGTGCCTTGTCCCGTGCCTTGGGCAAAGGCGGCCGGAGACGCCAGCAGAATTGTGATTGTCGCGAGTGCGGTGGTAGCGGATAATTTGCGCATGGAAGTTCTCCCTTGCGGAGACTAACGATTTCCCCAAGGCCGCAGTTCCGGCAGCATTGGAGCAATGCAATTTGCGCAAGCTGATCGAGTTTGACGACGACACTTTCGGCAAGCTGAAGCAGCTTGGACGCAACCGGATGGCGAGCCTTCAGGAGCTAGCCGACGAGGCCTTCGCCGACCTGCTCAGGAAGCACGGTATCCCGATCGACCTGAAGGACGCGCTGCGCAAGAGCGCAAGACTCCAGGGCACACGGCTTCAGGACACAAGGTTTCAGCACGCACCGAAGCAAGGCCCCGCAACGCCGAAGCGCGCAAGCAAGCGAGGCTGGAAGACGTGACGCAGGATCAGCCGATCTTCTTCAGCCCGGCTTTGTATTGCGGTCCCCGGATGGCGTAGGATTTGGCCGGCCTTGTCATCGTCTCGATCTGCGCGGCCTCGAGCGTGCGGATCACGCGCGCGGGCGCGCCGATGATCAGCGAGTATTCCGGAAATTCCTTGCCTTCGGTGATGACCGAACCGGCGCCGACGACGCTGCCGCGCCTGATACGCGCGCCGTTCATCACGATCGATCCCATCCCGATCAGCACGCCATCTTCCAGCGTGCAACCGTGCACGATCGCATTGTGGCCGATGGTGACGTCCTTGCCGATAACGAGCGGAAAGCCGGGATCGACGTGGAGCGTCGAATTGTCCTGGACGTTGGAGCCCTCGCCGACCTCGATCCACTCATTGTCGCCGCGCAGCACGGCACCGAACCAGACGCTCGCCTTAGGCTGAAGGCGCACCTTGCCGATCACAACAGCGGTGTCAGCGATGAAGTAATTGCCGTCAGCGGGAAGATCGGGTCCCTGCCCGTCAAGTTCATAGATCGCCATGTAGGTCTCCTTGGTCGGGGCGACCTTTGCACAGCGGCCAACGTGGTTTCAAGCGAGGGTACTGGCCTGTTTCGACCCTCAGTGGCCTAATTTGCAGTGGCTATTCCGCTCCCGCCCGGCACATGGGGAGCGCGTCAAGCGGTAGAGAAGCCGTCCCCCACTCCATGCGACACGAGATCAAGACATCCAGGTAGGCTTCTGCATCTCGTTGCTCGTCCAACCCCATTCCGAAAACATTTCGGCATAGCTTTCAAGGTCGAACTCGTCCTTCGGTAGCGGTTCGGAGAACGTCGATATTGAGTAGCCGTGGGCTACCAAATCGCGTTCCGCTTCCCGATCCAGTACATCCATTGAAGCAAATACGAGTGTTCCGAACGCACCGCCAAGATCGGGAAATAGTGCCTGAGTCGAAATCTGCTTTCCGTCAGAAAGTACGGCGACATAAGCTATAACTACACGAACGCCAAGCTCCTGGGCAGCATGTGCCAGCCATTCTTGCATGCGGCTCATGGTGATGGATTCCACTATCCTTCCAAAGATCGAGACTTGCGGAAGTTGCCGTCGAAGTAAGGCCGCCTCAGTTGGCGGCCTATTTTCATTGCGGCGGCCAGCACCCAAGCGAGGCAGATCATGATCAGCTAGGGATCATGATCGGGTCAGGCCAGCACGCCGGCGGCGCGCAGCGTCATCACGAAGAAGGTGCCCGACATCAGGCTCCAGAAGCCCGCGATCACGGTCGCCATCATTACGAATTCGAAGCGGCGGCGCTCGATCCGTGCGCCACGCAGCGTGTTGCGCATAATGATGAAGGGCGCGGCGAAGACCAGGAACGGAACCGCCGCGAAGGTCTTCGGCACCGCCCCCTCCTGCAGCAACCCGAACCCGGCCGGGCGCTCAGCCATCACCTGATAGCCGTTGGCCAACGCGCCCGCGAAGGCAAAGCCAATGAAAAGCGAGAACAGGGAATTGAGGGTATCGGGCGACATGGGAACTTCCGCTCTACGCAACTAACCGCTGCCCTGCATCGCAAAATTACCGGTTCGCCGCCACATCATCCTTAAGAAAGGGTTAATCCACCGGGCCGGCCGCCTCGTTTGCGCATGGCTCGCGGGTTGCGGATTCCTTTGCAATCATACGGAAACCCGCCGCCGCGTGGCATATTCGGCGGATGATTCGATCACTTCTGCCCTGATCCGACACCTCGCCCATGACGCTCCTCTCGACGGCCCAGCATCTCGCACGCGACACCCGCCGCAACCCGCGCGCGCATCTGGTCCCGATCATCCTGTCAGCGGTCATCGCGGCCGGCGCGATCACGCTCGTCGCCTATCTGTTGTGGCCGACCTACACCACGGCTCCGCCGAGCGACCCGTCACGGCTGCCGGTCAGCGTCGGGGGCACGCTGTTCAACGTGCCGACATTGGCGGTGCGGATGAAGATCCAGCGCCATTCCGGGCCACAGGAGCGCGTCGACCTCGACTTCCTCTATCCGTCGCTGGAGGCGCCCGCAGCGCCCAAGCACTACAGCGCCGAAACGATCGAGGACAAGGTGCAGCCGATCGACCGCATCTTCGTGTCGATCGCGGCGCACCGCGATTCCCTCGCGCCCGAGATGCGGCTGCGCACGATCTATCCGCGCTATCTCGAGGCGGCCGCAACGACCGACGACGGCCTGACGACGCGCGCCTTTCGCGACGGCTCGCCCTATGCCGGCGAGGACCTGGTCACCGCTGGTGAGCCGGCGCTAGCCGCGCGCTGCACCCGCGACGCCACCACGCCCGGCATGTGCCTGAGCGAGCGGCGCATCGAGGGCGCCGACCTGACGTTCCGTTTTCCACGAAGCTGGCTCGCGCAATGGCGCGACATCGCAAATGCAATGGATCGCCTCGCCGCGCAAATGCACAGCGCGAAGGGCTGAGATGATTTCTTAGGGTGGGCAAAGGCGCGTAGCGCCGTGCCCACCATCTAGATTCCGCCTGCCATGGTGCGCACGCTTGCGCTTTGCCCATCCTACGGCATCGTGCCTACGGTAATCCGCCGAGCGGCTACTCGCTCAGATCCGCCAGATCCTCTTCCAGGATCGCCATCTGGAACTGGAACGAGCGATCATCGTCCTCGTCATCGACGAACAAAACACCGATGAATTCGTCGCCGATATAGACCTCGGCTGAGTCGTCCTTCTTCGGCCGCGGCGACACGCGGATCTTGGGATTGCCAAATACGCGCTTAAGATACGCGTCAAGCTTCCTGACTTCCAGAACGTCCACGGCACTCTCCAATCGGGTCGATGATTTTCCGAGAAGTTTTAGAACGAGACGGCAAGGATCGCCAGCGCCTTTTCAGGCTCTGGCAACGCGATCCTTCCGTTAGCGTACCGCCGTCAGAAAGTGAACGAAATCAAAGCCCGATGGCGTTGATCATCTGGTCCATGGTGCGCGACGGCTCGGCGCAGCCGGCCTCGCCGACGATCTTTGCGGGCACGCCTGCGACCGTGACGTTGTGCGGCACCGGCTTGACCACGACGGAGCCCGCCGCAATGCGCGCGCAATGGCCGATCTCGATATTGCCGAGGATCTTGGCGCCAGCGCCGATCAGCACGCCATGGCGGATCTTCGGATGGCGGTCCTCGTTCTCCTTGCCGGTACCGCCGAGGGTCACGCCGTGCAGGATCGAGACGTCGTCTTCGATCACGGCGGTCTCGCCGCAGACGAAGCCGGTGGCGTGATCGAGGAAGATGCCGCGGCCGATCTTCGCGGCCGGGTTGATGTCGGTCTGGAACACCGCCGAGGAGCGGCTCTGCAGGTAATAGGCGAAATCCTTGCGGCCCTTCTGATAGAGCCAGTGCGCGAGACGATGGGTCTGCAGCGCGTGAAAGCCCTTGAAGTAGAGCAAGGGATCGATGAAGCGCGCGGTCGCGGGATCGCGATCGTAGACAGCGACGAGATCGGCGCGGAACGCGTTGCCGAGATCGGGCGCGTCGCGAAGCGCCTCGTCATAGGTCTGGCGGATCAGGTCGCCCGACAATGCGGCATGATCGAGCCGTTCGGCGATGCGGTGCACCACCGAATCTTCCAGGCGCTCATGATGCAGCACGGTCCCATAGATGAAGGACGCAAGCTCGGGCTCGCGACGGACGATATCTTCGGCCTCGCCGCGGATGCGATCCCAGATCGGATCGAGCGCCGCAAGCTTTCCCCCCTGGGGGTTGACCTGATGAACTGCCATGGGCTGCTCTCGCAATTCAGTTGTTCGGTGGTGCATTATAGCACGGCGGATGGCACGCGTCCCGGAGCGGCTCGGTACGGTAAACCCCAACCGAACGCCCCCGGCGGGCGTCTATGGCAATTGGTCGGGATTTTGCCGAAATCAAGCCGTGCACCTGCAACTATTGACGAATTTCGTCCCGACGGTGGTTTTGGGCATGGCCGGCCCAAGACGGGGGCTCGCGGCAAACGGAACCAAGCTAGGGGCGCCGTGAGAGGAAGTCGGCAACGCCCGTCTTGTAGACCTTGTCGCCGACCGCACGCATATGATCCCGGTTCGGGATATCGAGCACTTCCGCGCCGGGAATGATTGCGCCAAGCGCGGCTGCCGAGCCAGCGATCTCATCCTTGCTGCCGACCGCGATCAGAACCGGCACACGAATGAGGCTAGCCTCCTCGCGCGTCATCAGGCGCCGCGATCCGCGCAGGCAGGCAGCGAGCGCACGGCGGTCGGAACGGGTCTGGTCGGCAAAGGCACGGAAGGTGCGGCCGACCGGATCGGTGACGTCGTCGAGCGAGGCCGCCTCCAGCGCGTCGGCGACATTCTCGCCGGGCCCCCCGCCTTCGATCAATCCGATGCCGATGCCACCCAGGATCGCCGAGCGCAGCCGCTCAGGCGCTTCACGTGCCAGGACCGCCGTCATCCGCGAGCCCAGCGAATAGCCCATGATGTCCGCGCGCGCGATTCCGAGGTGATCCATCAGCGCGATCACGTCGCTGGCCATGATCGCGATCTCGTATTGAGCCGGATCATAGAGCTTCGTGGAGTCGCCGTGGCCGCGATCGTCGAGCGCGATGACGCGTCGGCCGGCCTTGACCAGGTCAGACACCCAGGTTGGATAGACCCAGTTGACGTTCTTGCTGGAGGCAAATCCATGCACGAGCACGATCGGCTCGCCCTCGCCCTCGTCGAGATAGGCAATCTGGACATCGCCGTGATGAAAACTCGGCATCTTCAATTCCGTTGCTTCTGGGGAGATTTGGATTGGCGATCGAAAGGCGATCGCAAGCTTAGCCCTGCGCGGTAGGACCTGCCAGCGCAACCTCGGCCCGCTTCAGGCGTCGCGCCTTGCTTCGCGCGAGCCATGATGTGGTCGCCCGCTCGGCGGTCGCCTTGATCGACGACAGGAAGCCGAACAGCGTGAGCAGCGCGCCGAACAGCCATAGCGACAGGTTGAACGCGCCGGCCGCAAGCAACAGCGCGCCGCGGCCGAGCAGCTTCAGGATCGCACGGGTCTGGCCGCCCTTCGCCTCCGCGATCCGGGCCGCGCGCGCAATCTCCGTCGGATTCTCCGCGACCTTCAGCGTATCCCGTGCGGCGCGAATACCGGCCGCCTCGCCAACGCGTCCGACGTCCTTGGCGACGCGAACCAGCGCACCGGCCTTGTCGGCACGGAACGCGGCCCGGATCGCACTTGCAGTCTCCGCCGGCCGAAACACCGAGCCGGCTGCAACAGCCTCTTGCAGGACGGGTCCGTCGACCACGTCGCGCGTCGAGCGGCCGGCCCATTCGATCAGCCCTTCGCTGAGCCGTCCCGCCTTGCGCGTATCCTTGACCAGCGTCAGTCCGGCGCGCAGCGGCCCGGCGCTGCCGACCGAGACATAGGTCGCCGCGGTTATCGCGAGCCCCGCAGCCGCAAGTCCGAGCACCAGACGGTCGGTCTCCTCGCCCATCGCCAGGTGCTTGCCCTCGCGTACGACGTCCCTGACGTCACCGAACACGAACAGATCACCCGCAACCGTGCCCGACAGGCTGGCGACGTCGTCGGCACTGCCGGTCACCAGGCCGGTTGCGAAACCTTTGGCAAAATGTGCGGTGGACGCCTGCTCGGTGACCGCGTCGTTGACGCGCTTTGTGAGGTCATCACTGAGCGCGATGTCCCTCGCACGCGCGAGCGCCACAAAACTCTCCGCAAGGTCGGCGTCACCAGAGGCAAGCGCCGCCTCGATATTGTCAGATAGCAACGCAGGGTTGCTTCGCAGGACCGAATTCAGCCTGATATCGGCTAGATCAGCCGGATCGTCCCGCGCCGCCAGCACAATGCCGGCATCACGGGCGTGCGGCCAAACAGCCACAGCCACGGCAGCGCTTACTGCCATGCCGGCCACCGCGAGGCTGAGACGCACCCGGTTCATTCCGCGAAAACTCCAGTCTAATTCGCCCTTTTAATTTCACCTTGGAAATAGTGTGCCGTTTTTGAGACACAACGGCTGCGACCAAAGGAGGGCTTCTCTGGGACGACAACATTGTGTCGAATTTGCATGAGCAAATGCGCGGTCGGGGCCACTTGGAATCAATGGTTCCCGCCAGTATGGTGCGCGGCATTTCGCGATGCCGCGCTGCTGAATGCGTCCGCCCGTCGTTGCCATCCAAGGTGAGAATATGTCCGACCACGTCGTCCCGCACTTCCACAACGATGCCGGTGTCTCGGTGATCGAGATCGGCTCGCAGGAGTTCATGTGCGTGGGCGCCAACCCGCCGTTCGACCATCCGCACGTGTTCCTCGACCTTGGCAATGACAACGAAATCATCTGCCCGTATTGCTCGACGCTCTATCGCTTCGCGCCCGACCTCGGCGCCGGCGAGGCGCGCCCGCCGGAATGCGTCCTGAAAGACAAGGTCGCCTGACCGCTCCGTGGCGCTGACGCGAACCGTCATCGTTGCGGGCGCCGGGATCGGAGGACTAACCGCGTCGCTGGCGCTGGCAGCGCAAGGCTTTCGCGTCGTTGTGCTGGAGAAGGCCGAGCGGCTCGAGGAAGCCGGCGCCGGGATCCAGCTCTCCCCCAATGCCAGCCGGATCCTGGTCGAGCTCGGGCTCAAGCCGCGGCTTGCGCCGCGGGCGGTGACGCCTGACTCCGTCAATATCATCAGCGCGCGGGCCGGCGGCGAGATCGCGCGGATGCCGCTCGGCGAGGCCGCAGCGTTTCGGGCCGGTGCACCCTATTGGGTGATCCACCGCGCCGACCTGCAGGCCGCACTGCAGGCCGAGGTCAACGACCATCCCGACATCGATCTGCGCCTCGGCTGCCAGTTCGAGGACGTGGCCAAGCACGCCAAGGGACTCACCGTGGTCCAGCGCCGCGGCACCACGCGGCAGCAGGAACTGGCGGTGGCGCTGATCGGCGCCGACGGCATCTGGTCGTCGGTGCGCGGGCACTTGTTCCCGGATGTGCAGCCGCAATTCTCCGGCCTGATCGCCTGGCGCGGCACGCTCGAGGCCAACGCGTTGCCGCGCGAATACACCGCGCCGCGGGTGCAGCTTTGGATGGGCCCGAATGCGCATCTGGTGGCCTACCCGATCTCGGCCGGGCGCCAGATCAACGTGGTCGCGATCGTACCCGGCACCTGGAACAGGCCGGGCTGGAGCGCGCCCGGCGACGCCAACGAGATCAAGGCCGCATTCGCGACGCCGAGTTGGCCCGCGACGGCGCGGATGCTGATCGGCGCGGTCGACGGCTGGCGCAAATGGGCGCTGTTCACCCTGCCCGATATCGGCGACTGGAACGCAGGCTCAGTCGCGCTGCTCGGCGATGCCGCGCATGCGATGCTGCCATTTGCCGCGCAGGGCGCCGGCATGGCGATCGAGGATGCGGCCGTGCTCGCAAAGGCCCTGAGTGATAGCACCGGCGAGAACAATGCCGGGATTCCCGCCGCGCTGAAGCGCTACACGCGGATGCGTCGCGCGCGCGTGCTGAAGGTGCAGCGCATGGCGCGGCAGCAGGGCCGCATCTACCACCTGACCGGACCGGCCGCGATCGCGCGCGATCTTGCTATCCGCGCGATCGGACCGCAGCGCATGCTGGCGCGACAGGACTGGATCTACGACTGGCGGATGTGAGCGCTTTGCGCCTGATAGCGCAACCGATCTTCAGTGGATCAGGGAACGCGGCTGCCGCGAATCCTTCGGGCTGGGTGTGGGCGTGGCCGCCGGCACCGGGGCGGCGCTGGCCGGCGGCGCTTCATGGCACTTGTTGCGGCGCCAGGCTTCGTCCGCGAGCTTCTGCTGGGAACGGATCGAAATCAGCTCGTTGCGATAGGCCAGTTCGGAGACCACGGCGCCGCCGACGCCGGTTTGGGCCTTTGCCATCAAGCCCTCCTGTTCCGCGGCGCGGCTGGTGAGGCTCTTGCGCTCGGTCTCGATCTGCTTGCAATCGTAGAGCTCGTATTTGGCGGGATCGGAGAATGCCGACGGCACGCTCTCGCCGATCTGCGCGCAGCCTGATGCGCCCGCCGCCAATGCGAGCAGCGCAACGCCGAGGGCCGCGCGTAACGGGTTTCGGCGGCGTAAAAAACGAGCGGACATGCGGCTTTCTTAATCGGACAGTGTTGAGATTGCCTAAAGCAGCCGCCGGTGTCCGGATTGAGGCTTGATCGCGGCGGCGCGCTGCCCTTATCCGCGCCCCGCGGACAAATCAAACGGTATTGTGGGCCGGTGCGCTAAACCATTGAAAGCGCAATTATTCGAGCGAAATATTGAGGATTCCACTTAACGACCAAACGCGCTAGATATCGGCGCGCCTGGCGAGATGCGGACGTGGCGGAACTGGTAGACGCAAGGGACTTAAAATCCCTCGATGGCAACGTCGTGTGGGTTCGAGTCCCACCGCCCGCACCAGCCTTCGCTCGCTTCGCGAGCTACGGCTGGGTAAGCCTGGAAACCTGATCGTAGCGAAGTGAGCGAAGGCTGCCGCGCCGAAGCCCGTCGGGCGAACACGGGCTCTCTGCGATGGCGACCCGCTTCACTCGAACGTCAGTCCGAGCCGCCTCTCCTTTTTCCACACGATCCGGCACGGACGCCGCTCGCCATCCACAGCGAGGACGAAGCGGTCGGGAAACCACAGCGGCGAATTGACCTCGATGGCCGCCCCCGAGGCCGAGACGCTTCGGACCGTGCATGGGATCGCTTCACTGCCGAACTCGATTGTCCCCTTCTTGAGGACCCGGCGGCGCGGCGCGGCACGCTGCTCCTCGGTTGACGGCTGAGGTGCGCCGATCGGCGCGGGCTTGAAATCGTCTTCTTCCATCGACTCGTCGCGGTGTGCATTGAAGCGGCCAGCTAAATTACGGCGCGAAGCTGACATCAAGCTTACAATATACAAGCGACGTCGAAATGCGGCAAACGACCCCAGTTGAGCTTGCATGCCAGTCGCTCGCGCTGCTGCCTGCGACGCGGGCACTCGCGCGCTCCAATCGCGAATTCATCACCGACTCGTGTTTTCCGGTTGTGGCGTGGTTCACAAGCCGCGGCGGCCTCTCATCCTAACATCAGCACGCCGGAAGCTACGGCCGCACATTGCGCGGCTGCCACATCCCAGTCCCTGTTTTCACTTGGAGATGAGACCATGGCAATGACCGACCGAACCCAGATCGTGCGCGGCGATGCGCGTGATCACGATGCACTGATCGTGGCTGGCTACCTGATCGCCTCGACGATCTTCATGCTTGCGCTGTATTGGGCCGCGACGTCGCCAGGCACCGCATCCGGCGATATCGCGTCGATGATCGTGTTTCCATAAGCCTCATTTCATCCAAGCAACGCACGGAGATCGTCATGAGCGATTACGGCGACGACGCTGGCCACTGCAGCAACGGATTGAACGCGCAGAAATTCCGCGATGCCACGCCGGAAGAGCGCACGACCTATCGGAGATGGATCCGCGGAACGGTTGTCGTGTACGCTGTCCTGGTGCTGGCCGCCGGCACGCTTGCCCTGATCAGCACCGCGCGCGTCGGTCCCGTCGAACTCAGCAGCCTGTCGACCCACGGCCCGGCCAGATCGACGGATGACAATTGGGCAAAGTCACATTTCTAGGCAAGGCAGACCTGTAGGCAAGGTAGACCTGCCGAATGCTCGCACGCATGCATAAAAATGGCCGGGACTGAGCCCGGCCATTTGCGCGTTGAGAACAGAGGTTCGCCGTTACGCTGCCTTACTCCGACTTGTCGATATTCCAGAAGATCGGCGTGGCCGGACCATCGAGCACGCCGGTCAGCGACTTCCGCCACACGCTCGGTCCCTGATACTGGCCGAGCGGGACATAGATCACCTGATCGTAGGCTTCCTTCTGGATTTCGGTCGCGATCTTCTTTTGCTCGTCGAGCGAGGTCGCATGAACGAAGGTATTCTTCAGCTCTTCGATCTTGGGGTCTTCCGCCCAGCCGAACCAGCCGCCGTTCTTGCCCTGGCCGCCGATCGAGAGGTTGGTGATCGGGTTGGAGACGTCGGCGCTCACCCAGTTGGTGAAGAACATGTTCCAGCCGCCGTCCTTCGGTGGCTTCTGGCTGGCGCGCCGGCTCACGACGGTCTGCCAGTCGGTCGCCTGCAGGTCGACCTTGAAGCCGGCATCGCGCAGCTGCTGGGCGACGACGACCGGCTGCGCCTTCAGCGTGGTAACGTCGCCGGGCGCCATGATGACGACGGGCGTGCCATCGTAGCCGGACTCAGCGAGCGCCTTCTTGGCCGCGGCCATGTCGCCGCCCTTCAACAAGGTCTCTCCGCCGGCATCTGTCGCGAACGGCGTGTCGCAGATGAAGAAGGCGACGCAGACCTTGTAATATTTGGGATTGCCGACCAGCGCGTCGAGCACGTCCTTCTGGTTGATCGCCAGCAGCGCCGCGCGGCGAACCTTGATGTTGTCGAACGGCGGATAGAGGAAGTTCATGCGGCCGAGCGTCTGGAAGCCGAACTTGTTCAGCGTCTCGACCTTCAGGTCCTTGTCGCCTTCGAGGGTCGGCAACATGTCGAACGACGGATTCTCCAGGAAATCGATATCGCCGGACTGCAACGCATTCAGCGCAGTCTGCGCGTCGGCCATCGTGACCCACTCGACGCGATCGACCTTCACGACCTTGCCGCCCGCGGTCCAGCTCGCCGGCTCCTTGCGCGGCACGTAGTCCTTGTTCTTCTCGTATACCGCCTTCACGCCGGGCTGGAATTCGGCCTGGACGAACTTGAAGGGGCCGGATCCGATCTGCTCCGGAATCGGCTTGTCCGGCGGCGTCTCGGCAAGACGCTTCGGCATCATGAAGGCCACACGCGACGACGGCTTGCCGATCGAATCGAGCACGAGGCCGTAGGGCTCCTTCAGCTTCAGCGTGATGGTCTTGGCGTCGGTGGCCTCGATGCTGGCGGTGAAATCCATCAGCTTCTGGCCCATGCCGTCGACCTTGGCCCAGCGCTTGAGCGAGGCCACGCAATCCTCCGCCGTGACCGGCGTGCCGTCATGCCACTTCAGGCCGTCGCGCAGCGTGAAGGTGTAGGTGAGCTTGTCGTCGGAGACTTTCCAGTCCGCCATCTGCGGCTGGATCTTGAAATTGGCATCCGTCGCGATCAGCGTGTCGTAGATCATGTAGCCGTGATCACGCGTGATGTAGGCGGTGGTCAGGATCGGATCGATGATGCGCAGATCCGAATGCATCACCGCGGTGATGGTCTTGCCCGCGGCCAGCGCCTGCGGCACAAAGGATAATTCCTGCGGCGCAAACGACAGCGCGAGCGCCGACAACGCGGCCGCTATCGTGTGTTGCTTCCAACGCGACTTGTGGAACATTCAATCTCTCCTGACGTGTAACTGATCACAGCCGGCTTATTCGTTATGCATGCGGTTCGTTATTTAGGCGACCGAACATGGTGTGCGGCGTGCGAAATCGAGACTTGCATCAAGCACGATGCGCGTCAATCCGGTTTTGGTCGAGACCAAGTGTATGCAAATGAATGATGCGGCTCGGCGCGTTTGACCTTACAAGATCGCCGCCACCGACTTTCGTAGGCCCGCGGCGCGGACAAACAACAAAGAGAGAAAGCCATGAACCCAGTCGATCTTCCCTTTGACTCCGAAGCGATGCTCCAGGGCCTGCGCGGCTGGGTGGAATGCGAAAGCCCGACCTGGGATGCGGTCGCCGTCGAGCGGATGCTCGGTCTCGCCGCGCGCGAGATGGCGATCATGGGCGCGACGATTGAGCGCATCGCTGGGCGCCAAGGTTTCGCCGGCTGCGTCCGCGCCCGCTTTCCCCACCCGAAGCAAGGCCAGCCCGGCATCCTGATCGCCGGACATCTGGACACCGTGCATCCGGTCGGCACCATCGAGAAGCTCACATGGCGGCGCGAGGGCAACAAATGCTTCGGCCCCGGCATCTTCGACATGAAGGGCGGCAACTATCTGTCGATCGAGGCGATCCGGCAACTGGCGCGCGCCTCCTTCACGACCCCGCTGCCGATCACCGTCCTGTTCACGCCCGACGAGGAAGTCGGCACGCCGTCGACCCGCGACATCATCGAAGCGGAAGCCGCGCGCAACAAATACGTCCTGGTGCCGGAGCCGGGCCGGCTGAACAACGGCGTCGTCACCGGACGCTACGCGATCGCGCGCTTCAATCTTGAAGCAACCGGCAAGCCGAGCCATGCTGGCGCGACTCTGTCCTCCGGACGCTCCGCGATTCGCGAGATGGCACGGCAAATCGTCGCGATCGACGGCATGACCACGGAGGATTGCACGTTCTCGGTCGGCATCGTCCACGGCGGCCAATGGGTCAATTGCGTTGCCACAACCTGCACCGGCGAAGCGCTCAGCATGGCCAAGCGCCAGGCCGATCTCGACCGTGGCGTCGAGCGGATGCTGGCGCTGTCGGGCACGGCCAACGACGTGACGTTCAAGGTGACGCGCGGCGTCACCCGCCCGGTCTGGGAGCCGGATGCCGGCACCATGGCGCTGTATGAAAAGGCCAAGGGCATCGCGAGCGAGATGGGCCTCGATCTGCCGCATGGCAGCGCCGGCGGCGGCTCCGACGGCAATTTCACCGGCGCGATGGGTATCCCCACCCTCGATGGGCTCGGGGTCCGCGGCGCTGACGCGCACACGCTCAATGAACATATCGAGGTCGACAGCCTCGCCGAGCGCGGCCGCCTGATGGCGGGACTGCTGGCGACCTTGAACTGACATTGATTTGCACTGCACAACGCGTTGGCACAGCCGGTCGAAATTTAGCCTTGTCCAATTTTGAGGCTTACCCTAGGGTCCGGCCGTCCAACGCGATGATGCGGGAGAGACTGAAGCAAGAGCATTCGTGCTTTTGTGTTCGGCGCCGACGGAGCAACCGCCCCGGAAACTCTCAGGCAAAAGAACCGTGTCGTCAGGACGATCTGGAGAGAGGCGACATGGCCGCACATCGTGGGCCGTGACGTCCACCGAAGGGGATAATCCGTTGTAGGGTCTCGGCCCGATGCGGATCAAGCTCTCAGGTACCGTGACAGATGGGGCGCCGCCACCGGTTTTCACCGGCGGATCGGCGACTCTAACGCACGGGAGCCAAGAGACCATCATGCCTCACATTGCCATTATCGGCGCCGGTATCACCGGCGCGACGACGGCCTATGCCCTGCTCGAACGCGGCTATCAGGTGACTGTCCTCGACAGGCATCGCTACGCCGGGATGGAGACCTCGTTCGCCAATGGCGGACAACTCTCCGCCAGCAACGCCGAAGTCTGGAACAGCGCCGCAACCATCCTCAAGGGGTTGCGCTGGATGCTCAGGAGCGACGCGCCGCTGTTGATGAATCCGAAGCCGAGCTGGCACAAGTATTCCTGGATCGGCGAGTTCGTCGGCAATATCGGCCGCTATCGCGCCAACACCATCGAGACCACGCGGCTCGCCATCGAAGCGCGGCAGCATCTGTTTTCCATTGCCGAGCGCGAGAACATCGCTTTCGATCTCGAGCGCCGCGGTATTCTCCACATCTATCACGACAAGGCCGGCTTCGACGCGGGCCTGCGTGTCAACACGCTGCTCCAGCAAGGCGGCCTCGACCGCCGGCCGGTGACATCAGACGAAATCCGCGCCATCGAACCTGCGCTGCAATCGGCCAGCTATGGCGGTTTCTTCACGCCGTCGGACGCGACCGGCGATATCCACAAGTTCACGCGCGGGCTGGCTGACGCCTGTATCCGCCGCGGCGCAACCTTCATCCACGAAGCCGATGTCGATGCGATCTCCCGCACCGGCGAGGGCTTCCGCATCGGCTGGAACGACACCGCATCGCAGGATGCCGCGGCACCGACACGACACGACCTGCAGGTGGACGGCATCGTCATCTGCGCCGGCGTCGCGAGCCGCCACCTCGCCGCGATGCTCAATGAGCGCGTGAACGTCTATCCGGTGAAGGGCTATTCGATCACCGTGCAGCTCGATGCGCCGCAAAGCCGGGAGGCTGCGCCGACCGTCAGCCTGCTCGATGAAGCCGCCAAGATCGTCACCAGCCGGCTCGGCGCCGACCGCTTCCGCGTCGCCGGTACGGCCGAGTTCAACGGCTTCAACCGCGATATTCGCGCCGACCGTATCCAGCCGTTGGTGGACTGGGTGCGACATCATTTCCCAGCGGTCGACACGTCGAAGGTCACGCCATGGGCGGGACTGCGCCCGATGATGCCGAACATGATGCCGGTGGCGCGCGCCGGACGGATTCCGGGCGTGTTCTACAACACCGGTCACGGCCATCTCGGCTGGACCCTGTCGGCCGCAACAGCGCAGATAATCGCCGAGGCCATTGATGGCTGGCGCGACCTCAGCGCGCCCTCAATGGTGCCGTCGCAGGTCGGTACGACTGAGACCACCCACGCTGCTTTCCTCTAATTATCCGGCCGAAGGGGAAGAATATGAGCGTAGTTGCATGTGGCCAAGTCAGGATTCGCCGAGAACCACCGCGTGACAAGGATTAGCTTTATGCTGGGGAGAAGCGAGCCATCTCAGGAGCGGACAATGCGCATTGCGCTGGCGCACGCGCATGACATGGCCGTCCATACAGAGATCGCCAAGCTTCCGTACAGGGCTCCAGAAAAGGCAAGACATGACAACTGAGACGTTGACCAAGTCGGATCAGATTGCCAGAGAACTGAGTGCAGCCGTCGACCAAAACTTCGACGATCAGATCGCGTTCCTGTCACGCATGGTGCAGTTCCGCAGCTTGCGCGGACAGGAAGCGCCGCAACAGCGATGGCTGGCCGAGCAATTCGCAAAACGCGGCTACGACGTCGATACGTTCAGCCTCGCGGACGTCAACCTGATGAGCCATCCGAAGGCTGCACCGATGGACGGCATCGATCTTACCGGATCGCAGCAGGTTGTCGCTACGATCAACAGTAAAGGCAGCGGGCGCAGCCTGATCCTGCAAGGTCATATCGACGTGGTGCCGGAAGGCCCCGCCGACCTTTGGGACCAGCCGCCGTTCGCGGCCGCCGTGCGCGACGGCTGGATGTTCGGGCGCGGCGCGCAGGACATGAAGGCCGGTGTCTCGGCCATGATCTTCGCGCTCGATGCTATCAGAGGCGCCGGATATGCGCCAAACGGGCGCGTCCATCTGCAGACCGTGACCGAGGAAGAGAGCACCGGCAACGGCGCACTGTCGACCCTGATGCGCGGCTATCGTGCCGACGCCTGCCTGATTCCCGAACCTACCGGACACACGATCACACGCGCCCAGGTCGGCGCCATCTGGTTTCGCCTGCGCGTGCGCGGCACGCCGGTGCATGTCGCCTATTCCGAGAACGGCACCAGCGCCATCCTGTCGGCGATGCATCTGGTGCGCGCGTTCCAGGATTACACCAAAACCCTCAACGCGCGGGCGCTCGACAACAGCTGGTTCCGCGGCGTCAAAAATCCGATCAAGTTCAACGTCGGCATCATCAAGGGCGGCGACTGGGCAAGCTCGACCGCGGCCTGGTGCGAGCTGGATTGCCGGCTCGGTCTCCTGCCGGGCGAGACGCCGCGAGAGGCGATGCATGGCATCGAGGAATGCCTGGTCGAGGCGCACAAGGCCGACGACTTCCTGTCCGACAATCCGGCCGAACTCGTGTGGAGTGGTTTTCAGGCAGACCCAGCCGTGTGCGAACCCGGCAGCGAGGCGGAAGCGGCTCTGTCCGCCGCCCATCAGTCCGTCTTCCGGGTTCCGATGCAGGAGCGCCTGTCCACAGCCGTCAACGACACGCGCTACTATTGCGTCGACTACGGCATCCCTGCACTTTGCTATGGTCCTTACGGGATCGGCCCACATGCGTTCAACGAACGTGTCGAGCTCGATAGCCTTCGCAAGACAACGCAGAGCATCGCGCTATTCATCGCCAACTGGTGCGGCGTGATGAGAATGTGAACGGGCCTATCGTTTCAGGTCGATGGTCCAATACAGATGGTCCAATACAGGATGTGCAATGCGAGAGCGCAGCTTCAGATCGGAGGGAGAACACGATTAGCACCCGTCGAGACGGCCTGGGTACGGGCGCCACCTCGCCCTCGCCGGGCTTCAAGCGGCCTGAACCGCACCTTGATATAACGCCGCCATTGGCACAGTATTTGCCTGCAAATTCATCACTTCCGCGCTCGGCTCCAGCGCAACGACGCAGAAGCGCATGACACACATCACGGGGACACCATGAGTATGATGCGGCCCAGCCTTCGCTTCGCAGCGTCTGTCGACAGGAGATAGCTCGATGCTCGGCTATCTCATTCGCCGTATTCTCGCTGCCATTCCCGTGATGGGCGTGGTGGCGCTGTTCGTATTCCTCCTGTTGCGGCTGACGCCAGGCGATCCCGCCGCGATCCTCGCCGGTGACAATGCAACGCCCGAGCAACTCGAGCGTATCAGGACCTCGCTCGGGCTGAACGAGCCGATCTACATCCAGTTCTACACCTGGGTCGCCAAACTGCTGCACGGCGATCTCGGCGTCTCGCTGATATCAAACGTGCCAGTGCTGAAGATGATCAGCCAGCGCGTCGAGCCGTCGATCTCGGTCGCGCTGACCACCATGGTGCTGTCGATCCTGGTCGCGGTGCCGCTTGGCGTGATCGCGGCATGGAAGCACGGCACCTGGATCGACCGCTTCGTGATGGGTCTGTCGGTGCTCGGCTTCTCCGTGCCGGTGTTCGTGATCGGCTACGTGCTGATCCAGGTCTTTGCGATCGATCTGCGCTGGGTGCCGGTGCAGGGCTTCAAGAGCATCTCGGCCGGCTTCGGCCCGTTCTTCGAGCGCATCATCCTGCCGACCTGCACGCTGTCCTTCATCTATGTCGCGCTGATCGCGCGCATGACGCGAGCCTCGATGCTCGACGTGCTGGGCGAAGACTATGTGCGCACTGCGCGCGCGAAGGGCATCGGCGAGTCCGGCGTGCTGCTACGTCACGCCTTGCGCAACGCCGCCGTGCCCGTCATCACCGTGATCGGCTCCGGCTTCGCGCTGCTGATCTCCGGCGTCGTCGTCACCGAGAGCGTGTTCAATTTGCCCGGCATCGGCCGCCTCACCGTCGATGCGGTGCTGGCGCGCGATTATCCCGTGATCCAGGCGATGATCCTGCTGACATCAGGTATCTATGTCGCGGTCAATCTCCTGATCGACCTCTCCTACGTCCTGCTCGATCCTCGTATCCGGTACTGATTGATGGTGATCGAAACCCTCCCCGAGTCCTCGATTCCGGTCACCCGTCCGTTCCGGGTGAAATTCGGTTTCCTCACGGCAACGCCGATCATCGCGGTTGCGACGGTCTGCCTCACCCTCGTCATCCTGATGGCGATCTTCGCGCCGCTGCTGGCCCCGCACGATCCGCTGCTGCTGGCGCCGGCGCAGCGGCTGAAGCCCTCAAGCGCGCAATTCCTGCTCGGCACCGACGCCTATGGCCGCGACGTGCTGTCGCGCATCATCTATGGCGCGCGGATTTCGCTCCTGATCGGGCTCGGCAGCGCCGTCTGCTCGGTCGGCGTCGGACTCCTGATCGGCCTCGTCGCCGGTTTCTTCAGATGGGTCGACGCCGTGATGATGCGCGTGATGGACGGCTTGATGGCGATTCCCGCTGTCCTGCTTGCGATCGCCGTGGTGTCGCTGTCGGGCGCCAGCATCTGGACCGTGATGATCGCGATCACGATCCCCGAAATCCCGCGCGTGGCGCGGCTGGTGCGCTCGGTGGTGCTGACCGCGCGCGAGGAGCCCTATGTCGAGGCTGCGATCTCGGTCGGCTCCAGCCTGCCCAAGATCATGTGGCGGCACCTGATGCCGAACACGATCGCGCCCCTGATTGTGCAGGGCACCTATGTCTGCGCGTCGGCGATCCTCACCGAGGCGATCCTGTCGTTCCTCGGCGCCGGCATTTCGCCGGAAACGCCGACCTGGGGCAACATCATGGCCGAAGGCCGCTCCTATTTTCAGATCAAGCCGTCACTGATCTTCTGGCCGGGGCTTCTGCTCTCGATCGCCATCCTCAGCATCAACCTGATCGGCGACGCCGCTCGCGACGCGCTCGATCCCCGTATGAAACAGCGTGAGGGCAAGTGACCGCAGCCGATCCGATGAACAACGTCGTCCTCGACATCAACAATCTCGTCGTCGGTCTCGGCAAGAGGTCGGGCAGTCCGCGCATCATCGACGATCTCTCGGTGCAGGTGCACGAAGGCGAGACGCTGTGCCTCGTCGGTGAAAGCGGATCCGGCAAATCCGTGACCTCGCTGACGGTGATGGGCCTGCTGCAGAAGGGCATGCTGGTGCCATTAGGCGGCAGCGTCAAACTGGTCGGCGAAGAACTGTTAGGGGCCAACGACCGGCGGCTGCGCCAGTTGCGTGCCACGCGGATGGCGATGATCTTCCAGGAGCCGATGACCGCGCTCAATCCGGTGGTTCCGGTCGGCCGCCAGATCGACGAGGTGTTGCGCACCCACACCGATCTCGATGCCCGCGCGCGGCGGCAGAAGATCCTGGCAATGATGGAGCACGTCCGGCTGCCGGACGTGGAGCGCATCTTCTCCTCGTTCCCGCACCGCCTCTCGGGTGGGCAACGCCAGCGCATCATGATTGCGATGGCGCTGGTGCTGGAGCCAAAGCTCCTGATCGCGGACGAACCGACCACGGCGCTTGACGTCACCACGCAGAAGCAGATTCTCGCCTTGATCCGCGACCTGCAGCGTGACCACGGTACCGCGGTGCTGTTCATCACCCACGACATGGGCGTGGTCGCCGAGATCGCCGACCGCGTCGCGGTGATGCGGCATGGCCGGCTGGTCGAGACGGGCCGGCTCGACGATATCTTGCGCACGCCCCAGATGGATTACACCCGCAACCTGCTGTCCGCGGTGCCGAGCCTCGTGCCGCGCGCGCCGCGGCAGGCAACGAGCGAGCCGGTGGTGCTGGAGGCCAACGAGCTCGGCAAGGTCTACCGGGAGCGATCCCTGTTCGGCAAAGCCCGCGAGGTCGCCGCCGCGCAGAACGTCACCCTCACCTTGCGCAAGGGCCGCACGCTCGGCATCGTCGGCGAAAGCGGCTCCGGCAAATCGACGGTGGCGCGCTGCATCGTCCGCCTGATCGACCCGACCTCCGGCGGCGTGCGGCTGGTCGGCCGCGAAATCTCCGAATTGTCGCGGCGGCTGCTGCAGCCGCATCGCAAGAAGATCCAGATCATCTTCCAGGACCCCTACCGCTCCCTCAATCCCCGCGTCACGATCGGCGAGAGCATCGCGGAAGGCCCGATCAACTACGGCACGCCGCGCAAGGACGCGTTGGCCAGGGCGCGCGAGCTGCTCGAGCTGGTCCACCTGCCGCCCGACGCCATCTCGCGCTTTCCGCACCAGTTCTCCGGCGGCCAGCGCCAGCGCATCGCGATCGCCCGCGCCCTGGCGCTCGATCCGGACGTGCTGGTCGCGGACGAAGCGGTGTCCGCGCTCGACGTGTCGGTGCAGGCACAGGTGCTGGACCTGCTCGACGAAATCCAGAAGCGGCTCGGCATCGCGCTCTTGTTCATCACCCACGATCTGCGCGTCGCCGCGCAAATCTGCGACGAGGTCGTCGTGATGCAGCATGGCCGTGTCGTGGAACAGGGACCGGCGGCCGAGGTGCTGACCAATCCACAACAGGCCTACACCCGCGCACTTCTCGAAGCGGCCCCCGGACGCGGCTGGGACTTTGCGAATTTCCGCCCGGTTTCGCAAGGCATTGTGGCAACCGCGTAAATACGTAGCCCGGATGGAGCGAAGCGAAATCCGGGAGAAGCTCAGCCGCCCGGAGACCCGGATTGCGCTTCGCTCCATCCGGGCTACGCAGCCGCTCCGCTCGCAATGACGGACTGCGTTGAGGGCATGCAAATCCGGAAGTGCTCGATGGCTTGCGCTTGGCGCGACGACACGCTTAACGTCGCGCGCTAAGAACACGTCGAGACCGACTTGATGACCCGCATCGCCGTTGGCGGCTTCCTGCACGAGACCAACACCTTCGCGCCGACGAAGGCGACCTATGACGATTTCGTGCATGGCGGCGGCTGGCCATCGATGACGCATGGCGCCGACGTGCTGAAGGTCATGCGCCGGATCAATGCCGGCCTCGCCGGTTTCGTCGAGGCCGCCGAGGCCAATGGCTGGGATCTGGTTCCGACGGTTGCGGCCGGCGCGACCCCGTCGGCGCATGTGACAAGGAACGCTTTCGAGCGGATCGTCAAGGAGATGGCCGATCGTCTGGCCGCCGCCGGGCCGATCGATGCGGTCTATCTCGACCTGCACGGCGCGATGGTGACGGAGCACTTCAACGATGGCGAAGGCGAAATCCTCGCCCGGGTGCGCAAGGTGATCGGCAACGACGTGCTGCTGGTCGCAAGCCTCGACCTGCATGCCAATGTCTCGCCCGAGATGATCGCGCATGCCGATGCGCTGATCGCCTATCGGACCTATCCGCATGTCGACATGGCCGACACCGGCCGCGCCTGCGCGAGGCATCTGGCGTTGTTGCTGAAGACCAGGCAGCGCCTGGCAAAAGCCTTCCGGCAACTGCCGTTCCTGATCCCGATCAGCTGGCAATGCACCAACGACCAGCCAGCCAAGGAGATCTACCAGAAGGTTGCGGCGCTCGAGAGCGACGCGGTACCGACGCTGTCGTTTGCGTTCGGATTCCCGGCCGCCGATTTCCGCGATTGCGGGCCGAGCGTGTTCGCCTACGGCCGCACCCAGGTCGATGCTGATACCGCCGCCGACAAGGTCGTCGCGCTGGTCGAAAGCCATGAAGACGATTTCGATGGCCGGATTTATTCGCCCGACGAGGGCGTGCGGCTGGCGATGGAGCTGGCGAAATCGGCAAAGAAGCCGATCGTCATCGCCGACACCCAGGACAATCCCGGCGCCGGCGGCACGTCCGACACCACGGGCATGCTGCGGGCGCTGGTGCGCAACAAGGCCAGCGCCGCCACCGGCGTAATCTTCGATCCGCAATCGGCGAAGGCGGCGCATGCGGCCGGCGTCGGCGCCACCGTCACGCTCGATCTCGGCGGCAAGTCCGGCATTGCCGGCGACGCGCCGTACCGGGAAACCTTCGTCGTCGAACAGCTTTCGGACGGCAAGTTCCTTGCGCCGGGTCCCTTCTATGGTGGGCGCGACATGGATATGGGGCCATCAGCCTGCCTGCGCATCGGCGACGTGCGCGTCGTCGTCGGCTCCTACAAGGCCCAGCTCGCCGATCAGGCGATGTATCGTTACGTCGGCATCGAGCCCACGACTGAGAAAATCCTCGTCAACAAGAGTTCGGTGCATTTCCGCGCCGATTTCGAGCCGATCGCGGCAAAGCTCCTGATCTGTGCCGCACCCGGCGCCATGCCCGCGGATACCGCCTCGCTGCCCTGGAAGCATTTGCGGCCAGGCATCCGCATCAAGCCGAACGGCCCTGCTTTCACACCCACCTCCTCCTCACGCACAAACGGATAGAGACCATGCCAACCATTGACCGTATCGACGGCTTTGCTGACGAACTCACCGCCATCAGGCGGGACCTGCATGCGCATCCGGAGATCGGGTTTGAGGAGGTTCGTACCTCGGGCATCGTCGCCGACAAGCTGACGAGTTGGGGCATCGAGGTGCATCGCGGCCTCGGCCGCACTGGCGTGGTCGGGGTTCTGAAAGGCCAGGGCAACGGTACCAAGCGGATCGGCCTGCGCGCCGACATGGACGCGCTGCCGATGGAGGAGAACACCAATCTGAAGTGGCGTTCGACCATTCCCGGCCGCTTCCACGGCTGCGGCCATGACGGTCACACCACGATGTTGCTCGGCACGGCGCGCTATCTCGCCGAAACCCGCAATTTCGACGGCACCGTGCATTTCATCTTCCAGCCGGCCGAGGAAGGCCTCGGCGGCGCACGGGAGATGATCAAGGACGGCCTGTTCGAGAAATTTCCCTGCGACGAGGTCTACGGCCTGCACAATGCCCCCGACCTCAATCACGGCGAGGTCGCGATCCTGCCCGGCCCGGCGATGGCCGCCGCCGACTTCTTCGATATCAAGATTCACGGCTATGGCGCGCATGGTGCGATGCCGGAGCGCTCCAAGGACGCGGTCGTGATCGCGACCACCGTCGCCCAGGCACTGCAGACCATCGTCAGCCGCAACGTCGATCCGCTGCAGGCGGCGGTGCTGTCAATCACGCAGATCCACTCCGGCTCGGCCTATAACGTTATTCCCGGCGAAGCCTGGCTGTGCGGCACCGTGCGCACCTTCTCAGACGATATCCGCAAGCTGATCGCCAAGCGGATGCGTACGGTCTGCGCCGGCATCGCCGCGACCTTCGACGTCGAGATCGAGGTCGACATCCGCGATACGTTCAGCGTGCTGGTGAACCAGGAAGAGCAGTCCCGCGTGGTCGAGGAAGTCGCGCGCACCGTCGTCGATCCCGCCAAGGTGATGACCCGCACTACCCCAAAGATGGGCAGCGAGGATTTCGCCGACATGATGCAGGCCGTTCCCGGCGCCTATTTCTGGGTCGGCCATGACGGCTCAGTCCCCGTGCACAATCCCGGTTACGTTCTCGACGACAAGATCCTGCCGATCGGCGCCAGCATGTTCGCCCGCATCATCGAGAAACGCATGCCGGTAGGTGCCCATGCATAAGGCCAAACAGGACACCATCACGTCGCTGCACGATCTCTCTGCCGTCGACCTTCTGGCCGGCTATCGTGCCAAACAGTTCTCGCCGTCGGAGGTCCTGGAAGAGGTCATCACCCATGTTGCGGCGTGGGAGCCGCACATCAAGGCGCTGTACCTCTACGACCCCGACGGAGCACGCAAGGTCGCGAAGGCCTCGACCGAGCGCTGGCAGCAAAGCGAGCCGGTGGGCACGCTCGACGGCGTTCCCGTCACCATCAAGGACAATGTCGCGACCAAGGACCAGCCGGTGCCGCTGGGCGCGGCGAGCGTCAACCTCGTGCCCGCCGCAAAGGACGCGCCACCCGCCGCGCGGTTGCGCGAAGCCGGCAGCGTGATCTTCTCCAAGACCACGATGCCGGACTACGGCATGCTGTCGTCGGGGCTGTCGTCGTTCCACGCGCTCGCGCGCAATCCCTGGGATGTCAGCAAGAACCCCGGCGGATCGAGTTCCGGCGCGGGTGCAGCCGGCGCCGCTGGCTACGGTCCGCTGCATCTCGGCACCGATATCGGCGGCTCGGTGCGGCTGCCGGCGTGCTGGTGCGGCCTCGTCGCGCTGAAGCCGAGCTTGGGCCGCGTTCCGATCGAACCGGCCTATGTCGGCCGCGTCGCCGGCCCGATGACCCGCACGATCGACGACGCCGCGCTGATGATGAGCGTGCTGTCGCGTCCCGACCGCCGCGACGGCATGAGCCTGCCCGCGATCGAGGTCAACTGGAAGGCGCTGGAGAAGTCGCCGCGCAAGCTGCGCATCGGCCTGATGCTCGACGCCGGCGCCGGCCAGAAGCTCGAGAAGGACGTGCGCGACGTCGTCGTCAAGGCCGCGAAGGCGTTCGAATCCGCAGGCGCCGTCATCACCGAGACCGATGGCATCCTGACCCAGGAGATGCTCGAGGGTCTCGATAATTTCTGGCGCGCGCGGATGTGGGATGATCTCTCGAAGCTGCCGGCTGCGACCCGCGAAAAGACCCTGCCCTATATCCTCAAATGGGGCGAGTCCGGCGCCAAGCTGTCGGGCGTCGATGTCATACGCGGCTTCAACGTGACGATGGCGCTCCGTGCGGCGGCGGCAAAACTGTTCTGCGAGTTCGACTATGTGATCTCGCCGGTGTCGCCGGTGGTGAATTTTCCGGCGGAGTTCGCCTCGCCGTTGAATGATCCCGCAAAGCCGTTCGAGCACATCGGCTTTACCGTGCCGTGGAATATGTCGGAGAACCCGGCGCTTGCGATCAACGGTGGCTATGACAAACGCGGATTTCCGATCGGCGTGCAGATCGTCGGCCGCCGCTTCGACGACATCGGCGTGCTCGGTATGGGCAAGGCCTTCGAGGGTCTGCGCGGCGCGCAGAAGCCCTGGCCGGCGCCGCCGAAGAAGTAACGTAGCGCCTCAACGCAAGTCGCGATGCGCGGATCTCCTTCGCGCATCCGAGTTCTTCCCAAGGGATGCATTGCCGGGTTATCTGGATGAAGATGCGCGTCGCGCTCTTCAGTCAAGAAAACCGAGAGGAAATCATCCCCATGGCGTATGAGACGATCAAGTACGAGGTCGCCGAGCAGATCCTCACCATCACGCTGAACCGGCCCGACAAGCTCAACGCCTTCAACGCCGCGATGCAGCAGGAGCTGATCGCCGCGTTCGATGCGGCCGACAAGAACGACGACGTAAGAGCGATCATCGTCACCGGCGCAGGCCGCGGCTTTTGCGCCGGCGCCGATCTCTCCTCGGGCGCCAACACCTTCGACCGCGATGCCCGGCGCGGGCCGGTGAAACGGCTCGCTGGCGGAGGTGTCGACTACAGCGATCCGCAGGTGCGTGACG
Source organism: Bradyrhizobium sp. LTSPM299 (assembly GCF_000938235.1). NCBI lineage: Bacteria > Pseudomonadati > Pseudomonadota > Alphaproteobacteria > Hyphomicrobiales > Nitrobacteraceae > Bradyrhizobium > Bradyrhizobium sp. LTSPM299. Next base: position 451,913 of record NZ_JYMU01000006.1, read on the forward strand.
GCGGCGGCCAGGTGACATTGCGCATCTTCAAATGCCTGAAGCCGGTGATCGCTGCCGTGAACGGCCCCGCGGTCGGCATCGGCGTCACCATGCAGCTTGCGATGGACATCCGCATCGCATCCGAAGCCGCGCGCTTCGGCTTCGTGTTCTCCCAACGCGGCATCGTGCCCGAGGCCGCCTCGAGCTGGTTCCTGCCGCGCATCGTCGGCATCTCGCAGGCGCTGGAATGGTGCTACACCGGCCGCGTCTTCCCTGCGCAGGAAGCGCTCGCCGGCCGGCTGGTCAGCAAGGTGGTGCCGCCGGATGATCTGTTGCCGACCGCACGCGCGCTCGCGAAAGAAATCGCTGCCAAGACCGCGCCGGTCTCGGTGGCGCTGATCCGCCAGATGATGTGGCGCATGATGGGCGCCGACGATCCGATGGAGGCGCACAAGGTCGACAGCCGCGGCATCTATGCCCGCGGCCGCTCCGACGACGTCAAGGAAGGCGTGGTGTCGTTCCTGGAAAAGCGCCCCGCACAGTTCAAGAACAAGGTGTCATCAGACATGCCCGATTACTTCCCGTGGTGGCAAGAGCGCGACTATCAGTGAGCGAATGGCGTCCCGCGACGTCGACATCTGACGGCCTCGTCCTGCTGCACGGCATCAGCAGGACGGCGCGCTCGTTCCGCAGGATGGAGCTGGCGCTGCAGGCCGCCGGCTTCGCCACCCTCAATCTCGATTACGAGAGCCGGCGGAAGCCGCTCGATGCGCTGGCCGAGGACATCCGTCCGGCAGTCGAGCTGTTCGCCGGCCGCCTCGAGGGCTCCCTCCATTTCGTCTGCCATTCGATGGGCGGCCTGGTTGCCCGTGCCTATCTCGCAAGACATCGCCCACTGCGGCTCGGTCGTGTCGTGATGCTTGGCACGCCGAACGGCGGCAGCGAGATCGCCGACCGCCTGAAGAGCATAGCTGCCTATCGCGCCTTCTTCGGCCCGGCCGGCCAGCAGCTCGTCACCCGTCGCGACGCCGCAACCAGCGCCATGCTGCCTACGGTCGACTATCCGACCGGCATCATCGCCGGCAACCGCTCGATCTACCCGATCACCTCGATGGGGCTGCCGCGGCCGCATGACGGACGGGTGTCGGTCGCCAACACGAAGCTCGGCGGCATGACCGATCACATCGTGATCCGCACCTCGCATCCATGGCTGGTGCGCAACGCGGAAGCGATCGCGCAGACGATTGCGTTTTTGCGGGATGGACAGTTCGAGCACAAATCGTAGGGTGGGCAAAGCTAAGCGTGCCCACCATTCCTGGCGTTGCACGTGATGGTGGGCACGTCGCTACGCGCCTTTGCCCACCCTACGCTTCCCTACCGCGTCATCAACGCCACGCGCCCGATCGCCTCGCGATCGATCAGCAGCCGCATCGCCTTGGCAAAATCCTCGAGCGGCAGACGGTGTGAGATGTTTGGCCGCACCTTTCCGGCTTCGGCCCATTCGCTCAGCGCCTTGATCCTGACTTCGCCGAGCGCGGGGTTCTTCCGCACCGCCTCGCCGGCGCGAACGCCGAGCACGCTGGCGCCCTTGATCATCAGGAGATTGGTCCGGGCAAGCCCGATGCCGCCGGTGAAGCCGACGACGAGGATGCGCGCACCCCAGTTGATGCAGCGCATCGAGTTCTCGAACACCTCACCGCCGACGGGGTCGAACACCACATCAGTGCCGCGACCATCGGTGAGGCGTTTGACAGCGTCACGGAACGGCTCGCGTTGGTAGAGCAGGACGTGATCGGCGCCGCGCGCCTTGGCAATTGCAAGCTTCTCCTCGGACGAGGCTGCCGCGATCACGGTGGCGCCGAGCAGTTTGCCGATCTCGACTGCCGCCAGTCCAACGCCGCCGCCGGCGCCGTGGACCAGCAGCACCTCACCCGGCTTGATTTGCGCGCGGTCGATCAGCGCATGATGCGCGGTGCCGTGCGCAGCCAGGAACGTGGCGCCCTCCGCATAGTCGAAGGTCGACGGCAGCGGCACGAGCTGAGACGGCGCCGCCACCGTCTCGTCGCAATAGGCGCCGAAGCGCATCTTGACGATCACCTTGTCGCCGATCGCGACGCCCTTCGCGTCGTTGACTTCGACGACATCGCCGGCGGCTTCCGAGCCGGGCGTGAACGGCAGCGACGGCTTGAGCTGGTACTCGCCGGCGGCCATCAGAATGTCCGGAAAATTGATCCCGGCGGCGCGGATCGCAACACGCACCTCGCCCGGTTTCAGCGGCAGCAGGGCAAAGCTTTCCAGGTGCAATCGCTCGGGCGGCCCAAGCTCGCGGCAGACGACGGCTTTCGGCATCAGGCGGCCCGCGCCTTGAGGCGCGCCAGCGCCTCGCGGATCAGCGGCAGGCGGTCGTTGCCGAAATACATGTCGGTCTTGCCAATGAAGATCGTCGGCGAGCCGAAGCCGCCGCGCGCCATCACCTCCTCGGTGTTGGCCTTGAGCTGGTCCTTGATTGCCTGCTCGCTGATTCCGGCAAGGAATTTTGCCGGATCGATGCCGACCTTGCCGCAGATCTCGCTCAGCACAGCATCCTGCGAGATATCCTTGTCGTCGCCCCAATAGGCCTCGAACGCGGCGCGGGCGAACGGCACCATCTTGTCATTGCCGAGCCAAATGCAGCCACGCATCGCCTTCACAGAGTTCACCGGGAACACCGTCGGCGGCATCTTGATCGCAAGTCCGGCCGAGCGCGCCCAGTCGGCGAGATCCTTCTTCATGTAGCGCGCCTTCAGCGGGACCGGCGTTTCACGCTGGGCATAGACCGACGGATTGACGGTGTTGAAGATGCCGCCGACCAGGATCGGCCGCCATGCGATCTCCGTACCGAACTCCTTCGCCAATGGCTGGATGTTGTGCCAGGCGAGATAGGTCCAGGGGCTCGAACAGTCGAAGAAGAATTCGATCATGGCGTTTCCTTTGTTATCGTTGAATTGCTCTATCTTCCGTCATTGCGAGGAGTGAAACGACGAAGCAATCCATGCCTCCACGCGTGGTGGCATGGATTGCTTCGCTTTGCTCGCGATGACGGGGTAGGAACATCACTGTCTTCCCAGCGCTTCTCTCGCCTTCGCGCCGAACATGTTCTTGCGCGCCTCCTCATCGAACGGCTCCTTGACGAATTTGCCGATCGCCAGTCCCGTCTGCACCTGCGGGCGGGCGCGCACGGCTGCGTACCAGCGCTTGATGTTCGGGTAGTCGTCGAGCGTAAAGCCCTGCGCCTTGTGGGTCATGGTCCAGGGGAAGCAGGCGATGTCGGCAATCGAATAGTCGTCGCCGGCGATGTAGGCGCCGGTCTTGCCAAGCTGGCGGTCGAGCACGCCGTAGAGCCGCGCCGCCTCATCGCGATAGCGCTCGATCGCATAGGGAATCTTCTCCGCCGCATAGAGCGCGAAATGGCCGTGCTGGCCGAGCATCGGACCGAGGCCGCCCATCTGCCACATCACCCATTGGATGATGGTCGACCGCGCCCGCAGCTCCTGCGACAAAAAGCGGCCGGTCTTGTCGGCGAGATAGATCAGGATCGCGCCGGTCTCGAACACCGAGAACGGCCCGCCGCCGTCGGCCGGCGCATGGTCGACGATCGCGGGGATGCGGTTGTTCGGGCTGATCGCCAGGAATTCGGGGCGGAACTGCTCGCCGGCGCGGATGTTCACCGGGATGACCTGATAGGGCAGCCCCAGCTCCTCCAGCATGATCGATATTTTCCAGCCGTTCGGCGTCGGCGCGTAGTGCAGGTCGATCATCGGTTTCCTGATTCCCCGTCACAAAGACTTTTGTTGTTCTGTACCTCCACCATAAGACATGGCAGACAGGCGCTCAATCCGAACCGACCGGGAGGCTCCCATGCTGTTTCCAACCACGATCGCAGGCTCCCTGCCGAAGCCCGAATGGCTGGCCGAGCCAAACATCCTGTGGGCGCCCTGGAAGTCGCAAGGCGCCGAACTCGCCCGTGCCAAGCGCGATGCCACCATGCTCGCGGTCAAGCTACAGGAAGACGCCGGCGTCGACATCGTCACCGAGGGCGAGCAGGCGCGGCAGCATTTCGTGCACGGCTTCCTGGAGAAGATCGAGGGCATCGATTTCGCCCACAAGGTCGAGATGGGCATCCGCAAGGACCGCTACAAAGCGATGGTGCCGCAGGTCGTCGCGCCGCTCAGGCTCAAGGGCCGCGTCCACGACGGCGAAGCCCGGGTCGCCCGCGCGCACACCAAGAACAAATTGAAATTCACCCTGCCCGGCCCGATGACCATCATCGACACCATCGCCGATCAATATTACGGCGACCGCGTCAAGATGGCGTTTGCCTTTGCCGAGCTGTTGAACGAGGAAGCGAAGGCGCTGCAGGCCGACGGCGTCGACATGATCCAGTTCGACGAGCCCGCCTTCAACGTCTACATGGACGAGGTCCGCGACTGGGGCATCAAGGCGCTGGAGCGTGCGGCCGAGGGCCTCACCTGCGCTACCGCGGTGCACATCTGCTACGGCTACGGCATCAAGGCCAACACAGACTGGAAGCAGACGCTCGGCGGCGAGTGGCGGCAATATGAAGACACGTTCCCCGTCATCGACAAGAGCGCGATCCAGCAGGTCGCGATCGAATGCCGCAATTCGAAGGTACCTCTCGAACTGCTGGCGCTGCTGCCGGGCAAGATCGTGCAGGCCGGCGTGATAGATGTCGCCAGCGACGAGGTCGAGACCGCGGAGGACGTCGTCAAAGTGATCGAGGCGGTGTCGAAATTCGTGCCGAAGGGCAACATCGTCGCAACAACCAATTGCGGCATGGCGCCGATGCGGCGGGACATCGCGGAAGCCAAGCTGGTTGCGCTCGGCGCCGGCGCAAAACTGGCGCGGCAGCGGCTCGGGTGACAGTGACGGCTACTCGTCTCGCCGTTGTGGCAGTACTGTTGACCATCGCGTGGCCTGCGTATGCCGGCGAGCGTGATCAGCTCAATGCGTGCCGGGACATGGTGGCGCGATTGGCACAATCGCCTGCGACACAGGACACGCCCGAAATTACGCGCTGTCGCCAGATCATCAAGGAATGGACGCTGCGGGATTCCCGGATGAGCGTCGACGAACAGGGCAAACCGCTGCGCTGACTAGCTCGCGCTCGGATGCAGCACCGGCCGGTAGCCCGTTCCCAAGGCGCGCACGGTCGATGGCGGTGTCAGCAGCATGGCTGGGCCAGCCACGTCGGCCCGGCTGTAGCCGGCAAACGACCAGCGCAGCGTCTTCCCACCGGCGACGAGATAGCTCTCGCAGTTCGCCTTCACCATCGCGCCGTCGGGCAGCTCGTGCAGTGGTATCGATAGCGGATGCAGCCGCTTCTTGCCGCGATCGAGCCGCTCGACGTGCAGCACCGTATCCATCGCTTTGGTGCTGAGGCCGGTGACGCCGTTGCCCTCTTCCCAGGCGGCGCGAAAGCGCTTGGCGTCGTCGCGGCGGCAGAAGAAGCAGGGCCGATGGCCGGCGGCAAACGCAGTCGCCTCATCGAGAAAGAACAGTTCGGTCCAGCTCCGCCGGCTCATCACCTTGCGCCGCCATCCCCTGAACTCGCAGAGGCAGGTGATCCAGGCCGGCGTCGACCAGCGCTTGTTGAGCAACGTCCGCGTCGCAGGATCATGGATGATGCCGCGATTGCCGGTGAAAGTGCCGCGATGCTCTGACGCGACGATGTCGCCGGATGGTGTGACGCGGTTTTGCAGGGGCATGCTGATCGTCCGTCGCTGTCATTCCGGGGCGCGTCGAAGACGCGAACCCGGAATCTCGAGATTCCGGGTTCGATGCTTCGCATCGCCCCGGAATGACGAAGTCCTCACGCTGCGCCGTCGCGAATCGGTGGCTGGAACGACAGCGCGGTATCCCAGGGAAAGAAGATCCAGGTGTCCTGCGACACCTCGGTGATGTAGGTGTCGACCAGCGGCCGCCCCTGCGGCTTGGCGTAGACGGTGGCGAAATGCGCATCGGGCAGCATCTCGCGAACCAGCTTGCCGGTTTTTCCGGTATCGACGAGGTCGTCGACGATCAGAAGCCCCTTGCCGGTGCCGCCGCCAAGCTTCGCGGTCTGCTCCGAAATGCCCTTCAGCACCTTGAGGTCGCCCTGCTTGTCGTGGTCGTAGCTTGCGATGCAGACGGTGTCGATCACGCGCAAGCCGAGCTCGCGCGCCACGATCGCGGCCGGTACCAGCCCGCCGCGGGTGATCGCAATCACCGCATGAAACGGCCCCACTTCATTGAGCCGCCAGGTCAGTGCCCGGCAGTCCCGGTGGAATTGATCCCACGAGACCGGGAAGGGCCTGCCGGCCCGCTCCTGCGCGCTCGATTCCGAACTTTTATCAACCATGCCGTATCAACCTATCGCCGGCTTGTTCTGCCCGGCATGCAGTTTCACAAGCATCTCTTTCACCTCCGCCATCGCCGCGGCGAGCTTCTCCGGATCGCGCGACCGCACCACCAGATTGGTGTTCGGCTTCTGGTTTTCGTCCTGGAATGGATAGCTGCCGATGATGGTGTCGGGATGGGCTTCTGCGATCGTGCGCAGGGGACCGCCGATGTCGCCTTCCCGCGCGTCGGCGCGCACTGTATCCGACAGCATGCGCACGCCGGATTTCAACGTCGGCGCCACGATGTCCATCATCGCCTGCATGATGGTGGGGATGCCGGCCATCACGACGACATTGCCGAGCTTGAAGCCGGGTGCCAGGATGGTCGCGCTCTGGATCAGCTCGGCGCCATCGGGGACGCGGGCCATCCGCAACCGGGCCTCGTTCAGGTCCTGCTCGGTCCAGCGCTCCCTGAACCGCGCCACCACCTCCGGGTGATGGTGGATTTCGACCCCGAAGGCCTTGGCCACGCTGTCGGCGGTGATGTCGTCATGGGTCGGCCCGATGCCGCCGGTGGTGAACACGTAGTTGTACCTATGCCGCAGCGCATCAAGGGCGGCGATGATATCGGCCTCCTCATCGGCGACGACGCGCACTTCCTTCAGGTCGATGCCGATATTGGTCAAATATTCGGCGATGAAGCCGATGTTCTTGTCCTTGGTCCGGCCGGACAGGATTTCGTCGCCGATCACCAAAATCCCCGCCGTGACGATCTCGCTCATGGTCTCATTCCCTAACTGATCCCCTGACATTGCCGACCCAACGCCTTGATGTCACGGGGTTTTGCTGCCGAATTAAGCAGGCTTCCGCCGGTTTTTCAGGCAGCGTCGACGAACATCCCTGGCAAATGCTGCAAGCCAATGCATATCGCGCTGGCCCGCCCCTTGCTACCACCACCTCAAGTCATGCACTGTGTGTCACATGGCTTCGAAGGACAGTCAGGATATATGGCAGTTGCGTTCGATGAAATGAACGGCCTCGGCGGCGAGCTCCGCTCGGCCTATGAGGAGCTCTCCCGCTGGCTGAAAGAGACGCCGCCGGACGCGCTGGAATATCGCCGCCAGGAAGCGGAGCTGCTGTTCCGACGGATCGGCATCACCTTCGCGGTTTATGGCGATGCCGAGGCCCAGGAACGGCTAATCCCCTTCGACGTCATTCCGCGTATCCTGTCGGCCAAGGAATGGACGTTGATGGAAAAGGGGCTGAAGCAGCGCGTGCTCGCCCTCAACATGTTCCTCAAGGACATCTACCACGGCCGCGACATCCTGCGCGCCAACATCATTCCCGAAGACCTGATCTTCCAGAACCCGGTGTTCCGCCCGGAGATGAACGGCCAGGACGTGCCGCACGACGTCTACGTCCACATCGCCGGCATCGACATCATCCGCACCGATCCGGACAACTTCATCGTGCTGGAGGACAATGCGCGCACGCCGTCCGGCGTGTCCTACATGCTGGAAAACCGCGAGATCATGATGCGGCTGTTTCCGGACCTGTTCGCGCGGCACCGCGTCGCGCCGGTCGAGCGCTATCCGGACGAGCTCTTGTCGGCGCTGCGCTCGGTGGCGCCGCACAGCGCCGCGGCCGAGCCAACGGTCGCGCTGATGACCCCCGGCATCTACAACTCGGCCTATTACGAGCACTCGTTCCTCGCCGACAAGCTCGGCATCGAACTGGTCGAGGGCCGTGACCTCATCGTCAAGAACGACGAGGTGTTCATGCGCACGACCGAGGGGCTGAAACGGGTCGACGTGATCTACCGCCGCGTCGACGACGATTTCCTCGATCCCCTTACCTTCCGCCCGGACTCCGCGCTCGGCGTGCCGGGGCTGATGTCGGCCTATGCGGCCGGCAACGTCACACTCGCCAATGCAGTTGGCACCGGCATCGCCGACGACAAGGCGATCTACTCCTACATGCCCGACATCGTGAAGTTCTACCTCAGCGAGGAGCCGATCCTCAAGAACGTGCAGACCTACCGCTGCCGCGAACCGCAGGATCTGTCCTACGTGCTCGACAATCTCGCCGACCTCGTCGTGAAAGAGGTGCACGGCTCCGGCGGCTATGGCATGCTGATCGGCCCGGCCGCCACCAAGGCGACCATCGAGGCATTCCGCGACAAGCTCAAGCGCGAGCCGGAAGGCTTCATCGCCCAGCCGACGCTGGCGCTGTCGACTTGCCCGACCTGCACCGCCAAGGGCCTCGCGCCGCGCCATGTCGACCTGCGGCCGTTCGTGCTGACCGGCAGCACCCACACCACCATCGTGCCGGGCGGGCTGACCCGCGTGGCGCTGAAGGAAGGATCGCTCGTGGTCAATTCGAGCCAGGGCGGCGGAACCAAGGACACCTGGATACTGAGTGAGTAATTGAGAGCATGCTGTCGCGCACCGCAGAAAACCTGTTCTGGCTGGCCCGCTATGTCGAGCGCGCCGAATATCTCGCGCGCACGATCGATGCGACGCTCCGGGTCACCGCACTGCCGGCGGCCTATATCGGCAAGACCAACGAGTGGGACTCCGCGCTCCTCACCGCCGGCGTCGGCGCCGCCTTTTACGAGCATTACGAGGAAGCCAACGAGCGCAACGTCGTCGAGTATCTGTCGTTCTCGGACGCAAATTCCTCGTCGATCAAGAACTGCATCGAGGCGGCCCGGCTCAATTCCCGCTCGGTGCGCACCGCGCTGACATCGGAGATGTGGGACACCATCAATTCGTCCTGGATCGAGTTGCAGGCGGTGTGGACCAAGGGCGGCACCGGGAACCGCGAGGAACTGGCAAAATTCCTGCGCTTCGTGCAGGAGACCTCGCTACGCTTCGACGGCTCGGCCTACCGGACCATGCTGCGCAACGACGCCTACTGGTTCTCCCGGCTCGGCGTGCATCTCGAGCGCGCCGACAACACTGCGCGTATTCTCGACGTGAAATACCACGTGCTGCTGCCCGAGGAGGAGCACGTCGGCGGCCCGCTGGATTACTACCAGTGGACCTCGATCCTGCGCTCGGTCTCGGCGCTGACAGCCTATCACTGGGTCTACCGGGAAACCCTGAAACCCTGGCTGATCGCCGACCTGCTGATCCTGAACGACACGCTGCCGCGGTCGCTGGCGAGCTGCTACAGCAATCTGGTGCGCAATCTGGACCAGATCGGCGTCGCCTATGGCCGCCAGGGCGCCGCCCAGCGCCACGCCCGCGGCATCAGGAACCGGCTTGAGCACAGCCATATGGACGATATCTTCCAGCACGGCGTGCACGAATTCATCCAGGAATTCCTTGCGGATAACTCGCGGCTGGGCGAAATCGTCACCAAGCAATATCTGGTTTGACGGGTTCGATACGGCAAGAAGACGCCCAGAATCTCTTCCAGCCGGGCTTGACCGGGCCATCCACGCCTTGCTTAGAGGGGCGAGAAGGAAGAAAGACGTGGATGCCCGGCATGAGGCTGGGCATGACGATCCCGACCTCCTGGTTCAACCATGCGCCTGCGGATTGCCCATACCACCACCTATCGCTACGAGCCCGCGGCCACGGGTGTGATCCAGATTCTGCGGATGACGCCGGGCAGCCATGACGGGCAGTATGTCGCGGACTGGCAGATCGACGTCTCGACCGATTCCCGGCTCGACACCCATGAGGACGCCTTCGGTAATTTCACCCACGTGCTGACGCATGGCGCGATCGGCGACCTCACCATCCATTGTGAAGGCCTGGTCGAGACCCATGACACCGGCGGCGTGCTGCGCGGCACCGACGAGCGGTTCCCGCCGACCCTGTTCCTGCGGTCCACGCTGCTGACCGACGTCAATCCGGCGATGGCAGGTTTTGTGCGCGACATGCGCAGCGAGGCTGACAGCGACGTGCTCGGCTTTCTGCATGCGCTGATGGTGCAAATCTACGAGCACATGACCTTCGATGAGGATCCGACAACCAGCGGCACCTCGGCCGCCGAGGCGTTCGCGCTGAAGCGCGGCGTCTGCCAGGACTACGCCCACATCTTCATCGCCTGCGCCCGTGCCGGCGGCGTGCCGGCGCGGTTCGTCTCCGGGCACTTCCTGCGCTCCGACGGCATGGTCAACCAGCAGGCCGGCCACGCCTGGGCGGAAGCCCATGTGCCCGGTCTCGGCTGGGTCGGCTTCGACGCCGCCAACGGCATCTGTGTCACCGACGCCCATGCCCGCGTTGCGATCGGCCTCGACTATCTCGGCGCCGCCCCGGTCCGCGGCACCCGCTATGGCGGCGGCACGGAAACGCTGTCAGTCGCGGTCAAGGTTGACCAGGCCGGACGTCCCGGCCAATGGCAGAGCCAGACGCAGTCGTAAGAGCGAGATGCGTAGGGTGGGCAAAGGCGCGGATGCGCCGTGCCCACCACCAAGTGCTGTGTTCGTGATGGTGGGCACGCTTCGCTTTGCCCGCCCTACGTTCTATGATCGCTGTCGCATCAAATCCGACCCAGCGAGACAGATCATGGCAACCGTCAAACTGCTTTCAGACGATGAACTCTCGGCGGAAGCGCGTGCTGTCTTCGACGATATCCGCACGACGCGGAAGTCGGACTTCGTCAACAATTTCTGGCGCGCGCTCGCGCATGATCCGAAGACCCTGCGTCGAACCTGGGAGAGCATCAAGGACGTGATGGCACCGGGCGCGCTCGATCCAAAGATCAAGGAAATGCTCTACGTTGCGGTCTCGGTGGCCCATGGCTGCAGCTACTGCATTCACTCGCACACCGCGGGCGCCCGCGCGAAGGGCATGACCGAGGCCGAATATCAGGAAATGCTGGCGATCGTCGGCATGGCCGCCGAGACGAACCGGTTGGTCACCGCGTTGGGCGTCCCCGTGGACGAGGCATTCCTCGTCGATGCACAAGCGGGATCAACGCAGCAATTGTGACCGCCCTGCTCCGAGGCTGCGACACACGCCGTTCGCTCGGGAATTTGGGTTGGATGCGACCTCGAAATTGGCTACTAGTTCTGCGCCGAGAAACTCGGACCGTTGGGGACTGGAAATGACCTATTGCTGCGGAATTCTGGTGCGCGACGGCCTCGTCATGATCGCCGACACCCGCACCAATGCCGGCCTCGACAATGTCTCGACCTTCCGCAAGCTGCACATCTTCGCAAAGCCCGGCGAACGGATCATGGCGATCGCGAGCGCCGGCAATCTGGCGGTCAGCCAGTCGGTGCTGTCGACGCTGACCGAGGGCATGGAGGATCCGCACACCGGCGAGGTCGAGACGCTGATGAACGCGCCGACCATGTTCCAGGCGGCTCAGCGGATCGGCCGCGCAATCCGCTCCGTGCACGCCACCGAGGGTGAAGCGCTGAGATCGGAAGATGTGAGCTTCGACGTCTCGTTCCTGTTCGGCGGCCAGATCAGGGGGTCGCGGATGCGGCTGTTCATGGTCTACACCGCCGGCAACTTCATCGAATGCACCACCGATACGCCCTATTTGCAGATCGGCGAGCACAAATACGGCAAGCCGGTGCTCGATCGCGCCATGCATTACGACGTCGAGCTCTACGAGGCGCTCAAAACGGGGCTGATCTCGATGGATTCGACCATGCGCTCCAATCTCGGCGTCGGCCTGCCGATCGACGTGCTGGTGGTGCGCAGCGATGCCTGCGAGGCCGACCTCAACCATCGCATCGAGGCCGGTGAGCCCTATTTCCACGACCTGCGGTCGCGCTGGTCGGCGGCGCTACGTGCCGCGCACAACAATATTCCGCGACCGCCCTACAAGAATGAAACCGAAGCAAAAGCCAAAAAAGAGGAAACCAGATGACTGCCACCAACAAGATCGCCGTCGTCACCGGTGCCGGCACCGGCGTCGGACGCGCGGCATCGCTCGCCCTGATGAACACAGGCTTCACCGTCGTGCTGGTCGGACGCCGCAAGGAGATGCTGGAAGAGACCAGCAAGCTCGGCCCCGCCGGCAAGAGCCTTTGCGTCTCCGCCGACATGGCCAATCCGGCTTCGATCGCAGCCCTGTTCGACACGGTGAAGTCCACCTACGGCCGGCTCGACGTGCTGTTCAACAACGCCGGCATGGGCGCGCCGCCGGTAAACTTCGAGGATTTGTCGCTCGAGCAGTGGCAGGCGGTGGTGAACACCAACCTCACCGCACCGTTCCTGTGCACCCAGCACGCCTTCCGCATCATGAAGGACCAGACGCCGCGCGGCGGCCGCATCATCAACAACGGCTCGATCTCGGCGCATGCGCCGCGGCCGTTCTCGGCCGCCTACACCTCGACCAAGCACGCTATCACCGGCCTCACCAAGGCCAGCAATCTCGACGGCCGCATGTATGATATTGCGGTCGGCCAGGTCGACATCGGCAACGCCGCGACCCCGATGACCGATCGCATGGTCAACGGCCCCGGCGTGCTGCAGCCCGACGGCACGTCGAAGCAGGAACCGCGCATGGACGCCAAGGCGGTCGGCGACGCGGTCGCCTACATGGCCGGCCTGCCGCTCGACGCCAACGTGCTGTTCATGACGGTCATGGCGAGCAAGATGCCGTTCGTGGGACGGGGCTAATCTTCCCCGTCTCCCCGCCTGCGGCGGGGCTATGGCGGGGGCGCGCTGAAAATATTGAAAACAACCCCATGCAAAGTAGCGGGGGTGCCGGTGTTCGACGTGGCAACTTGACATGTCGGGCAACTCAGCCGTACTCTTCCATTATTCCGAAATTGTGCAAGCGCTTCGAGACCTCCTGCTCCCTACTCCAGCTTCTCGACATCCCGCAGCGTCGGGAACAGCTTCATCCAGAGCAGCGCGACCGCAATGGTGCCGACACCGCCGAGCACGGCGGCCGGCATAACGCCGAGCAGCGCCGCGGTGACACCGCTTTCGAACTGACCGAGCTGGTTCGAGGCGTTGATGAACAGGAAATTCACCGCGCCGACGCGGCCGCGCATCGCATCGGGTGTGGCCAGCTGCACCAGCGAGAAGCGGATCACGACACTGATCGTATCGGCGGCGCCCAAAACCGCGAGCGCCAGCACCGACAGCCACATCCAGTGCGACAGCGCGAACACCACCGTCGCCACGCCGAACACGATCACCGCCTGGAACATCCGCATTCCGACACGGCGGCTGATGGTGTGCCGCGCCAACACCATTGTCATCAGCAGCGCGCCGACCGCGGGCGCGGCGCGCAGGATGCCGAGGCCGAGCGGGCCGGTCACCAGAATATCGCGGGCATAGATCGGCAACAGCGCGGTGACACCGCCGAACAGCACCGCGAACAGATCAAGCGAGATGGTGCCGAGGATCGCCGGACTGCTGCGCACGAAGGTGACGCCGGCGTAAAGGTCGTCCGACGCCGGCGACTCCTTCACCGCCGTCTGCTGCAGCCGGCCGATGCCACCGGTCAGGATCATGCCGAACAGCCAGAACACGACCATGACGGCGTAGGGCATGCTCGGCGTGAATGCGAAGGCAAAACCACCGAGCGCCGGTCCGGTGATAGTCGCGATCTGGCCGGCGCCGCTCGCGACCGCGGTCGCCCGCTGCAGCGAGCCCTGCGGCGCGATTAGCGGCAACAGCGCCGCGGTCGCCGGGCTCTCGAATGCGCCGGCGATACCCAGCACGAAGGTCGCGGCGAAGATCTGCACTTCGGAGATGGTGCCGGCAAAGGTGCTCACCGCGAGGAACAGCGCGGCCAGCGCTTCCAGAAGCTGGCAGGCCTGCACCACGCGCTTGCGCTCGAACCGGTCGGCGGTGTGGCCGGCAACGAACACCAGCAGCGCCGTCGGCAGGAACTGGACGAGGCCGACCATGCCGAGTTCGAAGGCGCTGCCGGTCAAATCGTAGATCTGCCAGCCGATCGCGACCGCGCCGATCTGGCTGGAGAAGCGCGACAGGCTGCGTGACGACAGGAAGAACAGGAACGGTCTGTGGGCGAGCAGATCGCGGGCACCGACCGGCATGACAGAGGACATCGCCGAGCCGTGGCCGACCGCCTGCAACTTGTCAATGCCGCTTGTCTCAACGCGCAACAGCATTGCGCTACGCGAAGCCCCTGCCCATAATCCTGCGACGGGTTTTCGGGGGCTTGATGCTGCAGTTGCAATCGGCGTTCGGCGTGATGGCGCTTCTGGCGATCGCCTGGGTGTTAGGTGAGAATCGTCGCGCGGTATCACTGCGGCAAGCCGCGATCGGGCTAATCGCCACCATCGTCACCGCATTGGTGCTGATCAAGGTGCCGCTGGTGACCACAGCCTTCGGCGCGATCAACGACGCCGTCGGCACCATCGCCGCCGCGACGCGCGCCGGCACCGCCTTCGTGTTCGGCTATGTCGGTGGTGGCCCGCCGCCGTTCGATCCGAAGGCGCCGGGCGCGGATTTTATCCTCGCCTTCCAGGCGCTGCCGATCGTGCTGGTCATGAGCGTGCTGACGACGCTGCTGTTCTATTGGCGCGTGCTGCCGCCGGTGGTGCGCGGGATGGCGTGGCTGCTCGAGCGCACGCTCGGCGTCGGCGGCGCGGTCGGGCTCTCGACCGCCGCCAACATCTTCCTCGGCATGGTGGAAGCGCCGCTGTTCATCCGGCCCTATCTGCCGCAGCTCACGCGCAGCGAATTGTTTCTGGTAATGACCGGCGGCATGGCCGGCATCGCCGGCACCGTGCTGGTGCTCTACGCCACGCTTCTTGCACCGCTGATATCAGATGCGGCCGCGCATTTTGTCATCGCCTCGGTGCTCGGCGCGCCGGCGGCGATCCTGATCAGCCTGATCATGGTGCCGGAGACGGCTGATAGGCGCACGGGTGGATCGCTCGAAGACCCCGACGTTCAGGTGTCCTCGACGATGGATGCGATCGTCAAGGGGACCGCGGCCGGGGTTGAACTGCTGATCAACATCATCGCGATGCTGCTGGTGCTGGTCGCGCTGGTGTATCTCGTCAACGCCGTCATCGGCCTGCTGCCGGAAATCGGCGGCGCAAAGATTTCGCTGCAGCGGCTGCTCGGTTACGTGATGGCGCCGGTGTGCTGGCTGATGGGCCTGCCGTGGTCGCAGGCGGTCACGGCGGGAAGCCTGATGGGCACCAAGACCGTGCTGAACGAGCTGATCGCCTATGTTGATCTGTCGAAGCTCGGCACCGATGCGCTCGATCCGCGCTCGCGGCTGATCATGCTCTACGCGATGTGCGGGTTCGCCAACTTCGCCAGCCTCGGCATCATGATCGGCGGCCTCGGCATCATGGCACCCGAGCGGCGCGAGGAGATCAACGCGCTCGGACTGAAGTCGATCGTCTCGGGCACGCTCACGACGTGTTTGATGGGCGCGATCGTCGGGGCGATGACGTGAGCCCTCTCGTCATTCCGGGGCGATGCGAAGCATCGAACCCGGAATCTCGAGATTCCGGGTTCGCGCTATGCGCGCCCCGGAATGACGGCGAGACTTACGCCTTCAACTCCACCGTCTTGAACTCCGCCGGCAGGATCACCTCCAGCAATTCGACGTCGTCGGAATAATCGAGGATCATGTGCCGGATCCGCGGCGGCTGGGTCCAGGCGCTGCCTTGCTTCATCAGCGTCTCACCTTCGCCTTCCATATAGGTCTTCACCCAGCCCTTGAGCACATAGACCATCTGGAATTCGACGTCGTGGAAATGCAGTTTCGAGACCTCATCCGGATTGCACGGACCCTGCAAACGGATGACATGCGCCTGGGCGAGGCCATGCGAGGCCGCCGATATGCCGAGGTCGCGATATTTGGCGTAAGTGCGCAGGCCATCGGCCTTGAAATCCTCTTCGCGGTGATGGCTGATCGCGATGCGCTGCTTCGGCCGCGCCTTTGATGCGGTCTTCGCGGCAGGCTTCGCTGCGGTTTTGGACTTAGCGGCCGGCGCACGGCCCTTGGACTTGATGGTCTTGCGCGCGGACGATTTGGCGGTGCTCTTGAGCCCCGTCCATTTCTTCTTCACCGCGGTCTTGGCTGCTGGTCTTGATGCCGTCTTTTGCTTCGCCATTGTTTGCCTCCCGTTTCTTGACCGGGAAAAGCTATCACAAATCACGCGTCGTAGGGTGGGCAAAGGCGCGCTTGCGCCGTGCCCACCATCCAGTGTCGTGCTCGTAATGGTGGGCGCGCTTGCGCTTTGCCCACCCTACGAAGGCGATGCTCAATGCAGCCGGAAGACGCCGTCGACGGCGCGCAGCTCGGCGGGCTTGATCAGCTTGGAATGCGCCACCGTCACCGAGAACAGCGGGCCATCCAGTCTGTCCCGCCAGAAGGCAAGGAAGTCCTTGAGCGCCGGAAATTTCGGAAACAGGTCGTAGTTCTGCCAGACATAGGTCTGCAGCAACGAGGGATGATCCGGCATCCGATAAAGGATTTGCGCCGTCGTCAGCCCGTACCCCAGCAACTGCTTCCTGAAGTCCTCGGAAGCAACCCCACCAACCCGCGAGACCATGCCAACCTCCTGTGACGGAGCGCATGTGCACGTGGTGGCTGGCCTGCCGGAGCCACCCCGGCGAAAGATGCACTCACATGAGAGAAATGTGACGCACGCGACTGCCCCATCACAAGCCTAAATGTTTAACGAGTTGTTGAAATTTCTCGCGTTAGCAGCAGCTTACCGCATGTGCTAATAGGGGACGCCCAGCCTCGGCGCGCATTAAGCATGACCCTCAATGCTGGCAGCCGCACCATCCGAGTGCCAAATTTTCTGCTAGAAGCCCTTGCCCGCCGCCAAGGCTTGGCCTATCTCCTGCTCAGCCCATCTGGCACTCGCCGGATTGGACTGCCAATGCTCCAAAATTCAACAACAGCTGTATATGCTTAGGAGGACTGCATGAAATTCCGTCCGCTTCACGACCGCGTCGTGGTCAAGCGCATCGACGCCGAAGAGAAGACCGCTGGCGGCATCATCATTCCGGACAGTGCCAAGGAAAAGCCCTCGCAGGGCGAAATCATCGCCGTCGGCCCGGGCGGCCGCGACGAAGCTGGCAAGCTGATCCCGATCGACCTCAAGGTCGGCGACCGCGTCCTGTTTGGCAAATGGTCTGGCACCGAGGTCAAGATCGACAATGAAGACCTGTTGATCATGAAGGAAAGCGACATCATGGGCGTGCTCGACGTCCCCGCAGCCGCCAAGAAGAAGGCCGCTTAAGTCAACGCGCACACGCTCACCCTGAGGAGCGCCTGCCGGCGCCTCTCTAGGGGTGAGAAACCAAGATCAACTCAGGGAAACCAAACATGTCATCTAAAGAAGTCAAATTCGGCGTAGATGCGCGCGACAAGATGCTGCGCGGCGTCGATATCCTCGCCAATGCGGTGAAAGTCACCCTCGGCCCGAAGGGCCGCAACGTCGTGCTCGAGAAGTCGTTCGGCGCTCCCCGCATCACCAAGGACGGCGTCACCGTCGCCAAGGAGATCGAGCTCGAGGACAAGTTCGAGAACATGGGCGCGCAGATGGTGCGCGAAGTCGCCTCCAAGTCCGCTGACGCGGCTGGCGACGGCACCACCACCGCCACCGTACTGGCGGCTGCGATCGTCCGTGAAGGCGCCAAGTCGGTTGCCGCCGGCATGAACCCGATGGACCTGAAGCGCGGTATCGACCTGGCTGTGGAAGCCGTGGTCGCCGACCTCGTCAAGAACTCCAAGAAGGTCACCTCGAACGACGAGATCGCCCAGGTCGGCACGATCTCGGCCAACGGCGACGCCGAAATCGGCAAGTTCCTCTCCGACGCCATGAAGAAGGTCGGCAACGAGGGTGTCATCACGGTCGAGGAAGCCAAGTCGCTCGAGACCGAACTCGACGTCGTCGAGGGCATGCAGTTCGACCGCGGCTACATCTCGCCCTACTTCGTCACCAACGCCGACAAGATGCGCGTCGAGTTCGACGACGCCTACATCCTGATCAACGAGAAGAAGCTCTCCTCGCTGAACGAGCTGCTGCCGCTGCTCGAGGCCGTGGTGCAGACCGGCAAGCCGCTGATCATCGTCGCTGAAGACGTCGAAGGCGAGGCCCTGGCCACGCTGGTCGTCAACCGCCTCCGTGGCGGCCTGAAGGTCGCGGCCGTCAAGGCTCCGGGCTTCGGCGATCGCCGCAAGGCCATGCTGCAGGACATCGCGATCCTGACCGGCGGCCAGGCGATCTCGGAAGATCTCGGCATCAAGCTCGAGAACGTCACGCTCGCCATGCTCGGTCGCGCCAAGAAGGTGATGATCGACAAGGAGAACACCACGATCGTCAACGGTGCCGGCAAGAAGTCCGACATCGACGCCCGCGTTGCCCAGATCAAGGCGCAGATCGAGGAGACCACCTCGGACTACGATCGTGAGAAGCTGCAGGAGCGTCTCGCCAAGCTCGCAGGCGGCGTCGCGGTGATCCGCGTCGGCGGCGCGACCGAGGTCGAGGTGAAGGAGCGCAAGGATCGCGTTGATGACGCGATGCATGCGACCCGCGCGGCTGTCGAGGAAGGCATCGTCCCGGGCGGCGGCGTCGCCCTGCTCCGTGCCTCCGAGCAGCTCAAGGGCCTGCGCACCAAGAACGACGACCAGAAGACCGGCGTCGAGATCGTGCGCAAGGCGTTGTCGGCTCCGGCTCGCCAGATCGCGATCAACGCCGGTGAAGACGGTTCGGTCATCGTCGGCAAGATCCTGGAGAACAAGTCGTACAATTACGGCTTCGACTCCCAGACCGGCGAATATGTCGACCTCGTCAAGAAGGGCATTATCGACCCGACCAAGGTCGTGCGCACCGCGATCCAGAACGCAGCCTCCGTGGCAGCGCTGCTGATCACCACCGAGGCGATGGTCGCCGAGCTGCCGAAGAAGAACTCCGGCGGCCCCGCGATGCCTCCTGGCGGCGGCATGGGCGGCATGGACTTCTAAGTCCACGCCACCAGGCAACCTACGAAAATGCAAAACCCCGGCAGCGATGCCGGGGTTTTTGTTTGGCCTCGTCATTCCGGGCTCGCGCTTCGCGTGCCCCGGAATGACGACCAGGGTCTCATCAGCCGCGCGAAAGATCCTGAAAGCAGGCGCGCACCCAATCGATGGTGACGCGCGCGGCCGCGTCGCGCTTGAGGTGGTTCTGCACCAGGAGCCAGGCATCGCGCCGCTTCGGCAGCAACGTGGCACGCAAGCGGCGATCGCTCAGCAACTCCCCGCAACTATGTTCCGGCAACACGCCTGCGGCGTGATGCGACTGGATCAGCGTGCGGATGACACGAACATTGTCGGTGACGCAGCGCCCGCGAAGTCTCCTCGCACGCAGGAACTGCATTTCAGGAACGCCTTCGAGCTCGTCGGGATACACGCACGTCACCCGCTCGCCCTCGCCGGCCGCGACCGGCTCGAAGAAATAGAGCCTGATTTCGGCAAGCTTCGAGATCGCGAAATCGCCCTTGTCCGGCTTGCGCAGCCGGATCGCGAGGTCAGCCTCCCAGTGCGAGAATTTGACATTCTCGCTCGAGGTCAGGAATTGCAGCGTGACGCCGGCATGCGCACGCAGGAAGTCGGCCGCGCGCGGCGCCAACACTTCCTCGGCGACCGCGCTGGTTGAGGCGATGCGCAACCGACCCACCGGGCCCGGCAGGCTTTCGCCGATCCGGCCGATCTCATCGGCATGGACAGCCATCGCCTGGACGTGCGCCAGCACCATCTCGCATTGCCGTGTCGGCGTGCGGAGGCCGTCGGCGGCCTCGAACAGGCGCAGGCCGAGCGAACGCTCGATGCGCGCCAGCCTGCGGCCGACCGTGGTCTCGTCGACGCGCAGCCGCGCGCTGGCGCCCGCATAGGTGCCCTCGTCCCTGACCGCCGCGATGATGCGAAGATCGTCCCAGTTCATACGGACAGGTTACAACGCGCTTTGACCGCCTGCAATAACGCAGCCAATGGCTGCGATATCCCTGCATAACGGCAGGCACAGCCGCAGCTATATCTGTCCGACACACTTCGGGAGAATTGAAGACCATGACAACAGCCAAAACCCTGCTGCAGCTAGCCGGCACCGACCTCACCCCGCCTCGCCTTGGCGACGCCTGCCTGGTGCTGATCGACATCCAGAACGAATATCTTGCAGGGCCGCTCGCGCTGCCCGACGCCGGCGCTGCGGTCGCGCGCGCAACCGCGCTGCTTGTCCGTGCCCGCGAGAGTGGCGCCGCGATTTTCCACATTGCGCATCGGGGCAAGCCCGGTAGCCTGTTCGACCGCACCGCCGACCGTGGTGCGATCGTGGCACCACTCACACCGCGGCCGGGCGAGCCCGTGATCGAGAAGGAATTGCCGAACGCCTTTGCGGGCACCGATCTGTTGGCGCAGTTAGCCGCGACAGGACGCAAGGAGCTCGTGCTTGCCGGTTTCATGACGCATATGTGCGTCAGCTCGACCGCCCGCGCCGCGCTCGATCTCGGTTTCCGCACCACCGTCGATGCCGACAGCTGCGCCACCCGCGACCTGCCGGACGGTCACGGCGGAACGCTCTCGGCCAAAATCATTCACGACGTCGCGCTCGCCGAACTGTCAGACCGCTTCGCGATCATCGCCCGTGGCGACGCGCTTGCTTGAGGCCCACGGACTGCACCAGTTCTCCGCGACGGAACGCTGGAAGTGCCGAGGTCTGCTATTGAAACGCGACCTCGGCAAAGCTTCTCAGCTTGCGCGAATGCAGCCGCTCGGATTCCTGCTGCTTGAGCCGTTCGAGCGCCTTCAGGCCGATCTCGAGATGCTGGCCGACGCGCTGCCGGTAGAACTCGCTCGCCATACCCGCAAGCTTGATCTCGCCGTGCAGCGGCTTGTCGGAGACGCACAGCAGGGTGCCGTAGGGCACGCGGAAGCGATAGCCGTTGGCGGCAATCGCTGCCGACTCCATGTCGAGCGCGACGGCGCGCGACTGCGACATGCGCCTGATGACCTGTGGGCCGCTGATCTCCCAATTGCGGTTGTCGACGCTTGCGACCGTTCCGGTGCGCATCAGCCGCTTGAGCTCGAAGCCGGACAGCCCGGTGACCTCGTCGACCGCTTCCTCAAGCGCAACCTGCATCTCCGCCAGCGCCGGGATCGGCACCCACAGCGGCAGCTCGCGATCGAGCACGTGATCCTCGCGGACGTAACCATGGGCCAGCACGTAGTCGCCGAGGCGCTGCGTATTCCTTAAGCCTGCGCAATGTCCGATCATCAGCCAGGCGTGCGGCCGCAGCACCGCGACGTGGTCGGTGATGTTCCGCGCGTTCGACGGACCGATCCCGATGTTGATCAGGGTGATGCCGCGGTAGCCGGGCTCGACGAGATGAAAGGCGGGCATTTGCGGCACGCGGCTCGGCGCTACCCCGGTCGTGCCGCCGCCAAGCCGCGCGTTCTCTGTGATCACATTGCCGGGCGCCACGAACGCCTCCGGGCCGATCTCCCCCGATGCCAGACGTTGCTGGCACATTTGCGCGAAGGCATCGACATAGAACTGGTAGTTCGTGAAGATCACGAAATTCTGGAAATGCTCCGGATCGGTGCCGGTGTAATGATAGAGTCTGCGCAGCGAGTAATCGACCCGCGCTGCGCGAAACAGGGCGAGCGGCTCCGGAGCCCCCGGTGCCAGTTCGAACGTACCGTCGGCGATCGCATCGTCCATGGCGGCAAGATTTGGCGTATCGAACACGTCGCGCAGCGACCGCGTGAACGCCGAACTGTCGGCGATCGTCAACGCGGCCTCGACGTTGATGTCGCGCCGGTAGGCGAAATGGATCGGAATCGGCTCGTTCGACTCGCCGATCTGGACCGGCACGCCGTGGTTCTTGATCAACAGCCCGATCTGCTCGGTGAGATAGGTCCGGAAGATGTCCGGCCGCGTGACGCTGGTCTCATGCACGCCCGGCCCCGCGACAAACCCATAGGCGAGACGCGAATCGAGCCGCGCGTGCGACGACGTCGTGATGCGCACCAGCGGATAACAGGCGCGAACACGGGTCGCGATCGGCCCGCCGCTGACATAGGCCTCAAAGCGATCCCGCAGGAAGCCGGTGTTGCGCTCGTAGATTTCCTCGAGTCGGCTGACCGCCGCACCGGCATCGACGAATGCTTCGGTTGCGAAGGCCGGTGGAGTTTCAAAAAGCATTGCGGGCCCCATTCGCTTCGCGCCGGATTGACCGGGACTCGTCCCGTCAATTGCGGTCGCAGTATAACAACCCTGGCCCCGAGTTCCAGACATGCACGGGATCGCGCACCGCAACTGGCGTTCGATCCGTCGCACTGCGATCCGCATTGATCGTGACGTCCGACTGATTCGCGGCCTATACAGGGGACGAATCGGACCAGCGGCCATGAGCGCACAAGACGCCATCGACTTCATATCGGACGACATCGCCGAAGTCGGCACCCTGATGCGATCGCTGTCCGGCCGCTACGAGGGTATCTTCGACAATCTGCGCGGTGCCTATGGTGTCGTGCTCGAGCGAGCTAACGGCATCGCTGAGGCGGCCCGCGATGCCACAGCCCTGGCCGACGCCGCGGCGGCCGGATTTCGCCGCGACATTCCGAACCAGCCGGCGACGGCCTGCGGCAGTGGCTGTGCCGCCTGTTGTCATCTGTACGTTCAGGTACCGCCTGGAACAGCCGCCGTGATGGCCGAGCATATCGCTGCACATTTCACGCCCGCCGATCGCGAGACGTTGCACGAGAAACTGAAAACTGCTGCCGCCGCAGCGCGCGAGGCGCCCGACCCGACCAAATTACGCCTGCGCTGCCCGCTGCTCGGCGGCGACGATCGGTGCTCCGTCTATGAGGTGCGCCCGCTGTCCTGCCGCGCCTTCACGTCGCTATCGGTGACACGCTGCCACGAGGTCGTGTTCGGCGAAACGCCCGCCGGCACCGGCGTCGAACAGAACGCCGCGCATTTCCGCATCCATATGGAAGCGACGTTTGCGCTCGAACAGGCGGCGCGACAGCGCGGACTGCCGGATCAGCAGAAGGGGCTGGCACAGGCCCTGCTGGACGAGATGGATGCCATCGACTTGAAGAAGGCGATGGAGCCGGACGCCGGCTGAGCGCGTGCTTACTGAACCCTCGCCAGCACCGCGAGGCGGCGGATGCCCTTGTTGCGGTAGGCGTTGAGGAATGCGTAATAGTCCTTGAACGAGACGCAGCCGTTGGAGTCGCCGTTCGGACCCAGCATGAACGTGTGCGCGAGCAGGCCGGAGCGGTTGAAGATCTTCCCCTCGCCGCCGATCGGATTGAGCCGCAGCGCCGGCACGCCATGGAACAGCGCTTCGCGCGGCTTCAACTCGTAAATGTGCGGCGGCGTCACGCCGACCATCCTGAGATTCGACGACCGCGGATCATCGAGCCTGGAGCCGAGACCGGAATGCGCTTCGAGCCTTGTGCCGTCGGGCAGGTACACGGTACTGGCGGAAATGTCATACACCGCGGTCTGGCGATCATAGGGCGGCGAGCCGCCCAGCATCGGGCTCTGGTCGAGCGTCGAAGAAATGCTGCCGGTGACGTTGGCATCGGCGGAGGCGAACGAGAGCAGCGAGCCGTTGGACTCATGCTTGCCCCACAGCTTCTCGACCATGGTCTGCCGTTCGTTCGATGCGATCGACAATACCGCGGCCTTGGCGCGCGCGGCCATGTCACGCACCGTGACCCCGCCGGATTTTGCGGCCGGCTTCATCTCGGCGGCCTTGGTCTCAGGAGACTTGGTGTCGACCGCTGCGGTCGGCGGCGTATTGAGCGCGACCTGCAGATTGACCGCGGCTTCCTTCTTCGCAGCCTCGGCCGATTTCGGCGCCGGAAGCGGCTTCGACGCTTCGGCAACCCT
This sequence comes from Bradyrhizobium sp. LTSPM299, assembly GCF_000938235.1. NCBI lineage: Bacteria > Pseudomonadati > Pseudomonadota > Alphaproteobacteria > Hyphomicrobiales > Nitrobacteraceae > Bradyrhizobium > Bradyrhizobium sp. LTSPM299. The sequence goes on from NZ_JYMU01000006.1 coordinate 476,084, forward strand.
CTGCGAGGCCGCAGGCTTCGGTGCTTCAGCGATCTTCGATGTAGCGGTCGGCTTGACCGCATCGGTCGGCGGCGCGGCGTCGGCTACGACGCTGGGCGCCACGCCGTCCGGGGCGGCCGCAGCAAACCTTTCGTTAAACATAAGCGAAGGCGCTGTGCCCTCGGACTTCGCGACCTCGGGCTTCCCGGGAGTCGATGGCGGCGGCGTCAGTGACGCGAACACCTCATTGAACGAGGGCGGTGCGGGCCGCGCGGCGACTGCGACGGGTCGCTTGGCCACCGGCGCATCGAACGCCGCGCTGCCGACCGACGGATAGACGCTCGCCGCGAAGATGTTGGCGTAGACAGTCCAGGCGCAGCCGAGCACCAGGCCCGCCACCGCGGCGCTGCCGAGGAAATGCTGAGGGAGAATTTTCCGGGAAGATCTCTTGCGGCTCGGCGCCCCAAGAACATACGCACTCGTACTGGTAGTCATACGCCCGCTCGAAACAGTTCCACCTAGTCCCTCGCTCGACTTGCACCGAATGACGTTTTCGGCTCAGCGTCTCGCAGGGGCGCGGACGGGCATTAAGGCGGCTTTTAGTTAAATGCGACTTAACCGGATGCGATCCCCTGCAACGCCGGAAGTGCCTGCGGCATTGGGCTTTTTTAAGATCACATTGGAACCTGAAAACGGATTATTTGTCTCATCGTGGGACATTCGGGCAGGCCATTAAAGATGGGCTGGCGCCGGTGAAGAGGCGAAGAATTTCATTGCAGATCACCCCGTAATTATCCGGGATTTTTGCAAGAAATTGCCTCCGTCCCTACTCCAGTTCCGGTGGCGGTGAGCGGTCCAACACCTCGCCCTTCGGTCCTTCCAGCACGTCGAGCGCGTAAGTCTCGATGGTCAAGGGACCGCGCATGCGCTTGGCTTCCGCAACGGTCTCGATGCGCGCAAAATTGTCGCGCATCGACGATGGCACGCTTTGCCCCACCTCGCGCACATAAAGCAGCTTGCCGGACAATTGCGCCGGGCTCGGCTCCGGCAGATTGATCCAACGGATGCGCTGGCCCTGCTGCGCGACGCAGGTCCCCTTCGGCAGATAGAATGCGAGCCAGCCGGTGGTGCCGTAATCGGGCGCCAGCACGCAGGTCGCGCCGATGCGGGCGCGCGCCGCTTCGATCTCATCGGCGAGCTCGCGCCAGCCGACGCCGACGCTGCGCACGGTGGCATCGCGGCGGTAGCCCGAGAGCACGCCGGTGTTGGCCTGCACGATCAGCAGCGCGAACAGCACGACGCCAACGGGCGCGGCCCAGCGCCGACAAAAATCGACCGTGCGCTGCTCGCGCGGCGCCCATTGCACCTGGATCGCGGCGACCGCAGCCGCGACGGCAAAGGCCGGATAGACCGGCGCGAACCAGTTGGCCTCGACGCGGGCATGTAGCGCATGCCAAGTGAAATAGGCGACGATGGTCCAGAACAGCGTGTTGACCAGCACCCGCGCGCCCATCGCGCCAGCAAGGCGCCGATAGAGCGCGTAGAGGCCCATCACGCCGAGGATGAAGATCAGCGGCGTCGCGAATGCGAACTGGGTCGGGATCAGTTCAGCGATGAAGGCCGGCCGGAAATCCTCGATCCGGGCGCGGCCCATCTGCTTGATGAAGGAGACCCATTGGTGATCCGCGTTCCAGCGGATGACCGGCGCGAACATCGCGAGCGCGACCACGCCGCCGAGATAGAGCCAGGGCGACAGCAACCAGCGCCGCAGCTTCGGCACCGTTACAAGCCAGATCAGGATCGCGGGTCCGAAGAACAGCGCGGTGTATTTCGACAGCAGCGCCGCGCCCGCGCTGGCGCCGACGGCGAGCCACCAGGCGCCGCGGCCGCTTTCCAGCACCTTGGCGAGCGAGAACAGGAGGAAGCTCGCCGCGACCAGAAGCGGCGCATCCGGCGTCACGATCAGCGTGCCGACTGCCGCCATCAGCGTGACGTTGAGCAGGATCGCAGCACTCGCGGCGACCCGGCGGCCACCAAACAGGATTGCGGCCGACTGGTAGATCGCCCAGCTCATCGGCAGCGCAAGCAGGATCGACACCAGCCGCACCCCGAGCGGTGTGTCGCCGGCGATCATCGTGCCGAGCCGGATCACGATCGCCACCATCGGCGGATGGTCGTAATAGCCGCCGGCGAGCACCTTCGACCACATCCAGTAATAGGCTTCGTCGAAGGTCAGCGGCGTCCAGGCCGCGGCCGCGAGCCGCAGCGCGACCAGCGCGCAAACCGCGAGAGCGGTGTTGAGGGCGAGCCGCGCCTCGTTCGGATTCATGCCGAAATCATCGCCTGCGCCAGACGAACAGCCCGGACATCGCGTAGTTCCAGACCACGCCCATCAGCGCGCCGGCAGAACCCGCCAGCCACCAGATCGGCTCCTTGTCGTAGACCGAGAACGCGACGCCGACATTGGCCATCAGCCCGACACTGCAGACGAGATAGAACAGCAGCAGTCCGCGCACGATCGCAAGGCCCTTCAGCCGCTGGTCGCGGTAGGTCAGGAAGTTGTTGAGGATGAAGTTGCTGGTCATGGCGACGATCGCGCCATAGGCCTGCGCTTCCGGGAACGACACGCCGAACATTTCCAGCGCGATGAACAGCACGGCAAAATGCACCAGTAGGCCGATCGCACCGACCATCGCGAACAGCAGGAAGCGCAGCGAGATCACGTCATGTGTCAGCTTCGCCAGCACGAGGCCGAGGAAGTCGAACGCGACCATGGAATCAAGCTTGCTCTCGCCATGCTGCCGGGCGCCAAAAGTGTAGGGAATCTCGACTGCGCGCAGCTTGCCCTGCGCGGTCGCCACCACGTCGAGCAGGATCTTGAAGCCCTGCGTCGACAGCTGCGGCGCAAGCTGCTCGAAGCGGTCGCGGCGGATCATGAAGAACCCGCTCATGGGATCGGCGATCTCGACCTTGAGCGCACGCCGCGCGATCTCGGTGGCGACGGCGCTGGCGCCGGCGCGCTGCTTGTTGAAGCCCTCCGCAACGTAGCCCTCGATATAGCGGCTGCCGACCACGAGCTCAGCCTCGCCGCTCTGCAGCAGCGCGACCATCTTCGGGAGCTGGGTCTCGTCGTGCTGCAGGTCGGCGTCGATCACGGCCGCATAGGGCGCGCTCGAGGCCAGGATACCCTCGATGCAGGCGCCGGACAGGCCGCGCCGGCCGACCCGGCGGATGCAGCGCACGCGCGAATCCTGCCGCGCCAGGCCGCGCACCACGTCCCAGGTGCCGTCAGGCGAATTGTCGTCGACGAAGATGACTTCCCAGGGCACGTCCTTCAGTGTCGCGTCGAGCCGCCGGTAAAGCACCGTGACATTGTCTCGTTCGTTGAAGGTCGGGACGACGACCGAAAGTTGCGGCAAACCAGCGGCCTGCGACGGGGTTTCGGGGCCCGGCTTGATGGCGTCATTCATGAGCGCCAGCGTATAGCGGCAGCCTCCCGCGCTGCCAAGGCGGGCAAGCCGAAACAGCTCTCGGAAGGCGGGAAAACGGGGCAAAATACCCCAAAAATGCCAACGACCACGAACAAGGGGCGCGCGTACATCCGGCGCAGCCAACCATTCGTGGTCGTCCCGGCGCCGGAGCCCTTTAAAGCTGCAACGTCACCGTTGGAGACTAGATAGGAAGCCATCAGGCGGTCCGCAAGAGGCTACCTGCTGATGGCGCTAATTGTTCGGGACTTCGCGGATCACCGGGCCGCGCGGAGCGGGGGCCGCGGGAGCAGCCTCGGCGGCGGGGGCCGCTTGCACCGTGGCCGATTTGGCCGGATTGCGGATCTGGCTCGGCGACGGTCCATAGATGAACGCCGCCGCCAGCACGATGGCCGCGACCACTGCGCCCAAAAAGCCTGCCGTCGATTGTGAATTCATGCCGGACCGTCCCCTTGCCTGTGCGCGGATTGATATCAAAAATCGGCCAGCCGCAACAGGATCTGGAGGCCTATTTGGCCGCGGCCCGGCGCCGGACGAAGGCGGTCACGATGTCCTTTTGCGCAAGCTCGATGGCGCGATTGGCGGTCGAAAGATGCGCGTCGGCCTCTTCCTTGGGAAACTGCAGCGACAGGAAGTCGATCAGCGACACCCGGAAATTCTGCCGCTCCGAGGCACAGACCGAAGCGATCATCGACGTGAACTCCTGGTCGGACATCGCCTTGTTGCTGTCGCGGGGATATTCGCGGGCGAGGCAATTCCAGTAATCGTCCCTGCCGCTGATCGCCAGCTTGTGTGCAGCGTCGACCTCATCAGCCATCGCGGCGGAGGACGTAATCATGAGGATGGCCGCAATCAGCATACGCATTTGGTTTCTCCCGTTTTGCGGCATCCTAGCGAAGACCGACGCCAACGATAAGCTCCCAGCCATGCAATTCTGGCAAACTGGCCAATCACGATTATTTTGACTACTCTCACCCTCGTTCCTTCCTCGCGATGAGTGCAGTCGTGGCCAAAGCCCCCAACAAACCGACAACAACAGACGCAGGCAGCATCCATATCGGCATCGGCGGCTGGACCTTCGAGCCGTGGCGCGGAGTGTTCTATCCGGAGAAGCTCACGCAGGCGAAAGAGCTCGCCTACGCGGCGTCGAAGCTGACCTCTATCGAGATCAACGGTACCTATTACGGTTCGCAGAAGCCGGAAAGCTTTCGCAAATGGGCCGGCGAAGTGCCCGACGGCTTCATCTTCTCGCTGAAGGGCCCGCGTTTTGCCACCAACCGCCGCGTGCTGGCCGAGGCCGGCGATTCCGTGAAGCGGTTCTATGATTCGGGCGTGCTGGAACTGAAGGACCGGCTTGGGCCGGTGCTGTGGCAGTTCGCGCCGACCAAGAAGTTCGACGGCGCTGATTTCGGCAAGTTCCTCGAACTGTTGCCGCGCAAACTCGACGGCCGCGCGCTACGCCATGTGGTCGAGGTCAGGCATGATAGTTTCTGCGTCCCCGAATTCGTCACGCTCCTGCGCGAATTCGAGACGCCCGTGGTGTACGCCGAGCACGGCAAATATCCGGCGATTGCCGACGTCGTCAGCGACTTCGTCTATGCGCGGCTGCAGAAGGGCAATGACGAGCTGAAGACCTGCTATCCGCCGAAGCAGCTCGATGCCTGGGCCAAGCGTTTTCAGGACTGGGCCGGCGGCAACGAGCCGGACGACCTGCCGCGGGTCGACAAGACCAAGCCGAAGAAGGCGCCGCGCGACGTGTTCGCTTACGTGATTCACGAAGGCAAGATCCGCGCGCCGGCCGGTGCGATGGAATTGATCGAACGCGTGAAATAGTGGGGTAGCGATGGCGAAGGCGAAGAAGCTGTTCACCATCGGCTACGAGCAGACGCCGTCGAAGGCGGTGCTCGACGAGCTGCAACAGGCCGGCGTCAAGCTGCTGGTCGACGTGCGCGCGATCGCGTCGTCGCGGCGGCCGGGTTTTTCCAAGAGCCAGCTCGCCGCCGGCCTCGATGAGCGCGGAATCGCCTACCTGCACCTGCGCGGCCTGGGCACGCCGAAGAACGGCCGCGAGGCGGCGCGCAGCGGGCAATACGAGCTCCTGCACAAGATCTATTCGGCCCACCTCAAGACGACGCAGGCCAAAGAGGAGCTCGACGAGCTGTCGTCGCTGTTCAAGACATCCGGCCCGGTCTGCATCCTCTGCTACGAGCGCGACCATTCGCACTGCCACCGGCAATGGATCGCGGAGATCATCGAGGACCGCGACGGCGCAAGGATCGAGAATCTGGCGGCGCCGCAGGCCTAGAGCACTTTCGGTTCTGATTGAATCAGAACCGAAGCTCTGGATTCTTGTTTTGACGCGTTTTCTTGACGCGAACCGGTGTCCACTTCGCTCGAAAACGCTCTAGCTCCCCTCACCCGACACGTTGAGCATCCCCTCCATCATCTTCACGCAGCCGCCGCCGACATGCACCGATGTGATGGCACCACTCTGTTTGCGCACCCGCGTCAGCAACAGGCTCGGTCGGCCCATGTCGACGCCCTGCCCGATCCGCAGACGCAATTCGCCATCACGTGCGGCATCGATGTCGGCGAGCAGCGCCGCGCAGGCCGCGGTCGCGCTGCCGGTGGCGGGATCTTCGGAGATGCCGCTCGCGCCCGGATGGAACATACGCGCCTGCAGATCGAGCGGCTGTTCGTTCGCCGGAACGTCGCGGGTGTAGAAATAGATGACGTCACGCCCGATGCGCGGCAACGCCTCGGCGAACGCCGCAGCATCCGGCTTGGCACGCCTCACCGCCTCGCGCGAGGCGATCTCAACCACCAGGAACGGCAAGCCGACCGAGACGACCTGCGGCGCATGACGATCGGTCTTCACGTCGCTCACCGACAGCGAGAGCAAGGCTGCCGCCTCGGCCGCGCTCACCTCGTTCATCCGCTGCAGCGCCTGCGGCGCCGTCAGCTCGGCGCCGCTGACGTTGCCTTGGTCGGACAGTATTTCGACCGGCACGAGCCCTGCCTTCTCCTCGAACCTCAGCCGCGCCGGCGCCTTTGCCGCCTGCGTTGCCAGCACAAAGCCGGTGCCGACGTTCGGATGGCCCGCGAACGGAATTTCGGAGCGCACCGTGAAGATGCGAACCTGGGCGTCGTTGGCGGAATCTTGCGGCGGCAGCACGAAGGTCGTCTCGGAATAATTGAACTCGGTGGCGATCGCCTGCATCTGCGCCGTCGACAGCCCGCCGGCGTCGAGCACCACGCCGAGCGGGTTGCCACCAAAAGCCCGGTCGGTGAATACGTCGACAGTGATGTAGCGCCGCTGCATTGGTCGTATCCTCTTACCCAGGCCGGCCGTCATCGACCGGATCGCAGCCATCGTAACACGGCCGCAAGGACGCTCTTCAGAGCATTCGGTGCAATCGTGCGCGAGCTAGAATCGAAACAGCTCGCGCGGCGACGCGAGCACGCGCGCGCGTTCATCGGCATCGGTGACAAGCTCGTCGAGAAATTTCCGGTTCTTCGTGTAGCTCTCCTTCGCCTCGAACTGGGTATGCGGCCAATCGCTACCCCACAACAGCCGCTCGACACCGTAGGCCGCGCGCAGCAGCGGATAGGCCTGTTTCGCGAATTGCTCGCCATCAGCACCGTTGCGATAGGGCGCCGAAATCTTGACCCAGACTCTTCGCGACGCGCCGAGCTTGAGGACGGACTGGAAGCCGGGATCGCTGACGCCGAGTTTCGGATCCGGCAGCGCATAATGATCGAGCACGACATTCACGCCGTGATCGAGGAGTTTCGGTGCGAATACGGCAAGATCGCTGGCGTTCCGCTGTACCTCGACCTGCCAGCCGAGCGCCTTGACCTGTGCAAGCAGCGCCTTCCACTCCGGCAGCGCCAGATCGGGAAGCGGCTGACCAACCAGATTGAGGCGGATGCCGACCACGCCGGCGCGGTCGAGCGCACGCAGCTCATCGGGTGAGACCGCGGGATCGACCACGGCGATGCCGCGCAAGCGGCCGTTGGTCGCCTTCAGGCACTCGACCAGATAGGAATTGTCTGTGCCGAGGAAGCTCGGCTGCACCAACACGCCGTTGGTGATGCCGTTCTGGTCGAGCTGCTTCAGATAGAGATCGAGCGGCGCGTCATAGTCCGGCGCATAGCGCCGGCCCGGCGCGAGCTTCAGCCCCCGGTGAAAGACGTGGGCGTGGGTATCGATCGACATGCGCGGGCTCACCACTTCAGCCATGGCTCCGCTCAAGCCGGTTGCCGACAGAGCGGCGACAAATCCCGCGGCAAACCGGCGCCGCGTCATACCATGTTCGTACGATGACATCTTCGCCCCTCATCATCACGCGTGCGTACCGATTGCGGCCTGCTCAAAAACCTTGCCGCGGGTTTCCGGCAGCATCAGCACGGCGAGCAACACCAGCGAATAGGCAAAGGCGGCGTCGATCCCGATCGCCGGGCCGAGGCCGATGTGATCGCTGAGGAAGCCGACCAGGAACGGAAATGCCGCGGAGATGATGCGGCCGAAATTGTAACAGAAGCCGACGCCGGTGCCGCGTACGCCGGCCGGATAGAGCTCGCTGAACAGCGCGGCCATGCTGGCGGGGATGCCGGCCGAGAAGAAGCCCAGTGGAAAGCCGAGCACCAGCATCTGCCCGTCGGTCAGCGGCGCGAAGATATAGACCAGCACGGTCACGACGCAGGCCGCCGCAAATAACGCCGCGTTGGCGCGGCGCCCGAGCCGGTCGCTGATGATGCCTGAGACCACGCAGCCGCAGAAGAAGGCAACGATGATCACGGCGAGATAGGCGCTCGAGCCGAGCACAGAGAGATGCCGCACCTCGCGCAGATAAGTCGGCAGGAACGTCGTCAATGCCGCGTAGCCGCCATGGGCGCCGATGCCGAACAGGCCGCCGATCAGCGTGGCGCGCAACACGTCGCGCTGGAAGATTCCCGCAAGCGTGGCGAAGAACGGCGGCGCAGCCTCGCTTGGTGCTGCGCGCGGCGGCTCCTTCAGTCCGCGGCGGATGTAGAGGATGAGCAGCGCCGGCACCAGGCCCACCGCGAACAGGATGCGCCAGCCAATGTCTGATGGCGCGTAGGTGAACACCAGCGCGGAGAGCAGCACCGCAACACCCCAGCCGACCGCCCAGGCGCTCTGCACGGCGCCGAGCGCCTTGCCGCGGTGCTCGGCGCGGATGATCTCGGCCATCAGCACCGCGCCGCAGGCCCATTCGGCGCCGAAGCCGATGCCCTGGATCGCCTTCAGGATCACGAGCTGGGTGTAGGTCATCGCAAAGGCGGAGGCGAAGGTCGCCAGCGCGAAGGTCGCAACCGTGATTTGCAATGCCTTCACCCGGCCGAAGCGATCGCCGAGCGCACCGCCCATCCAACCGCCGAACGCACCGAAGAACAGGGTGACTGAGCCGAGCAGGCCAGCGTCCGCCTTGCTGATTCCGAACGCTGCGATCAGCGCCGGAATCGCGAGGCTGAACATCTGGACGTCGAGCGCATCGAGGCCCCAGCCGCCAAAACTTGCCCAGAACGTGCGCCGTTCGAGCGGCGAGCATTCGCTGTACCAGTTTGCCATTGTCTCTCCCCGTGATTTGTTTTGTCGTTGATTTCTTATGTTGTGCTTGCCGCGCTCACCTGATCTCGGCGTGGTAGCGGAAGCGGTCCGCCGGCCCGCGCGAGCGGCGCCACTCGATCGGCCGCCGTTCGAGATCGAAGGCGAGGCGCTCGATCACGATCAGCGGCGCATGGGCCTCCAGCCGCAGCAGGCGGGATTGCATCTCGGTCGCGATCTCGACGGTGAGGATTTCGTCGGCCGAGACCACGATTTGGCCGCAGCTGTTCTCATAGAGCGGATACAGCAGATCGCCGAATTCGGCGGTATCGAGCGCAAGGATCGCCTCGAAGCGCGACTTCTGCAGCCAGATCTCCTCGGCCAGCAGCGGGACATCGTCGATCAGGCGCAGGCGCGACAGGCTGATGACGGGCTCGCCGACGGCAATCCGCAACGCCGACGCGACGGCCGAGGTCGCCGGCACGGATTTCCGCCGCAGGATGCGGCTCTGCGGCACGCGGCGCTCGCCGCTTTCGGACTGGAAGCGGAAGAAGCGAAACATCGAGGAGTTGAACCGCGCACGGCGCACGAAGGTGCCGCGGCCCTGCTGGCGCTCCAGCGCGCCGTCGCTGACGAGCTGATCGATCGCCTTGCGCACGGTGCCGATCGCGACGCCGTAATGCGCGCCGAGCTCGACCTCAGACGGGATCGGATCGCCCGGACGCCATTCGTTGCGGTTGATGCGCGCGGCCAGATCGTCGCGAAGACGCTGGTAGCGCGGCAGGCGGCTGTCGACGGCTGAGTTCATTTAGTCATCTATATGAATATAGGAATTCGCGTCAATAACTACTATAATACCCTATCCTAGTTGCCAGACCGGAACCGGTTGGTCGTAACCCCTCACCGGCACCTCGCCGCGCGAAACCGCGTCCGTGCAGTCGTCGCCGAGCGCATCGCGCACCGCGGACGAAATCAGGAATTGCGAGCCGAGGTCCTTGTTCAGCGCCTCCAGCCGCGCTGCAAAATTTACGGTGTCGCCGATCACGGTGTATTCCTTGCGGCGGGGCGAGCCGATATTGCCGGCGACCACCTCGCCGACATGGATGCCGATGCCGATGCGCAGCGGCCAGCTCGAGGCGACGTTAGCGCGCTCATTGGCCGCGAGCATTTCGCGCGCGGCGGCGACCGCGTGATGGGCGGCATCGCCGGACTCGAAGGGCGCACCGAACAGCGCCAGAAAGCCGTCGCCGAGGAACTTGTTCACGATGCCGCCATGGCGATCGAGGATGTCGACCAGCACCGCAAAGGCGCCGTCGAGCCTGTCAACCACCTCCTGCGGCGAGCGGGTGCGGGCGCCCGCGGTGAAACTGCGGAAGTCGACGAACATCACGGCGACGCGGCGGATGTCGCTCTCGGTCGAGGCGCCCTCCGCCATCAACCGCTCGACCACCTGCGGCGAGACATGCTGGCCGAACAGATTGGTGATGCGGTCGCGCGCGGTGGCTGCCGCGATACTGGCCGCGAACTGCCGCCGCAACTGCGTGCCGACGGCGCCGGCGAGAACGCCGCAGATCAGGATGATCGCGCTGCGCGAGGCGTGATAGTAGATATTCGGCTCCGGCGCGCCGCTGCCCGCCGGATGGAAGAACACCGCCATGTAAAACAGTTCCGCCGCTGCAACGAAGCCGGTGAAGGTCGACAGCCAGAAGTCGAGCCGCAGCGTCGAGAGGATGATGAAGACGAAATAGACCAGCGGCGCCACGAAGCCGAGCGCCTGCTCCGAGCCCATGCTGCGGATGTGCAGCGCCAGCACAACGGTCGGCAGCGATGTCTCGACCAGCACACCGATGTAGCGGCGGATCACCGGCAGGTCGAGTCCCTTGCGCATATGCCGGGTGATCGCCCCATGCACCCAGAGTTCGAACAGAATGAGCAGCCCGGTGATGTAGACGAGGTAGACGGGGCTGAGATTACCGTGCCAGGCGCGGCTGACCACCTGCGGCGCGAAGAAATAGACGACCAGGCCGGTGGCTTCAAGCAGGGCTGCCGTGCCGATCAGCGCCTTGATGCGGAGTAGCTCTGTGCTCATCACCTGCTGCATCAGCGCGTGATGGAAGTCGGCGGATACGGTCGAGTCGTGCTGCGTCGTGCCTTTGCTCCAGAATCCAGCCATCGCCCCCGCCCCAGTCATTCCGGGGCGCGAAGCGAACCCGGAATCTCGAGATTCCGGGTCTGGTACTACGCACCATCCCGGAATGACATTGGTCTCCATCATAGCCTCAATCAAGCGTACGGCGGAAGCGCGTCACGGCGATGGTCATGGCGAGCAGCATCAGGGCAGCCAGCGCGATCGTGTCGTATTGCAAATTCTGCATGCCCGCGCCCTTCAGCATGATGGCGCGGACGATGCGCACAAAATGGGTCAGCGGCAGGCCCTCGCCGATATATTGCGCCCAGACTGGCATGCCCGCGAACGGAAACATGAAGCCGGAGAGCAGGATGCTCGGCAGGAAGAACATCATCGAAAGCTGCATCGCCTGCAGCTGGTTCTGCACGATGGTCGAGAACGTGTAGCCGATCGACAGATTGGTGGTGATGAACAGCGTGGTCAGCAGCGCCAGCAGCGTGAGGCTGCCGAGGATCGGCACGCCGAACAGCAAGACGCCGATGCCGATAATCAGCGTGGCCTGGATGAAACCGACCATCACGTAAGGAATGATCTTGCCGAACATCACCTCGACCGGCCTGATCGGCATCGACAGCAGGCTCTCCATCGTGCCGCGCTCGATCTCGCGCGTCACCGAGAGCGCGGTGAAGATCAGCATGGTCATGGTCAAAATGGTCCCGACCAGGCCGGGCACGATGTTGAGCCGCGAGTCCGCCGCCGGGTTGTAGCGGGCATGGGCGCGGATTTCGAACGGCATTTCGGGGGGATCGCCGATATGCAGATCGTGCGCCAGCGCCGATTGCACCAGCGGTCCGAGCGCGCCGAGCGCCGATCCGGCCGCCACCGGATCGGTGGCATCGGCCGCAACCAAAAGCGCCGGCTTGTCGCCGCGCCGCACCGCGCGCTCGAAGCCGCGCGGGATCTCGACGCCGAACAGCACCTTTCCGGATTGCAGCAGGTCGTCGAACTCCTCGACGGTATGGACCTCGCGGGTGAAGTGGAAATAGGCGGTGTTCTCCATCGCCTTCAGGATCGAGCGGCCGAGATCGGAGTCCTCCTGCATCAGCACCGCGGTCGGCAGATTGCGCGGCGTGGTGTTGATGGCGTACCCGAACAACGTGAGCTGCATCACCGGCAGCATGATAATCATCGCAAACGAGACCCGGTCGCGGCGAAGCTGGATGAACTCCTTGATCAGCATCGCATAGCTGCGCCGCCAGAAACCGAACGCCGGCTCCCTCGTCTCTCGGGGTTGAATGGAATCGGTCGTGCTCATCGAAAATTATCCGTAGAGCGGCCCATCAGGTCGATGAAGACGTCTTCGAGCGACGGTTCGCTGGCATGCCAGTGCCATTTTGCGCCGTTGCGATACGGCGCGACGCTCGCCTCCAGCGCGGCCTTGTCGCGGCCGGAGACGTGCAGGCTGGTACCGAACGGCGCCACCATGTCGATGCCGGGCTTGCCGTTCAGCTCGGTCTGCAATGCATTGAGGTCCGTGCCAGTCACCGTGTAGGTCGATAGCGCGGAGCTTGCGATCACCTCGTCCACCGTACCGTGCACCAAGAGATGGCCGTAGGCGATATAAGCGATCTCGTGACAGCGCTCGGCCTCGTCCATGTAGTGGGTGGAGACCAGCACGGTGAGGCCCTCGGCGGCGAGCCCGTGGATCTCGTTCCAGAAATCGCGCCGCGCCTTGGGATCGACGCCGGCGGTCGGCTCGTCCAGCAGCAGCAATTCCGGATTGGGCAGCGTGCAGGCGCCGAGCGCGAGCCGTTGCTTCCAGCCGCCGGAGAGATTGCCGGCGAGTTGCTCCTCGCGGCCATTGAGGCCGATCCGCGCGATCATGTCGCGCGCGGCGCCGCGCGCGTCAGGCAGACCATAGACCCGCGCGACGAATTCGAGGTTCTCGCGCACCGAGAGATCCTGGTACAGGCTGAAGCGCTGCGTCATGTAGCCGACCCTGCGCTTGATCTTGTCGGCGTCGCGCCGGATGTCGTAGCCGAGGCAGGTGCCCTCTCCGCTGTCAGGCGTGAGCAGGCCGCAAAGCATGCGGATGGTCGTGGTCTTGCCGCTGCCGTTGGGGCCGAGGAAGCCGTAGATCGAGCCGCGCTTGACCTGCATCGACAGGTCATGAACCACCTCGCGCCCGCTGAACGATTTCGACAGCCCCTTCACATCGATGGCGATGCCAGATGAGTTGGACCGCGCACTGGCCGAAGCGCCGTTCATCTGCGGTCCGCCAGCGGCGTCCTGGCGTGGAGATAGACGCTGATCGGCTGTCCGACGCGCAAGGCATCGGGCCGGCTCGGCCGCGCCTGGATCAGATAGACCAGCTTGTTGCGCTCATCGAGGCTGTAGATCACGGGCGGGGTATATTCGGCCGTGGTGGCGATGAAATAGATTTTTGCGGCGAGATCGGCAGCGCAATTGTCGCAGGTGACCTTCACCTCGTCGCCGATCGCAAGCTTCGGCAGCTCGGTTTCCGGTACGAAGAAGCGCAGCTTCATGTTGCCGGGCGGCATGATCGACAGCACCGGTCGCTGCGCCTGAACCATCTCGCCTTCGCGGAAATAGATCTGCTGGATCGCGCCCGCGATCGGCGCAAAACCCTTGCGGCGGTCGAGCCGGGTCTGCGAGGTGTTGACGCGGGCTTCCGCGACGCGCAGCGCCGAGACGGCGGAATCCAGATTGGCCTGGGTACCGGCGCCGGTGCCCCGCAAGGAGGCCGCGCGGTCATAGGTCTGCTGCGCATTCGCCAGCGTCGCGTTGTTCTGGTTTAGATCGGCCTTCTGCAGATCGTCATCGACGGAATAAATCAGATCGCCAGGCTTGATCTCGTCGCCCTCGCGCACGTTCAGCTTGACGACGCGGCCGGACTCGTCCGGGCTGACGAAGATCATGTCGGCCTCGACCCAGCCCTGGAATCCGGGATCCCGCTTCTCCTTGCAGCCGGCGAGAGCCGCCGCCAGCGCAAACATCGTCACCAGCTTCATCATGCGCGACGAGGTCATGTTGTCCTCCGTTCGCCGAAGATCAGGTCGAGATGAACCTTGAACATCGCGACCCCGTCGAGCGGCGCGTGCCTGGCAAACAGGCTCTGCCAGATCACCGCGACGATCGCCGGCGCGACGACGAGCTGGGGGAATTGTGCGAGCTCCCGCTGCCGGATTTCGCCCCGTGTAATCGCGAGCTGGATCAGCGCGCCCATGGCGGCCAGTCCCTTCGACACCACCTCGCGGAAATAGAAATCGGCGATCGCGGGAAAGCGCGGGCCCTCCGCGACAATCAGCCGGATGATGTCGCCGCGCCGCGTCGCGACGATCTCGCGGATAAAGGTCTCGGCGAACCGCTCGACCGCGTCGCGCACCGGGCCGGTGATCGGGGGCGGCGCGGCCATGCGATCGATCAGAGGCACGAGCGCGGTGCGGATCAACTCCTCGAACATCGACTCTTTGTCCTTGAAGTGCAGGTAGAGCGTGCCCTTGGCGACGCCGGCCCGTTTCGCCACGTCGTCGAGCCGGGTCGCGGCAAAGCCGCGCGCGATGAACTCGTCCATCGCCGCTTCCACAATCGCCGCCCGCCGCTCCGCCGACTTCTCGGCACGGTTCGCCGCCGGCCTGGTGTCGGATCGCTTCGGCGAGACCACTTTTGGGGTCTTGGTGGCAGCAGCCCGGATGGTTGTCCGGCCCCCTGCGGGCGAGGTGCGGGTCGATATATCTGTGCGTTTTGCCATGCAAATTCATGACTGACTAGTCAGTCATTGTCAATGCGATTAGGGAGAAAACTCGCCAGGGTGCGGAATGTTCCAGTTGTGTCGAGCACCCGCTCGCGCCTGCCGCCACGGCCCGTTAGCTGTGAAACTTCAGCCCGTCGACGATCTTGTCGACCACCTTGCGCTCGGCACGGATGGCAAGGCCGACGAGGTTGAGATCGGCACGCGCGACCGCCCGGACCACCGCGCGATTGGCGGCATCATGCGTGGTCCTGAACATGTCCTCGGTGTAGAGCGCAGGCTTCACGTTGCGCGCCAGCGCGCGTTCAAGCGCCCGCGACAGCGCGGCGCGGTCGGCGCCGTAGACCAGGATCGGCTGGCCGATCAGGGACAGGTATTTTGTGCCCGAACCGTCCTCGTAATTCTCGCCGATGCATTCGGGAAAGGTGGCCGCGATACCACCTGACAGAAAGGCCGCGACGTTGAGCTTCTGCCAGACTTCCAAATCGGTGCGGATCACGACCGCGATCTTGGTGTCGAATTGCATGGCGCAAATCTAGCGGCAGAGCACCGGCCAGCGCTAGCCCTTGGCGTCGCAGGCCCAGGCGCGGATCACGCATTCCTTGCCGCCGAACTCGTAGCACTTCCTGGTCGCGGCGTTGAGCGAGCCCGAGATCTTCGGCGCCACGGCGTAGCCATGGGCGCCGCAGGGATTGGCCATGTCGACCGAGAGCGCGGCGCAGGCGCGCTTCATGGTCACGGCCGTGCAGTCGCCCTTGCACTGCTTCAGCGCGGCTGCACGCGCCGCCGCTTCCGCCGGGTAATCAAAGGCCTGGCCGTAGGCGCCGCATTTGCCGACCGCGAACGCGCCGGCGGCCCATGTTTCTGTGATGAAACGTGAGGCGCCAAGCAGCAATGTCAGGACAAGAACGATCAGCGCGCGGCGTTGCGCGGCGACGGTTGAAATGATCAAGACGGAAATCCCCCAGAACCCGGCGGCGAATCTACCCGGGGGTCGTTTCCAGATGGTGAATGACGGGTTGAGAGCGTTGCTCTATCAACTCGTCGTCCCGGCGAAAGCCGGGACCCATAGCCACCGAACTTTGTTGTAGGCGGGAAAGCGGCCCCAGCGACGCCGACAATGCGCATTTGTGGTAATGGCTTTCGCCGGGACGACGATTACCCCCGCCGTGCCGCTTCCAGCGCCTGCGGGGTGTCGATGTCGAGGAAGGCACTGTTGCCTTCGACCGGGACTTCGGCGACCGCCTCGGCGTGCCTGGCGATCAGGTGGCGAGCGCCGATGTCGCCGTCGAGCGTCATCAATTCCCGGAAGAAGCGCCGCGACCACAGCACCGGGTTGCCGCGTTTGCCGTCGTTGACTGGGACCGTGATCAGATGGCCGCGGTCCGGCTCAAAGGCCTCGATCAGGCGGTCGATCAACGCGGATGAAATCAGCGGCATGTCGCCGAGGCAGACGATGGCGCCGTCGGTTTTGTCGGAGACCGCTGATATCCCCGCTTTCACCGAGCTGGCAAGCCCGCCGGCAAAATCCGGGTTGCGGGCGAACTTCACCTTGAGGCCATTGAGCGCCTGCTCGATCAGGTCGGCCTGATGCCCGGTGACGACGATCACCTCCGAGGCCTTCGACGCCAGCACCTGCTCGGTAACGATGCGCACCAGCTTCTTGCCGTCAAGTTCGGCGAGCAGCTTGTTCGGGCCGCCCATCCGGGTCGAGCGTCCCGCGGCCAGCACAATCGCCGCGACGTTGCGGTTGCCCTCGATGTCGGGAACGGTGCGCGGCTGCGGCCGGGTCACGATCTCCATCAGCAAGCCGCCGACGCCCATGCCGGTGAGGTCCGACCGCGAGACCTTGATGCCGGCGAGCAGCCGCATCAGCACCCAGTCAAAGCCGTTCTCGACCGGCGAACGCGCGCAGCCCGGCGCGCCCAGCACCGGCACGCCACCGGCGCTGCCGATCAAGAGCAAATTGCCGGGATCGACCGGCATGCCGAAATGCTCGATGGCGCCGCCGATCTCGGTGATGGCAGCCGGGATCACGTCGCGCCGGTCGGCAATCGCAGACGCCCCGAACACGATGACGAGTTCGGCGCCAAGCGCGAGCAATTCCTTGATCGAAGCGGCCAGCACGGTCTCGTCATGCGGCACGCGGCGCTCGGCGATGATGACAGCTCCGGCCGGCGCCAGCCGCTCCGCGGTGACGCGCAGCGTCTTGTCGATCACTTTCGGGGCAAGGCCCGGCAGCAGCGTCGAGACCACGCCGACCTTCGTGATGGCGTAGGGCGCGATCCGCAGCGCGTCATTGCCGGCAACCGCGACGGCGGCGTCGCGCAGCTTCCCTTCCACGCCGAACGGGATCAGCTTGACGGTCGCGATCATCTCGCCTTCGACGACCGGCTTGAACGCCGCGAGGGTCGCAAAGGTGATGGCCTCGTCGACGCCATTGATGCGGTCGACCGCGGCGCGGTCGACGACCAGCACGCCAGGGCGCGCGGCAAACAAATTGGCGCGGCCGGTGAAGGCGCGCTCGACATTGACGCCCTCGCCCGCCACCGCCTGCGCGATGCTGGCAGCCGCGACGTCCTCGGAGACGTCGCCCTGCTCGAGCCGCACCACGACGACGTCCTTGACGCCGGCTTTGGTCAACGCCTCGACTTCCTCGGGGCCAATGGTCGTGCCCTTCTTGAGCACCAGCGCGCCCTGGCGGAGCGTATGCACGGTGACGCCGCCAATCGCGTCGGCCGGACTGGCGGGACCGAACTTCATGCCGCTACTTCTTTTTCCTTGGAGTTGTCTTTCGGAGGCAAACGCAATTGCGCGGTGATCTCGGCCATGATCGAGACCGCGATCTCCGACGGTGACACCGCGCCGATATCGAGGCCGATCGGAGCGTGGATGCGCGCGATGTCGCTGTCCTTGGCGCCTTGTGCGCGCAGCCGCTCGCCGCGCTTGGCGTGGGTCTTCCGCGAGCCGAGCGCGCCGATATAGAAGCAGTCGCGCTCGAAGGCGTGCAGCAGCGCCGGGTCGTCGATCTTGGGATCGTGGGTCACCGCGACGAAGGCCGTATAGTGATCGACATTGAGCGGCGGCAGCGCGACGTCGGGCCATTCGGCCACCAGCGGCACGTCGGGAAAGCGCTCGGGGCTGGCAAACGCCGTGCGCGGATCGACCACCGTGACGTCATAGTCGAGCGAGCGCGCAAGCGGCGCCAGGGCCTGGCTGATATGGACCGCGCCGATGATCACGAGCTTTGCGGTCGGCGCGTAGACGTTGAGGAACAGCTTCCGGCCAGCGGCCTCGACGTTGCCGCTCTTGCCCATCCGCAGCTGCTTTGACAGCTCGGCGCGGAGCGGATCGGCGGCGATGTCGCTCGCCTTCACCAGGCGCTGCTCGCCATTGGCGGTATCGGTGACGACGATGACCGGGCGGCGCGCGGCGCGCTCGGCGTTCAATTGCTTCAGCGTTTCGAGTTTCACGGCTAACCGACCTTCTCGACGAAGACCCGGATGGTGCCGCCGCAGGACAGGCCGACATTCCAGGCGGTCTCGTCAGCGACGCCGAATTCGAGCATTTTGGACTGGCCGCTCGAAATCACGTCGAGCGCCTCGGTGACGACGGCGCCCTCGACGCAGCCGCCGGAAACGCTCCCCAGGAACGTGCCGTCGTCGTTGATGACGAGGCTCGAGCCGGCCGGCCGCGGCGCCGAGCCCCAGGTCTCGACCACGGTGGCGAGCGCCACGCCGTGGCCTTGGCTCTGCCAGGTCTCAGCGGCCTGAAGAATGTCTTCGTCGCGGTTCAGCATTTAAGCCTCCCTCAGGCTACGGAACGGATCAGGCTGCGGTGGTGCACCGGCGGCGGGGACGACAGCGCCCCGATCAACCCCTTGATGGACGTCAAGTTATGCACCGGGCGGAATTCGTCAACGTGAGGCAACATCATTTTGATGCCCTGCGCCTTGGCCTCGAAACCAGAGTAGCGCAGCAGCGGATTGAGCCAGATCAGGCGGCGGCAAGACCTATGCAGCCGGTCCATCTCAAAGGCCAGTTTGGCATCCGCCTCCCGTTCCAGTCCATCGGATATAAGGAGCACGATGGCGCCTTGCCCGAGCACCCGGCGGGCCCAGAGCTGGTTGAACGTATGCAGCGAGGTCGCGATCCGCGTTCCGCCGGCCCAATCCTCGACCGAGGACGAGCAGCGCGCCAGCGCGTCATCAGGATCGCGCTGCCGTAACGCGCGCGTCACATTGGTGAGCCGGGTGCCGAACAGGAACACCGAGACGCGCTTGCGGGCATCGGTGATGGCGTGGAGGAAGTGCAGGAACAGGCGGGTGTACTCGCTCATCGAGCCGGAAATGTCGAGCAGCGCCACGATCGGCGCCGGCTTCTCGATCCGGCCGAGCTTGCGGATGTCGATGATCTCGCCGCCGGTGCGCAACGAGGCACGCAGGGTGCGGCGCATGTCGAGCCGCAAGCCGCGCGCATCCGGCTGGTAGCGGCGGGTCATAAGCTCGGCCTGCGGCAGCCGCATCATTGCGATCTCTCTGACGACCTCAGCGATCTCGGCCGCGGTCATCTGCGCAAAGTCCTTCTTCTGCAGCACCTCCTTGTCGGAGACCGAGAGTTTCAGCTCCTGCTCCTGGGCCTGCGGCCGCTCCTCGCGCATCGCGGGCTGCGCCATCGCCTCCTGGACCCGGCGCGAGGCCGGCGGCGGCTTCTTCTTGGCGTGATCGGGCAACGGCACCGAATCCAGCATGCTCTTCCACTCCTCGGCGGCGCGGAAGAACAGGTCGAAGGCCTGACGGAAGATCAGCGCGTGCTCGTGACGCTTGACGAAGATCGATTCCAGCGTGGTGAAGAGGTCGGCACGGTTGCCGACCTCGATCAACTGGATCGCGTTGAGCGCGTCGATCACCGAGCCCGGACCGACAGGAAGCCCGGCCGCCCGCAACGCGCGGGCAAAGCCGATGACATTGTCGGCCATGTGGCCGGTCGGAGGCGCAAGGTGATTGATCGCCATCGTTTGTTTCCTGTCATTCCGGGGCACGCGAAGCGTGAACCCGGAATCTCGCGCAACAACCTCGTGATTCCGGGTTCGACGCTACGCGTCGCCCCGGAATGACGAAGGGCTACGTCTCGCTCGTCGCGTCCTTCAATGCCTTCTGCAAGCTTTCGCCCTGGAGCCGCGCGATATCGTCCTGGTACTTCAACAGCGCGCCAAGTGTATCGCCGACCACCTGCGGGGTCAGCGAGCGGGCGTCGAGCTCGGAGAGCGCGGTCGCCCAGTCGATGGTCTCGGCCACGCCCGGCGACTTGTAGAAATCCTGGTTGCGCAACGCCTGCACGAAGCGAACGACCTGCTGCGAGAGTTTTGCGGAAATATCAGGCACCCGCGCCTTGACGATCGCTAGCTCGCGCTCGGCGGAGGGGTAGTCCACCCAGTGATAGAGGCAGCGCCGCTTCAGCGCGTCGTGGATCTCGCGGGTGCGGTTGGAGGTGATGATCACGATCGGCGGCGCCGGCGCCTTCACGGTGCCAAGTTCGGGGATCGTCACCTGGAAGTCGCTGAGGATTTCCAGGAGATACGCTTCGAACGCCTCGTCGGCGCGGTCGAGCTCGTCGATCAAGAGCACCGGCGGCCCGGCGACGTCGGGCTCGAGCGCCTGCAACAACGGGCGCTTGATCAGGAAGCGTTCGGCGAAAATATCGCTGGCAAGCTGGTCGCGGTCAGTATCGCCGGAGGCTTCCGCCAGCCGGATCGCGATCATCTGTGCGGCGCTGCTCCACTCATAGACTGCGGACGCAACGTCGAGACCCTCATAGCATTGCAGCCGGATCAGCTTGCGCCCGAGCGCCGACGACAAGACTTTTGCGATCTCGGTCTTGCCGACGCCGGCCTCGCCCTCCAGAAATAGCGGACGGCCCATCCGCAGCGCCAGATACGTCACCGTCGCCAGCGACCGCTCGGCGAGATAGCCGCGCGAGGTCAACAGCTCCAGCATGGCATCGACGGAAGTGGGTAACGCCGATGCACTCATTGGATAGCCGATCTTGAAGCAGGAGTTCGCAAATTGACGCCGATCAGCCCTTAGATCAGCCTTTGGCGGTCGCGGCTTCCACGGCCCTGCGCGCCAACACGCCGATCAGATGCGCGCGGTACTCCGCGCTGCCATGCAGGTCGCTGTTCAGGCCGTCGGCCGGAACGGTCAGGCCGTCGAGCACCTTGTGCGAGAACCGCTTCTTCAGCGCCTCCTCGAACGAGGTCACCCGGAACACGCCGTCGGAGCCCGCGCCCGTCACCGCGACGCGGACATCGGACGGACGCTTGGCCACGAACACGCCGACCAACGCATAACGCGAGGCCTGGTTGCGGAATTTCACATACGCCGCCTTCTTCGGCAGCGGGAACATCACCTTGGTGATGATCTCGTCAGCCTCAAGCGCTGTCGTGAACAGGCCCTGGAAGTATTCCTCGGCCTTCAGGCGGCGCTTGTTGGTGACGATGGTGGCGTCCAGCGCCAGCACCGCTGCCGGATAGTCCGCGGTCGGATCATTGTTGGCGAGCGAGCCGCCGATGGTGCCGCGATGACGTACGGCGGGATCTCCGATCATGCCGGCAAGCTCGGCAAGCGCCGGGATCGCCTCGCCGACGATGGCGGAGTTGGCGACCTCGGCATGCTTGGCGGTGGCGCCGATCACCAGCGAGCGGCCCTTCATCTCGATGCCGTTGAGGCCTTCGATGTGGGAGAGGTCGACCAGATGCGGCGGGCTCGCAAGCCGCTGCTTCATCACCGGCACCAGCGTGTGGCCGCCCGCGATCAGCTTGGCGTCCTCGTTCTTCACCAGAAGATTGGCGGCCTGCCGCACGGTCTCCGGACGGTGATATTTGAATTCGTACATTTAAGTATCCTGGGAATGTCCTGATCGCTGGGAGCGCGATGAAATGATTAGGCGAGGTCCGACTTTAAGCGAGGTCTGACTTGGCCATCGCCTTGGCGCCGGCCGCGATCGAGGCGACGATATTCTGATAGCCGGTGCAGCGGCAGAGATTGCCTTCCAGCTCCTCGCGGATCACCTCGTCGGAGAGCTCGTGGCCCTTGCGATGGACCAAATCGACCGCGGTCATGATCATACCTGGCGTGCAGAAGCCGCACTGCAGGCCGTGATGCTCGCGGAACGCCTCCTGCATCGGATGCAGCGGCGCGCCATCCGCAGCCAGCCCCTCGATGGTCCTGACCTCATGACCGTCGGCCATCACCGCGAGCGTGGTGCAGGACTTCAATGCCTTGCCGTCGAGGTGCACGACACAGGCGCCGCATTGCGAGGTGTCGCAGCCGACATGCGTCCCCGTCAGCCGCAGGTTTTCGCGCAGAAACTGAACCAGAAGGGTACGGGGGTCGACGTTGGCGTTTACGGGGTTGCCGTTCACGATCATTGAAATCTTGGCCATCAGCACTCTCTTATCTGCACTGCCGCATATCGGCAGAACAGGCGGTTTAAAATCGTTCCAGACGGCATAATATGGGGCGGCCCGGCAATGAGCAACCTTTCGAGCCACTCATCCAGGACATGGCCGGATACGGCACGGGCCGTTGGCAGGGCTAACCCTGCACCGGCTCTAACCCTGCACCGCCTTGGCAAAATTGGCAAAGAATTCGTCGGCGAGTTTCTTGGCGCTGCCGTTGATCAGGCGCTGGCCGAGCTGGGCGAGCTTGCCGCCGATCTGCGCCTCCACGTTGTAGCTCAACAGCGTGCCGCCGTCCTTGTCTGACAGCCCGACGGTGGCGCCGCCCTTGGCGAAGCCGGCGACCCCGCCCTCGCCCTCGCCGGAGATCCTGTAGCCATTGGGCGGATCGAGATCGCTCAATGTGACCTTGCCCTTGAAGCGGGCCGAGACCGGCCCGACCTTCATCTTGGCGGTGGCGCGGAAGCCGTGGTCGTCGGTCTTCTCCAGTTCCTCGCAGCCAGGAATGCAGGCCTTCAGCACTTCGGGGTCGTTGAGCTTGTCCCAGACGGCCTGGCGCGCCGCCGCAAGCTGCACTTCGCCGTTCATTGTCATGGCCATGAGGGACCTCCAAACATCGCTAAACCTGTGTCCCCAAGTAAAGCAGCTGATGCGCAAAGGAAAGGCCACCTTCGGAGGATGAGCGATGCATATTCGCAACCGCAGCAAGACCAGCGCCCCGTTCACGAAATCGCGCAATCGGCCATGTGGGTGAAAATGGCGACAAACCGTCTGTTGGCATTGGCATCGCCGCGCCGGAATGGTTAGGTCGCCCGACATGAGCACAGCCCTCTCTCCCCTGCTTGCGCCGATGCTGTCGAGCGCCGCGATGCGCGCGGTGTGCGACGATGCCGCGACGCTGCAGAACATGCTGGATTTCGAGGCAGCACTAGCCCGCGCCGAGGCCGCCTGCGGCGTGATCCCTGCCTCTGCCGCGGGGCCGATCGGCGCCGCCTGCAGGGCCGAATCATTCGATCGCGCTGACCTGGCGGAGGCCGCCACCCGGTCCGGCAATCTGGCGATCCCCCTGGTCAAGGCGTTGACCGCCGATGTCGCGAAGGCCGACGCTGACGCCGCACGCTATGTGCATTGGGGCGCCACCAGCCAGGACGTGATCGATACCGCGACCATGCTGACATTGCGCGCGGGCATCGATGCGCTGCTTGCCGATGCCGATCGCGCCGTGGCGGGCTTTGCCAAACTCGCGCGTGCGCACCGCGACACCGCGGTGGTGGCGCGCACCTGGCTGCAACACGCGCTGCCGATGCCGTTCGGATTGAAGCTCGCCGAATATGCCGCCGCGCTGCATCGCTCGCGCAAGCGGCTGCAGCGCCTGCGCCGCGAGACGCTCGCACTGCAATTCGGCGGCGCCGCCGGAACGCTGGCTGCACTGGGCGACCACGGACTTGCGGTCGCCGCGCAACTCGCGAAGGAGCTGGACCTGCCGCTGCCCGATGCTCCCTGGCACACCCATCGCGACCGGATCGCTGAGGCGGCGTCGGTGTTTGCAATCCTTGCCGGCAGCTGCGGCAAGATCGCGCGCGACGTCTCGCTGATGATGCAGACCGATGTTGGCGAAGCCTTCGAGCCGGCAGACGTCGGCCGCGGCGGCTCGTCCACCATGCCGCACAAGCGCAATCCGGTGGCAGCGGCGAGCGCGCTTGGCGCCGCGACCATGGCGCCCAATCTCGCCGCGACGATCTTTGCCGCACAGATCCAGGACCACGAGCGCAGCGCCGGCCCCTGGCACGCGGAATGGCCGACGCTGCCGACCCTGATGCTGGTCACCTCGGGCGCGCTCACCGCCATCGTCGATCTCGCCGAGGGGCTGGAGGTCGATGTGGCGCGCATGCGCGTCAATCTCGACGCCACCGGCGGGCTGATCATGGCCGAGGCCGTGACGATGGCGCTGGCTGAGAAGATCGGCAAGAGCGGCGCGCATCATTTGATCGAGGCCGCCAGCAAGACCGCTGTCGCCGGGAAGAAGCATCTGCGCGACGTGCTGTCTGATGATCCAAAGGTCACCGCGCATCTCGACGCCAAGAGAATCGCAGAATTGTTCGAGCCGATGGCCTATCAGGGCGCTTCGCAAGCGCTGATCGACCGCCTGCTCGCCTCCCTCAACGAGACATAATCGACTGGAGTATTGCCCGATGCCAATGATCGACGCCGACGGGTGCCTGCTCAACGTCCAGGTGGAGGGCCGCGACGGCGGACCGACGCTGATGCTGTCGAATTCGCTCGGCTGCACACTGCAAATGTGGGAGCCGCAGATGCGCGCGCTCACGCAGGTCTTCCGCGTCATCCGCTACGACAGCCGCGGCCATGGCAAATCCGGCGTGCCGCCCGGTCCCTATTCGATGGAGCGGTTCGGCCTCGACGTGCTTGATATCCTCGACGACCTCAACATCGAGAAGACGCACTGGTGCGGCCTGTCGATGGGCGGCATGGTCGGGCAATGGCTCGGCGCCAACGCGCCTGAGCGGTTCGGCAAGCTGATCCTCGCCAACACCGCCTGCTACTATCCCGATCCGACCAACTGGCTGAACCGCATCAAGGCGGTGAAGGAAGGCGGCCTCGCCGCCGTCGCCGACACCGTGATCGCAGGCTGGCTCACGGCGGATTTCCGCGAGCACGAGCCGCAGATCGCAGCCAACATGAAGGCGATGCTGCTGGCCTCACCGGTCGAGGGCTATCTCGCCTGCTGCGAGGCGCTCTCCACACTCGACCAGCGCGCGCTGCTGCCCAGGATCAAGAGCCCGACATTGGTGATCGCGGGACGGCAGGACATGGCGACGCCGGTGTCGGCGGCGGAGATGATCCGCAGCGGCATTCCCGGCGCCAGCATGACACTGCTCGACGCCGCACACATTTCCAACATCGAGCAGTCGCACGCTTTCACCGACGCCGTGGTCGGCTTCCTGACGCAACGCTGATCATGATTGTCATTCCGGGGCGATGCAAAGCATCGAACCCGGAATCTCGAGATTCCGGGTTCGGTCCTGCGGACCGCCCCGGAATGACGTACCCTGGAGGAAACATCAATGGACGACAATCAGCGCCGCGACGACGGCATGGCGCAGCGCCGCGAGGTGCTGGGCGATGAATGGGTCGACAAGTCGATCAAGAACCGCAACGCGTTCAACACCGACTTCCAGGACCTGATCACGCGCTATGCATGGGGCGAGATCTGGACGCGGCCGCATTTCGATCACCGCACGCGGCGCGTGCTTGTGATCGGCACCATGGTCGCGCTCGGCCAGTGGGACGAATTCCGCCTCCATGTGCGCGCAGCGCTTACCGAGGGCGGCTTCACGCCCGACGACATCAAGGAAATCCTGCTGCAGCAGGCGATCTATTGCGGCGTGCCCGCGGCCAACCACGCCGTCAAGGAAGCCGGCGCGATCGTTGCCGAGCTAGGGCTGCTGAAGGGATAGCTGGCCGGCCGGCGCGTCTGTCTCGACGACCGGCGCTGTGGCGGCAGGCTTCTTGGCAGCAGACTTGGCCGGCTCTTCGAACAACATCACGATCGCGGTGCCGAGCAGCATCAAAAGCTCGGCCGCATGCATGCGCAGCGCCTGGATCTCGCCAACCTTCGAGGCCATCAGCATGCTGGCAAAGCTGATCACGCTGCCGAAGCACAGCGCCACGACGAGCGCTTCGTTGTAACCGCCGTTCTTCCGCGCCGACGGGCGGATCATCATGGCGAGGAAGACCGCGAAGAACGCCACCACCGTGATCCGCGCCAGCGCCAGCAGCCAGGCGAGCCGAACGGTCGCGATCTTGGAAAGCTGCAGATAGTCGCTGGCGTACAGCGCGACCGCCACGCTCGGCCGCTCATAAAGCCCGTGGATCGGCGACACCATGATGTTCAAGGCGATGATGGTCCAGACCGGAATGAAATAGGCCGCGAGCAGCGCGCCATTGAATGAACTAATCCGCCAATTGCTGGACATGACGCTTCCCACGCTGCCGCGGCCCTCCGAACGGGCGGCGGTTAACGGGGAGGTAACGCCGTTCAACTGCCAGGGGCAATTTAAACCCTTTGTTTACCTTAACGGCCTGGGGATTGGTTGGGGACAGTCGTTTACGGTGCCAAAACGGGGCAAAATGAAGGGTCCCGCCTTGCGGCGAGACCCTACCGTCACGGCTACGCTGATCTCGTATCCGAACTAGCGATCCTTCTCCGGCTTTTGGCCCTGGCGGCTCGGATCCTGCTGCTGCTGGCCGGGCTTTTGGCCACCGCCCTGCTGCTGCTGACCGGGCTTCTGATCCGGTTTCTGGTTCTGCTGGCCCGCGTTCTGGTTCTGATTGCTCATTCGGGTGTCTCCCTTGTTGAACACAGTGAGGAGATAACCGGGAGATCAGCACTTGGTTCGATGGGAACCTTGGGCGCTTCAGCGGTCCGGAACCGGCGCCGCCGCCGGTGGAAACGGCGCGATGGTGCGATGCGGTCGCAAGCAATCACAAAGATAATTCGCGCGGCATCGCACTGCCCGGAATCTTGCCCGGAACGCAGGCACCCTGCCCGCAACAACGTCATATCGGCCGCGTCATCATCCGGAACCGGCCAAACAACTCGTGTACAGCCACCTTCGTTGCAGTCGGTCGCTGTTGCCGCCTTCAGTTCCCGCTGTTAGAAATCCACCCGACAGTCGGTTAGGGCTACCGGGGGCCTCGCCGCGTTTCTTGTCTCTAACAGCGGCAGTGCATGGATTATTTCGCGCAGCAACTGATCAACGGCCTCGTGCTCGGTTCGATCTACGGCCTGATCGCCATCGGCTACACGATGGTCTACGGCATCGTCGGCATGATCAACTTCGCCCATGGCGACATCTTCATGATCGGCGGCTTCATCGCCCTGATCACGTTCCTGATCCTGGTGTCGCTCGGCCTCACCGCGATCCCGGTGATCCTGCTGATCGTGCTGCTGGTCTCGATGGCGATCACCGCGCTTTATGGCTGGACCATCGAGCGGATCGCCTACCGGCCCTTGCGGCATTCGTTCCGCCTCGCACCGATGCTGTCGGCGATCGGCATGTCATTCGTGCTGACCAACTTCTCGCAGGTGTCGCAGGGCGCGCGGGTCAAGCCGGTGCCGCCGATCATCACCGGCGGCTACACGCTGCACGAGGGAGCGTCGGGCTTTGCGGTGCAGCTCTCCAACATCCAGATCGTCGTCGTCATCACCACCATCGTGCTGCTTGCAATGTTCACCTGGATCGTGTCGCGCACCCGGCTCGGCCGCGACATGCGCGCCTGCGAGCAGGACCAGACCATGGCCTCGCTGCTCGGCGTCGACGTCGACCGCACCATCTCGATGACCTTCGTGATCGGGGCAGCGCTGGCCGCCGTCGCCGGCATGATGTACCTGCTCTATTACGGCCTGGTCGATTTCTTCATGGGCTTCGTCGCCGGCATCAAGGCCTTCACCGCGGCCGTGCTCGGCGGCATCGGCTCGCTGCCGGGCGCGATGCTCGGCGGGCTTTCGATCGGCCTGATCGAGACGATGTGGTCGGCCTATTTCTCCGTCGAGTACAAGGACGTCGCCGCGTTCTCGATCCTGATCGTGGTGCTGATCTTCATGCCGACCGGCCTGCTTGGCCGTCCCACAGTCGAAAAAGTCTGACGGGCAGCCCTCAGTGAGCGTCACCCCAGTAGCCACCTCGCACGCCTCGCAGCCCTCCGGCGCCGCCTTCATCTTCAAGAAAGCCCTGATCAGCGCGGTGGTCGCGCTGGTGCTGTTCTCGCTGATGATCGGCGTGCGCACCGAAGCCGGCAATCAGGGCGGCCTGATCTACTGGACGCGGTTCGGCGATCTCGCCGCCATGGTCGGCGTCGTGTTCGGCGGCAGCATCATCGTCGAATTGCTGCGGCAATGGTGGGGTCCGGTCGGCACCATCAGGGTCGTTCCGCCGCAGGTGCAGGCCACGATGGCGTTTGCGGGACGCTGGCTCGCGACAGCGTTGCTGGTCTTCACCTTCCTCGTTCCCGTGATCTTCTACGACCAGCGCTACATTCTCGACCTCGGGATCCTGGTGCTGACCTATGTGATGCTGGGCTGGGGCCTGAACGTCGTGGTCGGCCTCGCTGGTTTGCTCGATCTCGGCTACGTCGCCTTCTACGCGGTGGGCGCCTATTCCTACGGGCTGCTCGCCACCTATTTCGGATGGTCGTTCTGGGTCTGCCTGCCGCTCGCCGGCATCCTGGCGGCGTTCTGGGGCGTGCTGCTCGGCTTCCCCGTGCTGCGGCTGCGCGGCGACTATCTGGCGATCGTGACGCTCGCCTTCGGCGAGATCATCCGCCTCGTCATCATCAACTGGCAGAGCCTGACCGGCGGCCCCAACGGCGTCTCCGGGATTCCCCGCCCGACGCTGTTCGGCATCCCGCTCGACAACACCGACAACGGGCTTGCCGCCAAACTCGGCATCGAATTCTCGCCGACCCACCGCATCGTCTTCCTGTTCTATTTGATCCTGTTGATGGCGCTGCTCACCAACTGGGTGACGATCCGGCTGCGGCGGCTGCCGATTGGCCGCGCCTGGGAGGCGCTGCGCGAGGACGAGGTGGCCTGCCGCGCGCTCGGCATCAACACCACGACAACCAAGCTGACGGCGTTTGCGACCGGCGCGATGTTCGGCGGCCTCGCCGGCGCGTTCTTCGCCACCCGGCAGGGCTTCATCAGCCCGGAATCCTTCACCTTCCAGGAGTCGGCGCTGGTGCTCGCGATCGTCGTGCTCGGCGGCATGGGCTCGCAGCTCGGTGTCGCACTCGCCGCACTTGCCATGATCGGCGGCTTCGAGCTGTTCCGCGGTTTCGATCAATACCGCATGCTGGTATTCGGCATGGCGATGGTGTTCCTGATGATCTGGCGGCCCCGCGGGCTGATCGGCCATCGCGCGCCGACCGTGTTCTTGGAACGCAGTCAGGCGATCTCGTCCGACCTCGTCAAGGAGGGCCACGGATGAGCGACAACCAAATCCTCACCGTCGATCATCTGATGATGCGCTTCGGCGGCATCGTCGCTGTCAACGATCTCTCCTTTGCCGCCGAACGCGGCAAGATCACCGCGCTGATCGGACCGAACGGCGCCGGCAAGACCACGGTGTTCAACTGCATCACCGGCTTCTACCGCCCGAGCGGCGGCGCCATCCGGCTGACCCATGATGACGGCCGCACCATCCAGCTCGAACGCCTCAACGATTTCCGGATCGCCAAGCGAGCCAAGGTCGCTCGCACCTTTCAGAACATCCGGCTGTTTCCCGGCATGACCGCGCTGGAGAACCTGATGGTCGCGCAGCACAATGCGCTGATGCGCGCCTCCGGCCTGACTTTCCTCGGCCTGATCGGCGTGCCGTCTTGGCGGAGTGCCGAACGGGCCGCGATCGATCTGGCGCGGACCTGGCTGACACGTGTCAACCTGCTCGACCGCGCCGACGATGCCGCCGGCAATTTGCCCTATGGCGACCAGCGCCGCCTCGAGATCGCCCGCGCGATGTGCACCGAGCCGGCGCTGCTCTGTCTCGACGAGCCGGCGGCAGGCCTGAACGCGCGCGAGAGCGGCGCGCTGAACGAATTGCTGCTGTCGATCCGCGCCGACCAGGGCACCTCGATCCTGCTGATCGAGCACGACATGTCGGTCGTGATGGAGATTTCCGACCACGTCGTGGTCATGGATTACGGCGTCAAGATCGCCGAAGGCACGCCGCAGGCGGTGCGCGACGATCCCAAGGTGATCGCCGCCTATCTCGGCGCCGACGAGGAAGAGGCGATCGCCGTGATGGAGAGCGCCACGTGAGCGCGGCCCAGGCAGCAACACCCCTGCTCGCGGTGCGCGGCCTGCGCGCAGCCTATGGCAAGATCGAGGCGCTGAAGGGCGTCGACGTCGAGATTAATGCCGGCGAGATCGTGGCGCTGATCGGGGCCAACGGCGCCGGCAAGTCGACGCTGATGATGACGATCTTCGGCAAGCCGCGCGCCCGCGCCGGACGGATCGAATTCGATGGCCGCGACATCACCGGCGAGCCGACCCACGAGATCGCGCGGCTGCGCATCGCGCAATCGCCTGAAGGACGGCGGATCTTCCCGCGCATGAGCGTGGCCGAAAACCTGCAGATGGGCGCGGATGCGACCGAATCCAGCGAGGCCGAACGCGAGGCTGGGCTGGAGCGCGTGTTTGCGCTGTTCCCGCGCTTGAAGGAGCGCATCGCGCAGCGCGGCGGCACGCTGTCGGGCGGCGAGCAGCAGATGCTGGCGATCGGCCGCGCCCTGATGAGCCGGCCGCGCCTGCTGATGCTGGACGAGCCTTCGCTCGGCCTGGCGCCGCTGATCGCCAAGCAGATCTTCGAGGCCATCCGTACGCTGAACCGGCAGGACGGCCTCACCGTGCTGATCGTCGAGCAGAACGCCAACCACGCGTTGAAGCTCGCCCATCGCGGCTATGTCATGGTCAATGGCCTGATCACGCTGGCCGGAACGGGTGCCGAGCTGCTGCAGCGCCCAGAAATCCGTGCCGCCTATCTGGAGGGCGGCCGGCGCGGCTAACCGTGCGGCGCCCCCTCGCGGTGGGCGAAGCGTCGATTTGGCTGAAAATTGCCGGTGACTTCGCCGCAAAATCAGCCGAGAATGGCGCCGGTTATTGTACCCGGCCCGGTCCGGGTTCTTTCCCCAAGAGGCAACGACCACGAGGACTTGTCATGAAATCACTGAAGATCATCGGCCTGGCATTGGGCGCTTCGTTCGCATTATCGGCGAGCGCGTTCGCGCAGGACATCACCATCGCAGTGGCTGGCCCGATGACGGGCGGCGAATCCGCCTTCGGCCGGCAGATGCAGAACGGCGCCGAGCAGGCCGTCGCCGACATCAACGCGGCCGGCGGCGTTCTCGGCAAGAAGCTCGCGCTGCAATCCAACGACGACGCCTGCGATCCCAAGCAGGCGCGCTCGATCGCGGAAAAGATCGGCAGCGCGAAGATTCCGTTCGTCGCCGGTCACTTCTGCTCGTCATCCTCGATCCCGGCGTCGGAGGCTTACGCGGACAGCAACGTCCTGCAGATCACGCCGGCTTCGACCAACCCGCTGTTCACTGAGCGCAATCTCTGGAACGTGGCGCGCGTCTGTGGCCGTGACGACCAGCAGGGCATCATCGCCGCCAACTACATCGCGAAGAACTTCAAGGGCAAGAACATCGCGATCCTGAACGACAAGACCACCTATGGCAAAGGCCTCGCCGACGAGACCAAGAAATCGCTCAACAAGGCCGGTATCACCGAGAAGGTCAATGAGTCCTACAATAAGGGCGACAAGGACTTCAACGCGATCGTCTCGCGCCTGAAGAACGAGAAGATCGACCTTGTCTATGTCGGCGGCTACCATCAGGAATCCGGCCTGATCTTGCGCCAGATGCGCGATCAGGGCCTGCAGGCCGTGCTGATGGCGGGCGACGCCTTGAACGACAAGGAGTTCGCCTCGATCGCCGGCCCCGCCGCCGAAGGCACGCTGTTCACCTTCGGACCCGACCCGCGCAACAAGCCGACCGCGAAGGCGATCGTCGAGAAGTTCAAGGCCAAGAGCATCGATCCCGAAGGCTACACGCTCTACACCTACGCGGCGATCCAGGTCTGGACCCAGGCCGCCGCCAAGGCCGGCACCACCGACGCCAAGAAGGTGATGGCCACCATCAAGGCCGGCGACTGGGACACCGTGCTCGGCAAGATGGGCTTCGACGCCAAGGGCGACATCAAGGCGATCGACTATGTCGTCTACAAGTGGGACGCCAAGGGCAACTACATCCAGATCGACCAGAAAGGCTCCTGACGCATAAGGACTCCTGACCCGTCAGGATAGCTGTTGAGTCGAAACGCCCCGGTTCGCCGGGGCGTTTTTTCTTTGTCGTTTGCGTGCAAGATCGATCGCATATGATCTGGGCAGCTCCCGATTGAAGTTTAGTCTTGCCTGGTTTCCGAGCGCACAATATCGTTTGACAGTCCAACGCGACGATGCGGGAGAGCTCGAAGCGAAAACAAGCACTACGTTTTCGTGTTCGGCGCCGACGGAGCAACCGCCCCGGAAACTCTCAGGCACAAGGACCGTGTCGTCAGGACGATCTGGAGAGAGACGCCATACTCACAGTGTGGCGTCCACCGAAGGGGATATCCGTCATAGGGCCATGCATTGAGCAATGGCTCTAGCGGATCAAGCTCTCAGGTACCGAGACAGATGGGGCGCCTCCACCGGTTTACGCCGGTGTCGGGGCGACTCTAGCGTCCGGGAGCCTGTTTAAGACATGCCCATCATTGCACTTGTCGGCGCCGGCCTCACCGGCGCAACGACCATCCGTGCGACGCGGGCGCGCGATTTATCCAACGCCACCTGAAGTCCGCTCAGCGTTCACCCGAGGAAAATGATGTCAGCCACTCCGCGCGCCAAAAACTCCCCGATGTCCTTGAAGATCGCATTCCGCGGGCTGCTTGTCGCCACCGCGCTGGCGTGGCCGACCTTGTCGTCAGCCAAAACGATCAGGGCGGTGATGCACTCGGACCTGCGGGCGCTCGATCCGATCGTTTCGTCGGCCTACATCACGCGCGACCACGGCTATATGGTCTACGACACGCTGGTGGCGATGGACTCCAGCTTCACGATCCGGCCTCAAATGGCGGACTGGAAGGTGTCCGACGACAAATTGACTTACACGTTCACGCTGCGCGACGGGCTGAAGTGGCACGACGGCACGCCAGTCACTGCGGACGACTGTGTTGCTTCATTGAAGCGCTGGGCTGCCGTCGACGGCATGGGCCAGAAGCTGATGGACTTCACCGCCAGCCTGGAAGCCACCGATGCCAGGACCATCACGCTGAAGCTCAGGGAGCCCTATGGCCTGGTGCTTGACGCACTCGGCAAGCCGTCCACGCTGGTGCCTTTCATGATGCCGAAACGGCTTGCCGAAACACCATCGGACCGGGCGATCGCCGAGCAGATCGGCTCGGGTCCGTTCAAGTTCATCCAGTCGGAATTCCAGCCCGGCGTGAAGGCCGTCTACGAGAAGAACAAGGACTATGTGCCGCGCGCCGAGCCGCCAAGCTGGACCTCGGGCGGCAAGGTGGTGAAGGTCGATCGCGTCGAATGGATTACGATGCCCGACGTTCAGACCGCAACCAGCGCGCTGCAGTCCGGGGACATCGATTTCCTGGAACGGCCGTCATTCGACATGCTGCCGATCCTGCAAGCCGACAAGGATTTGACGTCGCGCCCTCTCAGCGGTCTCGGCTTCCAGACCATCGGACGGATGAATTTCCTTTATCCGCCATTCGACAACGTCAAGGTGCGCCGGGCCGCCATGATGGCGTTGAATCAGAAAGACATCCTCGACACCATGATCGGGGATCCGAAGCTCTACAGGATTTGCGGCGCGATCTTCGGCTGCGACACCCCACTGGCCTCCGACCTCGGAACGGACTCTCTCGTCACGGGCAACGGCATGGCGGTGGCCAAGAAGCTGCTGGCCGAATCCGGTTATGACGGCACGCCCGTCGTGATGCTGGCACCGACCGATGTGGTGACGCTCAAGACGCAGCCGATCGTCGCGGCGCAGTTGCTGCGCCAGGCCGGCTTCCAGGTGACCGTCCAGTCGATGGACTGGCAGACGGAAAACGTTGTGCTCGCAAGCCAGAAGCCGCCGAAGGACGGCGGCTGGAACATGTTCTTCACCAACTGGGGCATCGCCGACATCATGAACCCCGTCGTGAGCGCGCCCTTGAACAACAGGGGTCGCAAGGGCGGCTGGGTCGGCTGGCCCGACGACGCGCAGCTGGAGACGCTTCGCGATGGCTTCGCGCGCGCCGGCTCGCCGGACGCGCAGAAGAAGATCGCGGCCGAGATTCAGGCCCGCGCGCTCGATCAGGTGACTTACATTCCTCTCGGACAGTATTTTGCGCCGAGTGTGTGGCACAAGGAGCTGACGGGCATGCTCGATGGTCCGGCCACGCCGCTGTTCTGGAACATCGACAAGTCAGAGTAATCCCAACCCAGATGATCCCTGCGGAAGACGTCACGGATGTCGGAAGGCAATCCGACGTCTTGTGTTCGGGCTTTCCGGCGTAACGAGGTTTGATACCATGTATGATGTGATCGTTGTCGGTGGCGGCTCTGCCGGTGCTGCCATTGCCGCCCGGTTGTCCGAGGATCGAAACCGGCGGGTGCTGCTCTTGGAAGCAGGCCTCGACTGGCGTGCCGATGAAGCGCCCTGGGAAATCAGGACGCCCAATCCGATTCCGATCATCCACAAGCGGGAATTCCAGGAGAAATGGCAGTGGCCCGACCTCCTGACCCGCCGCATCGCAGGGCAGGAGCCGCGCTTCTACTGGCGCGGCAAGGGGCTCGGCGGCAGCTCGATGATGAACGGCCAGATCGCCATTCGCGGCGTCGCGGATGCCTTCGACGAATGGGCCGCGCTCGGCTGCACCGGCTGGTCTGCGCGCGAGATCATGCCGCTTTTCTCTGACATCGAGGACGATCAGGAATTTGGCGACACCAAGGGACATGGACGCGGCGGCCCGCTGCCGGTCTATCGCGCGCCGCCCGAGAATTGGGGGCCGATCGATCGCGGCCTGCGCGATGCAGCGCTCGCCAGCGGCTATCCGTGGTGCGCCGATGTGAACGGCCCCGATGGCGAAGGCGTTGCCTGCTATCCGATCAACAGCCGCGACAGTCGTCGCATCACTACTAACGAAGGCTATCTCGAGCCGGCGCGTGGCCGCGCCAATCTGGAGATCCGTGGCAAGGCGCTGGTCGACCGGGTCGTGATCCGCGACGGCAAGGCCACCGGTGTCCGTGTGCACATCGACGGCCAGGGCACCAGCGAGATCGCCGCGCGCGAGATCGTGCTGTGCGGCGGCGCCATCCACAGCCCGGCGATCCTGCTGCGATCGGGCATTGGCCCCGCGGACGAGCTGCAAGCCATGGGGATCGCGGTCGAGCGTGACCTGCCGGTCGGTCGCCATTTCTTCGATCATCCGCTGTTTCGCATGACGATCCAGCTGCACGAGGATCTGCGGCCCACCGATCCCGATACACGTCACACCAATTGCTGCGTGACCTATTCATCTGGTTTGGCCGACGGCGGCAAGCGCGACATGATCATGATTGGCTTCAACCATCGCGGCATCGGAAATTCCGGAGCGATCGGCGCTGGCCTGTTCAACGCCTATTCGCGCGGCCAGCTGAGATTGGCTTCGCCCGATCCGACGATCGATCCCATCGTCGAGGAAAACATGCTGGCCGATCCGCGCGACATGCTGCGCATGACCGATGCGGTGAAGCGGTTCGCCGTGCTGGCCACGCAGCCGGCGCTGGCCGGCATATCGGACTGGATCCGCCTTGGAGATACCGAGCTGACCTTGCCGGCCGCCGCGGCCTTGCCGAACGCCGAGCTCGAAGCGGTGTTGCGACGGGAGACCGGCGATATCCAGCATGCCGCCGGCAGCTGCCGCATGACCGGCGTCAACGATCCCGCAGGCGTGGTCAATCCCGACGGCACCGTGAAGGGCATCCGCGGCCTGCGGGTCGCCGACGCGTCGATCATGCCGTCCGATTGCCGGGCCAATACTCACTTGACAACGGTTGTGATCGGCGAAGCGATTGCCCGGATGATGAGGTCTTAGACGACGCTATCAG
Organism: Bradyrhizobium sp. LTSPM299; assembly: GCF_000938235.1. Taxonomy (NCBI): domain Bacteria; kingdom Pseudomonadati; phylum Pseudomonadota; class Alphaproteobacteria; order Hyphomicrobiales; family Nitrobacteraceae; genus Bradyrhizobium; species Bradyrhizobium sp. LTSPM299. Next base: position 512,187 of record NZ_JYMU01000006.1, read on the forward strand.
CGCGCCTCTGGTTTAGCCCGCCGCGAGTGCGGCGACGCCCCGCGCGACCGACGCGCGCGCGGTTTCGATCGCGCACGCCAACTGGTTCGGCCGGAACGGCTTCTGCAGGCAGACGACGTCAGCAAGTTCCAGCGACCCCGGCAGGAAATCTCGCGCCGTCATTCCGGAGATGGCGACGACAGGAAGATCGGGGACCCGTGCGCGCAACGCCATGATGACGTCGATCCCGTTCTTGCCATCCAGGAAGATGTCGACAATCGCAAGGTCGAACGACGCGGCTGCGAATGCCGCCAATGCCTCCGGGGCGTTTGAGGCCTCGACGACCTCGAAGCGCTGGACACGCAGCAGGATTGCGATCATCGCCCGGACATCGGCCTGGTCATCGATCACGAGAATACGGAACATGACGGCTTTCCTCCAGCTTGGCTCCGAGCGAACAGAACCGCGCTTTAACCCTTTGTTTTGACGCGTTGCCGCCTGCTCGAAAACGCAATGGAGCTTTGGCGGTCAGGCTAGGTCCGAAAATCGGGAATCAAACGCTATTGCCTTGAATTATCGGTTCGGCCGGTAAAGGGGGCGTTACCTTGGTTGCTGCGCCCGTCGCGGCTGCTATACCGGGCCAGGCAGAGCGTTTTCGAGCGAAGTGGATACCGGTTCGCGTGAGGAAAACGCGTCAAAACAAGGGTATGCAGGCCCGGGCGGAACCCATCGTGAAAAACCTTCTCACCGACATTGCCGGCGTCAGCGTCGGCCACGCCGACGACCCTTCGATCGCCTCTGGCGTCACCGCCATCATCTTCGACAAGCGGGCGGTGGCCTCGATCGATGTCCGCGGCGGCGGTCCCGGCACCCGCGAGGAAGCTCTGCTTGCGCCGCAGAGCGCCATGGAGGCGATCGACGCCATCACGCTCTCGGGCGGCTCTGCGCTCGGGCTCGACGCCGCCGGCGGCGTGCAGGCTTGGCTCGCCGAGCGCGGCCGCGGCTTTCGGGTCCGTGACGCGGTGGTCCCAATCGTGCCCGGCGCGATCTGCTTTGACCTGCTCAACGGCGGCAACAAGGCGTGGGGACGCTTTCCACCCTATCGCGATCTCGGCTATGCGGCGGCGGATGCGGCCGCGGGCGATTTCCGCCTCGGCAGCGTCGGCGCCGGGATGGGCGCGACCACGGCCGGCCTGAAAGGCGGCCTCGGCTCGGCGTCGGCGCAAACCGATGACGGTGTGATGGTCGCAGCGCTTGCCGTCGTCAACGCGGTCGGCAGCGTCACCGTCGGCACCGGCCCCTGGTTCTGGGCCGCGCCGTTCGAGGTCGGCAGCGAATTCGGCGGGCGCGGCCTGCCACCGTCATTCACGCCTGACATGCTGAAGATCCGTCTGAAGGGTGGCCCGCAGGCGACGGCCGCCGAGAACACCACGCTCGTCGTGGTCGTGACCGATGCCCAACTGACAAAACCGCAGGCCAAGCGGCTCGCTGTTATCGCGCAGACCGGCATGGCGCGCGCGATCTATCCGGTGCACGCGCCGACCGACGGCGATGTGGTGTTTGCGGCGGCGACCGGCGCAAAGCAGATCGACCCGCAGTTCGGCCTGACCACGCTCGGCGCGGTGGCGGCCAACACGGTGGCGCGCGCGATCGCACGCGGCGTCTATGCCGCGACCGCCCTGCCCTTCCCCGGCGCGCTGCCGAGCTGGCAGGACCGGTTTGGTTAGAACGCTAAGATGAAGTTGAACGACAACCGCGGCGGGGCTGCGCTCCCTCGCCCCGTTCTTACGGGGAGAGGGTTGGGGTAAGGGGCCGCTGCCGCAATCGCGGTGAGAGACGGACTCGCGGAGAGTCCCCCTCACCCGCAACGCATCTTGCGATGCGTTATGGCCTCTCCCTGCACGCGGGGAGAGGCGAAGGAAAGCCGCCTGCGCGATCAACCTACGCGGTAAGCGCCACCGATGACGAGGCCTGTGCGGCAATCTGCTGCGACTGGCGCTGAATCAGCTGCTCGATGAAATTGTAGGACGAGGTCGCGTTGCTGGAGGTAGACGCCGAGGCCGCCGCCGACGTCATCGACACCTTCGAACCGTCGGCGTAGGTCATCGTGGTCGTGGTCGAGCCGTCGCTGTTGGTTACCGTGGTGCTGGTGGTGCCATCGGTCGAGCTCGATCCACCGGAGCCGCTGGAGCCCGAGCCGCTGCTGGAGCTGGTGCCGTCGGTCGAACTATCGGCCATGTGGTGATGGTGGCCGCCGCCCTTGTGGCCCTGCAGCGCCTTCGACATCTCGTCGAGGCTCACCGAACCGTCGCCATTGGTGTCGAGCTTCGAGAAAACGTCGTCGGCCTGTGCGGTGTTGGTGCCGCCGGCGCCAAGCGCACTCTCGAATTCCGATTTGGAGATCGAACCGTCACCGTTGGCGTCGATCTGCGAGAACAGATCCTGCAGCGCGCTCGAGGAACTGGTTGAGGTCGTGCCGGTCGAGCTGGCGGAACTGGTCGAACCGCTCGTGCCGGCCGAGGCTGTGGTCTGCGACTGGCTTTGCGCTGACAGCAGCGCGCTCATCATCTCCGGCGAGATCTGCGGGCAGCCGCTGGCGGATCCGGCACTCGTGCTGCTGGCGGTCGAACTCGATGCGATCGTCGAGGCATCGAACAGGCCGCTGCTCTGGCTGGAACTCGTCGACGACGCTGATGACGACGACGATGCCGTCGGTGACGACGACTTCGACGAGGTCAGCAGGCTCAAAATGTCCAGGGCCGACGACGCGGCGCCAAGGGCAAACAACATGGCAGTACTCCACACAACGCCGCGCGCGGCGGCTCGAACCCCATGCCAGTACTCTGAGCAAGCGACGTGCCATGGCAAAAACTCAATAAAATCGGGTATTTCCCGCAACGGAGGTGGTTCGGAACACCCGGCAAGAGCTGCCGCCGCGGCAGATTTTTCCGCCCACAGTTCCGAGATCGCCCTCGCATTGCCCACTACGTATCCGCATGTTAGGCGGGGCCATCACACGGCTCTCGAAGCCTTCAGGGAAAGCGCATATGTCCCAGTCATTCGCTCCGCGTCCCCTCGTCATCGCGCCGTCGATCCTGGCGTCGGATTTCTCCAGGCTCGGCGAGGAGGTCCGCGCGGTCGACCAGGCCGGCGCCGACTGGCTCCATCTCGACGTGATGGATGGGCATTTCGTGCCGAACATCTCTTATGGCCCCGACGTCATCAAGGCGATGCGGCCGCACACCAAGAAGATCTTCGACGCGCATCTGATGATCTCGCCGTGCGATCCGTATCTTGAAGCCTTCGCCAAGGCGGGCTGCGACCACATCACGGTGCATGCCGAGGCCGGCCCGCATCTGCATCGCTCGCTGCAGGCGATCCGCGCGCTCGGCAAGAAGGCCGGCGTCTCGCTCAATCCGGGAACCCCGCCAAGCGCGATCGAGTACGTGCTCGACCTGGTCGACCTCGTGCTCGTGATGTCCGTCAATCCCGGCTTCGGCGGCCAGGCCTTCATCCGCTCGGCGCTCGGCAAGGTCAGCGACGTCAGGGCGATGACCGCCGGACGCCCGATCGACATCGAGGTCGACGGCGGTGTCGCGCCCGACGTCGCGGGCCAACTTGCGGCCGCCGGCGCCAATGCCTTTGTTGCCGGCTCAGCGGTGTTCAAGGGCGGCACCGTCGAGGCCTACAAGACCAACATCGCGGCCATCCGCAACGCCGCCGCGCAGGCGCGCGGAGAAGCGATCTAATAGACAACAGCGCGCGCCGCTGCCTGAAGGTGCGGCGCACACTAAACTGCTGCGCTGCCGCATGCACAACATTCGTGCGAGCAACGTATTCATACGGTCTTCACAGACTCATCCAAAACGATGCACAACAATCTCAAAATATATTGAGGGAGGCGCATCATGACGATGGCCATTGTTTGGACGGGTTTACCCTTGTGGATTGGCTTGAACGTAGCGTTCGTCGCGCGGCGCATGTACGTGACATCGCCCGAGCGGGCCAATGCGGCGCGCGTCACATGCGCTTACCTGCGCCGCGTCTGACGGCAATCCGCGGCGTGCGAGCCGTCGCTTGATCAGAACAATCCTGGTGGCGTGACCGCGGCCTCATTGGCCGGCCGTTCCGCCGCTTCATCGTTGTCGCCCGCCAGCGACGCCAGGCGCGAGGGCCGCACCACGGTCACGGTGCATGGCGCTTCCGATGCAATCTTTGCCGAGACGCTGCCGAGCAGCGAGCGCATCATCGAGTTCTGCCGCGCGCCGATGATGATGTGATCAACGAGATTGACCGCGGCAAATTCCAGGATGGCGGCGGCGGGATCGATCGCCTCCAGCACGTGCACGGTGAGCCTGGACTCGTCGAGCCGGAACGGTCGCGCCCAATGCTGGAGCGCCACCAGGCGGTCGACATGCTTGTTCTGGCCCTGCTCGTCGAGCGTCCGGTCGAGCGCCAGGAGATTCAGCTTCAACACGCTCAAGCAGGCCAGCCGGGCCGAGGGCAAGGTCGAGAGCGCCTGCTCGGCGGCGACGCGAATGGCCTCGTTCAGCGCGCCGGACCCCTCAGCGGTATCCAGCGCGACCGCGACGATCGGGCTCGACGCGAGCTGGGCCTCGACATCGGACTTTGGCTGCGGCTGCATCGTGCCGAGATTGAAGCGGCGGTGCCAGACGGTCCTGAGCGGATCGCGCTTGATGCGCTGCGATCGCGCCGTCAGTTTCACCTTTTCAGGATGGGCGAGCTCGAAGGCAAGCTGGGCGGCGGTCGGATAGCGCGCGGCCGGGTCGATCTCCAGGCAGCGCAGCACGATCTCCTGCAGCCAGGGCGGATAGTCGCCCCGAAGCTTGCGCGGCGGCGTGGGATCGCGCCACAGCCGCCGGCGCATGCCGCGCAAGGTCTCGGTCTCGCCGAACGGCCGCACACCCGTGGTGAAGAAATACAGCAGCACGCCGAGCGAGAACAGGTCGCTGCGCGGATCGTCGCGGACGCCGAGCAGGCGCTCCGGCGCCATGTAGGGCGCGGTGCCGTAAGGCAGGCGAAACTCCTCCTGCAGGAGATCGGGCAGATGGTTGTGGTGCGACAGGCCGAAATCGATCAGCACTGCCTCGCCACGCTCGCGGAACATGATGCTGCTCGGCTTGATGTCGTGGTGGATGACGTTCTGCCGGTGCAGATTGGCGAGCGCGGACGCAATCTTGCCGGCGATCACCCTCGCCTCCTCGTAACCCAGCGGCAGATTGCCGAGCCGCTTGTAGAGCGTTTGGCCGGCAATGCGCTCCATCACCACATAGGCCTGTCGCTCAAAATCGCCGGTGCCGAAACAGGCCGGCACGTGCGGCCCTGAGAGCCGCGGCAGGATCATCTGTTCCATCTCGAAGCTGACGATCGCCGCCGGATCCTCACCCTCCGACGTCAGCGGCACCTTCATCAGCAGAGCCACATCGATGCCGGGATGCGTCACGCTCCACAGCGTCGCCATGCCGCCACGGTGGACCAGTTCACCGACGGTGAAGCCATCGATCTCAGCGCCCGGCTGCATCGCTTGGACGACCACGGATCACCTGCCGATCAACAGGCGATCGGCCAGCCAGCGCGGCAGGCCGCTCACCCTGATCCGCGTCGCCGCGGCGTCGACGTCGTAAGGCACGCGCAGATAGGTGATGGCGCGGCTCACCGTATCGAACATCGCGAACGACGCGGCGGGATCGCCGTCGCGCGGCTGCCCGACCGAGCCGAGCACCGCGAGCCAGCGCCGCCCCGTCAGCAGTTGCACCTCGATATCGGCGGTCGGAACGAAGCTCGTCATCTTCGCGGCCGACGACAGCGAGTAGAGGCCGGGCCGGTGGATATGGCCGCAGAACGTGACGTGCTGCTCGGTCGCCATCATGCTGCGCGCGGCGTCGGAGGAATCGCGGACATAGCGCCACCCCTCCGGATCCGACGCCTCCGAATGCACGTAAAGGCGGTTGTCCTCCTCGCGCATGATCGGCAAACCAGCAAGGAACGCGCGCTGCTCAGCGCTGAGCCTGCCGCGGGTCCAGTCGATCGCGGCCTGCGCATCGGCATTCATGCTGTCGCCGGGCACTCCGATCGCATTGTCATGGTTGCCGCGCACCGCGATCGCGCCCTTGGCCACGAGGTCCGTCACCGTATCGACGGCCCATTCCGGATCGGCGCCGTAGCCGACGATATCGCCGAGGCAGATCAGGCGTTCGGCGCCGCGCGCCCGCGCAGCCTCGAGGCAGGCGGCGAAGGCCTGCCGGTTGGCGTGAATATCGGCAAACAGCGCAAGCCGCATGGTCGTCCGCGTTCCCAGTCCCAGCCGATATCAAGCACACGCAACCCCTGGCTCGCAATCGGGCCAAAGGCGTCAGTCGATGAGGGAATATCGGAAGAGAAAGCTAGCGCTAGTGCTTGCGCGGCGCTTCCAGGCCCTTCAGCAGCAGGCTGATCAGGGCTTCGATCCGCGACGGGCATTCCGGCTTGGCCCATTCCTCGGCATGCGCCGGATGGTGGTAGCGGACGGTCGCGTCGAACACGGCGCGTGCCGTTGCCTTGACGTCGTCAATCGCGAACACGCCCTGCGTCACGCCGTCGGACAGGATCTTTGCGAGCAGGTCGACCTGCTTGTCCTTGTAGGCCTCCACCACCTCGCGGGCGTCCTGCGCCAGCGCCAGATAGGTCGCGAACATCTCCGGATCGTCGCAGACTTTCTTCTGCTTGATCGCAAACATCGTGCGCAGCCATTTCTCGAGCCGCTCCGGCGCCGGGCCGGATGACGCCGCGAGCTTGCACAGCGGCTCATTGGCCCGATCGAGCCAACGCTTGGCCACGGCATCGCGCAGCGAGGCCTTGCTGGGGAAATGGCGGTAGACGCTGCCGTGGCTGACATCCAGCGCACGGGCAACGTCGACGACGGTGGCCTTGGCGAGCCCGAAGCGCCTCAAAACATCCTCGGTTGCTTCGAGGATCCGCTCGGGCGTCAAAACCACCGTCTCGTTCATGCGTTTACCGTCTGGTTATCGCTGTCCTGGCCGCGGGAGAATTTGGCGGCCTGGGCGGCCAAATGGCGGGCGACGCGAACGTTGAGCCACTGTTGAATCTGGGAGGTCAAATGGATGATTTCGATAGTCATGGGGGTAGTCCTTAGAGGTAGTCATTGAAGTTCAGGCCGAGCCGCCGGCCAAACGCCGAACACCACGTGACACCCTAGCCCCGGCGTCATCGGGAATATACCATCGCGCTGACAGATTTCAATATCTGTCAGACAATTATCTTAAGTCCACCGGTCGGGAAAATGAGCCCGGGCTGCCCTGGGACCTCGGGAACCCGAGAACCCTTCCCGGGGCCCTATTCGGCGTCCTTGGGCGGCATCCGGGGCGGCGGCAGTGGGGTGAAAACCGATCCCTGTGCGCCCGCCGGCGGGGGCCTGAACTCGCCGGTCGTGGAATCGCCGCCCGATGTCTCCAGGATCGTCTTCGGCGTGACGTACTCCCTGACGAGGTCCAGGATGGTCCCCTCGCCTCCGCCAAAATCCGCAGCCCGGCCGCCTTGGGGATGCCCGGCCTTGATCTCGTTCTCCGCGGTGTGGGTCTGCTCGGCCAGCGCGTCGGTGTAGGGAACGCGGAAGGCCCGGGGAACGGCGCTTGGCCGATTGTCCTCGTCGAGTTCCTCGACCCACAGATAGATCGCACCGGGGTCGCCCTCCAGCGAATGCGGCTCCACGATCCGCGCCTGCAGCAGCTTGAAGGCCGCAGGCAGCCGGTCCGTTGTGGCCCAGCCGAGCAGCCCGCGCATGCCGCCGAAGCTGACGACATAGAAGGTGCTGGTCACGATGATCGCGATCGCCTTCGCCGACCAATGCAGCCGCGCATAGACCAATACGATCAACAACAGCGCACCGATCACCGCATAGGCGACCGCGAGCGTCAGGATGACCGACTGCAAGCTACTCACGGTGCATCCTCACCCCTGTCTTCGGATCGAGATCGGCACCGTTGGCGCGGACATTGCGAAACGTCTCGAGCAGCGATTTCGGCCGCCGGTCGACGTTGATCACCTTGCCCTCGGAATCGAGGCGAAACCGGACCGCGGTCTTCTCGTCGCCGGTGTGGTTTACGATCAGCTTGTTGTCGAAGATCACCTGCGCCGTCGGATTGAGCTTCTGCACCTTCACATTCGCCTCGACCGGCTCGCCGGTCGTCGCCTGGAAATGCGAGATGTTGACGGTGTATTCGCCGGGGACGATGCCACGCACCGTGACGATCTCCTCGCGGATCGGTGACGCAATCTTCTTGCCGTTGACCACGATGAAGTCGTTGGCGCCGCCGCGATCGTCGCGGTCGAGGGTCAGGAACCCGGCCTCGCGATGCCGGTACCAGGCAATGTTGCCGGCGGGGTCCTGCACGAACAGGTCGAGATCGTCAGGATGATTGTCCGGCCAGTCCATCGTGATGATGAATTCGGCCTTGGACTCGATCTTGCCGTCCTTGGCATCCGGCGACACCGAAAGCAGCGCCAGGAAGAACAGGAACGAGATCACCTGAAGCGCCTTGAACAGCATCACGCCGAGCGGATCGAATGACTCCTCGCGCGGATAGAGGCCGAAATCATCCATCATGACGGCGTTCCAAAGCCGGCGTAACATGCGTCTCGGTCAGCATGACGGCATCGGAAAACACCCGCTGGGTCGCGGAATCGAGCATGTAGTACTGGATCCTGACCAGGATCGATCCGATCAGGCCCGCCAGCGTCGTATACATCGCGACCGCCATGCCGTCGCTCATTAGCCCCATCGACGACTTCATCGCGACCTTGTCGGCGGCATCGAGCGTGGCGATCGGCGCCAACATGATGATGAAGCCAATGATGGTTCCGAGCAGCCCGAGTTTCATCAGCGTGTCGGAGACGAAGGCGCCGAAGCCGTTGGAACCGCGCAGGCGGTCCGCCAGTGTCCGAAGTAGCAGCGTTTGGTCGATCCGGCCGGCGCCCTGGGCCGCGGCCTTCTGCACCAGGCTGCGGATGTGATCGCTGACCAGCCCGCCCGGCAGGCGCTGCGCATCAGCGGCAAGCGCCTTGGTGCCGTCAGGCGCCGCCAGGATCGCGCGACAGCCCCGAGCCTCCTCGCCCTCACGCGCGATCGCCCGCGTCCGCCAGAAGCAATGCGCACAAGTGACGACGTAGAGAACAGCGATCACGCTCGAAATGTAGGTTCGGTCGGAACTGACCATCAGACGGACCAGCCCGTAGCGCCAGAGCAGGAACACGGCAAAAATCGAGATGCCGGTGAAGATCATCCATAGCAGCAGGACGCTGCGTTCCGCCGTGTCCGTGCCTGACGATGCGGCCGCGGCTCCGCCCTTGGCACTCATCTGCATTCGCTCCTTGCGAGACTGCCTCGCCAGAACAGAAGACCAGAGGCGGCAAGCGCCGTCCAAAGACATCTGCCCAAGCATCATCGGGCAAATTTCCCGACCTGTTGGCATCGCCCGGCTTGCAATTGGCGGAGAATGGCGCTGCTGTTACGCTTAGCCACAGATTGTGGAGTGGATCGCATGCGCCTCGTGCTTCAACTGGTCGCCCGCCTGCTCGTCATCGTCGCCTTGTGCCTGGGAGCGGCCACGATCTGGGCCACGATCGATGCCTACCGCAGTGTCGATCGCGCCACGTCCGCATCCGCCGAGCGGGTCTCGCAGGCGCTCGAAGCGCTCTACTGGCGTGAATTGCTGTTGCGCAGCAATCGCATGCGCGAGCAATTGCTGCCGTCGCCCGACTGGCGCACCATCGAGACGATGGGGCTGATCTCGCCCGGGATCTGCGTCCAGTTCGAGCCGGCGGGCGCGTTCGAGAGGCCCCTGTGCGGCCAGAGCAAGGGGATCGGCAGGGCGCCGCCGCGCTGGTTCGGCGCTATCGTGCAGACGGTGCTCGGCAATCATGCGACCGTGACGCAACCGATCAGCACCCGCGCCGCAACCGCGGGAACCGTGCTCGCCAACCCCGATCCGGATGCCGCGGTCGCGCTGGCTTGGCAGCACATCCTTGATAACATCCACGTCGCGCTGCTGATGGCGTTGGCGATCGCGCTGCTGGCCTCATTGGCCATCGCGCATACACTGGCGCCGGCGCGCTCGATCGTCGCGGCGCTGCAGCGCATGGCTGATGGCCAATACCGGACACCATTGCCGCGGATCCGCTCGATGGAACTGGCGATGATCGGACAGGCGGTCAGCGATCTCGGCGAGCGCCTCGCGCAGGCCCAGGAGGAACGCGCCGTCTTGACGCGGCGTCTGCTCGAAATCCGCAACGACGAGCGGCGCGCGCTGGCCCGCGAGCTGCACGATGAATTCGGGCAAAACCTGACCGCGGTCCTCGCCTTCGCCACCACGATCGAGGCGAGCAGTACGCAGAACAAGCAAGACAAGACCAACGCAAGCGAAATCGCGCAGGACGCCCGCATGATCTCGCAGGCAACGCGCCATATCATGACCTGCCTGCGCGGCACGCTGAGCCGGCTGCGCCATCCGCCGGCCGAGGAGCTCGGGCTGGAGGCGAGCCTCGTCGACCTCGTCGACAGCTGGCGATCGCAGGCCACGACGCAGCCGCTGATCCAGCTCGACCTGCACGGTGATCTCGCCGATATCAGCGGCAAGGTCGCTGCCACCGCCTACCGCGTCGCGCAGGAATGCCTGACCAACGCGTTGCGCCACAGCGACGCCCGCGAGATCGTGCTTCGGATCGAGCGGAGAGCTGGACCGGAGAATACGCTGCTGATCCGCGTCGAGGACGATGGCGGCGGCGACGCGGCCAAGGTGGCGCGGTCGGCGGGCTTCGGCCTCACCGGCGTCAGCGAACGCGTGGCAGCCCTTGGCGGCTCTCTGTCGATCGCACGCGCAAGCCGCGGCCTCAGCGTCGCCGCCACCATCCCGCTCGCCGCGTGATGACCGCGTCGAAGACCAGAGATATCTCGATCCTGCTGGTCGACGACCATCCCGTCGTCCGGCAGGGCTACCGGCGCGTGCTGGAACATCAGGACGATTTCCGGGTGGTTGCGGAAGCCGACAACGCGGCGAACGCGTATCGCGCGTTCAAGTCGCACGACCCTGATGTCGTGATCATGGATATCTCGATGCCGGGGGCGAGCGGCCTGGAGGCGATCCGCAACATCCGCGCGCGCAGCCCCGAGGCCCGCATCCTGGTCTTCAGCATGCACAGCGAAGCGGCGCAGGTGAAGGCAGCGTTCGGCGCCGGCGCCAGCGGCTTCGTCACCAAGGGCAGCGAACCGGCGGCGCTGATCGATGCGATCCGCATCGTGGCCCGCGGCGAGCACGCGATGAGCGACGATATCGCCCGGGTGCTGGCGATGGACAGCCTGGTGCCGACGCAATCGGTGCTCGACCAGTTGGGCGAACGGGAGATCGAGATCCTGCGCCAGCTTGCGGCAGGCAGCACCAAGGAGCAGATCGCGGACAATCTCAATCTCAGCACCAAGACCGTGCAGAACTACCACTATCTGATAAAGGCCAAGACCGGCATGCGGACCGACGCGCAGCTCGTCCGCTTGGCCGTCGAATGCGGGTTGGCCAATCTCTAACGTCTCCCTCGCCCCGCTCTTCGCGGGGAGAGGCGAAGCGGAGTCTGCCGCCCAACTGGATTTTGGCCCCTCGAAACGCCCCCGTTTTCCCCTCCCAAGAGCCCCGTACGGGTGGCCTCCGCGGGCCCGATTTGCTATAGCGCGGCGTAAAAACAAATCGGCCGGACGTCCCCTCGCGCCCCGCCCACCTGCTCCGGAGTTTTCGATGATCCCCCGCTATACCCGCCCGGAAATGGCCTCGATCTGGGAGCCGCAGACGCGTTTCAAGATCTGGTTCGAGATCGAGGCGCATGCCGCCGACGCGCAGGCCGAGCTCGGCGTGATCCCCAAGGAGGCCGCGAAGACGATCTGGGCCAAGGCCAGGGACGCGACCTTCGATGTCGCGCGGATCGACGAGATCGAGCGCGAGACCAAGCATGACGTGATCGCCTTCACCACCCATCTGGCCGAGATCATCGGCCCCGAGGCGCGGTTCGTGCACCAGGGCATGACGTCGTCGGACGTGCTCGACACCTGCCTCAACGTCCAGCTCAAGCGCGCCGCCGACCTGTTGCTCGCCGATCTCGATCGTGTGCTTGCGGCGCTGAAGACACGCGCCTTCGAGCACAAGATGACGCCGACCATCGGCCGCTCCCACGGCATCCATGCCGAGCCGGTCACTTTCGGCCTGAAGCTCGCCTATGCCTATGCCGAATTCAGCCGCGCCCGCGCCCGCCTGGTCGCGGCGCGCGAGGAAATCTCGACCTGCGCGATCTCGGGCGCGGTCGGCACCTTCGCCCAGATCGACCCGCGGGTCGAAGAGCACGTCGCCAAGGCGATGGGCTTGCGGCCGGAGCCGATCTCCACGCAAGTGATCCCGCGCGACCGCCATGCGATGTATTTTGCGACGCTCGGCGTGATCGCCTCCTCGGTCGAGCGGCTGGCGGTGGAGATCCGTCATCTGCAGCGCACCGAGGTGCTGGAAGCCGAAGAGTTCTTCTCCGAGGGCCAGAAGGGCTCATCCGCGATGCCGCACAAGCGCAACCCGGTGCTGTCGGAAAACCTCTCCGGCCTCGCGCGCATGGTGCGCGCCTATGCGCTGCCGGCGATGGAGAACGTCGTGCTCTGGCATGAGCGCGACATCTCGCACTCCTCGGCCGAGCGCATGATCGCTCCCGATGCCACCGTGACGCTCGATTTCGCGCTGGTCCGGCTCGCCGGGCTGATCGAGAAGCTGCTGGTTTATCCAGAGAACATGCAGAAGAACCTCGACCGCCTCGGCGGCCTCGTGCATTCGCAGCGCGTGCTGATGGCGCTGACGCAAAAGGGCGCCAGCCGCGAGGACGCCTACAAATACGTGCAGCGCAACGCGATGCCGGTGTGGCGCGGCGAAGGCGACTTCCAGACGCTGCTGAAGCAGGACGCCGACGTGAAGAAATACCTGACCGACGCCGAGATCGAGGAGCGGTTCGACCTCGGCTATCACCTCAAGCATGTCGACACGATCTTCAAGCGGGTGTTCGGGGAGAGCTGAACACTCCCGTCATTCCGGGGCGATGCGAAGCATCGAACCCGGAATCTCGAGATTCCGGGTTCACCCTTCGGGTGCCCCGGAATGACGGCTCCTTACCTCGTGACATCGCTGTTGGTTACGCTACGCTCACCCGCCCTACAAACAAGAAACGGACCCATCCCATGCCCATCGTCAATCGCGTCGCCGCTCTCTCGGATGAAATGGCCGCCTGGCGCCATGACTTCCACGAGAATCCGGAACTGCTCTACGACGTCCACCGCACCGCCGGCATCGTCGCCGATCGCCTGCGCGAGTTCGGCTGCGACGAGGTGGTGACCGGCATTGGCCGCACCGGCGTGGTCGGCGTGATCCGCGGCCGCAAGAGCAATTCGGGCAAGACCGTCGGCCTGCGTGCCGACATGGATGCGCTGCCGATGCAGGAGACCTCGGGCGTGGCCTACGCCTCGAAGGTCCCGGGCAAGATGCACGCCTGCGGCCATGACGGCCACACCGCGATGCTGCTCGGTGCTGCCAAATATCTCGCCGAGACCCGCAATTTCGACGGCACCGCCATCGTCATCTTCCAGCCCGCCGAGGAAGGCGGTGGCGGCGGCAAGGCGATGGTCGACGACGGGCTGATGACCCGCTGGGGCATCCAGGAGGTCTACGGCCTGCACAACATGCCGGGCCTGCCCGAAGGCCATTTCGCCACCAAGCCGGGAGCGCTGCTTGCCTCGGCGGACTCGCTGGAGATCACGGTCCACGGCAAGGGCGGCCATGCCGGCGCCGGCCCGCACCGCGCGGTCGACAGCGTTCTGATCGGCTCGCAGATCGTCAACGCCCTGCAGTCGATCGTCGCGCGCAACGTCGATCCGCTGAAATCGGCCGTGATCTCGATCACGAAGTTCAATGCCGGCACCGCCTTCAACGTCATTCCGGAGATCGCGCATCTCGCGGGCACCGTGCGCACGCTCGATCCGGAGATCCGCGATCTCGTCGAACGCCGCATCGGCGAAGTCGCCGAGAGCGTTGCCCGCGCCTATGGCGGATCGGCCGAGACCAAATATAACCGGATGTATCCGGTGACGATGAACCATGCGCGCGAAGCCGGTGTCGCCGCGGACGTGGCGCGCGACGTGGTCGGCAACGACCGCGTCGACGACCGCACCACGCCGCTGATGGGCGCTGAAGACTTTTCGTTCATGCTGGAAGCCCGCCCCGGCGCCTTCGTGTTTCTTGGCATGGGCGACGGCAACGAATGCCATCACCCGGGCTACATCTTCAACGATAATATCTTGGGCCACGGCGCATCCTACTGGGTGCGGCTGGTCGAGAAGACGATGCCGGCGGGGTAAGCATCACCCGTTTTATCAGCGCGGCTGCTGTTGCGTCGTGCAGTGAATTCCGCCGCCGCCGGCGGCAATGCCGTCGATGTTGAGCTGGACGATCTCCCGATCCGGAAACAGCTCCCGCAAGGTATCGCGTGCCTTGCGGTCCGCCGTCGCGTCGCCGAATTCGGGGGCGATCACGGCGCCGTTGCAAACGTAGACATTGATGTATCCGGCGGCGAAGTCGTTATTGTCGTACTTTGCACGCCATGTCGACGGCCCCGGCAGCACCACGACATCAAGGCGTCGGCCCTTCGCATCGGTCGCACCGCGCAGGATATCCAGATGTCGTTTGGTGACCCCGTGGTCAAACGACGACGGATCCAATTCCAGGCCGGCCACGACAACCCCGGGACGGGCAAATCGTGCATAGAAATCGATATGCCCGTCGGTGATCTCCTTGCCGGCAATGCCGGGCAGCCAGATGATCTTGTCCAGCCCGAGGACGCGAGACAGTTCCGACTCGCAGGTGTCCCTGGACACACCGAGGTCGCGGTTCGGGTTGAGAACGCAGCTCTCGGTGATGATGGCAGTGCCTTCACCGTCGACTTCGATACCGCCGCCTTCCAGCACGAGGCCGGCCTTGACGAAAATTGCCTTCGCAGTTTGGGCGACATGTTTTGCGACCCCGGCATCGAGCGAATGGCGTTGCTTGTTGCCCCAGCCGTTGAAATTGAACCCGACGGCACCGATCCGTCCCGATGGATCGATCACAAAAACCGGCCCCGTGTCGCGCATCCACACATCATCGATCGCTTGAACGACAAGGTCGACCGTGGGGCCGCAAAGCCGCGAGGCAATCTCGGTGTCCTCCTCGCGCACCAGCATGTTCACGGGTTCACGGACTGCGATGGCTTTGGCAATGTTGGCGAGATTTTCCCTGGCTGCGGGAAGCAACCTGCCGCCCCATATCGCTGCGCTGGCACCAAAGGCCATCCAGGTGGCGGCATGCGGAGCGCCCTCGTCCGGCATTCGCCAGTTGGCTTTGTCCCGCGCTGGATCAGTCACGATCATCCCGCCCTCGTCGGCCTAGCTGGCGCGGTCGGCCTGCCCCGCACCCACCATGCGCGCGGCAACGCGGTCGCGCCTGACGAAATGATGGAAGGCCGCGGCGGCGAGATGCAGCACGATCAGCGCCAGCAGCACATAGGCGAAGAAGATGTGGCGATCCTCATAGGCCCCGGCTGCCACCTTGTCTGGCGAGGTGATCTGCGGCACGTGGAACAGGCCGAAGAAGCTGGAATAGTCAGGCGTCCGGGCGCCGGAATGCGCCCAGCCCAGCACCGCCACCAGGATGGTGACGGCATACAGCGCGCCATGGCTGACGCGGGCAGCGACCCGTTGCCAGGCTGATAAGTCCGACGGCAGCTTCGGCGTCGGATTGATGCCCCGCCAGAGCAGCCGCAGCACGGTGAGCAGCAGCACCAGATAGCCGATATCGGCGTGGATCGAGCGATAGAAGAACCGATCCGGCCGCGCCGGAAAATGGTTCATCCACCAGCCATAGGCGATCATGCCGATGATGGCTGCGCCCAGCACCCAATGGAACGCGCGAGCGAGCGAGCCCCAGCTCGCGGCGGTATTACGGATCATGGTCGATTGGCCCCCTGCGGCGCGTCTCGGATTTGCACGTTAAAGCAATAGCTTGCCTTGATAGTGACAGGTATCGGTCAAGGCCATTTAAAATTCCGCAATGTCACCGCCTTGTGTGGCCCAAGGTCACGCGGAGGCCAAAAACAACTGAATGGTAACTCTGGTTCGGATAGAATTTGCGCGTGTCAGCTCCTCCAACGATCCTCATTTTCGACTCCGGCCTCGGCGGCCTCACGGTGCTACGCGAGGTGGTCCGGGCCCGGCCCGAGGCGCGCTACGTCTATGTCGCCGACGACGCCTTCTTTCCCTACGGCCACCACAGCGAGGACGAGATCATCGCCCGCGTGGTGCCGCTGGTCGGCGAACTGATCGAGGCCCATGCACCCGACCTCGTCGTGATCGCCTGCAACACCGCCTCCACGCTCGTGATGGCGCATTTGCGTGACGCCTACAGGCTGCCCTTTGTCGGCACCGTGCCGGCGATCAAGCCGGCCTGTGCCTCGTCGAAGACCCGGCACGTCTCGGTGCTCGGCACCAGGGGCACCGTGAAGCGGGAATACACCCGCAAGCTGATCTCCGATTTCGCGCAGGGCTGCGAGGTCACACTCGTGGGTTCCGGCGAGCTCGCCTCGCTGGCGGAAGCCGCGCTGAGCGGGCAGGCGGTGCGCGACGAGGATATCGCAGCCGAGCTCGCGCCCTGCTTCATCGGCCAGGGCGCCGACGACCCCGCCCGCACCGACACCGTGGTGCTCGCTTGCACGCATTATCCGCTGCTGCTGGACCGGCTGACGAAGCTGGCGCCCTGGCCGGTCGACTGGATCGATCCGGCGCCGGCGATCGCCCGCCGCGTCTCCGACCTGCTCGGCCCCATCGGCAGCGAGAGCGATACCGCCGGCGCCGAGATGATCTTCACCTCGAAGCGCCCGCACCGACTGACGCAGGCGCTGACGCCATTCTTCGGCGGCCGCGTGCCGGCCTGAGGCCTTCCGCGGCGCCGTCCGAGCTGCGGCCCCGGTTCTCGCGTTCAGCCTTCCCCGAAGGAAGCATGCCATCGATATGTCGACTTGGAACTATTGTGCCCCAAGCCGGTTTGCTGGGTAGACTGGAGATGTAATGGCTGGCGGCAAACAGAAGCAGGACCTCTATGAGAGTGAGCGCAATTTCCGCCTGCTCGTAGAGGGCATCACCGACTATGCCGTCTATCTGCTGGATCCGGAAGGTCACGTCACCAACTGGAACAAGGGGGCTGAGCGCATCAAGGGCTACAAGGCCAAGGAAATCCTGGGTCAGCATTTTTCGACGTTTTACACGCCCGAGGACCGCGCGGAGGGCCTTCCGAAACGGGCACTGGAAACCGCCCGAAGGGAGAAGCATTTTATCGCCGAGGGCTGGCGCGTCCGAAAGGACGGCTCGCGGTTTTTTGCCTCCGTCGTGATCGACCCGATCTATGAGAAGCGCAAGCTGATCGGCTTTGCCAAGATCACGCGCGACATCACCGAACGCCAAAACGCGCTGACCGATCTTTCGAAAAGCGAAAACCAGTTCAAGACGCTGGTCGAAGGCGTCACCGATTACGCCCTCTACATGCTTGATCCGACCGGCATCGTATCGAACTGGAATGCCGGCGGCGTGCGCATCAAGGGCTATTCCGCCGAGGACATCGTCGGCCAGCATTTCTCGCGCTTTTACACCCCCCTCGACCAGGCGGCGGGAAAGCCCGCCAGGGCGCTGCGAATTGCGCAGGACACCGGGCGTTACGAGGAGGAAGGCTGGCGGGTCCGCAAGGACGGCTCGTTCTTCTGGGCCAGTGTCGTCATCGACCCCATCCGCAACGACGCCGGCGAGCTGATTGCCTTTGCCAAGATCACCCGCGACATCAGTGAACGGAAAGAAGCGCAGGAAAAGCTCGCAGTGATGCAACGGCAACTCGCCGAATCCCAGAAGTTCGACGCGCTCGGCCAGCTCACCGGCGGCATTGCCCATGACTTCAACAACATCCTGATGATCATTTCCGGAAGTCTCAACGCGATACGCAAGGAGGTCACCGGGGAGAAGGCGCTCAAGGCGTTGCAATCCATCGAGGGCGCCTCGCAGCGCGCGGCATCGCTAACCAGCCAGCTGCTCACCTTCGCCCGGCGGCAGAGCCTTCAACCGCAATCCATTTCATTGTCCGAGCGGATCGACGTGCTCCGCGACATGCTGAAAAGCGGATTAGGGAGTTCCGTGATCCTCACATTCGAGATCCCGGACGACATCTGGAACATTGAGGTCGATCCAAACGAGTTTGAGACTGCGCTCGTGAACCTCGTCATCAACGCGCGCGATGCGATGCCCGACGGCGGTACGGTGACGATCAGCGCGAAAAACATTCCGGACAAGGCGGAGGTGGCCATATCCGTGCAAGACACCGGAGTGGGAATTCCTGACGACATCGCCGAGAAGGTCTTCGATCCGTTCTTCACCACCAAGGCGGTCGGCAAAGGCACCGGCCTTGGCCTGTCCCAGGTGCACGGTTTTGCGCATCAGGCCGGAGGAAGTGTTGCGCTCAAGAGCGCGTTGGGCGAAGGCACCACCATTACCATCTGCCTGCCGAAAGCAGCCGCGCAACTCACAGTCGATCAGGAGCCATCGCTATCGAAGGGGCGCGGAACCGTCCTGCTTGTCGAGGACAATCCCGAGGTCGCGGTCGTCAGCACCGGTTTGCTCGAACAGCTCGGCTACCGCGTACGCTGGGCTGCCGACGCGCCAGCCGCCTTGGCGGAGCTGGAAACGAACGGCATCGACATCGTCTTCAGTGACGTCGTGATGCCTGGCAAGATGGATGGGGTCGGATTGGCCAAAGCCATCCGTGAGAAAGACCCTGAAATGCCGATCCTGCTCGTGACCGGTTACAGCGCCTCGACCAAGGAGGTCGGCACGCAGTTTGCGATCCTGCGCAAGCCCTATCAATTGCACGAACTGAGCCGCGAGCTGCAGAAACTGGCTTGAGGCGCATTCCCCTTGGCTCCCTCGGGCCGCGTTCCCCAACAGGAACTTCCCTTTCTGCCGATTTACAGCCCTGTTGCGGGCGGGGACCTAACAGAGGCTTCGGCTCGATAGCCGGTCCATAATCGCAGCAGCCGTTCAAGCACTGCTCCCAACGCAAACCCCACCACCACGTCGCTCGCCCAGTGCGCGAGAACCGCAATTCGGGTCAGCGACAGGCCAACCGCGAGCGCTCGGATTGCCCGGCGGGGACTGGGCGGCAACGTCCCGGCTGCGGAGGCCAGCGCGCCCATGTGCAGCGCATGGCCGGATGGAAAGGCGTCCTCGCGCTTGCCGGAAAACGCGACGCCGTGGACGTGGCCGATGACTGTCCAGCGATCCGGGCGGGTCTGGTCGAACAGGATCTTCAAGCCATGCGGCAGCAGCGACACCGCTGCCGTCACCAGCAGCGCATGATTGCCGGCGCGCTGCAGCGCTTCGCTGCGGCCGCGCGAGGCAAGCCAGCCGGCGGCGGCGAGAACGAGAAGCACCTTCTCGTCGGCGCCCCAGGTCATCGCGCGGGCGATCTGTTCCGGAGCAGGTGCGGTGTCGCGGGCGATGGTGCGCGCGATCGCGACATCCGCCCGGGTCGGCCGTATCGTGACCGGAAAAACTGCCCCGCGGCGAAGGCGACTTGCTCGAATTTGGGCTGCGGTGCGCATGGCTCTCCAGATCGGACATCAGCTTGATTTTCAACGCGCCAACCGCCGCCGGGGTCCAATGGCGCGCGCCGGAACGGAATATCCGGCATCGCGCTCGCGCCTTGCTCCGTTGTTCGGCAGCAGCGTCCCAGCCCGCCCCTGCTTTTCGCCGTCACTGTGTGCTGCTAGTTTGCTCTCGCCTTCACCGCAGGAGTACTGCATTTGACATCCACATCGCCGACGCCGCTCAACCGCCTGCGCCAGCAGTGGCGCGAGAAGCGCCCGACCTTCGGCGCGATCGCGACCATTCCGAGCATTCAGACGGTGCAGATCATGGCGCAGTCGCTGGACTGGATCATCGTCGACCTCGAGCACGGCCCGATCGATCTTGGCACCGCGCATGGGATGATCGTGGCCACATCAGGCACCCCATGCGTACCAATGGTGCGGATCGCCGCCAACGAGTCCTGGCTTGCCAAGGCACCGATGGACATCGGCGCGCTCGGCATCAATTTTCCGATGATCTGCAACGCCGAGGATGCCGCCAAGGCGGTGCGCAGCGTGCGCTATCCGCCGAAAGGCGACCGGCTGTGGGGGCCGTTCCACGCCCCGTTCCGCTGGGGTGTCTCGATGGCCGACTACATGGCGACCGCCGACGACGACATGATCTGCATGATCACGATCGAGCATGTCGACGCCGTGAACCGCATCGACGAGATCATGGCGACACCAGGCATCGACCTCGCCGTCATCGGCCCCGGCGATCTTGCCACCTCGATCAACAAACGCGACCTGCCCGACGATCCCGACGTGGTCGCGCTGATGCAGCGCGCCGAAGATGGCATCATGCGAAGCGGCGTGCCGATCGTCGGCGTCGCGCGCACCGCAGAGCAAGCCAACGCGATGATCGACCGCGGCTACCTCGGGCTCGCGCTGGGTTTCGACTGGTCGCTGTTCCAGCGCGGGATTGCGGCGGCGTTTGCCGGGATCAAGCGATGAGGCACGCGGTGTCCTGCGTGAGCAGTTGCGATATGCGGGACCGAACAACGGTCCCGGATATCACAGCCCGTCATCGGGCGCGACGCGTTGGCGCCACGCTTACTTGTGAGGCCGATCGGTTTTCTTGTCGGCGTTATTGACCCGATCGGATTCGTCTTTGCCCGTGTCGGTTTTCTCGGCCTCTTTGCCGGACATGTTGCCGGGGTTGTAGTGGTATTTTCCGGGCTGCTTTTCGCCCGGCTCCTTCTCGCTCGGATTCGTCTTGTTCGTCATCGGAGACTCCTCTGCATGCTCAAGGGAAGGCAGCGGCAGGGGTTCCTGCCGCTGGGAAATTACAGCTCGCGAGGCGAGAGCGCGACCGCCAATCAGGCGGCTTCGTCTCGTTCAGCGTCCACGTTGATAACGGCTTTCGCCAGTTTGGTCAGAGCGGCGTCGGTCGCACGTTCCTCGTCAAGGGTCTTTTGCAGCAACTTGACCGACTTGGTGTAGCCGAGTTCTTCGGCCCAGGCGCACAGCGTGCCGTAGCGGGACATTTCGTAATGTTCGACGGCCTGCGCGGCGGCGAGCAAGCCCGCGTCATGGGCGGGCATATCCTCGTAGTCATCCATGACTTCCTGGCCTTCCTTCGTGATGCCCAAGATGGCTTCGCAGGTCTTGCCCTGGGGCTTCCGCTCGATCTCAGCGAACACCTGCTCGAGGCGGACGATCTGACCTTCGGTCTCGCCGCGGTGTTTCGTGAAAGCAGCTTTCAGTCCCTCATGCTGTGCGGCCTTCGCCATTTTTGGCAGCGTCGCGAGAATCTTCCTTTCCGCGAAATAGACATCCTTGAGAGTGTCGTGAAACAGGTCTTCAAGCTTCTTCATCTTGGCCATGGTCGTCTCCGCGGTGAGGTTGATTGCATGGAGCAACCTCACGCGTCCGACTAAGTTCCTGCTCAACGCAAGTTCGACGAAGTGTCTCAGTGTCACCACCTCTCAGCAAAGAGCTACGCTTGCGGAGGAGGTTAACTTCATCAGCCAGGAATGGTCGTGCTGTTCGGCTGGTCAGGCTGGGTTGGCGCGTCGGGGCTCTCGCTCTCTGCGTTCAACTCGACCTCGGCCGCATGCCAGAATTCGGCATCCCTGCCGTCGGGACGCCCGGCCTCTTCCCAAAGCCGATGCGCGTAATTCCGGATTTGCTCTTCGCTCGCCATTCTCGTGTCCTCCCTGAAGCACGGTCCTGCCCTTGGGGGTTTGGGGGGACTCGAGGCGGGACCGTGCAGGCCAGATCTTTGAAGGACCCGACCCAACAATTAATTCGCCGCGGCGATGAAGTTTCCTAAGTTGGAAGCGGTAAAATGCCGACGCGGAATCGTCGAAGGAACTGCAATGCCTGTTGCTCGTTGATTGGGCTCACCTTCCAAGAGGAGCCCACCAATGAAAAAGTTTGCAGCTGGAATTGCCTTCGCGTCCGTCCTGTCCACCGCCGCCTATGCCGCGACGACGAGCATGTCGGCCGCCCCGTCGGAAAGCTGGACCGTGACCAACTACTACAAGCAGTCGGTGTACGACCCGAAGGAAAACAAGATCGGCGACGTCGATGACGTGCTCGTCAACAAGGAAGGCCGGGTGACAGGTCTTGTCATCGGCGTCGGCGGATTTCTCGGCGCGGGCGAAAAGGACGTGATCGTGCCGTTCACATCCGTGAAGACCCAGAAGAAGAACGACAAATGGTGGCTCTCGCTCGACGAGACCAAGGACAATCTGAAGAGCGCGCCCGGATTCACCTACGACAAGGCAAGCACTGCGTGGGTGCCTGAGAAGAAGTAAGGCAAGTCGACCAGCCGCCACGGCAGTTTGTCGTGGCGGTTGACGCGAACTGCGAGTGCCGCAGACCTTGGCTCACGAGAGCCGGGTCTGGGCCGAACGCGAGTCGAAGAAAAACGATCCCGCGATCATCCCGCCACAGACTGGGTACAGACTGGGTTACGACCCCGGCATCACTGTCGATCACCGACAGGTCAATTTGGTTCACTGGGCTGCGCCCCTGAAATGAGACGCGGCAATTGCTGGTGGCCTAAGTTGGGAGTGGCCTGTTTTGCTTCCTAATCTGTCCGAGGTGGTCAATATTGACCATCAGCTCGTCACCGAACGCACCAGGCTACGTCATCACCGCCCCGCCCTTTGGCTTTTATCGGTGATGAGAACGCCCGGTCAGCGCTCCCGCCTTTCTCTTGTGGAAAGGAGTAAGTCATGGAAACGCCGCGCCGCTTCAAGCAATCCGAACCTCTCGAAGATCGCCTCATCGACGAGGCTGAGCGCCTGCGCAAGCAAGCCAGGGGAACACCGCCCGGCACTGAACGAGAGCGGCTGATCCGAAAAGCACGACAGGCCGAGACCGCCTCGCAGATGAGCGAATGGTTGAGGTCTCCCGGGCTGCAAGCACCTAAATAGATGACCGAGTACCGCGCCTACATCGTAGGGTACTGACGACCTTGTCCTCAGGCGTCTTGACTTTGAGTGCCCGAACGACGATGCAGCCAATGCGCGCGCCAAGTCCTTGGTCAACGGGCACGGCGTCGAGCTATGGCAAGGCACACGCAAGGTTGGTCGGTTCGATCACAAGCCTGAAAAGGCCAGCGGCCCGATGACTCACAAAATTCCCGACGGACGGATGAATCCGAAACTCGCAAGGTGAGGATGCGCCTATGGCGGCCGACCGCGTTCTGAAAATCGCCATCATCGGGCTCGGCGTCTTTTCGGTGATCCTGGCGTCTCGGATCATCTTCAACATCTAGAGGCCGCCTCAGTTGGCGGCTCCCTTCCGTTGTGCGCGGCTGGCGAGCGGGGCGAAGATGAACAGACATCCTCGGACACGTTCCGTGCCGCGAGATCATTGGCGCGCGCGTTGAACCTCCTAAGGTCTGAGGTCTACCAACTGGTCGCGCCATGGCGGCACTGCTAAGCTTCCGCCGCCAGGGAGAACAAACAGATGCTCAAGAAACTCTTGCGATTCCTGCCAGATCGCGGAGGGTGCGGTGCACGATGCCAAGACGTCCGGCGGAGCGGCCGGCAACACCGGCGCCAAAACCCGCACCATGACTAGACGAATTGGGGCTGAACCAATTGGCCTCATAGCGGTTGGGTTCGTGCTAACAAGGGCGAGCGGCGGATTTTGGCGGGCCGGCCGCATGATTTTTTTGCCAATTGCAGGGATTTGAGCGGAACGGATGCGCGGTCGGTATCGTAAATTCTCGCTGCCGCGCCGTCTCGTCGCCGATCTCATGCATGTGTCGGCGCGCGTGCCGTTCGTCTCGCTGATCCGTCCATTGAACGTCCGGGCGGTGATTGAGGCCCGCGCGCTTGCAGCCCGCCCGCCGGGTTGGGCCGCCATCTTCGTCAAGGCATTCGCCCTGGTTGCCAGGGACGAGCCTGTGTTGCGCACGCTCCATGTCAAATGGCCCTGGCCGGGCCTCTACGAATTGCCGCGCAATATCGGCATGGTGGCGATTGCCCGGGTCGTTGACGGCGAGGATTGCGTGCTGTTCGAACGGGTCTGCGCGCCGGACGAGATGACGCTTGCCGACATCGATGCGACGATCCGGCACGCCAAAAGCGCCCCGCTGCAGGAGATCCCCTCGTTCCGCAAAACCTTGTGCGTGGCCGGCCTGCCGCTGCCGCTGCGCCGGCTGGCCTGGGCGATCGGGATGAATTTCGGCCGGCAGCGCGCCAATTTCTGCGGCAGTTTTGGCGTGACTTCGGTCGCGGCCTATGGCCCCGGCGAGCTGCATGCGCTGAGCCCGGGCCCGTTTTTGCTGAGTTACGGCGTGATCAAGCCGGACCAGACCGTCGATGTCGTGCTGCGCTGGGACCATCTGGTCTGCGACGCCGCCCTGATCGCCAAAGCGCTGACCCGGCTGGAACAGGTGCTGAACAACGAGATATCAGCCGAGTTGCGCGCGATTCTGCCGCAAACCGAGCCCCGGCCGATCCTGGCCGTCGTAAAGCGGCCGTGATGCGTCGAAATGGCCGGTTTTGATGCCAAATCGGCCAAAAAAGCAGGCCGTTTCGTTTGACAGGACGGCGCTTTCTCCCTAGAACCCCGCTTGCTAGCGGGCCGGTTTCGGCCCGCGATGCGTTTCGCGACCCGTGGTTTTCCTCGAGCTTCGAGGCGGACCTGTCGGCATCGGCCCTTCGGCCGGTGCACAGGAGGGCGCGTTTCCTCAAAACCTGAAACCTGAAAGAGGACGCGATGACAAAGCGCAGTGAGGCGAAGTACAAGATCGATCGCCGTATGGGCCAGAATATCTGGGGCCGCCCGAAGAGCCCGGTGAACCGCCGCGAATACGGCCCCGGCCAGCACGGCCAGCGCCGCAAGGGCAAGCTCTCCGATTTCGGCGTGCAGCTCCGCGCCAAGCAGAAGCTCAAGGGCTACTACGCCAACATTTCCGAGCGCCAGTTCCACGGTATCTATGTCGAGGCCGGTCGCATGAAGGGCGACACCGGCGAGAACCTGATCGGTCTGCTGGAGCGCCGTCTGGACACCGTGGTCTATCGCTCGAAGTTCGTCGCCACGATGTTCGCCGCGCGCCAGTTCATCAACCACGGCCACGTCAAGGTGAACGGCCGCAAGGTCAACATCGGCAGCTACAAGCTGAAGATCGGCGACGCCATCGAGGTCAAGGAATCCTCCAAGCAGCTGACGCCGGTGCTGGAAGCCGCCCAGCTGCCCGAGCGCGACGTGCCCGATTTCCTCGAGGTCGATCACAGCAAGATGACCGCGAAGTTCGTCCGCGTCCCGGCGCTGACCGACGTGCCGTTCCCGGTGCAGATGGAGCCGCATCTGATCGTCGAATTCTATTCGCGCTGATCATTGCAGCGTTGCGAGATATCAAGGGCCCCGGTTTTGCCGGGGCCTTTTTGTTTCGCCGCAAGATGATAGTATATGCGGCAATTGGCAGATGCCTGCCTTAGTTGAGAAATCTTGCCGATGACCCGACTGCTCGAACAGGCGTTTGATACCGTCTCTAATCTGCCCGATGCGGAGCAGGACGACCTCGCGCGAGTCATGCTGCAGCTCGCCGGTGTCGACCAACCGCCGCTCCAGCTAACGGCCGAGGAAGAGGCAGATCTGGCCGAGGCCGACGCCGAGATTGCGCGCGGCGAGTTGGCGACCGCTCAGGAAGTACGTGCGGTGTGGGCGAAACACGGGCTGTGAACGTTCGCTATACGAGACGCGCTCTTGCCCAGATTGATCAGGCGCTCTCCTACATCGCAGCACGATCGCCTCAGGGAGCGGTTCACGTTCGTGATCGTGTCCTCGCTCTCGTCACCCTGCTGCAGGAGCGGCCCTATGCGGGACGCGCAACAAGCCGTCCCGGCGTCCGCCAGCTTCCGGCGACGCCGTACCCTTACCTGATCGATTATCGCGTGATGCCAACCGAGATTATCATTATGCGGTTTCGTTGCGCTGCCTGGAGACCTATAGGCTAAGCAGCGAACCCGCGCCGCGTCGCGGAGCAATGAGGAGCGTCGATGTTCTACACCCCTGCCCCACTCGATCCGAAGGCTCCGCCCGTCCGCATCAATTTGCTGTCGGACACGCAGACGAAACCGACGCCGGCGATGCGCGAGGCGATGGCGCGCGCGGAGGTCGGCGACGAGCAGGTCGGCGACGATCCGACCACCAATCTGCTCAACGCCCGCGTCGCCGAGTTGCTCGGCAAGGAAGCCGCCGTGTTCATGCCGTCGGGCACGATGTGCAATGTCGCAGCGACCCTGGCCTACTGCCGCCCCGGCGATGAGATCCTGGCGCATGCAACCGCCCACATCATCGCGCGCGAGGGCGGCGCCCATGCAGCGCTCGGCGGCTTCCAGATCACGCCACTGCCGGGCGACGACGGCCAATTCACACCGGAGACCTTCCGCGCCGCGCTGCATCCGCGCACCCGCTATCAGCCGCCGCAGGTCCTCGTCAGCGTCGAGCAGACCGCCAATATCGGCGGCGGCACGATCTGGAACAAGGCCGCGCTCGATGAGATCGTGACAACGGCCAAGGCCCATGGCCTAGCCACCCACATGGACGGCGCCCGGCTCTTGAACGCCACCGTCGCATCGGGCATCTCGCCGCGCGATATGACGGCGGGCTGGGATTCCGCCTGGATCGATTTCTCCAAGGGGCTGGGCGCCCCGATCGGCGGCGCCATCGCCGGCACGCGCGCCTTTATCGACGACGTCTGGCGCTGGAAGCAGCGGCTCGGCGGCTCGATGCGGCAGTCCGGCGTCGCCGCCGCCGCCTGCGTTTACGCGCTCGACCATCACGTCGACCGCCTTGCGGACGACCATGCCAATGCGCGGGCGCTGGCGCGCGGGCTATCGCAGATCGACGGCATCGAGGTTCAGGCGCCCGAGACCAACCTCGTCTTCTTCAAGCCCGATGGCGCGGGCGTGCCCGGCGACAGGATGGTCGCCGAGTTGCGCAAGCGCGGCGTGATGCTGGCGATGATGGACGGCCGCATCAGGGCCTGCACCCATCTCGACGTGACCGCGGCCCAGATCGAGGAGACGGTCGGCCACGTCAGGGAGATCGTGCGCGGGGCGTAGAGCGTTTTCGAGCGAAGTGGATACCGGTTCTCGTGAAGAAAACGCGTCAAAAAACAGCCTAACGCTCAGCGCCCCATCGCCCGATAGATCAGCGTCTTCAATTCCTGCTGGATCCGGCCGCGCTGCGACGGCGTCTGCACCAGGAAAATCCCGAGAAAATCGTCCTCGGGATCGATGAAGAAGAAGGTGCCGCCGACGCCGTCCCAACGATACTCGCCAAGCGGCCAGGAGGTGCCTTCCGGCACCGAGGTGCGGACCGCGAAGCTGAGGCCGTAACCCGAATTCGGACCGGGGTAGTAGTTC
Organism: Bradyrhizobium sp. LTSPM299; assembly: GCF_000938235.1. Lineage (NCBI taxonomy): Bacteria > Pseudomonadati > Pseudomonadota > Alphaproteobacteria > Hyphomicrobiales > Nitrobacteraceae > Bradyrhizobium > Bradyrhizobium sp. LTSPM299. Next base: position 539,780 of record NZ_JYMU01000006.1, read on the forward strand.
TGATCGCGCGCAATCCCGGTCTCGGGACCGATATGATCCGACGCCATCAGCGCGATGGTGTCCGGCTTCAGATAGCGCCGGCCCTCATAGGTGCCGCCGTTCAACAGCATCTGCGCGAAGCGCGCATAGTCGCCGACGGTGCCGACCATCCCGCCGCCACCGGATTGCCATTTCAGCGGCTTCCTGGGATCGCGCACCTGCGTGACCTGACCGATCGCGCGATCATTCGGCATCGGTTCGGCAATGCGCGGCCATTTTGTGGGATCGGCGACGTAGAACGCGGCGTCGTTCATTCCGAGCGGACCGAGCAGCCGCTCCTTCTCGAATTGAAACAGCGACTGTCCGGTGATCACCTCGATGACGCGGCCGAGAACGTCGATGCCATGGCCGTAATCCCACAGCGTGCCGGGCTGCTCCGCGAGCGGCAGTGTGGTGACCTTCGCCGCAAATTCGGCATTGGTGAGATCGTCGCTGTGTGAGAGATGGGCGTCGGCGTAGAGCTTGTTCACCTCACCGCCGCCATAATAGCCATAGGGCACCCCGGCGGTTTGGCGCATCAGATCCTCGATCATGATGGGCCGCTTGAGCGGCTCCAGCGCCAGCGCGACCTTGCCGTCCTCGCCGTGTTTCTCGACGCCGACCTTCATGTCGGCGAACGCCGGGATGTATTTCGAGACCGGATCGTCCAGGCGGAGCTTGCCCTCCTCGACCAGCATCATCGCCATGACAGAGGTGATCGGCTTCGACATCGAATAGAGACGGAAGATGGTGTCCGCGCTCATCGAGAGTTGGGTGGCGACATCGCGAACGCCGAAATTCTCGTAATAGACCGGCTTGCCGTGCTGCTGCAGCAACAGGATCGCGCCGGGTATCTTGCCGGTCGCGATCTCGTTCCTGACGTAGTCGGAGACCTTGGCGAGGCCCTCCGGCGAAAAATGATGCGCGGCGGGCCCCTCGGAGCTCGCTCGCGCACCAACCGCACCGAACAAGAGCACGAGCGCCGCGACCAGCGCGCGGCGCCCGCGCATCTCAATTCTCCATCGCTTCATAGATCAACTGCTTCAACTTCACCTGGATGGGCTGGCGCTGGCTCGGTGTTTGCTCCATCAGGATGAAGAACAGGTCCTGCTTGCGGTCAATCACGTAATAGCAGCCGCTTGCGCCGTCCCACTTCAGTTCGCCGAGGTCGCCGGGCGGCGGCGGCTTCGCGTTGCCGGGATCGGTGCGGACCGCGATGCCGAGCCCGAAGCCGAAGCCGTCGCCGGGGAAATAGAAGCTGTCGCGCTCGACCCCCGATCCCGGGCCGACGCGGTCGGTCGTCAAGTCCTTGAACGTCTCGGGCTTCAGGATGGTCTTGCCTTCGAAGGTGCCGCCATTGAGCAGCATCTGCGCAAAGCGCGAATAGTCGGCCATGGTCGAGACCATGCCGCCGCTGGCCGATTCCCATTTCTTGACCTTGGTCGGATCGTTGACCCGACCGACACGGAAATCGCTGTCGGTCGGCAGCGGCTCGGCCATCAGCTTCTGCTTCTCGGGATCGGTGACGAAGAAGCCGGTGTCCGTCATGCCGAGCGGATCGAGCAGATTCTTGCGCTCGATCGTCGAAAGCTTCTCACCGGTCGTGACTTCCATCACCCGCGCCAGAATGTCGGTGGAGTGGCCGTACTGCCAGAGCCCGCCGGGCTGATTGTGCAGCGGCAGCTTGGCGATGCGCTCGGCGAATTCGGCGAGGTCGAAATCGCCGCCATAGATATTGGCTTCGCGATAGGCCTTGCGCACCAGGCTGTCGCCATAGAAGCCGTAGGTCACGCCCGACGTATGCGTCATCAAATCGAGAATTGTCATTGGCCGCTTGGGCGGCACCAGTTCGAGCGTCTTGGTGCCGTCCTCGGCCTTCTTCTCGACGCCGACCTTCACATCGGCAAAGGACGGAATGTATTTCGAAACGGGATCATCGAGCTTGAACTTGCCCTCCTCGAGCAGCTGCATCGACGCCACGGCGGAGATCGACTTGCTCATCGAGGCCAGTCGAAAGATGGTCTTGTCAGTGATCGGCGCTTTGCTGACGACGTCCTGCACCCCGAAAGATTCGTGGTAGACCGGCTTGCCGTGCTGCTGGATCAGAACGATCGCGCCGGCGATCTTGCCGGTCGCCACCTGGTCCTTGAAGAATTCCGAGATCCTGGCGAGCTTGTCCGGGTTGAAATGCGCGCCGGCCGGAATTTCGTAGGTACCTTCAGTGTGAGTGAACGCCGGCGATGCAGCCAGCAACACCGCGGCGGCCACAGCCCCGCACACCAATCGAAATGAATTCATCAATCCCTCCCGGACTTCACGAGGAAGTGTAGCGGCCGTGTCGTCAGGCACAAGGGCTGCCAAAGGGGGCCAAGGCATCCTGATGTAATTCAGCGCTGGGGGCGGAAAAGCAGCAGAAAATGATATGACCGATCACGGGCGTTGCCGTCAGAGCCTCGACGACCGTTCTGACCGCAATTGCAGCCGCGCGATCTGCGGGGAAATCATAGATGCCGGTGGAGATCGCAGGGAAGGCGACCGACGCGAGCCCGTGCTTTTCGCAGAGCTCCATGGAGCGGCGATAGCAGGACGCAAGCAGATCGTCCTCGCCGAGCTTGCCGCCATTCCATACGGGGCCGACTGTGTGGATCACGTGGTTGGCTGGCAGTCGATAGCCTTTGGTGATCTTGGCGTTGCCGGTCTTGCAACCGTGAAGCATACGGCATTCGGCGACCAGATCCGGTCCCGCGGCACGGTGGATCGCGCCATCCACGCCGCCACCACCCAGCAGCGACGAATTGGCGGCGTTGACGATGGCGTCAACGCGCAGGGTCGTGATGTCGGCAACGATGACGTCAAGCCGCGCCTGGCCGATCTGGCGCGCCGTCAAGGTCAGGCCGTCGCGTCGACCGGAACGCCCTTGTCAGCAAACAGCTGCTGCAACTCACCGGCCTGGAACATCTCGCGGATGATGTCGCAACCGCCGACGAATTCGCCCTTCACATAAAGCTGCGGAATCGTCGGCCAGTTCGAAAAGGTCTTGATGCCGTTGCGCAGCTCGGCCGATTCGAGAACGTTGAGGCCCTTATAGCCGACACCGATGTGGTCGAGGATCTGCACGACCTGACCGGAAAACCCGCATTGCGGGAATTGCGGCGTGCCCTTCATGAACAGCACGACGTCGTTCGACTTCACTTCGTTGTCGATGAATTGCTCGATGCTCATTTTCGCTTCCTTGTGGGGCGGCGCTCTCAAGCCTTACGGACCGGCCCGCCCTGTCTAACCCATGACCTGCCATATATGTACCCCAAACCATTGTGCATCCAAAGCAAAATGGCCGGAAATCAGGCATGCGGCAGACGCCGGACGGGCGCCCAAGAGCGCGGCTCGTAGTCCGATGGCGCCAATATCATCGCCGGGGAGGCTTTTTTCCCGTAACGGAGCCCCCATCTAGGACGAACTATCCGTCGGGAACCAGTCCGCTGAACCAACGTTCTCCCCAAGAACCGGAGACCATCGTGACGAAGCCAGCCTCCGCCGCGGCCGCCATTGCCAACGCTCCCCTGTCGCTGTTTTCCGAATCCGGGTCTTTGGCCCAGCGGCTGGTGGATTCCTACCTTGCGGTCCGCGACGAGACCGAGCGCCGGGCCGCGCCGCTGTCGCCGGAAGACCAGTTGATCCAGTCGATGCCGGATGCGAGCCCCGCCAAGTGGCACCGCGCCCATACCACCTGGTTCTTCGAACAGTTTCTGCTCGGCGAACACGTCGATGGGTACACCCCGTTCCACCCCGACTATGCCTATCTCTTCAATTCCTACTACGTCAGCGCCGGCCCCAGGCATGCCCGCCACCAACGCGGCCATCTGACCCGCCCGACCGCCGGCGAAGTCACCGCCTACCGCCGCCATGTCGACGCCGAGGTGGTCAAATTCTTCCAGCGCGCGGGAGAGGAAAAACTTCACGAGCTTGTGCCGCTGGTCGAGGTCGGGCTCAATCATGAGCAGCAGCATCAGGAGTTGATGTTCACCGATATCCTGCACGCCTTCGCGCAGAACCCGATCCCGCCGGCCTACGATCCGGCGTGGCGCTTCCCGGCATCTCATCGCGGCGGCGAACAATGGCTCACGCTGAACGAAGGCATCCACTCTGTCGGGCATGCCGACGACAGCTTCCATTTCGACAATGAGAAGCCCGCACATCGCGCCCTCGTCGGGCCGGTCAAACTTGCGAAGAATCTCGTCACCAATGCCGAATGGCTCGCGTTCATGAAGGACGGCGGTTATTCGACCGCGACGCTGTGGCTGATGGACGGCTTTGCCAACGTCAGCAACGAGGGTTGGCAGGCGCCCGGCCATTGGCGCGAGGTCAACGGCGAATGGAAGATCATGACGCTTGGTGGCCTGCAGCCGATCGATCCGTCAGCCCCCGTGTGCCATGTCAGCTACTATGAAGCCGACGCCTTTGCCCGCTGGGCCGGCAAGCATCTGCCGACCGAGATGGAATGGGAGGTCGCCGCACGCGCCGGCCAGCTCAACGACGCCTACGGCATCGTCTGGCAATGGACCCGCAGCTCCTACTCGCCCTATCCCGGTTACCGCGCGATCGAGGGCGCGCTCGGCGAGTACAACGGCAAGTTCATGATCAACCAGCTGGTGCTGCGCGGCTCCTCGCTGGCGACACCGGCCGGTCACAGCCGTGTCACCTACCGCAATTTCTTCTATCCCTTCCACCGCTGGCAATTCACGGGGTTACGCCTCGCCGATTACGCCTGATTGATTCCTGTCGACATCAATAGCGCGCCGGAAAGCGCGTTCAGGAGAGTATCATGAATGTGCATGCCGCCGCTTTGGCCAAAGCGTATCCGTTCGACGAAGCGACCTCGGCGTTCGCCGGCGACGTGATCGGCGATCTCGCCCGTCACCCAAAACGGCTGTCGCCGAAATATTTTTACGACGCCGCGGGCTCGGAGCTGTTCGAGCAGATCACGGTGCTGCCGGAGTATTATCCGACGCGGACCGAGCTCGGCATCCTGCGCGACCGCGGCGACGAAATCGCCGCGATCATCCCTGATGGGGCTGCCTTGGTCGAATTTGGCGCGGGCGCGACCACCAAGGTGCGGCTGCTGCTCGAGCACTGCGAATTTGGCGCCTATGTGCCGGTCGATATCTCAGGCGATTTCCTCAAAGCCCAGGCCGACGGCCTGCGCAAGGATTTCCCCGATCTCGGCATCTATCCGGTCGCCGCCGATTTCACCGCGCCGTTCGCCCTACCCGAAGCCGTCGCCGGGATGCCGAAGGTCGGCTTCTTCCCGGGCTCGACGCTCGGCAATTTCGAGCCGCAAGAGGCGGCCGCCTTCCTGCGCAGCGCGCGTCAGATCCTGGGAGATGGCGCGCAGATGATCATCGGCGTCGACCTCGAAAAGGACGAGCGCGTGCTGTACGACGCCTACAATGATGCGTCCGGCGTCACGGCGCGCTTCAATCTCAATGTGCTGGTTCGCATCAACCGCGAACTCGGCGGCAATTTCGACCTCTCGGGATTCACCCACCGCTCGATCTACAATCGCGATCGGCATCGCATCGAGATGCACCTGATCAGCCGCAAGGCGCAGACCGTGCGCATCCTCGGCAACAGCTTCGCGTTCCGCCCGGGCGAGAGCATCCACACCGAAAACAGCTACAAATACTCACTGGAACGCTTCACCGCGCTGGCTCGCAGTTCCGGCTGGATGGTGCGGGAAAGCTGGACCGACGCGAACCGGATGTTCTCGGTGCATGCGCTGACCGCGGAATAAGCCGACCGGCGAGATCGGAAACCGTCATGGGCAGGCGAGCGCTGCAGATCACGACAGCCGTGCTTGCCCTGGTGCCGATCGTGACCGGCGTGATCACCATGCTGGGCGTGAGCGATCCGCTTTACGCATCGGCGGGCGTTCCAGCGCTGCCGGTGCTGGACAGCAATCTCCGCTTCTTCGGCGGAGTGTGGCTTGGCCTCGGCCTTTCGCTGCTCTGGCTGACTCCGCGCATCGAAAGTCAGACCGTCCTGTTCCGCGTGGTCTGGGGCGCCATCTTCCTGGGAGGCGTCGGCAGGTTGCTCTCGATCCTGTTGGTCGGTTCGCCGCCAATTCCGTTCGTGGGCTTCACCGCGCTCGAGCTGATCGGCGCTCCGCTGTTCGTCTATTGGCAGCATCGTGTGGCGGCGACCGCTCGCCCGTGAGGCGCATCGCGACGTCGGCTACCCCTCTGCCGTATCCGATCTCAATGAGATCGATTCCCACGCCGCGACCACGATCATAATCGCGGTCGTGACGATCGACAGCAGCAGGGGTGACATCTCGCTTGCGAAATAGGCTGTCACCGCGAGCGCGACGATGCCGACGCCGTGCGAGAGCTGCAGGAAGTTGCGGATCACGTGCTTGAACAGGATGGTCCCGACCAGGAACAGCAAGGGACCGCCGATCGCGCTCACCACCGTCTTGAGATCGGAATGGCCGGTTGGATGCTTCAGCACCAGTTCGTCGGCGACCGCTGTCAGGATGATCCCGCCGATGATCGGCATGTGCAGATAGGTATAGGCGATCCGCGCCACGCGCCCGGATTCGGCCGATTTCGAGATCATCTCGGCGCCGGCCTCGGCGCCCTTGTGGAAATAGATCCACCACATCGCGATGGAGCCGACCAGGGCCGACAAGAATGCGGCCACATTCTCGGGCGTCCAGGTGAGGTCGGCGAAGGTCGCGCCGTCGACGACGATGGCTTCGCCCAGCGCGATGATGATGAAGCCTGCGCAGCGCTCGGCCATGTGGCCGCCCTCGACCGACCAGGCCTCCATCGACGAAAACCCGAGCTTCGGCGTCCAGAACCGCAGCGCCGGCGCGGCATATTCGATCGTCACCGCTGCGATCCAAAGCCAGAGGCGGATTTGCCCCTCGGCCAGGCCGCCTGATATCCAGAGCACGGCCGAACAGGACAGCCAGGCCAGGATACGGATGGCGTTGTGGCGGACCGCCGCGCGGTGGGGCGGCGTCGCCAGCAGCCAGAACAGGGTCCGGCCGATCTGCATGACCGCATAGGTCACGGCAAACCACAGCCCCCGCCCGTCAAAGGCCGTCGGGATCGAGGTCGACAGCACGAGCCCGCCCAGCATCAGCACGAACAGCAGGAGCCGAACCGGCGTCAGATCGGGGTTGAGCCAGTTGGTGACCCAGGTGGTGTAGACCCACACCCACCACACCGCGAGGAACAGCAGCGTGACCTGCACCGCTCCCAGCGGAGTGAAATGGTTCAGCAGCGTGTGCGACAGCTGCGTGACGGCGAAGACAAAGACGAGATCGAACAGCAGCTCGGCATTGGTGACGCGGCTGTGCTGGTCCGGCACGATGACCCGAAACATCGCGCCGCGCGGATTGTCTGCCATCGATCAGACCCCGCCCGGTTGCCGGGCCTAGGCTTCCGGTACGCCGGTCTGCAGGGCCAGCGCGTGCAGCACGCCACCCATCTGGCCCTTGAGCGACTGATAGACGATCTGGTGCTGCTGGACGCGGGATTTGCCGCGGAAGGAGGCGGAAATGACCGTCGCCGCATAGTGGTCGCCGTCGCCGGCCAGATCGCGGATCGTCACCTCGGCATCCGGGATCGCTGCCTTGATCATCGATTCGATATCGCGGGCGTCCATCGGCATCCCAATTCACCTCCATCAGGTCGCTTCGAATCGGAGCGGCTCGCGCCGACTTCGTATCAGGGCGGCTCGCGCCACCATCATATCAGGGCGGCTCCCGCCGCCATCGAATCACGACCGGCTCGCGCGGCCGTGACGGCAAAACCTAGCGCCTGCGGTCTTCTAGGTCATCCCGGCAGATACTATATGCCCATTCCCAGCGATTTAAACATGCATCAATCGGTCACAAGCCATCACGCCGAAATGACCACAAAAGGCGCAGAACCATGAAGCTCCCCGGTCCCGACCATCCGATCACCATCACAGCCAATCCCAAGCGCGTCCGCGTCACCGCCGATGGCGTCGTCATCGCCGAGACGACCCATGCGCTGACCTTGAAGGAAGCGAGCTATCCGGCCGTGCAATATCTGCCGCGCCAGGACGCCAACATGGCGCTTTTGGCCCGCACCGAGCGGACCACGCATTGCCCCTACAAGGGCGACGCGAGCTATTACAGCATCAAGGCCAACGGCAAGACGCTGGATAACGCGATCTGGACCTATGAAACACCGTTCCCGGCCATGACCGAGATCACGGGCCATCTGGCGTTCTATCCGGACAAGGTGAAGATCGAGGAAGTGGCTTAACCTAAGCATTCGTCATTCCGGGTTCGATGCTGACGCATCGCCCGGGAATGACGGCGTTGTTTGGCGCATCGCATCGTCACGCCCTGAATATCGTCAGCCCAAGGATCAGCAGCACCAGGAAGATCACAACAAAGACGTAGAACAGGAAGCGCGCGATGTCGGCCGAGGCGGCTGAAATGCCGGTGAAGCCGAGCAAGCCCGCGATGATCGATACAACGAGAAAGATCAACGCCCATTTCAGAATTGTCATCGCTTGCCCCTCAAAGCCGCGCGCGCCTGCGCGTCCGCCAGTCCTTTGGGTAACGCCCGCCCGCGCCCCCAGTTCCAGAAACGAAACAGATACGCAGAGATGACCGACCTCGACACGACGGAATCGAGGCAATTGGGCCTTGCTGAATCCGGTTCCCAATTGCAACATCCGGCCACGCAACCGGCCGGGGACATTATGAAATCGATTGCTCACGTGGCTCCGGCCACTGTCGACATCCACGCAACGCCGAAGGCGCGTTCGCGCAACGTGTCGCTGGACCGCGCGCGGACGTTCCTGACGCTGGTCGTGCTGCTGCACCACGCGGTGATCCCCTACACCTATTTCGGGCACACCGATCCGACGTCCTGGATCGGCTTCGACTGCGTCGTGCTCGCCACCGACAGCTTCTTCATGGCGATGTTCTTCTTCCTGTCGGGGCTGTTCGTGTGGCCGGGCCTCGGCCACAAGCCGTGGCTGATTTTCCTGCGCGACCGGCTGCTGCGGCTCGGCCTGCCCTTTGCGATCTGCGCCGTCACGGTGATCCCGCTGGCCTATTATGCGATCGCGTTGCGCGCGACGCCGGGACTGACCTTCTCCGAATTCTGGTGGAAAACCGTCACCGTCGGACCGTGGCCGAGTGGCCCGGTCTGGTTCGTCTGGGTCTTGATGTGCTTCGACGTAACCGCGAGCCTGCTCTACCGGGTGTCGTCGAAGTTGCTCGATCCGATCAACCGGCTGTCGCTGAAGGGGTTTGAACGTCCTTCGAAATTCTGGCTGTTCCTCGTTGTGGCCAGCGCCCTCGTCTACATCCCGATGCTGGTCCATTATGGCCAGAATTACTGGTTCGAGTTCGGACCGTTTTCGGTGCAGGCAAGCCGCGTGCTGCTCTATGCGGCATACTTCTTCATCGGTGCAGGCATTGGCGTCGCAAACTTCGAGAACGGTCTGCTCAGCGCACATGGGCGGCTGACCGAGCGTCGCTGGTTCTGGACGATCATCACGCTGATTCCGTATGCCATGATGTGGGTCATGATCTACATCAAGCGCGAGATCATCGGGAATCCCGATCCGCTGCCGTCCTGGTATCTTGCGATCTACGGCCTGTTCTACGTGCTGTTCAGCGCCTCGATCCTGTTCGCGATCCTAGCCTACTTCCTGCAATCGAAGTCGCCGGGCCCGACGCTGCTCGACCGCATGCAAGCCGACGCCTACGGCATGTTCCTGGTGCACTATCCGATCGTGCTGTGGCTGCACTACTGGCTGTTCGACTTCGAGCTGCCGGCGATTGCAAAGGCCGCGATCGCGTTTTTCACCACGATCATCCTGAGCTGGGCTGTCACGGCGGCGCTGCGCAAGATCCCCGGCGCGAAGCACGTGCTGTAGCGCGCGCAGCGATACCGCGGACCTCCGTTCCGCTACGCTGCTCCAGCCGCGCCACCGGCGCGGCCACCGGAGCGCGGCCGACAATATGCGTACAACCTGACTTTGGTCACATGCCGGCAGGCGATTCTCGGTTATGCTGGCCGGACTGATTGACCTCACGGAGGCTGAGATGAACGACCCGCAAATTGGATGGATCGCCGCAATCATCGTCGGCGGACTGGCCGGCTGGCTTGCCGAGATGTTCATGAAGACCGGCACCGGAATTCTGATGAACATCACCCTCGGCATAGTCGGCGCCGCGCTCGCCAACTTCCTGCTGGGTCTGCTTGGCGTGTCGCTGGGCGGAGGCTGGATCGGCTACCTCGTGACCGGCTTTGTCGGCGCCTGCGTTATCATTTTCGCATGGCGCGCGATCCGCGGCGGAAGATAGCGGCAGCATTTTTTCAAACGAGTACGCCTGATCCTGTCGGATCAGGCGGCGGCGCCACGCATGTAGTTCGGGAGCCAGTGTTCGAAGGTGCGAGACAGGTCGTCGACCGCGACCTGGGGCTCGCCGGCGACCGCGATCGCATCGCCGCCGGTGGTGCCGATGCGCGCGCAGGGCACGCCCGCGCCCTTCATCTTCGCCAGAACGAGCCCGGCGTCCGCCGCCGGTACGGTGACGATGTAGCGCGCCTGGTCCTCGCCGAACCAATAGGCATACGGCACGATCGAAGATGGCGCCGCCAGCAGCTGCGCGCCAATGCCACTCGCGATCGCCATCTCGGCGAGCGCGATCAAGAGCCCGCCATCGGAGACGTCATGGACCGCGGTCGCGGTGCCGGCGTGGATCATGCCGCGGATGACGTCGCCATTGCGCTTCTCGGCGGCGAGATCGACCGGCGGCGGAGCGCCCTCCTCGCGGCCGCAGATATCGCGCAGGTACACCGACTGACCGAGCCAGCCTTGCGTATCGCCGATCAAGAGGATCGCCTCACCGGCGGCCTTGAACGCCAGCGTCGCCGACTTGGTGAAATCGTCGAGCACACCGACGCCGCCGATCGAGGGCGTCGGCAGGATTCCGCGACCGTTGGTCTCGTTGTAGAGCGAGACGTTGCCGGACACGACCGGGAAATCCAGCGCGATGCAGGCTTCCGCAATGCCCTTCAGGCAGCCGACGAACTGGCCCATGATCTCGGGCCGTTCAGGATTGCCGAAATTGAGATTGTCGGTGATCGCGAGCGGCCGGCCGCCGACCGCGGTGATGTTGCGCCAGGCTTCCGCCACCGCCTGCTTGCCGCCCTCGAACGGATCGGCCTCGCAATAGCGCGGCGTGACGTCGACGGTAAGCGCAAGGCCCTTCGGCCCATCCTCGATGCGGACAACGGCGGCATCGCCGCCGGGCCGCTGCACGGTATTGCCCAGGATGACGTGGTCGTACTGCTCCCACACCCAGCGCTTCGAGCCGAGTTCGGGCGTACCGATCAGCCTCGTAAGCGCCTGTGAAATCCCGACCGGAGCCTTCACGTCCTGGGCGCGGATCGTGGCTTGCGCGTTGGAGGCGACATGCGGGCGGTCATAGAGCGGCGCCTCGTCGCCTAGCTCCTTGATCGGCAGGTCGGCCATGACGTCGCCGCCATGCTTGACGACGAAGCGCTTGGTCGGCGTGGTGTAGCCGACGATGGCGAAATCGAGGCCCCATTTGCGGAAGATCGCCTCGGCCTCTTTCTCCTTCTCGGGCTTGAGCACCATGAGCATGCGCTCCTGGCTCTCCGAGAGCATCATCTCGTAGGCGCTCATGCCGGTCTCGCGGGTCGGCACCGCGTCGAGGTCGAGGTCGACGCCGAGGTCGCCCTTGGCACCCATCTCGACCGCCGAGCAGGTCAGGCCCGCGGCGCCCATGTCCTGGATCGCGACCACGCAATCGGCGGCCATGATCTCGAGACAGGCTTCCAGCAGCAGCTTCTCGGCGAAGGGGTCGCCGACCTGCACGGTCGGACGCTTCTCCTCGGAGGCATCGTCGAATTCGGCCGAGGCCATCGAGGCGCCATGGATGCCGTCGCGGCCAGTCTTGGAGCCGAGATAGACGATCGGCATATTCACGCCCGACGCCGCCGCATAGAAGATCTTGTCGGTGTCGGCGAGGCCCACCGCCATCGCATTGACCAGGATGTTGCCGTCATAGCGGGTGTGGAAGCGCACCTGGCCGCCGACCGTCGGGACGCCGAAGGAATTGCCGTAGCCGCCAACGCCCGCCACCACGCCGGACACCAGATGCCGGGTCTTGGGATGCTCCGGCGCGCCAAAGCTCAGCGCGTTGAGGCAGGCGATCGGCCGCGCGCCCATGGTGAAGACGTCGCGCAGGATGCCGCCGACGCCGGTGGTCGCGCCCTGATAGGGCTCGATGTAGCTCGGATGGTTGTGGCTCTCCATCTTGAAGACCACCGCCTGGCCGTCGCCGATATCGATCACTCCGGCATTCTCGCCCGGGCCCTGGATCACCCAGGGCGCCTTGGTCGGCAGCCCCTTCAGATGGATGCGCGAGGACTTGTACGAGCAGTGCTCGTTCCACATCGCCGAGAAGATCCCGAGCTCCGTGAAGGTCGGGACCCGCCCGATCAATTTCAGGATGCGCTCATACTCGTCCGGCTTCAGCCCGTGGGCGGCGACCAGTTCGGGGGTGATCATGGGCTCGTTCTTGGACGCGTTCATGGGTCCCTTTTAGGTAGATCGAACGGGAGCGAAAAGGCCTTTTAGGCGGCATTTCCGCCCTGTCCAGAGCTTTGCGCCAGCGGGCTCCAGGGTACGGGATTTGCACTATGCGGATGGATCGGATTTAAGGACCGAAACCCCGCATGGAAGGCCCATTTTCGTGAACGACCTGTCCAAAACCGCATTCCTCGAGGCGTCCCGCCTCCATGTCGAAACCGAGGGCGAATTCGCCGGCTGGCGCACCTGGACGCGCGACAATTTCGAGACCCATTCCGGGCCGTTCTACCACCGCCTGGACGAGAACGGCCGCGTGCGCTGCGCGTTCCGGGTCGAGAACAAGCACCTCAACGGCTCCGGCAACGTCCATGGCGGCTGCTTCATGACGTTCGCGGACTACTGCCTGTTCGCCCTCGCCTCCTCCGAGCTGCAGGGATCCGGCGTCACGGTGGGGTTCTCGTGCGAATTCCTCGACGCCGCCCGCCAGGGCGAACTTATCGAATGCGACGGTGAGGTGACGCGCGCCGGCGGTTCGCTGATCTTCCTGCGCGGCACGCTGCGTTCCGGCGCGCGGATGCTGTTCACCTTCTCCGGCACCATCAAGAGGATGAAGCGGAAGCCGGCGGTGCAGGCGGATGCGTAACGCCCGGACGATCCGGCTTTTCGGACCCTACCCACGCTAGGTTCGAACCAGCGCGCTAGCGCCGCTCAAGTCGACAACTGCTTCTCGGCGATCGAAAGCCATTCGGCCTGGGCGTTCCTCAGATATCTGGGCGCGCGCCGCATCTGGATCAGCAACTCGTTGAACACCATTCGCGCCTCGGCGGTCCGGCCGACCAGTTGCAGCAACAGGCCGTAGCGGACGCGAGCCTCCGCGCCGGGAAAATACTGCGAAACCGCGTGATATTCCTCCAGTGCTTCGTCGACTCGGCCGATTTCGGCGAGCGCGCGGGCATAGAGCAGATGCCCTTCGGCCGATTCGAAATCCGGCCAGCGCTCGCGCAAGGCATCGAGCATCGCCAGCGCGTCGGCGGCGCGCTTGCGGTCGAACTGGGCCTGCGCCTTGGCGAGCGCATAGCCAGGAACGTCGCCCAGCGGCAGCCGCATGATATGGTCGTAATGATGCTCGGCCTCGTCGAAGCGGCCGATCGTCTGGCACTCGGCGGCAAGCGCCGCTCGGTTGGCGATCGTATCCGACGTCGCGAGCCGGTCGGAGAGGTCGCGATACTGCTTCTCCGGGTCGAGCCGATTGGCGACGCGCTTGCGTGCCTGCGCGGCGCCCGGCCCGCCCCACCATTCCGGAACCAGCTCGACCACGATGTAGGCGAGCGCGCCGATCAGCGGCACCATCAAGATGATGAAGGCCCAGGGCTGCAGGCGCCCGGTGCGCGATGCGTGATAGATCAGCGAGATGTCGAGCAGCAGAACGACCAATGCGACGGGCATAGCGAATTCCAGCGATGCGAACCGATCATTTCAAATCGTTTCCGTGATATCGCGTCAAATGCGCCAAGACAATCCCCGGTTGTTAGGCCGGCTGTCTCAGCGTGAAGAGTTCGTGAAAGCGCAAAGCAGCAACGTGGGGTTGGTGTCGGACAGAACCCGGCAGGTTCAAGGCGGGCAAGGGTCGTCTGTATCAGGAGAGCTACTTCTGGTCGTCCGCCAGCAGCGTCCGGTATTTCGCGACGTCGCGCCCGACGAGTGGCTGCAGCAGATCCGGCGCGAACTCGTTGGCGCCGGGTGCAGCCTCGAAAACGCAATGGTCCTCAGGCCGCCTTTTCCAGGTGCTGGACAAGACCCGCGAACAGACCACGGCCGTCGGTGCAGCCCATGATCTCTTCGACGTGATTTTCCGGATGCGGCATCATGCCGAGCACGTTGCCGCGCTCGTTGACGATGCCGGCGATCGAATGCGCGGCACCGTTGAAGTTGGAGCTCTCGTCGACCACGCCATCGGCCGAGCAATAGCGATAGAGCACGCGCCCGTCGCCTTCGAGACGCTTCAGCGTTTCCTCATCCGCCTCGTAATTGCCCTCGCCATGGGCGACCGGCACACGAATCACCTGGCCGGCATTATAGCCGCGGGTGAATGGCGTGTCGGAGCGCTCGACCTTCATGTGCACGTCGCGGCAAACGAACTTGAGCTGCGCATTGCGCATGAGAACACCGGGCAAGAGGCCGGACTCGCACAGGATCTGGAAGCCGTTGCAGACGCCGAGCACGAGGCCGCCTTTGGCCGCGTGGTCGCGCACCGCGTCCATCACAGGCGCCCGCGCTGCGATCGCGCCGCAGCGCAGATAGTCGCCATAGGAGAAGCCGCCGGGCACCACCACGAGATCGGTGCCTTTGGGCAGCGCGGTGTCGGCGTGCCAGACCATCGCGGTCTCGTTGCCGGAAGCAAGCTTCAATGCGCGTGCCATGTCGCGCTCGCGATTGATGCCGGGGAAAACGAGGACGGCTGATTTCATGGGATCACCGGATCTTGGGCGCTAGAACAAGCATGAATTTTGCGTAATTGTCGTTGCTGGCCTTCTCGTCGTGCGCCGAACTGATCAGGCTGGCGGAGGCTTGCTTGCCGAACAGCAGGCCATTGACCTGATACTCGCTGGCACCGTCGGGCGTCACCGTCAGGCGCCTGGCCCGAAACATTCGCGGCGCCGCCGTGCCCTTGTCACCATCAACGCCGAGAATGGTGATCCGCTGCCCTGGCGTCCGCTGCTGCAACGCCTTGACGATCTGGTCCTGGCTCTCGCGGAACTGCTGCAAGGTCATCGGATTGTCGGCGGCATACAACCGATAGCTGACCTTCGAACCCGCACTGCAGTTCGCTTGTTCGCAGTGGAAAATGTGCATGTCGGCGCCGCGGCGTTCGTAACGCCACCCCTTAACCGCAACCGGCGGCGACTGCGTCGCGGACGGTGGCGCCGGTAGCGATTGAGCCGAAGCACCGCCGATACCGGCAGCCGCCAGCAGGGCAAGCAACAATGATCGGACGGAAGCGCGGTTGCTGCCGGGAAAAGCGGGAGCGGCTGTTATCATTTGGCTCGCTCGATCAGCTCAGAACTTCCACCCGGTAATTCTCGATCACGGTATTCGCCAGGAGCTTATCGGCGGCCGCCTTCAGCGCGGCTTCCGCCTTGGCCTTGTCGGTGTCAGCTAGTTCGATGTCGAACACCTTGCCCTGGCGGACGCTGGCGACGCCATCGACGCCGAGCGATTTGAGCGCACCCTCGATCGCCTTGCCTTGCGGATCGAGGATGCCCGACTTCAATGTAACGGTCACACGTGCCTTCACGTCAGCTCTCCTAAAGCTTGAGCATGATCTGTTCCCGAAAACCGGTTCCCACTTTTCGGGATCATGCTCTAGCTCTTCACCAGCACCGGGCCGGTGCCGGCCGGCCGCTCGTTTTCCATGAGAATGCCGAGCCGCTTCGCCACTTCGGTATAGGCTTCAAGAAGCCCACCGAGATCCCTGCGGAAACGGTCCTTGTCGAGCTTCTCGTTCGACTTGATATCCCACAGACGGCAGGAGTCCGGCGAGATCTCGTCGGCGACGATGATCCGCATCATCTCGTTCTCGAACAGGCGACCGCATTCCATCTTGAAGTCGACGAGGCGGATGCCGATGCCCAAGAACAATCCGGTCAGGAAGTCGTTGACGCGGATGGCGAGCGCCATGATGTCGTCGATTTCCTGCGGCGTGGCCCAGCCGAACGCGGTGATGTGCTCTTCCGACACCATGGGGTCGTTGAGCTGGTCGTTCTTGTAATAGAACTCGATGATCGAGCGCGGCAGCTGGGTGCCTTCCTCGATGCCGAGGCGCTGCGACAGCGATCCGGCGGCGACGTTCCGCACCACCACCTCGAGCGGCACGATCTCGACCTCGCGAATCAGCTGCTCGCGCATGTTGAGGCGGCGGATGAAGTGGGTGGGCACCCCGATGTCGTTGAGGTGCTGAAACAGGTACTCCGAAATCCGGTTGTTGAGGACGCCCTTGCCCTCGATCACCTGGTGTTTCTGCTTGTTGAACGCGGTCGCATCGTCCTTGAAGTGCTGGATCAGGGTTCCCGGCTCCGGACCTTCGTAAAGCACCTTGGCCTTGCCTTCGTAAATGCGGCGTCGACGGCTCATTGGGATGTACCGTGTTTTGTTGAAATCCATGAATCTGGGTGCTCCGGATGACTTTGGGTTGCGACCCACGACGGAGCTGCCGCGGAGGCCTGGAACCTGATACTCCAACCGGAAACAGAACAAGAACCAAGCCTTCAGGCAACCTATCCGATTGGCCCATCGAGCACAATCGATACGGCCTCATGGGGGGCACTTATCCGCGCCCTATCGTAAAGGGCCGATTCCGTGTGTTTTGCCTGCGGCTTAACGGCTCGTTGTGTTGCCGATTCTTGCCCCCTATCTAGGCAGGCATCGGGGCTGCCGCAACGGCGCGGCGGCCCTCTTTTCAGCAGGGAATCGGAACTTCAGCCCATGACCACATTCGACAAGCGCGAGGAAGGTTTCGAGAAGAAATTCGCCCTCGACGAGGAGCTGAAATTCAAGGCTGAAGCCCGCCGCAACAAGCTGCTTGGCCTGTGGGCCGCCGGAAAGCTCGGCATGTCAGGCGATGCCGCCAACGCCTACGCCAAGGACGTGGTCGCTGCCGACTTCGAGGAAGCCGGCGACAATGACGTCCTGCACAAGGTGCTGAAGGATCTCACCGCCAAGGGCCAGGCCGTCACCGAACGCGAGATCCGCGCCAAGATGGACGAGCTGCTCGCCCAGGCCGTGGCCCAGGTCAAGGCGGGGGCGTAACGCCTGGCGAATGGGGTGTAGCGAATGGCGAATAGCGGCATTCGATTCGTTATTTCGCCATTCGCGTCTTTGAAAATTCACGACGAATGACCTCAAGCAGGCGGCGCGACGCTGCGCTCAGGAAACCGCCGCGCCGTGTCACCGCGACGACATCGTGACTGGCGGTCAGATCGCCGACGCGAATCGTCGCGATGGCGGACGAGCGGATTTCCTCCGCCGCATGGCTCTGCGCCAGCAGCGCGATCCCGAGCCCGGCTTCGACAAGACGTTTCTGCGCGGTGAGGCTGTCGACCGGCGTCCAGTCAACCTCACCCATACCCTGCGTCAGGAACAGCGCAAACACATGCGAAGCCGCGATCTCGCGGCGTCCCGGTACCTCCGGAAAGGCAATCCAACGCTCTGCCCGCAGATCGGCAAGCTTGCCGACACGGCGCCCGGCCTGCGGATGATCCGGCGCGCAGACCACCTGAAGCGGCTCGGCAAACAGCCTTTCGCAATCCAGATCGCGTGAACCAACGCTGCTGTAGCGGAGGCCGATCGTCGCCTCGCCGCGCCGGATCAGGTCGCTGACCTCGCCGCTGGTCGCGGTGCGCAGCGTCAGTTGCACATCGGGATACTGGCGCGCAAAGCGCTTCAGCACCCTGGAGAGCTGCGCTCCGGCGAGCGTCCCCGTCACTGCAAGCGCAACCGGCCCGGAATTGTCGCGCGACAGTGCCCGCACCGCGTTTTCGGCGTCCTGCGCCGCCGCCACTGCGCGTTCGGCATAGGGCACCATCACCCGCCCCGCGTCGCTCAGCCTGGTCTTGCCCGTGATCCGCTCGAACAAGGGCACGCCGAGCTCCTGCTCCAGCAGCGCGATCCGTCGCGAGATCGCCGGCTGCGAGCGGTGCAGCGCCTTCGCGGCGTTCGAGATGCCGCCGCGCCGGTGCACGACCAGGAACGTATTGAGCGCGTCGCTGTCCATCCCGGACCTCATGCATAAAGCTGATGGTATCGAGAGGAATAACAAATTTGTCTGATGGATGAAACCACCCTATCGCTCACGCGCACGAATCCGAGACACACAGGAGCTTCACATGCGCACCCAGGCAGACAAGGCGGCACGGTTTCGCGAGTTGCATAAGCGTCCCGGCGCTTTCATTATTCCCAATCCATGGGATGCCGGAACCGCCAAGCTGCTCGCTGCCATGAGCTTCGAGGCACTCGCGACTACCAGCCTCGGACTCGCGAACACGCTGGGCCGCGCGAGCGTCAGCCTCGACGCCATCATCGAGAATTGCCGGGTGATCGCTGATGCCACCGACCTGCCGGTCAACGCCGATCTGGAGAATTGCGGCGCTGATGATCCGAAGACGGCGGCGAAGGCGATCGCGCGCGCGGCAGAAGCCGGCGCCGTCGGCGGCTCGATCGAGGATTCGACCGGCAATCCGCAGCATCCGATCTACGATTTCTCGCTCGCGGTCGAGCGGGTTCAGGCGGCGGTCGAGGCCGCGCGCGCGTTGCCGTTCCCGTTCATGCTGACGGCGCGGGCGGAGAATTTTCTGTGGGGACGTAAGGATCTCGATGATACCATCAAGCGATTGCAGGCCTTTGAAGCCGCCGGTGCCGACGTGTTGTATTCGCCCGGTCTGTACGACCTCGGCACCATCCGCACGGTGGTGTCGTCGATCGACAAGCCGTTCAACCTGGTGATGGGCTTTGCCGACCCGACCTTGACGGT
The DNA here is from genome assembly GCF_000938235.1 of Bradyrhizobium sp. LTSPM299. Taxonomy (NCBI): domain Bacteria; kingdom Pseudomonadati; phylum Pseudomonadota; class Alphaproteobacteria; order Hyphomicrobiales; family Nitrobacteraceae; genus Bradyrhizobium; species Bradyrhizobium sp. LTSPM299. The sequence goes on from NZ_JYMU01000006.1 coordinate 558,945, forward strand.
CGATCAGCTGTCCGCCGCCGGCGTCAAGCGCATCAGCGTCGGTGGCGCGATGGAGCGTCACGCACTGGCGGCGTTCCTGCGCAGTGCCCGCGAGATGAAGGATCGCGGTGCCTTCACCTTTGTCCGCGACATGGCGCCGGTGAAGGAGGTGCGTGAAGCGTTCAGGTAGCCCGCGTCCCGACGTCATTCCGGGGCGTGCGAAGCACGAACCCGGAATCTCGAGATTCCGGATCGTCGCTGCGCGCCGTCCGGAATGACGTCGGAAAAACTCACTCTTCCTTGAAACCATATTCCGGCACGTTGCCGCTCGCGCCGTAATATTTGAAGGGAAGGAATTTGCCCGACATCGTGATCTTGACGCGATCGCCCTTGGGATTGGCGACGCGCTCCATCGTCATGTCGAAGTCGATCGCCGACATGATGCCGTCGCCGAACTCTTCCTCGATCAGCGCCTTCCACGCCGGGCTGTTGACCATCACCATTTCGTAGAAGCGATAGATCAAAGGATCGGTCGGCGGCATCGGCGTGCCGGTGCCGCGCATCGGCACCTCGTTGAGCATCGCGGTCTCGGATTTCGACAGACCGAACAGCTCCTGCGCATTGGCGGCCTGCGGTTTCGTCAGCTTCATCTGGCCGAGGATGGCGCCTGTGATCAGCACTTCGGAATAGCCGCCGATCTGCTCGCAGATGTGCTTCCAGCTCCAGCCCTTCTCGCGCTTGATGTCGAGCAGCTTTTCGGTGAGGTCTTCGCGTTTCATGTCATTGTCTCCTCTCTTCGTCATGCCCGGGCTTGTCCCGGGCATCCACGTTTTTGGTTAGCTCAGCTAGACGTGGATGGCCGGGACAAGCCCGGCCATGACGCCTGTGTTGAATGCTCGGCCCCCGACGCAATCGTCAGTTCCGGCAGCCCCGGCCGCACGGTGGGAACGTGGCGCGGGTCGTGATCGGTCACGTCGGTCGCAAAGCTCTTGCTGCGGCTGACGAGGAAATCGACGATATGATTTCGCAGCGCGTAGTAATAGGGGTGGCGATGCAGATCGATGCGGCCGCGCTCCTTGGGCAGCGGGTTCTCGACGATCTCCGCCAGCACCGCGCCGGGACCGTTGGTCATCAGGAAGATCTTGTCGGCGAGGAAGATCGCCTCATCGACGTCGTGGGTGATCATGAAGGTGGTCTGGCCGGTTTCCAGACAAATCCGCCGCACCTCGTCCTGCAGCGTCCCTCGCGTGAGCGCATCCAGCGCCGAGAACGGCTCGTCCATCAGCATGATCTTCGGCGTGATCGACAGCGCGCGCGCAATGCCGACGCGTTGCTTCATGCCGCCCGATAGTTCCGACGGGTGCTTGTGCTCCGAGCCGGTGAGGCCGACAAGATCGATGAACTTCTGCGCGTACGCTTTCACCCGCGCGCGATCCCATTTGCGCCATTTCGAGCCGACGGCATAGGCGACGTTGCCGAGCACCGTGCGCCACGGCAACAGCGCGTGGCTCTGGAAGATCACGGCACGATCGAGGCTGGTGCCCTCGATGCCCTGCCCGTCGACGATGACAGTGCCCTCGCTTGGCTCGTCGAGCCCGGCGAGGATGTTGAGCACCGTGGTCTTACCGCAGCCGGAATGCCCGATCACGCAGCCGAACTCGCCGCGCGCCATCGACAGCCAGAGGTTCTCGAACACTGTCGTGGTGCCGCCATTGGCCGCCGGATAGCGCCGCGCGATGGCTTCGATTGAAATGAACTTGTCGGTCATCGCTACTCCGGAAACGTCACCATGCGCGTGAACCGCGCAAGGACCTGGTCGAGCAGCATGCCGACGATACCGATCAAGAGGATCGCGATGATGACGTTGGTGATCGAGAGATTATTCCATTCGTTCCAGACGAAGTAGCCGATGCCGGTGCCGCCGACCAGCATCTCGGCCGCGACGATCACGAGCCAGGCAATCCCGATCGAGATCCGCATGCCGGTGAGGATCGTCGGCGCCGCTGCCGGCAGGATCACGGTGAAGGCGCGCCTGACGGTGCCGACCTCGAGCGTGCGCGCGACGTTGATCCACTCCTTGCGCACGCTGGCGACGCCGAACGCGGTGTTCAGCAGCATCGGCCACACCGAGCAGATGAAGATGACGAAGATCGCCGAGATCGAGGAGTCCTTGATGGTGTAGAGCGCAAGCGGCATCCAGGCCAGCGGCGAGATCGGCTTCAATATCTGGATGAACGGGTCGAGCGCCTTGCTGATCAGGGGCGACATGCCGATCAGAAATCCGAGCGGGATCGCGACGACCACGGCAATGAAATAGCCGAGCGCGACGCGTCCCATCGAGTAAGCAAGCTGGATGCCGAGCCCCTTGTCGTTCGGCCCGTTGTCGTAGAACGGCCGCTTCAAATGCTCCCACAGCTTTGCGCCAACATCCACCGGTCCCGGCATCGCCGACTTGCCCTGCGTTGCCGTCAGCCCCATCAGCTTTGCATACTCGGGACTCATATTGGCCGTAGCGCCAGTGCCGCGGGTCGCAAGATGCCAGGCGCCGAGGAAGACGGCGAGCAGGGCGATGGAGACGATTGCGGCGCGGAGGCGGAGGGAGAGGGTCATTGCGCGAATTCCCTCCCCGCGTCGTCCCGGCGAAGGCCGGGACCCATACGCCGTGCACCCTCGATGGGGCACGCGGGGAGACGCCGTACGCAATCGCTAACGGCCGTGGTTATGGGTCCCGGCCTTCGCCGGGACGACATCGCGGAGAAAGCCTTTTCCCTCACGACGACTTCCTGATCTTGAAGCCCGCGAGATAGTCGTCGGGCTTCTCCGGATCAAAAGTCTTGCCCATCACCGAGAACGACTTGTACGAGGTCGCCGGCGGTGACAGTCCCATCTCGGCCATCACCTTCTTGGTGTCGGTGGCGAGATAGACCTGCTCGGCCACTGCCTTGTAGTCGACATCGCCCTTGATCTGGCCCCAGCGCTTCATCTGCGTCAGCATCCACACCGCAAAGGACTGCCAGGGGAACGGATCGAAATCGACGCGTTTTGGATCGGTCTTCACACCACCGAGCCCGTCGGCGTAGGTGCCGGTCAGCACCTGTTCCAGCACCGTCACCGGCGCGTTGATGTAATTGGCCGGCGCGATCGCCTCCGCGATCTGCTTGCGGTTCTCGGCCTTGGACGCATAGCCGGTCGCATCCACGATCGCGCGGGTCAGCGCGGCGAACGAATTCGGCGCCGTGGTGATGAATTCCCGGCTCGCGGCAAAGCTGCAGCAGGGATGGCCGTCCCAGATCTCCTTGGACAGGATGTGCAGGAAGCCGACCCCGTCATAGATCGCGCGCTGGCAGATGTTGTCGGGCGCGAGGAAGCCGTCGATATTGTCGGCGCGCAGATTGGCGACCATTTCCGGCGGCGGCACCGAGCGGAGCTGCACGTCGACGTCAGGATCGAGCCCGTGTTCGGCGAGATAATAGCGCAGCAAATAATTGTGCATCGAGTAGTCGAACGGAATGGCGAACTTCATGCCCTTCCAGTCCTTCGGATCGCGCCGGTCCTTGTGCTTCATCGCCAGCGTAATGCCCTGCCCGTTGATGTTCTCAATCGCGGGCACCGTGAACGGGATCGCAGTGGCTCCAAGGCCGAGCGAGATCGCGATCGGCATCGGGGCCAGCATGTGCGCGGCGTCGTATTCCTTGTTGATGGTCTTGTCGCGGATCACGGCCCAGCCGGCGGTCTTCACCACCTCGACGTTCAAACCCTGCTTGGCATAGAAGCCGAGCGGTGCTGCCATGATGATCGGCGTCGCGCAGGTGATCGGAATGAAGCCGACCTTGAGGTCCTTCTTCTCCGGCGTGCCGGCTTCGGCAAACGCCTCGGTCGCCGTCTTGAGCGGAAAGAACTGCGACAGCGCGGCGAGCGCGGTCGAGGCACCGACCGATTTCAGGAACGCACGGCGTGCGGCGTCCTGCGGAAACACCGCCCGCATCACCGCCGAGGCGACGACGCCTTCGTAACGCTTCTCCTCGCTCTTGACCGGCTCGCAACGCAGCGCACGCTCGGCGTGATCGTGCTCGGCAGCGGAACGATGCAGGCCGCAGGCGCAGCCCGATCGCGTGAGCGCGCGGTCGGCATCGAAGGGATCGTCGAAGGTGGACATGCTGCGCCTCATTGTCGCACCGGGCCGCAGTGAACCCTGCGATCCGGCAAATTGATCACCGCCCGGCCGCGTTTTGCGCCGCCGGACGGTGAAAAACATGCAGGTTCTATGCCGCCTTGCTTGTTTCGAGAGCAGCGGTCGGCAAGCCTTCCTCGATCGGCAGCGAGGGGTCGCGCGACCATTCATTCCAGGAGCCGAAATACATCCGTACGTCCTTCACGCCGGCGTTCTTCAGCGCGAGGAACGTGTTCGAGGCACGCGCGCCCTTGAAGCAATAGAGATAGACCGGCGTCGACTGCGAGATGCCGACGGTGGCGCATTCCGCCAGGATCTCGTCCTTGGACTTGAAGCGCGGGCCCTCGCCGGTTGGCTTCATCATGCGGTACCATTCGAGCCAGACGGCGCCCGGGATGCGGCCCTTGCGCGGGCAGAAATCCTTGCCATAGGGCGATGAGCTGTCGCCGATCCATTCGTCGACGTCGCGCACGTCGAGGATCGCGACGCCGGGCTTGTCGAGCGCCGCCAGCATCGCCTTGGCGTCGATCAGGATGTCGCCGGCCTCGGGGACGATCGAGAACGACGCCTTGATCGGCACCGGAACGTCTGTTGTCGTCGGGAGGTCCGCGGCCTTCCAGGCGTCGTAGCCGCCATGCAGCACCTTCACTTTGGGATAGCCCAGCATGGTGAGCAGATAGTAGCCGCGGCAGGACTGGCCGAAGCCCGAATTCATCGACTGCTCGTAAATGACAGCGGTCTCCTTGCCGGACAGACCGGCCGCGCCGAACGCATTGGCGAACTTGGTCTTCAGCTCGTGCATGCCTTCCGGCGTCGAGGTTGCGAGAAAGGTGAAGACGTCGCGCACATTGACGGCATTGGGCAGGTGCCCCGCCGCATAGGCTTCCGGATCCCTTGTGTCGATCACGACACAGGGTTCTTTCGTGATGAGCTCGGCAAGTTCACCGGCGGTGATCAGAACGTCCGTCATGGCAGCCTCTCCTGTTTGTGGTTGCAGTCTTGGTGGTCCCGAACTTCTTTCACCCGTCCGCCAGCATCTTGCGCAGCTGCTTGGTGGCGGGTGTAACGATGGCGACGAAATAGGCCTCGCGCAGCCTTCGCTGCGCGCGGTGGCTCTTGAGATAGCCGCGCGCGCCGCAATGGAGCATCGCCGCATGCGCGACCGCGACGCTGGCATCGCCGATCCGCAAGCGCAGCGCGACGACGCGCCGCCAATAGCTGTCGTCTTCATTGTAGGGATCGCGCGCCAGCGTCATCGCCTCCTTCTCGAACTCGGCATAGAGCTCGCGGAATTGGGTGGGCTGTTGCGGCAGATAGCGATTGACGTGGCCGAGCGGCGCATGGACTTCGTCCATGATGTTGATGCAATCCTTCATCAGGCCGAGGCCCATGCCTGCCTGCAGCAGGATGAAGCCGGCGCGGATCTTCTTGACGAACGGTGCGGCGGTCTCGGCCAGGATCAACTCGTCAGGCACGAACACGTCGCGGAACTGGACGCCATAGGTGCCGGTGCCGTCCATCGCCAGGAACGGTTTGCAAGGCGTTAGCGTGATGGCGGGATCGGAGCAGTCGGCGAGGAACATCACGGTGCCGCCGTCCTCATCCTCGCGCTCGAAGATGGTGCCGAAGTAATGATCGGGCCCGAGGTTCGACACCCAGGGCAGCGCGCCGCGGACGACGTAGCCGCCCTCGACCTTGCGGCCCTTCAGCTTCAGCCGCTCGATGCCGAAGAAGCTCTTCATCGGGTTCGACAGCCCGGTGCCGCCGAGCACGCGACCGCTCGAAAAGCTGTCGCCGAAGCGCGCGGCAAGCTTCATGTTGGTGGAGTTCGCGGCGTACCAGACCAGTGTGTTCTGGCACCACGCCATGAAGGCGGTGGCGCCGCAGATCTCCCCGAGTGCTGCCATCGACTGGATGGCGCAGCGCAGATCGGCCGGCCCTTCCTGCGGGACGTGGCTGGCCCAGGCGCCGACTTCGCCGAGCCGCCGCAGGAATTCACCGGGATAAACGGAGCCGGCATCGATTGCGGATGCAAGCGGTGCCAGCTCCTGACGGGCCAACCGGGCGACCTCGTCGGCAATGGTCGGTGCGGGATCTGCCATGTCGACCCGCGATAAAGCCAATGAACCCATCGTTCGTCTCCGCACCTTTGATTGCTGTCGATCTGGGCTTTACGCGCTGACCTCGAGATTGACCGGACGGGTGAAGGTGTTGGCGACCGGCGACCACTTCTTCACGTGCTGCACCAGCGCATCGACCTCTTCCTGGGAGATGCCTTCGCATTCCATGTCGACCTTGACGCGGACGTCGGTGAAGCCGACCGGCTTCTCGCTGACGTCGCCGGTACCCCACACCGCGGTGATGTTGAGATCGCCTTCGAGCTGCAGCTCGAGCTTGTTGACGGTCCAGCCGCGGTGCACGGCGTTGGCGTGCAGGCCGACCGCAAGGCAGGAGCCGAGCGCGGCAAGCGAGGCTTCCGACGGATTGGGCGCGGTGTCGTCGCCGAGCAGACCCGGCGGCTCGTCGACGATGTAGGGCGCGAGGTTGCGGATGTAGTTGGAATGGCGGAACCGGCCCTCGGCCACCGTCTTGCACTTCAAGGTCTTGATGACCTTCGGGTTGGCCTTGCCGTTGGCAATGAGCTGTTCCAGCCCGTCCTTGTCGATCGGCGCGAGGCAGCCGGTCAGTACCGTTTTTTGAGCGACAGCAGTCATCAGTTTTCTCCCTGGAGCGGTGGAATAGGTAAGGATACCGAACGGTCTGTATCCTGCATAAGGCGTGCCAGACCTGGCCAGACTTTGGCCAAATCAAAAGCCGAACCGGCGCAGGCGCTTAGCCTGTCATGCCCATGGATTGATCAGGACGCCGCTGCCCAAACGAAATGCATCTGCCGCCAGGGAGCGATTATTTTGCGCGCATGACCGGTCGCGTGAAGATGCGACTTGATGATTGCGCCGCGGTCCGATTTACTGCCGCGCATGGCCAAATCAGCTGCGAAGAAAAAACCTGCTGCGGCGTTCGCCGCCGGCGACGATGAATCCGCGCGCGGGCGTTTGCTGAACGCGGCGACGCACCTGTTCTGCAAGAACGGCATCAACGCCACCGGGATCGACGCGATCATCGACGAAGCGGGAACCGCGAAGACCACGCTCTACAAACTGTTCGGATCGAAGACCAACCTCGTCCACGCGGTGCTTGAGAACGAAGGCAAGCAGTGGCGCGAATGGTTCATCGGTGCGATCGAAGCCGGCGGCGGCGATCCGCAGACCAAGCTGACGCGGATATTCCCCGCGCTGAAGATCTGGTTTGCCGAGGACCGCTTCTACGGCTGCCCCTTCATCAACGCGGTCGCCGAGCACGACAAGGACCAGAAGCAGTTCCGCAACATCGCCCTGAAGCACAAGAAGGTGGTGCTGGCGCACATCGAAAAACTCGCCGCTGAAATGGGCGCGGTCGAGCCCGCAAGTCTCGCCCATCAGCTCGCATTGCTGATCGACGGCGCCATCGTCGCCGCGATGGTGTCGTGCGATCCATGTGTGGCCGACACCGCGGGCCTCGCCGCGGGCAATCTGTTCGCGCCGTCGAAGGTGAAGAAGCCGAAACGGACGGCTGGCCCCACCGAGCAACTCGTGGCCGTTTAGGGGTGTACTGACAGAGGTCCGCTTCCGAGAGAATGTGAATACATGATTCACAAGCGGCACACATTCAGCGTGGTCGTGGCGAAAGCCAGGACCCATTACCCCAGCCGCCTGTTGCCGCACTGCGCCGGCGCAACGATCCCGCTCACGATCAAATTCGGTGGCTATGGGTCCTGGCTTTCGCCAGGACGACGGGACGGATAGGCCACGCGCTCAATCTTTTCCCGTGCCGGGTTGTTGCGGCTGCCGGGTGTATGGCGGACCTCCATTCTAGCGAGTAGGGCGAAGTCCTCGGTCCGAGGTGATGACCTCAAACTCATGCATCACGAGACTGATCGTTGGTTGCGGCAGCCGATGTCCGTTACTGTGCTGCACCCGTCCTCTCGAGGAGACCGCCCGTGACCACGCTTGTCGAGCGCCTCGACTTTCCCGCCGCGTTGCGGCGCGCGCGCAGTCGGCGCGACACCGAAACTGACACCGTTCAGTTTGCGCAGGCCGCGCTCACAGCGGCGAAACAGGAGGGCCTGCAGCTGGCGGTGCGGACGCGTTATGTCGCGCTCGCCGTCATCGCCTGCCTGTTGCCGATTATCAACCCGGCATGGGAACAGCTATATTATGTGGCGCTGCTCGGCCTGTTCGCGCTGATCGGCTGGGCCCAGACCAGGGTCGGGCGGGTCGGCGTGTCAAGGCAGGAGCTTGCGCTGCTGTTCTGTGATCTCGCGCTGCTGACGTTCGTCATCGTGGGGCCCAATCCCTTCGGCTCGGGGCACTGGCCGGCGGCGATGCAACTCCATTTCGGCAACTTCATCTATTTTTTCGTGCTGCTGTCGGGCGCAACGCTTGCCTATTCCTGGCGCACGGTCATCGCGGTCGGAACGTGGACCTCCGCCCTCTGGATCATCGGGATTGCCTGGGTGTGGTGGCAGCCCGATCGCGATCCGTCGCTGACCGCCCGCGTCGCAGCGGCGATCGGCAGCGATCACAGACTGCTGCAACTGATCTCGCCCAACTCGATCGTGTTCGGCGAGCGCATTCAGGAGATTGTCGTGTTCATGATCGTCGCGGTGACGCTCGCCGTGGCGGTGCGCCGCAGCAACGATCTCCTGATCAGCCATGCTGCGGTGGAGCGCCAACGCGGCAATCTTGCGCGCTACTTCTCGCCGAACGTGGTCGAGGAACTGTCGGGGCATGACGAGCCACTGAAGCAAGTGCGCACGCAAAACGTCGCAGTGCTGTTCGTCGACATCGTCGGCTTCACCGCCTTTGCCGACGCGCGCACGCCGGACGAGGTCGTGCGCACCTTGCGCGAATTCCATGGGCTGATGGAGCAGGAGGTTTTTCGTCATAGCGGTACGCTGGACAAATATCTCGGCGACGGGTTGATGGCGACCTTCGGCACGCCATTCGTCGGAAAGGCTGACGCCATCAACGCGCTACGCTGTGCGCAGGCGATGATGGTGGCCGCGGATGGATGGAATGCCCGGCGCAAGACGGCGGGCGAGACTCCGATCCGCGTCAGTTTTGGTTTGCATTATGGGTCGGTCGTCCTCGCCGACATCGGGCTGACCTGTCTCGAGTTTGCAGTGATCGGTTCGACCGTGAACGTCGCAAGTCGGCTCGAAGCCTTGACCCGCGTGCTCGACTGCGCGCTGGTGGCAAGCGACGATCTCGTGAACCAGGCGAGAGCCGAACTCGACAGTGCAGAAGCGGTGTTTGGTCCCCTGACGGCCCGGCCCCCGCAGACCATCCGCGGGCTCGAGCAGCCGGTGGCGCTTTGGACACAGGCACGGAAGTGATCAATCGCGGAGATCGCGTGGCGATCTACGCCGCCGTCCGCTTCTCCACCGTGGCGATACCGCGCAAGAGACGGCCGAGCAGATCGGAGCCGGTGATGATGCGCCTCTCGCCGCTCCAGACCAGGATCAGATCGTGCTCGATCACATCGTCGCCCGGCGTTTCCGGCACCACCTTCATCAGCCCGATCACGTCGCCCAGCCGCGCCTTCGGGTCGCGGACGATGATCGGGCGATGCCAATAGGCGGTCGGGTCGCTCTCGAGCTGGTTGAACAGCGCATCGCGCAGGAAATGATGCGCATCGAGCACGAACACCGGTTCGCCGGCAAGATCGGTCACGATCACCCATTTCATCCCTGAGGCATCGACGCGGCGCAGGAACGGATCGTCGGGAACGCGGTCGAACTTCGGCAACACGCAGCGCTGGTTGGCCAGCGGCAGGCTCAAAATGCTGTCGGCATGAATGACCTCGCCCTCCTCGCACACCGAGATGTCGTCGAGGTCAAGAAAATTCTGGGCGCCGGTCGCCTCCACTCTGCTGATGTCACCGCCGTCGACAACGTGCCGGGCGATCATCTGCCTGAGACCTTGTTCGCGCAGATAGATGATGCCTTCGGCCCCCAGCCACCAATCGAGCGCCATGGCGGTGGGCTTCGCCAACGGAAACAGCACGACGCGGTAGAAATTTAAGAACGGCAGAAACCGCGCGGTCATCGCCAGCGCATTGCGCGAGAAATAGGCTTGGGGGAAAATCTCGCCAAGCAAGGTGATGGCAACGGCCGAGAACACGAACGCGCCGACCCCGGCGAGCACCGAGTCCGACAGCAATGTCAGCAGCACATTGGTGGTGACATTGCCCCAGATGATGGTCGCCAGGATCTGATTGGCGCTCCTGCGCAGTTCGAGCACGCTGGCCGCGTTCTTGTTGCCGCCATCGGCTTCGATCTGAAGCCGCAACAGGCTGAGGCTGAAGACCGCGAGATTGAGTCCGGAGAACACCGCCGATTGCAGGATGCAGGCGGCAATGCCGACCCAGGTCGAGATGATCGCAAAATAGGCCATGAACTATCCCGCCTCGATGTTGCGGCCTTGCGAGTTTATCACAGACCGGCGATGACAGCCGAATGACTGGCCGCGGGCTTCCTGTTCACGCCGCATGAGTGCGCACCCACCAACTGGTGCGCTTTTCCGGCGAACGTTACGAGACGCTGGGACCGGTGATCGACGTGGTATTTCGAAGGTGTGATCCTCCGCTTGGTCGTCAACGGCGGCTTATAACCCAAAGCGGACCTGACTTGTAACAATGGACTAGCGTGGCGACCACTTGTTCAGAACCCACTTGCCGTTAACCAAAGACACTTCGGCAGGCCGCGTAGCGAGCGCCGGACTGCTATCATCGTGAACCGTCACATTCAGCAAGAGGCGATTATCGCCATCCCAACGGACGAACTCCCATAGTTCGTAGGCCGTGGGTCTGTAATGGATGGCGGCTTCATTCGGGTTGAAGTCCGCCGGCACGATATCGAAGCCATTGTCGCCCGGGCCATCGGTCGCGTTGACTGCGGCTAACCATCGTTTGTTGGGTGAATACCCCAGTGGCGCGACAATCCGTTGTCTGCGGCCATCCCGCTGGCTGATTAAGAACCATGCACCGCTCTCATAACCCTGATCATGGACCAGGAACAATCTGCCTTTCGGGAAATAGTCGTATAGCGAATAGAGTTCGCACGTGTCCGGGTTTCGTTCGCAGTCGGCCTTGTCTTTGATCAATCTGGATTTGGCATTGTCGAACTTCAAGTGAAGCCCTGCACCGCTTCGAACGACTGCTCCCGCCGTCTGCATGATGCAGGCGCGTTCTCGTTCCTGGGAGAACTGATCGCCATCGAAGCGAGTGACTTTCATCTCTTCGTCGAGAACCACGTCGGGATGCTGACACATCCCGTCGCGCGGTATGACTGAGAAGCAGGTATAGCCGTCGGGGCAAGGTGTACCCGGCAGAAATTCCGCAAAAGCGGTGGATACACCAAGCAATAGACCCAACGCTGCAAGGAGCGTGCAAACGATGCGGGCGGAACGCATTTTGTGGCGTACTCAGGTGGAGGGGCGAAAGCGATCATCAGGTCGACTAATGGACAGTGCCATCACGCTACAGCTTTCTTCTTCGGCTTGGCTCTGGCCGGTTTTGCCGTAAGCCGCATTCCCATGGCTCCGATGATCCGCAGGACGGTAGCAAACTCCGGGTTGCCGTTCTCGCCGAGTGTCTTGTAAAGCCCCTCTCTGGTCACGCCGGCAGCCTTGGTGACCTCGCTCATGTCCTGCGCGCGGGCGACGAGATTGAGGGCGTCACGGACTTCGGCGGGATCACCATCGGTGAGAACAATGTTCAGATACTCCGCGCGTGCCTCCGGTGTGCGAAGGTGCTCGGCGGCATCGAACTTCTTTAGCTTGCTGATTTTCATCCCTCAGTCCTCCAATGCCTCTGCGATTTCCCTGGCCTTCCGAATGTCCCTGCTCCGGGTTCGCTTGTCGCCGCCATGCAATGTTGTGTAATCCATGGATTACACATTACTCTGCACGCGCCTTGAACATATTTGCGACAAACCGACCCGACGGGCAACTCAGCAAAACCTGTCAATCCACCGCGCTAAAAATATTTCTCTTTATCAGAAGTGCAACTCAGTGGTATAGATATCGCGTCTCACCCGATTGAGGGGCGCTCGCGATCGTCACGAACGTTGCCGTGAGATGCGGTGGCCGCTGCGGCACACGAGACGAACGTGCCAAAGCGGACGGTGAAGTCGTGTGGACCTGACGCCCCAGTGGTCGGTGTCTCCTTGCGAAGTGCGCGAAAGCGTTTTTGCAGGGGCGGTGACAACAAAGCCCGGTCTCGCCGGGGAGCACGTATAAGCCGCAAAGCCATCGCGCAGGGAATGCCGGAGTGCCTCCGCTGAACCTGTATGCTCGTGTGCGCCATTTTCTACACTTTTGCGCACGAGACCGCGGGTACAGCGTGTACCCGGCATTCCCTGCGCCCTGCTTTGAGGGCGGAACGAGATGCAAAACTCGGACAAATCGTGTCGCGAGATGGCGAAGTTGCGTCCTCATTCACAGCTGTCATCGCCCGGCCTGTGCGCAATTGCGCACATGGACCGGGCGACCCAGTACGCCGCGGCCCATCGGCTCAAGCACTGCCGTCTCTGGAATACTGGCTCACCCGCATGCGCGCGTGATGACACCGCGATGTTTGATCGTGAATTGAGAACCATCTCCAGCGTCGTCCTGGCAAAAGCGGAGAACGACCGTGAAAGCTCACCGCCCTTGCTGAAGCCCCGCCTCCAGCCGCGCCAGTTCACCCGCAAGATCGTGCTCCACGTCAGCCGACTGCATGTCGACCACCCTGTAGTCGCGCGCCTCCAGCCACGCCTTGCGTCCGGCGCGGTCGGCCCCGATCGCATCGCTCTCATCGGGGTTGACCAGTTCGATTGCGAGCCGGTGCACAAAGGAGACGAAATCGGGGATGTGGCGGCCGACCGGGGTCTGGCGCTTGAACAGGCCGGCGAAGCGGCGGTCCTTGGTCAGCGCCTGCCACAGGATCCGCTCGGCATCGGTCGGGTTGCGGCGGAGCAGCCGCGCCAGCCCGCGGACGGTGCTGCTGTTGTCGGCCGCGGCGCCGCCCTGCCCCTGTTCGGCGAGCAGCGCCCGCAGCCGGGTGGCCTGGGCGCCGTCGAGCACGCCGCCCTTGGCCGGGCCCTTCCGGCCCTCGGCGATCGCCATCACGACTCCATGAAGGGTGTGCATGTCCTGCTTGGTCGGGTCCATCCGGGTGAAGATGTTGCGCAGGTTCACCAGCATGGTGTCGCGCTTCTCCGCCGGGCGCAGGAACTCGACCTTATCGAGCTCGGCGACGAGGTTGTCGAAGAACGCCTGCATCTGGTGCTGGGAGGCCGGTTCGGACCGCTCGGGCATCGCGAAGGGCAGCGCGCCCGTGGTCGAGAGCTTGAACCATTCGTAGCCCATCAACAGCACCGCCTGCGCGAGGTTGAGCGAGGCGAAGCCCGGGTTGACCGGAAAGGTGATGATGCGGTTGGCGAGCGCGACCTCCTCGTTGGTCAGCCCCGAGCGCTCCCGCCCGAACAGGATGCCGGCCCCACCGCCGGTGGCGACATGACCGACGATCTCGCGGGCCGCGCCTTCCGGCCCGACCACCGGCTTGGCCTGGTCATGGGCACGGGCGGTGGTCGCGAACACCAATGTGAGATCGGCGATCGCCTGCTCGACGGTGTCGAACAGCTCGACGGTATCGAGGATGTGGTCGGCGCCGGCGGCGGCGCGTTGGGCGGCAACATTCGGCCAGCCGTCGCGCGGCTTGACGATACGCAGCCGGCTCAGCGCGAAGTTACCCATGGCGCGCGCGGCCATGCCGATGTTCTCGCCGAGCTGCGGCTCGACCAGGATGACGACGGGACCGGCAAGGTCGTGCCCTGCCTTGGTCTTGTCGGTGCCGGACATCTCACTTCACTTTCTGATTCAACGTCTGAAGATTCTGAATCAGTTTCCGAAGACGCCGATTCAAGATCTCATGCAGGGCCCCAAAAACAGGCTTGGGTTCGGCCCGCGACGGGTTTTCCCCACAACCATTTTCTCCAGGGAGATAACAGGGTTAGCAGCGTTTGCGAATCCTCAATCGGAATCTCAGCGACGCTGGCACCGGGCTGCACCTTGCGCGCGCTTCGCCTTCGGATAGGGTATCAACCACAATCAAAGCGAAGCTGTAAAGCCAAGCTTCAGACGCCGGTTTAACGGCGAAAAGTGCAGGGGGAAGCGAAAGTGCGGGGCAGATGGACATTGGCGATTCTTGGAATCGTCCTGATCGTGGCGGGCGGACTGCTCGCCTTCGTCACCCAGACCGCGGGTGGCATCAAAATCCAGGACATCAGGTTCAAGGGCGCCAAGGGTAACACCATGAGCGCCCTGCTCTACATCCCACCGAATGCGACGCCGCAGATTCCGGTGCCGGGCATCCTCGCGGTCCACGGCTACATCAATTCGCGCGAGACCCAGGACGGCTTTGCCATCGAGTTCGCCCGCCGCGGCTACGTCGTGCTAGCCCTCGACCAGACCGGCCACGGCTACAGCGACCCGCCATCCTTTGCCAACGGGTTCGGCGGCCCTGACGGCCTCGCCTATCTCCGCAGCCTCGAGATCGTCGACAAGGACAATATCGGGCTCGAGGGCCATTCGATGGGCGGCTGGACCGTGCTCGCGGCAGCCGCCGCCATGCCCAACGACTACAAGTCGATGGTGCTGGAAGGCTCCTCGACCGGCAAGCCGTTCGCCGCCGAGGGCACACCGAGCTGGCCGCGCAACGTCGCCCTGGTGTTCGCCCAATACGAAGAATTCTCCACCCTGATGTGGGGAGTCGACCTTGCCCGCGACGTCACCCAGAGCCCAAAACTCTGGGAGCTGTTCGGCACAAAGGGCGCGGTCGAACCCGGCAAGGTCTACGGCGATCCGGCCGCCGGCACCGCCCGGGTGCTTTACACGCCTGCGATGACCCATCCGGCCGAACACATCTCGCATGAGGCGATTGGCTACAGCCTCGACTGGTTCGCCCGGACGCTGAAGGGCGGCACCCCGCGCCCGGTCGACGACCAGATCTGGTTCCGCAAGGAGATCGGCACATTGATTGCGCTGATCGGCTTCGTGGCGCTGGTGATCGGCATGTTCGACGGGCTGCTGGAAGCGCCGATGTTCTCGCGGCTGCGGCTGCCTGTTATTGCCGACGGCACCATGCCGCCGCATGAGGCGGCAGCCGGCCGGCGCTGGACCGCGGCGTTGATCCTGTCCGCCTTCCTCCCGGCGCTGACCTATTACCCGGCCTTTGCGCTCGGCGGCAGCTTCGTGACGCCGTCGGCGTTCCTACCGCAGGGCATCACCAACCAGATCCTGGTCTGGGCTGTGATCAACGGCCTGATCACGCTCGCTTTGATGCGGTTCGCCCCGAAACGTGCCAGCCGGGCTGGCCTGATCGGGCAGTCCGTCATCATCGCGGTCGCCTCGGTCGCAGTCGGTTACGCCGCGCTGTGGCTTGCCGACCTCACCTTCAAGATCGACTTCCGGTTCTGGATCATCGCGCTGAAGTTGATGAGCGCGAAGCAATTCCTCATCTTCCTAATCTATCTGATTCCATTCACGGCATTTTTCGTCGTGGCGCTGCACGTGCTGCACCGGAATTTCTCGACCCTGGGCGCCCCGCGTGCTGCACTCTATCTCACCAATATCCTGGCGCTGACGCTCGGCTTCATCGTGCTGCTGGTGCTGCAATACGGCACGCTGTGGCTGACCGGAAAACTGTTCAACCCGATCCCGGACCCCGGCTTCGTGCCGCTCTCGACCATCGTCGCCATCCAGTTCGTGCCGCTGCTGGCGATCGTGGCCGTGATCGCGACCTTTACCTGGCGGCGGACCGGCTCGAGCCTGCCCGGCGCCCTGATCGCGGGGCTGTTCGTGACCTGGTACGTCGTGGCGGGGACGGCGACGCAGGTCCCATTTTAGAGGGTTTTCAAGCGAAGTGGGCACCGGTTCGCGTGAAGAAAACCAGTCAAAACGAGGGACCGGGAGCGGTCATTCTGATCCAATCAGAATGGCGGCTCTCGGTGAAAAGATGGGCTGAAACTGCATAACCGCTCCGCTTCCGCCCGCCCCCGGGCGGTGCTATAGCGCGGGGATATTCCACCCCGCCGTCAAAAGCGTGCCGTTCCCAAGAGGGCCTCTCCGTCATGGCAAAAATCAAGGTATCCAATCCCGTCGTCGAACTCGATGGCGACGAGATGACCCGGATCATCTGGCAGTACATCAAGGACAAACTGATCAACCCGTTCCTCGATGTCGAACTGCTCTATTTCGACCTCGGGATGGAATACCGCGATGAAACCAACGACCAGGTGACCATCGACGCCGCCGAAGCCATCAAGAAGGTCGGCGTCGGCGTCAAATGCGCCACCATCACCCCCGACGAAGCCCGGGTGAAGGAGTTCGGCCTGAAGCAGATGTGGAAGTCGCCGAACGGCACCATCCGCAACATCCTCGGCGGCTGCATCTTCCGCGAGCCGATCATCTGCAAGAACGTGCCGCGGCTGGTTCCCGGCTGGTCCAAGCCGATCATCATCGGCCGTCACGCCTATGGCGACCAGTATCGCGCCACCGACATCAAGTTCCCCGGCAAGGGCGTCCTGACGATGAAGTTCGTTGGCGAGGACGGCACCGTGATCGAGCGGGAAGTGTTCAAGACGCCCGGCGCCGGCGTCGCGATGCAGATGTACAACCTCGATGACTCCATCATCGACTTCGCCCGCGCCTCGCTGAACTACGGCCTGCTGCGCAATTATCCGGTGTACCTGTCGACCAAGAACACCATCCTCAAGGTCTATGACGGCCGCTTCAAGGACATCTTCCAGGACGTCTACGAACGCGAGTTCAAGAAGGATTTTGAGGGCAAGGGCCTCACCTACGAGCACCGCCTGATCGACGACATGGTGGCCTCGGCCCTGAAGTGGTCCGGCGGCTATGTCTGGGCCTGCAAGAACTATGACGGCGACGTGCAGTCCGACACTGTTGCGCAGGGCTACGGCTCGCTCGGCCTGATGACCTCGGTGTTGCTGACCCCCGACGGCAAGACGGTGGAAGCCGAAGCCGCCCACGGCACGGTGACCCGCCATTACCGCGAGCACCAGAAGGGCAAGGAGACCTCGACCAACTCGATCGCGTCGATCTTCGCCTGGACCCGTGGCCTCGCCCACCGCGCCAAGCTCGACAACAACGCCGAGTTGGCGAAGTTCGCGAACACGCTCGAGAAGGTCTGCGTCGATACCGTCGAGGAAGGCTACATGACCAAGGACCTCGCGCTCCTGGTCGGCGCCGACCAGCGCTGGCTCTCCACCACCGGCTTCCTCGACAAGGTCGCCGAGAACCTGACGAAGGCGGCGTAAGCTGCCGACACCGACCGCAACAGTGAGCGTGACCATGAACTATCTTAAGAGTGTGACGCTCGCAGCATCGTTGCTGACCGGGTCGGCGGCGCTTGCCGCCGATTCCCTCCCCGACGCCATCGCCGCTCCCGGCGAGACCGTCGTTCTCTCCGTCCACGCCGAGGGTGCCCAGGTCTATGAGTGCAAGGCGGTCGCCGACGGCAAGCTCGCCTGGTCGTTCCGCGAGCCGATCGCGACCCTGATCGCCGAGGGCAAGACGGTCGGCCGGCATTACGCGGGCCCGAACTGGGAGAATGTCGACGGCAGTGCCGTGACCGGCCGCGCCATTGGCAACGCGCCGGGCGCGACCACATCAGATATCGCCTGGCTGAAGCTCGAGGTGATCTCCCGCCGCGGCAATGGCGTGCTGTCAGGCGCCACCACCGTGCAGCGGATCAATACCTCAGGCGGCCAGCTCGCCGGCGCCTGCGACAAGGCGGGCCTGCTGAAGAGCGCGCCCTACTCGGCGGATTACGTGTTCCTGCGCAAGGGTTGAGCCATCCTAGTCCCGGATGCCGCCGTCGCTCTCGGAGGGCGCAGCCTGGGCGATTTCTCCGGCGGCGACGTCGCCTGAGCCCGCCGTCTCCGCCAGGCGCGCCTCGGCCGTCTGCTTGACATGCACGGCGAGCGCCGGGACGCGTTCGATCAGGGCATGGAAATCCTGCGCATCGAGCGCCAAAAGCTTGGTTTTGCGCGTCGCCGTCACCGTGCCGGAGCGCTTGGTCCGCCGCAGCAGCGCGATCTCGCCGAAGAAGGTGCCGTCCGACAGGCGCACCCGCTGGCTCGGCAGATCGATCTCAACCTCGCCGGCGGTAATGAAATACATCGACGCCGCTGCGTCGCCCCGCCGCACCAGCACCTCGCCGGACTCGATGGTCTGCGCCCGCAGCAGGCGCATGATGTCGGCGATCTCGGCGGCCCCGAGATGGGAAAACAACGGCACCCGTGCCAGCATCCCCCAGGTCACGACGAAATCGCGGCGCCGAACCTCGTCCGCGAATGCCGTCGAGATGATCGCAACCGGAAGCGCGATCATGGCAAAGCCGACGACGATCGCGACCGCCGAGACCATCTTGCCGAGCAGCGTCACCGGCACCACGTCGCCATAGCCGACCGTGCCCAGCGTCACGATCGCCCACCACATCGCCTGCGGGATGGTGCCGAACTTGTCCGGCTGCACCTTGTGCTCGATCGCATAAAGCAACGACGCGAACAGCAGCACCGCGCCGGTCAGGATCACGAGGCAGCCGACCAGCGTGCGCCGCTCGGCATGCAGCGCCGCCAGCAGCGAACGCATCGCCGGCGAATAGCGCACCAGCTTCAGGAACGGCAGCATGCCGAACAGCACGAGCGCAGTCTTGTCGCCCACGATCAACGCAATCGCCGACGGCAGGAAGGCCAGCAGATCAATCAAGCCGAGGGTCGAGAAGGTATATTCGAGCCGCGCCCGCAGCGGCGTCACGTCGCGCAGCGAGTGGCCGACGACGCTCCAGATCCGCGCGGCATATTCCAGCGCGAAGGCCAGGACCGCCGCGACTTCTATCGTGATGAACAGCGAGCCAAGCTGCGCGTCGATGTCAGGCACCGAGGCCAGGATCGCCGTCAGCACGTCGACGACGATGATGGCAATGATCAGCCGGACGAACCGCGAGCCGACCGAATATGGCAGATGATCGTGCTCGAGCAGTTCGTAGAGACGGTCCCGCAAATCCGGGTCGCTGATCGCTGGCTTGCCCGGAACCGTCGCCACGCTGTGATTGCTCCGTCAGGCGCCCGCCGATGCTTGCTGAGCCATCGCCTGCTCGATCGCCGACAGCGCCGCGTTGGCCTTGGCCCCATCGGGCCCTCCGGCCTGCGCCATGTCGGGACGGCCGCCGCCACCCTTGCCGCCGAGCGCTTCGGAGCCCTTGCGCACCAGCTCGACCGCGTTGAAGCGCGAGGTGAGATCGGCGGTGACACCGACCACAATGCCGGCCTTGCCGTCCTCGGTGACGCCGACGATCGCGACCACGCCGGAACCGATCTGCTTCTTGCCGTCGTCGACAAGACTCTTCAGGTCCTTGGTCTCGACGCCCTCGACCGCACGCGCCAGCAGCTTGACATTGCCGACCTCGCGGATATCAGACGCCGCGCCATCAGACGCACTGCCGCCGCCCATCGCGAGCTTCTTGCGCGCATCCGACAGGTCGCGCTCGAGCTTTTTGCGCTCGTCCATCAGCGCGGCGATGCGCGCCGGCACATCCTCGACCGAGGTGCGCAGCTCCTGCGCCGCGGTCTTCGCCAATGCAATGATGTCGTTGGCGTGCTTGCGCGCGTGGCGGCCGGTCAGCGCCTCGATGCGGCGTACGCCCGAGGCCACCGCGCTCTCACCGGTGACCGAGATCAGGCCGATGTCGCCGGTACGACGCACATGGGTGCCCCCGCACAGCTCGACCGACCAGCCGAGCGCGTTCTGGCCGTGCTCGCGGGCAGCCTTGCCCATCGAAACGACGCGAACCTCGTCGCCATATTTCTCGCCGAACAGCGCACGGGCGCCGGCCTCGCGGGCGTCATCGACGCCCATGATGCGGGTGGTGACCTCGTCATTCTCAAGCACGACGTCGTTGGCGATATCCTCGACGCGGGCGAGCTCTTCCGGCGTGATCGGCTTCGGATGCACGAAGTCGAAGCGCAGCCGATCGGGTGCGACCAGCGAGCCGCGCTGCGCGATATGATCGCCGAGCACCTGGCGCAGCGCCTCATGCAACAGATGAGTCGCCGAGTGGTGCGCCCGGATCGACGACCGCCTGTCGTGATCGACCACGAGCTGCAGCGCGGTACCGACCTTCACCGTCCCCTGCTCCACGGTGCCGAGATGCACGAAGAGATCGCCGACCTTCTTCTGCGTTTCGGTGACGCGGAACCTGACGCCCTCGCCGGTCAGCACACCGGTGTCGCCGACCTGGCCGCCGGACTCTGCGTAGAACGGCGTCTGGTTCAGCACGATCGTGCCGGTCTCGCCGGCCTCGAGGCCCTCGACCTCGGCACCGTCTTTGAGCAGCGCGGTCACCGCGCCTTCCGCGGTCTCGGTCTCGTAGCCCAGGAATTCGGTCGCGCCGAGCTTCTCGCGCAGCGGAAACCAGATTGCTTCGGTCGCAGCGTCTCCAGAGCCTGCCCAGGAAGCGCGCGCCTTCACACGCTGCCGCTCCATTGCGTCGGTGAACGACGCCTGGTCGACGCTGATGCCGCGCGACTTCAGCGCGTCCTGCGTCAGATCCAGCGGGAAACCGTAGGTGTCGTACAGCGTGAATGCGGTATCGCCGTCGAACATGTCGCCCTTTTTCAGGGTCGCGCTCTTCTCGTCGAGGATCGACAGGCCACGCACCAGCGTCTTGCGGAAGCGGGTCTCTTCCAGCCGCAGCGTCTCCTCGATCATCTTCTCCGCACGCACCAGATCCGGATAGGCCTGGCCCATCTCGCGGACCAGCGCCCAGACGAGGCGGTGCATCAGCGGCTCCTGCGCGCCAAGCAGCTGCGCGTGGCGCATCGCGCGGCGCATGATCCGGCGCAGCACATAGCCGCGGCCTTCGTTCGACGGCAGCACGCCGTCGGCGATCAGGAAGGCCGACGAGCGCAGATGGTCCGCAATGACCCTGTACGACGCAACGTTCTGCGCGTTCGGCCCGTGCCCGAGAGCGGATGAAGCGGCATCGATCAAATGGCGGAACAGATCGGTCTCGAACACGCTGTCGACGCCCTGCAGGATGCACGCCATGCGCTCCAGCCCCATGCCGGTGTCGATCGAGGGGCGCGGCAGCGGCACGCGCTCTTCCTTCGTCACCTGATCGAACTGCATGAAGACGAGATTCCAGAATTCCAGGAAGCGATCGCCGTCTTCTTCCGGGCTGCCCGGAGGCCCGCCCCAAATGTGCTCGCCGCGGTCGATGAAGATCTCCGAGCACGGACCGCAGGGACCGGTATCGCCCGCGGCCCAGAAATTGTCCGAGGTCGCGATGCGGACGATGCGGTCGTCGGAGAAGCCGGCGATCTTCTTCCAGTAGAGCGCCGCCTCGTCGTCGTCGTGGTAGATCGTGACGAGCAGCTTGTCCTTGTTCAGCCCGAAATCCTTGGTGACCAGATTCCAGGCGAGCTCGATCGCCCGCTCCTTGAAGTAGTCGCCGAACGAAAAATTGCCGAGCATCTCGAAGAAAGTGAGATGGCGCGCGGTGTAGCCGACATTGTCGAGGTCGTTGTGCTTGCCGCCGGCGCGGACGCATTTCTGCGACGTCGTGGCGCGCTGATAGGGGCGCTTCTCGATGCCGGTGAAGACGTTCTTGAACTGCACCATGCCGGCCGCCGTGAACATCAAGGTCGGGTCGTTGCGCGGCACCAGCGGCGACGACGCCACGATCTCGTGGCCATTGGCCGCGAAGTAGTTCAGAAAAGTCGACCTGATGTCGCTGACGCTGCTCATGTTCATCCAATCGGGAAAATGGACCGGATCAGGCGCAAAATAACGCCAGTTTCCGGCCGAACGCTTTTAGACAAGGTGGACGACGGTGTCCAGAAACTGTGCAGGCGGATCATGGACTTGCCGCAGCAGCACAAAGCCCGTTGATAGCAGCCAGAGCCTCGTTGACAGCCTTGGCGCGGCCGTGTTTCTGTCCTAACTGTTGTGTTGTTAAGTCACGTCGGGAGAGACTGGCCTTGTGCCGGCGCCGAAGGAGCAACCGCCCCGGAAACTCTCAGGCAAACGGACCGCGTGACGTCTGACATCTGGAAAGAGGCGCGTAAGGGTTTGACCTTGATGCGTCCGCCGACGGGATAATACTCTCAGGCACAGCGACAGATGGGGCTTTCTGCAGGTTTCTCAAGGGGAAATAGGTCCCCGGTGGAACCGCGAGGGCCCTTTGATGCTTGCGAGCGACAATTCCCCGCTGAAACAGACCCCTTTGCACGCGCTGCATGTGGCGCGCGGTGCCAGGATGGTGCCGTTCGCCGGCTACGACATGCCCGTGCAATATCCGGCGGGTGTCCTCAAGGAGCATCTGTACACCCGCTCCCATGCCGGCCTGTTCGACGTCTCCCATATGGGCCAGCTCGCGCTGCGACCGAAATCCGGCAAGGTGGCCGACGCGGCGCTGGCGCTGGAAAGACTGGTGCCGCAGGACATTCTCGGCATCGCGCCGGGACGGCAGCGCTACGCGCAATTCACCAACGATGACGGCGGCCTGCTCGACGACCTCATGGTGGCGAATTTCGGCGATCACCTGTTCCTGGTGGTCAATGCCGCCTGCAAGGAAGAGGACGAAGCGCACCTCCGCGCGCATCTCTCAGACAGCTGCGAGATCGTTTCGCTGCCCGACCGCGCGCTGATCGCGCTGCAGGGACCAAAGGCCGAATCGGCGCTGGCGAAACTTTGTGCAGATGTCCGTGCGATGAAATTCATGGACGCCGGTCTGCGACGCGTTGGCGAGATCGACTGCTTCGTCTCGCGCTCAGGCTACACCGGCGAGGACGGCTTTGAGATCTCCGTTCCATCAGACAGGGCCGAAGCGCTGGCCACCGCGCTGCTCGACAATCCCGACGTGCTGCCGATCGGGCTCGGTGCGCGCGACAGCCTGCGGCTGGAAGCCGGGCTCTGCCTCTATGGCCACGACATCGACACCACGACGACGCCGGTGGAAGGCGCGTTGGAATGGTCGGTGCAAAAAATCCGCCGCAGCGGCGGCGCCCGCGCCGGCGGCTTCCCGGGTGCGGACGCGATCCTCACGCAGTTCGCACAAGGTGCATCCCGCCGCCGCGTCGGCTTGAGGCCGGACGGCCGCGCACCGGTGCGCGAAGGCGCCGCACTGTTTGCCGATGCCGACTCCGCCGAGCCAATCGGCAAGGTGACCTCAGGCGGCTTCGGCCCAAGCCTCAATGCACCGGTTGCGATGGGCTATCTGCCCACCTCCCTTTCCGCCGTCGGCACCACCGTATTCGCCGAAGTGCGCGGCCAGCGGCTGCCGCTCAAGGTCGCCGCCACGCCCTTCGTCCCCAACACTTACAAACGCTAGAGGACAACAATGACGACGCTGTACACGTCCGACCACGAATGGCTCCACATCGAGGGCGATGTCGCCACCATCGGCATCACCGACTACGCGCAATCGCAGCTCGGCGACGTCGTGTTCGTCGAACTGCCCAAGGTCGGCCGAAGCCTAAAGAAGGCCGAGGCCGCAGCCGTCGTCGAATCCGTCAAGGCGGCTTCCGACGTCTACGCGCCGATCACCGGCGACGTGCTCGAGGTCAACGAGGCGCTCGCGGCCGAGCCTGCGCTGGTCAATTCGGACGCCGGCGGCAAGGCGTGGTTCTTCAAGCTGAAGATCGCTGACAAGGGCGAGCTCGGCGGCCTGATGGACGAGGCCGCCTACGCCGCGCACATTGCGTAAGGATTATCCCATGAACGCGCCCTTCAAGCCGACCAACGACGCCGCCACCGATTTCGTCCGCCGCCACATCGGTCCCTCGCCGCGCGACATCACCGCGATGCTGGAAACGGTCGGCGCCGCGAGCCTGCAAGTGCTGATGAGCGAGACGCTGCCGTCCTCGATCCGGCAGCAGGCCCCGCTCGATCTCGGGCGTGCGCTGAGCGAAACCGAGGCGCTCGCACATATGGATGCGCTCGCCGCGCAGAACCAGGTGTTCACCTCGCTGATCGGCCAGGGTTATTCCGGCACCATCCTGCCCGCGGTGATCCAGCGCAACATCCTGGAGAATCCGGCGTGGTACACCGCCTACACGCCATATCAGCCGGAGATCAGCCAGGGCCGGCTGGAGGCGCTGTTCAACTTCCAGACCATGATCTGCGATCTCACCGGGCTCGACGTCGCCAACGCCTCGCTGCTCGATGAAGCGACCGCGGCGGCCGAAGCGATGGCGCTTGCCGAGCGTCATTCGCAGGTGAAGGCGAACGCCTTCTTCGTCGACAAGGAGGTTCATCCCCAGACGCTTGCGGTAATGCGCACCCGCGCCGAGCCGCTGGGCTGGACGCTGGTCGTCGGCGATCCCCTGACCGATCTCGACAACACCGATGTGCTCGGTGCCCTGCTGCAATATCCTGCTACCTCGGGTGCGGTGCGCGACCTCCGGCCCGCCATCGCATCGCTGCGTGCCAAGGGTGCGCTTGCGATCGTCGCAGCCGACCTGCTGGCGCTGACCCTGATCACCTCGCCCGGCGAACTCGGCGCCGACATCGCGGTCGGCTCGGCACAGCGTTTTGGCGTGCCGATGGGCTATGGCGGTCCGCATGCCGCCTACATGGCGGTGCGTGACACGCTGAAGCGCTCGCTGCCCGGCCGCATCGTCGGCCTGTCGGTGGATTCACGGGGCGCACCTGCCTATCGCCTCGCGCTGCAAACCCGCGAGCAGCACATCCGCCGCGAAAAGGCGACTTCCAACATCTGTACCGCACAGGTGCTGCTCGCCGTGATCGCCTCGATGTATGCGGTCTATCATGGCCCGGAGGGCCTGACCCACATTGCGCGCAGCGTGCATCGCCGCGCCACGGTGCTGGCCGCCGGCCTGCGCAAGCTCGGCTTTACGCCCACGAGCGAGGCGTTCTTCGACACCGTGACCGTCGACGCCGGCACTCGACAGAACGAGCTGGTCGCCCGTGCGCTCGCGGAGCGGATCAACCTGCGCATCGGCGAGACCACGCTCGGCATCGCCCTCGACGAGACCGCGACATCAGAGACCGTCGAGGCCGTGTGGCGCGTGTTCGGCGGCAAGCTCGCCTATGCCGAGATCGAGGCCGATGCGCACGAGGCGCTTCCGAAGAATTTGAAGCGCACGAGCGCCTTCCTCACCCATCCCGTGTTCAACACGCACCGGTCCGAGACCGAGCTGCTGCGCTACATGCGCAAGCTCAGTGATCGCGACCTGGCGCTCGACCGCGCGATGATCCCGCTCGGCTCCTGCACCATGAAACTCAACGCGACCACGGAAATGATCCCGTTGACCTGGCCGGCATTCGGCAATCTGCATCCGTTCGCACCGGCGGATCAGGCCAAGGGCTACCACGCGCTATTCAAGCGGCTGGAGCAGTGGCTGTGCGACATCACCGGCTATGACGCGATCTCGCTGCAGCCTAACTCCGGCGCGCAGGGCGAGTATGCCGGACTTCTTGCGATCCGTGGTTATCATGTTGCGCGCGGCGAGCCACACCGCAAGGTCTGCCTGATCCCCTCCTCCGCGCACGGCACCAATCCGGCCTCCGCGGCGATGGTCGGCATGGACGTCGTGGTGGTCGCGTGCGACGCGCGTGGCGACGTCGATGTCGGCGATCTCCGCGCCAAGGCCGAGAAGCATTCGGCCAATCTCGCTGCCGTGATGATCACCTATCCCTCAACGCATGGCGTGTTCGAGGAACACATCCGCGAGATCTGCGATATCGTGCATGCCCACAGCGGACAGGTCTATCTCGACGGCGCCAACATGAATGCGCAGGTCGGTCTGTCCCGGCCCGGCGATTACGGCGCCGATGTCAGCCATCTCAATCTGCACAAGACCTTCTGCATCCCGCATGGCGGCGGCGGCCCCGGCATGGGCCCGATCGGCGTCAAGGCGCATCTAGCACCCTATCTGCCTGGTCATCCCGTCACCGACGGCGCAATTCCGCATTCGGTCGGGCCGGTGTCAGCCGCGCCGTTCGGCTCGGCGTCGATCCTGACGATCTCCTACATCTACATCCTGATGATGGGGGGCGAAGGCCTGACGCGGGCGACCGAGATCGCGATCCTGAACGCGAACTACATTGCGGTGCGGCTGCAGCCGCACTTCCCGGTGCTGTACCGCAACGCAAAGGGCCGCGTCGCGCATGAATGTATCGTCGACCCGCGGGCACTGAAGACCACCAGCGGCGTCACCGTCGACGACATCGCCAAGCGGCTGATCGATTACGGCTTCCATGCGCCCACCATGAGCTTTCCGGTCGCGGGCACGCTGATGATCGAGCCTACCGAATCGGAGTCGAAGGCCGAGATCGATCGCTTCTGCGACGCCATGATCGCGATCCGCAACGAGATTGCCGAAGTCGAGAAAGGCCGCTGGAAAATCGAGGCCTCACCGCTGCGCCACGCGCCCCATACGGTGCATGACATCGCCGACGATGCCTGGAATCGCGCCTACACACGCGCCGAGGGCTGTTTCCCGGCCGGCGTGTCACGATCCGACAAATACTGGAGCCCGGTCGGCCGCGTCGACAATGTCTATGGCGATCGCAATCTGGTGTGCTCGTGCCCTCCGATCGAGGATTACGCGCAAGCGGCGGAGTAAAGCCGCTGTCGTAGGATGGGTAGAGCGCAGCGAAACCCATAACTTCGACCCCGCGGCGAGATGATGGGTTTCGCCTCGCTCTACCCATCCTACGGTCTACGGGTTGACCACGGGGCGAACGAAGCCGGTGGCAGGAGCAATCATGCGCCAGGATTTCTGGTTTCATTTCCCGTTTCGCGTCCGCTATTCCGAGGTCGACGCGCAGGCCGTGGTGTTCAACGCCCACTACCTCACCTATTTCGACACGGCGATCACAGAGTATTTCCGCGCGCTCGGCTACGATTATCTCGGTGAGGTCGCAAGAACCGGCATCGACTTTCACACTGTGCGGTCGGTTGTTGAATACAAGGCGCCGATCCGGTTCGACGAGGAGATCGACGTCTGCGTGCGGGTCGCGCGGATCGGCCGATCCTCGATCACGCTTGCGCTCGCGATTTTCGCCAGAGGCTCCGACGATCTTCGCGCGACAGGCGAGATCGTCTGGGTCGCGACTGACCAGCAGACGCATCAGTCGGTCGCCGTGACGGAGTCCTTGCGGGAGATGATTGCCAGCCGGGAAAAGGCGCTGGCGTAGCGGTGAGCGGCTGCGAGCCGAACGCTAAGGCTTCATCAGCGCCGGATTCCAGCGCCATAGATTGTCGTTGGTGAGGTGCGTGCCGCCCCACCAGCGATCGATCGGGTTGTGGCGGCTAAAATCCGTCTCGTGTGCGAGAACCGTCTTGCCGAAATCGGTGAGTGAAAGCCGGCTGCGCTGATAGGCCTTGAGCCGGTCTCGCTGGTTTGTGCGATCGATGACGCGCAGCTCGTCATCGAGCCCCGTTATTGCCGGCTGCGGTCCGTGGGCAAGTCCCTCCAGCAACGTGCCGATGTCCATATCGCCGAATACGCCGCGCTGACGGAAGCCGCGAAGATAGAACAGCATGTTGGTACCCATGAAGCCCGTTCCGATCAGTTCGAGCAGCCGCATTTCCGTCGCGGCAAGTCCCGTTTTGCTCCAGGGAAGCTCCTGGAGCAGGTCGAGCAACGCCGGCCGCAAAAGCGGAAACGCGCTCAAATCCCGGTGCAGCAGGTCGAAGCAGGCTTCGGGCGTTGTCGACCGATAGGCCTGCCAACACAGACTCGCGATCTGAAGCTCCGCCGCGGTGACGTCAACAATCGGTACGTCCTCCGGCTCCTCAGGCCCGTTGAGATGCATAGTGATCAGATTGAAATCAACAAGGCGCAGTTCGAGCCTCGCGGCGATCTCGGGACATGATCGAAAACAATCGAGCACCCACATCAGGCGCAACTGGTCATTCGGCTCCCGCTCGAACCAAAGCTCGATAACGCCGTACGGCTCACAGAACTCAACCAGTCCAAGATTCCTGCGAGCTTTGTTGCGATGAGACCTCCTGTCAACATAGTCCGACCAGTGTTCACCCGATCCGTGCCTCTCCGAGCGCGCGGCTAGATAGGTTGCGAGGTTATCTGGAGAAGGAAGCGGTCCCCAAACGAACCGAAAAAGGATAATGGGCAATGAGATCAAGTCATCGCTGATGCCCGAACGCTTGAGACTCATACCATTCGAATTGGTCAAGATCAGACGCTTCATTGGCCTGACTCAAGCAATGGAACACCGAGACATACAAAAACGAAACGGGCGCCGACGACGTCGGCAACTCAACGTCCTCAGCGCCCGCTTCCAGCGAAATCACGCAAGCCTTGAGGCTTACTCCTCCGCGACCGGCTCTTCACCGTCGGCGTCGCGCTCGGGCGTGCCGGCGAGGATCTGCTCGGCGATCAGTCCGGAGTTCTGGCGGATCGCAACTTCGATCTTGGCGGTCATGTCGGGGTTGGCCTTCAGGAAGGCTTTCGAATTCTCGCGTCCCTGGCCGAGCCGCTGGCTGTCATAGGAGAACCATGCGCCGGACTTCTCGACGATGCCGGCCTTGACGCCGAGGTCGAGGATTTCGCCCATCTTGGAGACGCCCTCGCCATACATGATGTCGAACTCGACCTGCTTGAAGGGCGGCGCCAGCTTGTTCTTCACGACCTTGACGCGGGTGGTGTTGCCGACGACTTCGTCGCGCTCCTTGATCGCGCCGATGCGGCGGATGTCGAGACGAACGGAGGCATAAAACTTCAGCGCGTTGCCGCCAGTGGTGGTCTCCGGCGAGCCGTACATCACACCGATCTTCATGCGGATCTGGTTGATGAAGATTACCATGGTATTGGACTTGTTGATCGAGGCGGTGAGCTTGCGCAGCGCCTGGCTCATCAACCGCGCCTGCAGACCCGGCAGCGCATCGCCCATCTCGCCCTCGAGCTCGGCCTTCGGCACCAGCGCCGCAACCGAGTCGATCACCAGCACGTCGACCGCGCCGGAGCGCACCAGCGTGTCGCAGATTTCCAGCGCCTGCTCACCGGTGTCGGGCTGCGAGATCAGGAGTTCGTCGATATTGACGCCGAGCTTACGCGCATAGACCGGGTCGAGCGCGTGTTCGGCGTCGATGAAGGCGCAGATGCCGCCCTTCTTCTGGCCTTCGGCTACCGTGTGCAGCGCCAGCGTGGTCTTGCCCGACGATTCCGGTCCGTAAATCTCGACGACGCGGCCCCTCGGCAGGCCGCCGACGCCGAGCGCGATATCGAGCCCGAGCGATCCCGACGATATCGTCTCGATATCCATCGAGCGGTCGTTCTTGCCGAGCTTCATCACCGAGCCCTTGCCGAACTGGCGCTCGATCTGGGAGAGCGCGGCTGAGAGCGCCT
Organism: Bradyrhizobium sp. LTSPM299; assembly: GCF_000938235.1. Classification (NCBI taxonomy): domain Bacteria; kingdom Pseudomonadati; phylum Pseudomonadota; class Alphaproteobacteria; order Hyphomicrobiales; family Nitrobacteraceae; genus Bradyrhizobium; species Bradyrhizobium sp. LTSPM299. The sequence continues at coordinate 588,599 of NZ_JYMU01000006.1, forward strand.
TGGACTTGTCCATAGAGGATCCTTCGACGATACGCAGGGCAGAGGCGGACATGGGATGTGCTCCTTATGGCGGGGATTCGCTAGCGGGACAAACGGATCAGGCGGGACGCGTTGTTGACCGGGAACCGATGTACCACGTTTGTTCTGTGTTCGCAATATGTTCTTTCCGGCCGGCGGGTGCTGTCCGTATTTAACCCCAAGTGTCCTAAGTTGATTTTGGGAGTGTCCTAAATCCCGTTAACCAGTTGGCCAGGAACCAATCTGCTGGGATACGCATGACTCGGTACAGGTGGCCCTATTGGCTGCTGCCTGCAACGAAGCAGGGCATGTCATGTGCGAGAAGTGCGACGATATTGACGCGAAGATTATCCGCTATAAGCGGGTAGCGTCCCAAATCAACGACAAGATGCTTCAAGACGGGCTTGCCGACCTAATAGAGAAAATGATGGCTGAGAAAGCCTCGTTTCATCCGGAGCGGGAGAAGGAGTAAGGCCGCCTCAGTTGGCGGCCTTTTTCATTTTATACTGGGTCCCCATCTTTATCGAACAATGGCAGCGCGAGGGTCTCATCAAATCGGGGATGCACGCGATCAAGCTTCACTTCAAAATCATCGTACTCATCACTCAGCTTCATAATTGTTGTAACTGATGCCAGATGCTCTCGCATCTTTGGGTGCCCAGTATCTTCCGTTAATCGCCGCGTGAAAGGGTACTTTCGTCCTTTCCCGCTTTCTCTCTTCGGAACAATTGTTCGCATTTCCTCCAACACGCCGGGGGCGAGCCTTGCCCAAACAATGTCATTGGTCAGATGGCCGAAGTATTGTGGTTTTTTGCCACTATCTCTCGGAAATTCTAGCCCGCGCAGGCGAAACAAGTTCTCATAAAACTCACTCGGAAACATCCGAATATAAGGCCTCAATTCTTTAGCGATGAACTGCTCAAGAATTTCCGCCAGCGCATCGCGAGCGCGATCTTTCTGATATCCGGTCGCCTCATCAACTAGAGCAATGATGCCGACTCGCATCAAGCCGCGAGCAATCAACTCACATGCCGCAGCAATGTGAAGCTGTCTTGGATGCAGCACGCCATCCGCGCGAGCTTGAAGGACGGCCTCACAAATTCCTGGAAGGGCCTCGGCGTCATAGCCGAGCGCGCGCCGCATACCGGCACCGTGCACCTTCACCCTAAAGGGAATTGGATTTCTTATCGCATTGAGCAAGTCATTGGAAATGTAGGGACTTAAGGCGTTTCCAGTCACAAAACGCTGAAGTCTATCGCCCTGACCAGAGGAGAAGGAACCGGCCCCGCCTCTAGCCATTCCAAGCGCGGCGATGATGCCGCGATCTGTCAGAACACGTTGCTCATTGCTCAAAACGTAGCAAGGCACCTCAAGCTTACCAATCCGCAAGGGTCGGTCGGATGAGCCATAAATGGCATAAGGCAAATCCCCGGCCCATCGCGCTTTGGCTGCGGCCTGAGCAATCTCTTTGCGCTGATCTCCAGATAGCGAATTGGCCCTAGCTAGCCCACCCTTGGATTTTCCGGTCGGCTCATTATCCATATTTGTTTCCTCCAATGCTTGCATAATAGGAGGATTACAGGTATTTGCAAGTACATGCTTGCAAGTTCCGGGTCCATATGCTTTATGGTCTCCATGGTTGCTCAGACACACACAAGCAAACGCCCCTCCGGCCTTTCGGCTGGCGGGGCGTTTTTGTGTGCGGAAGCGTGGCAGAGTGGCCTATTGCAGCGAGCTTACCCCTCGCCGGACCTTTGGGCGTCCAAACCCCTCGCAGGGTCCCGTCAGTTCGAATCTGACCGCTTCCACCATCAAACTAGTGGGGCCGTCGCCGTTGGCGCGGAAACGACCCCCGATCACCACTCCGGGGATGAGCCCGAAGCGACAACCGTTCTGAGTAATATACGCCTTGGCGGGCGCATGTTCCAGAGTCGCCGGAAGCCCATCCCCTTCAACCCGAAGGATGAGCTTCGTGAACGTACTTTCTCGCGACCAACAGATCCAAATCATCGCCTGCCTCACCGAAGGCCAGAGCATCCGCGCCACTGAGCGCATCACCGGCATTCACCGCGATACCATCATGCGCCTTGGTGAGCGTGTCGGCCGCGGCTGCGCGGAACTGCACGACCGTATGATGGTCGGCATTCGCTGCGGTCGGCTGGAGCTTGACGAGATTTGGGGATACGTCGGCAAGAAGCAAAAGCGCGTCCAGCGCCATGAGATCAGCCATAAGGGCGACCAGTACACGTTCATTGGAATGTCGGCCTCCGCTAAGGCCATCATCAGCTACCGCACCGGCAAGCGAGACAGCGAGAATACGGACCTGTTTGTGCAGGACCTACGCCAGCGCGTGATCGGGGCGCCCGAGATCAGCACGGATGGCTTTCACCCCTACAAGATGGCTATCCGCGACGCCTTCGCCGGCCGCGCGCATCATGGCGTGATCGTAAAGACCTACAGTGTAACGAACCTGGCTGTAAAAGACGCCGCTCGCCGCTACAGCCCAGCTGAAGTAGTAGCAGTAAGCCGTGAGGTAGAGAGCGGCATGCCGGCTCATATCTCGACCAGCTATGTTGAGCGCCAGAACCTCACGCTGCGCATGACGCAGAAGCGGTTCGCTCGGCTCACCAATGGCTTTTCAAAGAAGCTCACTAACCACGCTGCGGCGGTCAGCCTGTACGTTGCTCACTATAACCTCTGCCGCGTTCATGAGGCGCTGCGCACCACGCCGGCAGTCGCGCTGGGCATCGCTGAGCGCGTTTGGAGCATTGGGGATTTGTTGGACGCCGTGCTGCCATTAGAGCCGAATCGCCCGGTGCGGGTAACGCGAAGCTTCCGCATAATTCAAGGCGGGAAAGACAATGATTGATGGTGGACATTCACAAAAAAATCGCGCCGCCGATTCGGACGGAATCAACAAATCAGCTATTGTGACAACGTTATCTCTAATGCGATTCGCCCCGCCGTGTGAAGGGCGGGGCGAATGCTGAAGGCCGTTTGCGGCGGCTTTCGGACTCGTAGCTCAGTGGATAGAGCAGGTCCCTACTAAGTTCCTGGTCGCTGGTTCGAATCCAGCCGAGTCCACCACTTTCACTACAGCCGGGCATCCTTGCGGGTGCCCGGTTTTTCTTTAGCGCGACATCAAGTCAGCCGTCGAATCACATGGCTCAACGTCGTGAGGTACGTTAAGGTACCTCAACGTACCTCAAGGAGCAATGCTGGCGTGTCAAATCCGTCCAAAGGCGCGCGGCTTGGCTTGGGCGAACCTTGGCAGTCCATGCTCAATGATTTTTGTGCCGCGCACTACAATGCCCCTGAAAGAGACATGATCCGGGCTGCGCTGGATTTCTTCATTCAAAACAGACTGGACGCCGAGCCGGAGGTGAAGAAGCGCTTTGAGGAAGCGCGCCGGAAGCGCCTTGGGCTATCCGATTCTGTGGTTCGGATCGTCCCGAAAAATGAGTGACCGATGTCCCCAGTGTGCGACCTATCCACAGGGTGTCCTAATTCCCCGTCGCGAGTGTCGCCCGACTTTGTCCGCGCCATGACCCATCTGGGCCATGAACCTTTGCGTCCGTTGTGCTGACTAACCTTTACGGGATTTTGCAATCACCTTCCCGGGGCTAGGACCAACGCCGTCTGCAATCATTTCAAGCGGGCGGCGTTGTGTTGTCAGGATCACCAAACGAGAGGCCCCGACGCGGGCTGGGTGCGTCGAGGCCTTCCGGGGTAGACGTGAGGTGTCCTAGTTTATGAACGAGAGTGTCCGAATTAGGACAGCACCGGCCGGCGGGTACTGGCCTGTTTCGACCCTTAGTGGCCTAGTTTGAAAATGGCCGTGGCCTGTTTTGATTTGTTCTTGGTGCTATGATCGTTGCCGTGTCCACCTGGACCGGAGTTGGCTGATGCGCGCACTTGAAGTGTTCGCCATCTACGTCGCGCCCTTCTTAATCTTTGGCGCGGCGGTCAAGTTCTGGATGAAGCGAAATGCAGTTGATCTGACCGACACCCAAAGGCTGGCTGGCGGTCCACCTCGGCGCAGGTTTCTGCTTGGAGCATGGCGCAAGGAAGAGTAAGGCCGCCTCAGTTGGCGGCCTCTTTTTCGCATCTGGGAGTGGCCTATTTCGGCCAGCACCGGCCGGCGGGTACTGGCCTGTTTCCGGCGCAACTGGCCTATTTTGAATTTGGCAGTGGCCTAATTTGAAATGTGATGCTTGTGTGATGTATAGCACGGCAGGCAACCTGATCCGCGCGTATGCCTGTCCTCGCGGCTGGCGGGGATTGTCCCTCCTCCGACAAACAGGAGAGAGGCATGCACAACGAAATCAGTGTCGAATTGAACTTCAACGAACTGGATCGGGTGTCGGGCGGCGGCCCCATCGAGTGGCTTATTGGATACCTTGCGGGCAAGGCCCTTGATGCCCTTTCGCACGCCACGGACCACACTCCGACCAACGTGCTGAACGGAATGCTGGGTGCAATTGGCAGACCGCCGATTACTTAAACCTGCTAACGGGGCCGCCTCAGTTGGCGGCCTCTTTCACTAGGCATATTTAGACGTTCCGGTTCCTACGGGCGGACCTTCCAACTCGATTTTCATTTCGACTGGATCGTCCATTTCGCCGTGGTAGATTTGCGAGACGTTCATTGCGAACGTTCGAAACCAGCGTAAACGCTGCGGAGCGGGCCACTCCCCCCGACGTTGGTATCTTCTTCAAAAGCGCGATCAGCAAGGGGTCGAGGGCAAGTTCGGTAAGTCCATCATCGCCGCCTCCGCCGCCTCCATTTTTGTTCTTGTTTTTATCATCCGGATTTTCTGGCGGATTATCTCGCGTTGCCACGGCGGGCATAACGAGACGATTCTTTCCATGTTCAAAGAAATTGGCTTGCTCAGCCGGGTGCTGGCCTGTTTCGACCCCTAGTGGCCTAATTTGATTTTGGCAGTGTCCTGAATTGGTTGGGCCGATGTTCTCAGTAAGAGAACGGAGAGTCTGTTCCCCATATGCACTGATAGGTGCATATGCTTTGGCGAGGCCGCTGGTGCGGATCCGGATTGCCCGCTGTCTTGTCCCGATCGCTCAGCACCAGCGCACGGACGAGTCTCTGGCTGGCGGCGAAACCATTTTCCAGAGCGGACGAATTAGGCCGGAAACAAATCCCGCCTAGCCTGCTCCCATCAACTCAGAAGGAGTGACGGCTATGATGGGCTGGATCCGTAAAGCGCGCACCCTGGTAATTATCAATTTGCTGGCCGGCGGCGCCATTCTGTTGGCGCTGGCTGCCCCCCGTCCCGTTTCAAGTGATGCGCTCGGTGGCGAGTGGCAATGCAGCAAGGCCGCGTTTGTTTTGACGACGTGCCATCAGCGCCTCTGACGAGTGCTGCCGGAACACTAAGGTCGCCGCCGGGACAATGTATTTCGAGCCCGGCGGCGTATCTTTTAGGGACTAGCGAGACAGGCGGCGGCATTCTCGTCCGCCGTGTTCCGGTTCCGCGTCAATCGTTCGAACATGCGCCGTGCCGACTGCGAATTGGGCTTAAAAGGCATGCCGGCGATTAAACGACGCGGATCGAAACGGCTCGACGACGACCCCTTTGGCGAAGTTCCGTCGGAGCAGGTGCAAACGAAGCTTCCAGTCCCCGGCACTCCATGTGCGACGCCTCCGCCAGGGCAAGGGATACTGGTGCAAAAATCAGGTTTGTCAGCCGGAGGTGTCGGCGTAGCCGGTCCTGCCGGCTGCCGGTTGTCGGTGCATACGCAAGACCAGGCGAAGCTTAAATTATCGAACGAGCAGGAATAACTAAAATCGGGAAAATCGCCGCAGCTCGAAGGCTTCGGACAGCTGCAGTCCGGGAAATTTCCAGACGGCGTAGACCCGTCGTCCGGGCAGATAGGCCGGTCGGTGGCACAGTCGAGCGACTGCGCCAAAACAGTTTCCGCGACGGTCATGCTCTGGATGACGGCGACGGCAAGCAACAACCTTTTCATGAACGTTGCTCCTGACCAACAGTTCGGTTGTGTATTGCAGCCTGCTCCTCGGTCGGCGCAATGGCGAGCGGAAAATGCACCCACAAGGCCGTCAGCACCTGCGACGCAACCTCCGCTAGCGAGCAGTGATCAGCTCTCCCCGCTTGTCACCGGCTTGGTGCCAATACAGAAATCGGACTGGGCGTTTCCCGAATCAGCGAAAAGTGCTTGGAATGAAACCGGGGGTTATCCTCGGAGTCGAACAAATGAGCCGGCTCGCTTTTGCGCTTTTCATTGTCACGGGTTTGTTCTTCACCGCCTATTTCGGAGCGGCGGCATGGCGGATGTCGGACGACGGTCGTTCGGATGTCACGGTACAGCTAAGGTAGCGGAAGTCTGCCGGAAGATTAGTGACGGCAAATGACGGGCCCACGTCCAGCCGGCCGCCCCTGAACGCTCACCGACGACGATATGTTGCGCAAGCTGCTGGCTTCCGGAATGAAAGCGCCAGCGATCGCTCTGAAGATGAACCGCACCGTCGGTGCCATTCAATCGCGGAAGAGCAAGCTGAAGGCGGAGGGGAAATAGCTATCCTATGGACGGAAATATTTTCAACAGCAGTGGGGTTCGCGTCGCGATTGTTATCGGCTCAGCTATCTTCGACCTCAAGGGAAAGAAGCTCTACGACCTAAGAGGCATCAACATTTACAAGCCTTCGGGGGCTCTGGTTGGACATCTGGCGAACGCGCGGGGCGCCGATAAGTATTTGGACAAAGCCACGGATAAGCTGTTTCCGACTGGCTGATTGGCGACGATTGCTCTCCGATTGCGGAACATCGGTCGGGTCGTCAGATCGGACTGAAGGAGAAGAGGTAGGTTGGACACTCTCAGGACCGCGATGGAATGGCTGGAGTTACCGCACTGGCTGATGCTCGCAGGAGCCGTGTTGGCAGTTGTCAGCCTGATTGGCCTCGCAATCAGACAACGGGCGAAGGTCCAGGACGATCCGGGCAGCGAGCCAAGTCCCGAGCCGCGTCCCCAACTGCCACCGCTGCCGGATATTCTTGACTCCCGGCCACGAAAGGATCGGCAGCTAGACCGAAGACAGTCGCAGGCAACCAGCCGAGACGCTGATCTTCGTTAAAAATCCATCCCCTTTCGGGGCGCCCCGTAGGTCTACGGCTTGCTCTCCACCGTAAGTTGCGCTTGGGTTGCGCTGGGTCAGGGGGAATCAGTATGCGTGTTTTTGCAGTCGTGGCGCTTTGCGCCGCGCTCGGTGGTTGTGCGTCGGCGGCGTCGGATATTGCGCCGGCATATGTCTCACCGGTGGCCTACCAATCATACACTTGCCAGCAATTGGCGCTCGAGGCTCAAGCAATATCGACCCGGGCAGCTACCCTGTCAGGCGCTCAGGACAGCCAGCGAACCAAGGATGGCCTTGCGACCGCGGCCGCGGTCGTCATCTTCTGGCCAGCGGCGTTCTTTGTGGGTGGCGATAAGCAGACAGCCGCCGAGCTATCCCAAATGAAGGGACAGATGGTGGCTGTCGAGCAGGCGTCGATCGCCAAGAAATGCAACATCCAGTTTCAGGGCAAGCCGCCAGCAGCGGAGTGACTTAACGCGCAGGCCGGAGACACGCGATGATGGCGAAAGCAGCAATAGCTTTCGTGCTGGTTTTGGCCAGCCAACCAGCTCTGTCCGCATGCGGTGACAAGGGTGGACCGGGCTATCGCAATCAGGCTGGGAAGTGCGTGGGATGGGAGGCGCTGGCGCGAGAATGCGGAAGTCCGCCCTCAACGAAGTGCACGCCTGAACGCGTTGCCAATGGTGCGGACGACGCTGCAGTAGAGGGCTCGACGATCCGATCACTCATGAACCGATCGCACGAGACGACGAAGCAGGAACCGACGCCGCCTTCGCGACCGTAATGGTTATAGTCACCGAGCGAAATTGCGGGATCGTTTTCCACACCCACGACACGCGGTAGCCCGGCACAGTTCCGCGCCACGACCGATTGTAAATTTGCATCTCCGCAGCGATGTCGTTGTGATGGGGCATGACCAAAGCAGAAAACCGAGCCGCGGCGCGAGCCTACCAGCAAGAGAAGTTGCGCAAGCTCGACGAGGACATCGAAGCGGAGCGCGTCAAGGCAGACCTTGAGCAGTTGCAGAAGCTGCGCGACTACCTGCTCCTCAAGAGCCGGACCGGCGTTCCAGGCCGGTCGCTGATCGACGCGATCGACGACTACGTCGAGAAGCTGACGGGTGACCGCCGTTCACTCCACGCGCAGAATCACAGTATCGGTGGAGGATGAAGTACGCCGAGCCTCGCCCTTATGCTGACCCGGAGAAAGCCGCGCGCCGGCTGCTGGAACGCGCCAACGCCTTCGAGCCGATTCGGGACGGCCGGATATACACCGAGGTCATCAACGGCAAGATGTTGTTCGGGGACAAGGCGACCGCGGCAGAATACTGGGCTGGCCTGCAATTCGCGATCAAGCGCGGCTGGCTCGATTATCACGAGAGCGGGACCTTCGTGAAGTTTACGCCGGCTGGGGCGGATCTCTTCGCCTGAGATGGCTTTTCCATACGCGATTACTGAGCTATCATCCAGGCTTTCAGTCGGTAGCGTTTGGAGTGTCAGACATGTTGGACGACCAATTTAAGAAGCAGCGTGCGAGTTTGGTGCGCGATCTTGCTGCACGAGCCGATCCCTTCATCCGCCGACGTCTCTTGGATCTTGCCGCTAGGTACGAGCATAGCGAACGGCGGCCGTCGCCGCTGACGCCAATAACTCTTCCAATCGCCGAGCAAGGCGACGGCGCGGCAGAGCGGTAGATTTGGCCAAAGCGCGCGGTTGGCAGCGCAGGTTCGATGACCCGATCGAGTTGCCCGAAGGTCGCGCGCTCGTAACGCTGCATGATGCGGCGACTTACATTACAGCTCTGCCAAAAACGGAAGCCGCGGCGAAGGAATGGCAGACCGCAATTTCGGAACTAATGCTGGCTGTAGAGCTCAACCGGCCGACCATGCTGGCCCGGATCGGGTTCATGCAGGCGCTGAACCGGTACAAGGTTCGCGAGTTTAATCCAGACCGGAAAGACCACCATTGAGGCAAACGTAAGCTCAAGAGAGACCAATGACAGTCTTCATCTATGTCAACACCAGCAAGTAGGTTGGCGACAAAGAGCACATCAAGGTGTTCGCCAACCAGGACGCCGCAGAGACATGGTTCGTGGAGAACGACCCGGAGGGCGTGGCGTTTGAGTACGAGGTTCTGGAGTGAACCGCATCCGGCGCCCGCCTCGAACCTGCCCCGAATCAGAAACAGCGGTATTATGGCGCAAACGCCACAAGGGCCGAATTAGCTAGTAGGTTTGATGATGCCCTTCGTAAATGATTGATAGCTTGCCGTCAGTAAAAAATATGAATCCCTGTCGATAGACCACCCGGTTCTTCCGTCGGGGACCTTATAGGTACTGTCTGGCTTACCCCAGCATGTCGCTTCCACCTGCGCCTCGGTCATGCCGATGGTCGGGCGATCTTTCTCCTGACAGGCGCGGTACTCATCTGCACAGGTTGCGGTGGCAAATCCGCAAAGGAAAAGCCCGACTAACAAAAATCGCACGATTGCCTCGCCAGCTAGATTTCCTCCAACACCACCTGTTCAAGCTCCAGCGCTGCGACGCACGCAAGCATGAACACGGCAGAGAACGTCCGGTAAAAAGTAGGCCGCTCTAGGGACCTATGGGCCGCCCGTCATTTCGTGGGCCTCCTCTTGCCACCAAGTGCATGTGGCTGGCCGCCTGTGTTCGATATCAGGCATTTGGCAAAGCTGGGTAACCTCTGCGACCGATCCCCCCATTATCGTCCATCCTGATGGGAGAGGAGTGCAATCAGCAGTTAGACCGCATTGTGGACATTTTACTTCCATCGCGGATTCTCCCGTTCAGAGGTGCGGGAGACCTTGGCCATAATCAACGCGATCCGCAACGCACTCACTTGCCGCGGTAGAGGTGCGTTTGATGGTATGCAAGTATTGGTTGTGAGCTAAATTGCGGAGGCAAGAATGAGCGACAAACCTTCACTTACGAAAACGCTTGGACCGCTCGAGACCATCGTCGCACTGCTCCTAATCGGTCTCTGGGTCGTCGGAATAGTCGTGCTGTGGTTCAATCTCGATAACGAAACCCACTGGGCCAAGTATTTGCTTATTTTTCACTCGATCGAGGCCGCCGCTTTCGCCGGTGTGGGCGCACTATTGGGTGTCCAGGTTAAGCGAGCTGAGGGCGCTGAAAAGGAAACGAAGAAGGCCAAGACCGATCTTGTTCAGGAGAAAAAGATTACGGAAATCGGCGACGACCTCGCGCGAAGCGTCATGGGTGAACAAGATCATATCGCCTTAGGCAAGGAGACCGCATTGCTCCACCTCGACAAGGTGAGAGACGGAACGGCCAACAGTGTCGATCTCGCCAAGCAATTTCTGGCAGCCCGGCGAGCTGCGAACCTGAATGTCGACTAACCGGTGGGGTGCAGGGCCGGCGCAAGTGTATCCGGCTCATGCTCGATCTTCCATGCACCAAATCCAAACGTCTATAGCGCTGTGCCCGGCGATACCATGGATTCGGTTCTAAAGCGCCTTGAACTCGTAATGCGCTTGCCCGCAGTCGCAACTGCGGGCGTTATTCCCAAATAGCACAGTGGCATATTTCGCATCTGCGAGTGGCCTATTTCGGCCAGTACCGGCCGGCGGGTACTGTCCGTATTTAACCCCAAGTGTCCTAAGTTGATTTTGAGAGTGTCCTAAGTCGCTTAGGGCAATGTTCTCAGTAAGAATACCGAGACTTCGTTCCCCTATATGCACCGATAGATGCATAGCCTCTTATATAGGCATCAATCCGCACGAGATCGCCAACTGAGGCGGCCTCTTTTCATTCCTCATCTGGGTTGCGGCCATATCGCTCAGCGGCCTCATCGTTTTCAAGAAACGCCTTCATGACATTGAGCATCTCAATCATCGCGATCGCCTCACTTCGCTTCGTGAGATCGAAACGTCCCGTGAGCCGACCGGGGGCCATCTGCATCGTAAATGGCTCAGCAGTGGACAGCACCGGCCGGCGGGTACTGACCTGTTTTATCCCCTAGTGGCCTAGTTTGCTTTTTGGCAGTGGCCCAGTTTGCCTAGCGATGTTCAAGCTGGTCGCCATTGAAGATGTGCAACATGCCGGAGAAGGCAGAGTGGTCCGCCTCCACGACATACCGAACGGCCCCCGCTCGGTTTATAAAAACCGACACGATGAAACCCGGATATTCGTAACCTGAGCGCTTCTTTACTCGGTCGCCTACCTTGAACGGTGCGTCTGTCATTTTATCCCCTGTAAGGCCGCCTCATTTGGCGGCTTCTTTCATTCTGTCGGCCGGCGACAATTGTTCATGGTCGCGGCCCAGGTAACCTGCAGCGTGCGAAGTCGAATCCCGGCGATGATCCTATTGAATTCAGCTAGCCGTAACCGTGCCTTGGTGCGTTCTCAGTAGGACTACCGAGTTCGCCTTATGCGATGATCTCTTCGGCTCATTGGCGTCGAGAATTTTAAGCTGCGTCGGCCCTTATGGGGCAATCAGGACTGCGAACAGCACCACAAACAGCATCGCGGTCATCACGACGGCCGCCACCGCACCCGCTGTGACCTTGACCTTCTCCCGCGAATCGTACGGTTCCATCCTGCAGTCCTGGCTCCGACGCCCAAGCCAATATCATACAGCGCACAACGCAACGACGGGGGGCGCCGGCGTCCGTAGTTCTCCGGGCGAGAACAAAGTTCCGAGCCCTCCGACCGCCTCCGGGATTCCAAATTTTACTTTTTAAGATCATACGCTTAAATCAACATTCGAATACCCGCCCGCTTCGCCTTTGAACGACACGCGATTGGGGCCGACACCTACTACCTTGGTACACCTCCTGAGGCCTGAAAAAACTGCGTAGCCTTCAATGGAACACGCGAGTTCCACCGGTGTTCGTCACGATAAGTGCCCAGTCACGTACCTCGGCCACGACTGCACGCGAATTGCGAGCCTCCGGGCTGGACCGAAGACACCGATTGTTGAGCCAGACCGGGCCTGGTGCGTCACAATATCGTTTGACGAGCTTTTTATATTGAAACAACTTATAGTTTAAATAGCCAAGCGCCCGCCCCTGATTCCCGCGGAGCTTTCAAACATGATCCACAAGGGTATCGAATTCAGCGTCACGCAGGTTGCGGTCGGCGTCTGGAAATGGCGCTTTCAGATCGGCGAACGGGACTTCACGGGTAAGACCGAGGCCAAGCTCAATCTGCTGGCCATTCGCCGCGTGCAGCTGCGGATCGACCGCGAGCTGAAGAAGATCCAGCAGGATCAGGCCCGCTGACGCCGAACGGAAATGGCTCTAATCCGCACTCGCCAGCCGCCGCATCGTGAACTCGATAGCGCCGCCGGGAAGTTCGCGCCAGCTCTCGACGGCGCTCATATAGGCGGCCTTCGGGTAGCGGTCGAGGAAGTCGCGCGCCCGCGATCGGGCCTCGTCGCGTGGCAGGGTGAAGGTCACGCGCAGATAGCCGTCATCCGGCTTGCGCCGGTCGGCCATTCGGCTGGCGAGATCGCGCGGACGAAAGACCATTGTCGCAACTCCGGACCACCTGACGACCACCGCAATATAGGGCCGGCGCTGGCAGAATCCGAGTCTGCGGGAGAACGATGCGGCGCAGGCCGGCGCTACTGGCTGCCTTGCGCGGTGCTTCCGGTCTTGGTCTTCGGCTTGGCGGGACGGGCCGCCGCCTTGGGCGCATCGCTGCGCACCGCGCCCCACGGATCGGACGATGTCTTGGCATCGGGAATCTTGCTGAGCGAGTCCTTGTAGGCCTTCTGCGCGACCGCGTCCTGATCCTTCTCTTCCTGGGTCTTGCTCTTGACCTCAGGCATCAGGTTGATCTGCGGCATCTGCGCATAGGCCGGCGCCGCCACAAACGCCGCGACGGCGACTGCCATCAAAACTCTCATGAAGACGCTCCCTTGCATTTTCGTGAGGGGATATACCACCGCAAAAACGGCATCGCCAAGCGCGCCTGCCCAAGAACTTTCAGGTCCAAGAGCAGGTCCTAGAGATTGTCCGACTTGCAGGATTTCGGCGATTGCATCCAGTCATCCCAAATCGGGCCGCACTTGGTGCAGCCACCGAGCGCAAGCCCGATCGCAATCACGCCGCCCAGCAATACCAGTCTGCGGAACATAAACGGCCCCATCCCCAACGAGGGTGAATAGGGCCCCAAAACTGGGGCATTTTCAAGCCGGGAACGCCGCCACACGCGAGGGGTGGTTTGACCCGGCCCCCGCTCAAATTACAGTGCGAACAAATCAAGATAAGGAATCGACGGCATGACTTTGGCGATGAGCTGGGACGAATGGGCGCAGCACGATGGAACGGCACTCGCCGAGCGCGTCAGGACAGGCGAGCTGACGCCCCGGGAATTGGCCGCCCAGGCGACCGCCGCTGTCGCCAAGGTCGATCCCGCGCTCTGCGGCGTGGTCGAATTGTTTCAGGATGTAATCGAAGATCCGGCCAAAGACGGCGCCGACCTCGACGGTCCCTTCGCCGGCCTGCCCTTTCTGATGAAGGATCTCGGCCCGACGCTGAAGGGTCGGCTGCAGGAAATGGGCTCGCTGATGATGCGCGGCAACCGCGCCACCGCCGACACCTTCCTGACCACGAAACTGCGCAAGGCCGGCCTCAATCTGATCGGCCGCACCACGACGCCGGAGTTCGGGGTCTGCAGTTCGGCTGAAAACCCGGCAGTCTATGTCACGCGCAATCCCTGGAACACCGACTACACCACCTGCGGCTCGTCGGCCGGCAGCGCGGCGATGGTCGCCGCCGGCGTCGTCCCGATCGCGCATGCGACCGACGGCGGCGGATCGATCCGCATTCCCGCAGGGGTCAACGGCAATATCGGACTGAAAGTGTCGCGCGGCGTGTTCTCGCTGGCGCCGCATCTGTCCGATCTTTCTGGGCTGGTCTCGATCCAGGGCTGCCAGTCACGCTCGGTGCGTGACACCGCATCCTTTGTCGATGCCTGCCGCGGCCCAGCGCCCGGCGAGTTCATGCCGTTCTGGACCCCGCCCGAGCCCTACACCACGACAATCACGCGCGATCCCGCCCGGCTCAAGATCGCGCTGTCGCATCAATGGGGCGACTATCGAGCGACGCCGCATATCGCGGCCGAGCTCGAGAAGGTCGGACGCTTCCTCGAGAGCCTCGGCCATCAGGTCGACTACGCCCTGCCGTCGCTCGACTACAATGAAGCCTTCGCGGCACAGACCACCTGCTACATCAGCAATTTCGCCGTCGTGATCGACAACATGCTCGCCGCGCGCGGGCTCGAGCGGCCGCCCGCGGAGCTGATCGAGCCGATCAACGTCCGCATCTGGGAACATGGCCGGCACACCTCATTTGCCGACCGCGCGCGCATGCAGGCGGTGTTCAACACGACCTCGCGCGGCTTCGGCGCGTTCTTCGAGGATTGGGACATCATCCTGACGCCGATCACGGCGCTGCCGACGCCGAAGATCGGCACATCAGAATATCTGACGATCAGCGACAATCCGTCGGTGCTGGACTGGTTCGGCAATCTCTGGCGCAACTTCGCTTTCACGCCGCTCGCCAATCTCTGCGGCATCCCCGCGATCTCGCTGCCGCTGGCAACCAACGAGCACGGCCTGCCGCTCGGCATCCAGGTCATCGCGAAGCAGGCCAATGACGGGTTGCTGCTGCAGCTCGCCGCCCAGATCGAGCGGGCAATCGGCGGCAAATGGAATGGCGGCGAGAAGCCGCGTGTCCATGTGACGCGCGGCTAAGCGCACGCAACAGCGAGCAGCAGAGGAAACAGGACGTCATGGAGCAGCAAGCCGGAGAGTTCGGGATCGACGAGGCCAGGCGCGCGCTCGGCGAGATCTTTGCGCCGTGGGTGCAGGATCTCAATCTGTCGGTCGAGCAGTTCGACTTCGCAGCACCCTCCGGCAACGCCGCCGACTGGCAGCCCGGCGCCGTGCTGCGCATGCCGTTCTCGGAACGGATCTGCCGCAGCGGCGGCATCGTGTCCGGCCAGGCGCTGATGGCGTTTGCCGACACCGCGATGGTGCTGGCCAACCTCGCGGCCAACAAGGGCTATCGCCCGATGACCACGGTCGACCAGACCACGCATTTCATGCGCGCGGTGACCGCATCCGACGTGCTCGCGGACGCGCGCATTGTCCGGCTCGGCCGCACCATGAGTTTCGGCCGCGTTACGCTATTGTCCGCCACCGACAACAAGCCGGTGGCGATGGTGTCGAGCGCGTTCGCGATGCTGCCTGGCTAGAGCATGATCCGGAAAAGTGTGGAGCGGTTTGCCGAAAGACCATGCTCAAACAAGAAGACTATTTTCCCAGAACGGCTTCGGCCGCATTGACGATGCTGATGGTCGGTTTCTTTCCACAATAGGTACCGAACTTCTTGGCGTTCTCGACGAACACGTCGGTGTCGATGATGGCCTCGTCGGAATCGCCCTTGTACCAGCCGTCCATCCAGGTCAGCACCAGCTTGATGGTATCGTCGCCGCTCTCGATGAATTGCTTGCAGGTCATGGTCGAGAGATCGAGGACAACGGCATTGGCGGGCGCCGACGAGAACGCGAGCGCGGCGGCGAGCAGGATCGAAGCAGTGATCTTCATGAAAATCTCTGTGAGCGATAATTGTAAATGAACAGGTCGCCGGAAAGCCCGGCGCTTCGGCTTGCGACGTCGTAAACGATACGTCGTGCCGAACGCAAGCATGGCACCGCACAGATCAAACCGCACGTCGTTTCGCTGCACGGATTGAGAAAGCGACATCAGACGGCTTTCACGCGGCGCCTCCGCCGCCAGCGCCACAGCAGCGCGACGAGCGCGATCAGCACAAGACCGGCCGCGGCCACCTTGCCGGCAAAGCGCCCGCCCGGACGGTCGATCAGGCGCGACCACAGCGACACCCCCTCGCCCTGGCGCGGCAGGCGGAACGCCACCACGCTGTCGCCGATCGAGGTGCCGGCTTCGGAATGGCCGCCGGCGCCGATCGCGACATATTGCTCGCCCTTCCAGAGATAGGTCATCGGATTGGCGATGCCCGGCACCGGCAACCGGCCCTGCCACAGCTCGCGGCCCGATTTGGCATCGAACGCGCGCAGATAGGCATCCATCGCGCCGGTGAACACCAGCCCGCCCGCGGTGATCGCGACGCCGCTGAGCAGCGGCGTGCCCCAATGGAACGCGATGCCGAGCGGCGCCACATCCTCGCTGGTGCCGACCATCGAATGCCAGAGTATCTTGCCAGCCTTCAGGTCGACCGCCACCATCTCTCCCCATGGCGGCTTGTTGCAGAGCAAGCCGAGCGGCGACATCGCAACCGACCGCGACATCGCAAACGGGCCGCCCTCCTGCCGGCCGAAATCATGGCCGGCCGGTGGGCTGAAGCCCTTGGCCTCCTCGCGCGGGATCAGCTTGATCATGTGCACGGCATGGCTGGTGTTGGCGTAGAGGATCTGGTTGACCGGATCGAATGCCGCACTGCCCCAGTTCACGCCGCCGCCGGTCATCGGATAGACCACCGTTCCCTGCGTCGATGGCGGCGTGAACAGGCCCTCATTGCGGGCGTCGGCGAGCAGCTTTTTGCAGGCGCCGCCAAATCCAGGCAACAGGCTGAACGCATCATCGGCGGAGATGCGCTGCGTCAGCAGCGGCGGCACATGACTGGGAAACGGCTGCGTCGGCGACAGCAGCTCACCCTCCGCGCCGCCCTGCGGCACCGCGCGCTCCTCGACCGGCCAGACCGGTTTGCCGGTGTCGCGGTCGAGCACGAACACGAAGCCCTGCTTGGTCGGCTGGATCACGACATCGCGCATGCCGTCGCCGGTATCGATCCGCGCCAGCGTCGGCTGCGCCGGCAGGTCATAATCCCAGACGTCGTGATGCACGGTCTGGAACGCCCAGACCAGTTCGCCAGTCGCGATCCGCAGCGCCACCACGGAGTTGGCATGTTCGTTGTTGCCCGGGCGCTTGCCGCCCCAGAAATCCGGGCTCGGCGACGTCGTCGGCAGGAACACCAGGCCGCGCTCCTCGTCCACCGACATCGGCGCCCAGACATTGCTCCCGCCGGCGTTGATCCCCTCATGCACCAACGGGTCGAAGGTCCAGCGCGGCTGCCCGGTCCGGGCGTCATAGGCGCGCACCGTGCCGAGCGGCGCGTCGACGCGGCGGTTGTCCGATATCGACGATCCCACCACGACGACGCCGCGACCCATCACCGGCGCCGACGTGATCTGAAACTCGCCGGGCCATTCCAGCTTGATTCCGGCGTCGATCCTGACCTCGCCATTGGCGCCGAAGTCGGCGCAGGGCTGGCCGGTTCTAGCGTCGAGCGCGATCAGGCGCACGTCGTTGGTGCCGGTGAAGATCCGCGACCGGCAGGCACTGCCTTCCGCCGCACGATCATCGACCCAATAGGCGACGCCGCGGCAGACATAGCGGTTGGCCGGACGCTGCGCGGTGCTGATCTTCGGATCGTAGCGCCACTTCTGCACTCCCGTGCCGGGATCGAGCGCGACCACCTCGTTGAACGGCGTACAGAAGATCAGGCTGTCCTCGACGACCAGCGGCGTGGTCTCGAACTTGGTGCGCTTCATGACCTCGGGCGCACGGACGTCAAGATCGCCGGTGCGGAACTCCCAGGCGCGCACCAGGCTGCCGACATTATCAGGCGTGATCTGCGTCAACGGCGAGAAGCGCGTGCCCCCGCGATCGCCACCCCAATGCTCCCAGGCCAGGGCCGGTGTCGCGCAAAGCAGCAGCACCGCAAGCAGGCGAAACATTGATCGCATTGCATCCCCCCGGCCGATGCGATCATTGACTATTCGCCGCACCGCGTATCTGCGACGATTTAAGCCATCGGCGCGTCAGTATCCACCCCTGCGGAAGCCGCCGCCGCCGAAGCGGCCGCCATACCCGCCGCCGAAGCCAATTCCGACGCCGACCGGCGGGCCGGCGGGTTCGTAGACCACGACCGGCGGACGGCGCTCCACGACGACATCGTCGTCATCGACATACCGCGGCGGCCGCTTGCCCGCGCGCTTCGGCGGAGTGGGATCAACGCGCTTCTTCGCCGGGATGTCGACCTTCGGCGCGGGGATATCGGCCTTCTGCAGCTGCGGCGGCGGCGGCGGCGGCGCGCTGTTGCAGGGACAGATCGGCGCCGCCAGCGCCACATTGGTCGCAGGCAGGCTGATCGCCGCGGCGATCGCGTCGGGACGGTAGCGCAGCCGTTCGATCATCTTGTTGCCGGTCGCGGTCAGGTCGCTGTCGGGATACTGCGCGAGGAAGGCGCGGTAGGCCGCGGCATTGTTGACGAGAACCGCGTCATTCCACGCCACCATGCGGCGATGGCGGTCGAGCCAGTCGCGCGCCTGCAAGCCGCGCGGCGTGCCGGCGTAGAGCACGGCGAATGCCGCATAGGCTTCATCGGTGCCGTCGACCACGATCAGCTCGTTGGCGGCCTCGACCGCCATGCCCTGCAAGTCGCGCTTCCATTCCTCGGCGGTGCGTTTGGCCGCGGCAGGCTTCGGGCTCGCCGCGGACGACGGCCCCACGCCGGCAGCGAAGCTGAAATCCTCGGTGAGCGACGACGAGTCCCACGGCGTCTGCCGGCCATCGGTCGCCTTGTTCACCGCGAGACGGACGCGCTTGAAGGTGTCCTCGATCGGAATTCCCTTTCCCCTGGCGGAGGCCAGCAACGCCGTCGTGTAGGGGCTGTTGGCGCCGCTGCCGTCCTCGGCTTCCGCACCCGGTGAGGTCGAGTACGACACGAACGTGCCCGGTACCCCGACCTTGGCGTCGATGATGGCGAGCCCGTGGCCCGCGCTCTTGCCGAGCTCGGGGAACGGGTTGTTGCGGCAGGCATCGAGCAACAGGATACGCATCCGGCTCGGCACCGAGGTCAGCGTATTCAGGATATCGTTGAGGCGGACCGCCTGGAGCGGGATGTCGGCTTCACGCTTCGGATCGACATCGACCGGCACCAGATAGTTCTCGCCGTCGATCTGCAGGCCATGGCCGGCATAAAACACCAGCGCCACGGTGTCGGCTCCCTTCGCGGCGACCTGGCCGGCGAACTCGCTGATGCGTGCGCGCATCTCGTCCTGCGACAGATCGGACGCCGACGTCACGGCAAATCCGGAATCGGTCAGCATCTGTGATATGGCCTTTACGTCATTGGCCGGATTGGGCAACGCGGGGACCGACTTGTAGGCGGATTGCCCGATGACCAACGCAAGGCGGCTTTCCGCTGATGCCGGCGAGCCACCGAGCAGGATCGCGGCTGATACAAGCAGGCTGAGCAGTGTGCGGCTGATCATGGCGACCTCCCGACGATCGAGTCAGGATTTGGTCGGGATGCTCCAGGCGAAGGTTCATGCCTGCGCGTCAATGTGAAGCGCCGTAGCGGCCGGATTCAACGCTTGATCCGGGAGGTGCGAGGCCACGCTGTATCGGGACCTATTTCGGCTTCTTGGCGGGATCGGCGGCCGGCTTGGTGACGCCCCAGGGATCGTATTTCTCCTTGGGCTCGGGGATGCGATCGAGCGCGGCCTTGTAGGCCTTCTCATCGACCTTGGGTTTGGTTTCCGTCTTCTTGTCGTCGCCACCCCCGCCGCCCCGCCGGCCCTGGGCCAGCGTCGGGGTCGCAATCATTGCCAGAACGACGGCCGCAATCGTCAACCTCTTCATGTCAACCTCTCCCCGCAAGCCGCAGAAACATTCGGCAACACCAACATGCCGACGATGACTTGTCTATCAGCATTTGTTGATCGACAAAGCGCGCCGGGCGATGCGAATTCAACCCCATCAGGGGGGCGCAATCTTGGCGGCTGCACATTAAATAAATTCCATGGGACAGGGACGAGTTTGTATTGCGGCGCTGCTGACCGGCGCCACGGTGGTGCTAAGCGGCTGCGGGCTGGCGGACAGCCACGCGGTGTGGCCGGATATCTTGAAGGTCAAAGCCACCGATATGGCGCCGCTCGAAACGCCGCCAGACGTCAAGCAACTGGTCGGCGCCAAGCTGGAGTCGGTGTTCACCGCGGGCTCGCAGCCGACCCATGTGCGGGTCTCGGCGCCGCTGCATGATCTGCGCGGTCGCGGCTGGACCGCCTGCGTGCGCGCCGAGCTGACATCGGTGATCGGCAAGCCGCTCGGCACCCAGACCTATCGCGTCTTCATCGACAACGGCGTGGTCTCCGATCGCCGGCAGGCCGAGGCCGACGACAACTGCCTGACGGAAAATTACGAGCCGATCGAGAGCTCCGCTCCGGTGGGCACGACGGCCGCGCGGTGAGATCGATGGCTTGCGTCTAACTCCGCTGTCGTCCCTGCGAAGGCGAGACACCGGCGTGCAACGCACAATGGCGATGAGGTCGTTGGCTCCAATCCGCCCAGGAACTATCTCCAATATGTCGCCGCAGTGTTGTTGAACAACCGATGACCCATGCTAGTGAAGCTGAGCGCATGCTGCGCGATGCGCTTACGAAGGCAAGCGTCTTGTTGGAAGATGCAGGAGAGACATATTGGTCGTCTCGGCTGCGCGAGATAGTTGAGGAATCACCGATCGACTTACCAACCATAAGATCGTGGTATGGGGGCATCGGGTCATTTAATGACCTATCGCCCCGAGACCCCTAAGGAAGAACGTGAGCATGAAAGCAAAAGCTGTTTTGGCGGCTGCCGCCGCGCTGATCACGGCCGATGCCGGTCAGGCTCATCCACTGCCGTCGACTTCGGCAACCACGACCTATCACCGCGTGACGGTCGATGGCGTCGGCATCTTTTATCGCGAGGCCGGCCCGAAAGGCGCACCGACGATCGTTCTGTTGCACGGGTTTCCGTCCTCCTCACGCGAGTTCGATCCCCTCATTCCTCTGCTGGCGACACAGTATCACCTCATCGCGCCGGATTTTCCCGGTTTCGGTCACAGCGATGCGCCATCGCCTTCGTCGTACGCTTACACGTTCGATCATCTGGCGCAGACGACGAGCGCGTTGCTCGATCAGCTCGGAATCGACAAATGCGTCTTCTATCTTCACGATTACGGCGGTCCGGTCGGCTTCCGCGTGATGGCGGCGCGTCCGCAGCGGGTGCAGGCTCTCGTCGTCCAGAATGCCAACGCCTACAGCGAGGGTTTGGGCGCCAAATGGGCCGTGATCGCGCAGTACTGGACCGATCCGAAAGCCCATCCCGAAGTTTTCGACGCGTTCGTGTCGCAGGCCGCGACCGAGCAACGTCACACCCTCGGGACTTCGCATCCGGAACGCTACAATCCCGACACCTGGACCGACGAATACGCCCATTTGCAACAACCGGGGCAGCGCGAGATCCAGTCGGCGCTTCTCTACGACTACCGGACCAACGTCGCTTCGTATCCGGCGTGGCAAAGCTGGTTGCGCGAGCACAAGCCTCCGACACTCGTCGCCTGGGGAAAAAACGATCCTTCGTTCATCGCGGCCGGCGGAGACGCCTACAAGCGCGACGTTCCGGATGCCGAAGTGCATCAACTCGACGCGGGCCACTTCGCTTTCGACGAGAAGAACGATGAGATTGCGGATCTGATCCTGAAATTCCTGGCCAACCAGTCTCTGAAATAGGAATGACGGCAACGTTGCACGCAACGGGCTTTTCCTGATCGGGTGAGTAACTGTAGACGCTCCCACATACTGAACGCCCCGTTAACATTACCGCTCAAATTGCCTGACGGCTTCAACGGCATTGTCCATTTCCTTCAGCTAACATTGCCGCTGACGCGCGCAGGCCGACCCGGGGGACGCCTCGCGCACGGGGAAACGGGACGTGGCCGAACTTGCTAACCATGCGATGCTCCACCGTGCATCTGATAGCGATGCCGCGGATGCGCATGCGTTGCCGCCGCTATCCGACGCCCCGGTCAGCCAATGGCGTGCGCTCGCCGAGCGCGCGGTCGAGGCCAACGGTTACTACCAGCCCGACTGGGAATTGGCGGTCAATGCCTCCGCGCGCGGCCGCACCGGCGCCGCCGCGCTCAGCGCCGTCAGCGAGGCCGGCCAACTGATCGGCCTGCTGCCGGTGTTCCCGATGCAGCGCATCTATAAGCTCCCCCTGCCCGCCCTGGTCGGCGCCGAGCCCTACGGCACGCTGTGCACGCCGTTGCTCGATCGCGACTCGGCGGAGGACGCCGCGGCACAATTGCTGCGGCAGGCGCGCAATTCCGGCGCGCATGCGCTGATCCTGCGCACCATGTCGCTGCAAGGCCCGGCCATGGCCGCGATCGAGGCGGCGCTGGCGCGCGACGGCTTGCGTCCGCGCATGCTGAGCGCCTATGCGCGCGCCGCGCTCGACGCGACGCGCGATGCGGATGAATTGCTGCGCGACGCGGTGGGCGCGAAGAAGCTGAAGGAGCTGCGCCGCCAGCGCAATCGCCTCGCCGATCATGGCGCGGTGCGCTTCGACGTCGCCCGTAGCCCGCGCGAGGTCGCAGCCGCGCTCGAGATTTTCCTCACCCTCGAAGCCGGCGGCTGGAAGGGCAAGCGCGGCACCGCATTGAGCCAGTATGCCGGCGACGCCGCGTTCATCCGCCGCGCGACAATGGCGATGGCCGAAGCCGGCCGCTGCGAGATCATCACGCTGCATGCCGGAGAGACGCCGGTCGCGGGCGGCATCGTCGTGCGCCACCAGGACCGCGCCTTCTTCTTCAAGATCGGTATCGACCAGCGCTTCGCGAAATATTCGCCGGGCACGCAATTGACGCTGGATCTTACGCGCCACCTCTGCGCCGATCCCGCGATTGCGTCAGCCGATTCCACCGCGGCGCCCGGCCACCCCATGATCGACCCGATCTGGCGCGAACGCTTCGCGATCGGCGACGTGCTGATCCCGCTGCGCCGCCGCGATCCGCTGGTGCCGGTCATCCATGCCGCCGTGAGGATGCACAGCCTCGGCTACGAGGCTGCGCGCGGCGCTGCCCACTTCATCCGCAACCGGCGCCGCAAGTCCGGCTAGGGCATGGGCGTTGGAGGCCTCAGGCATTGCGCCCCAGCGCCAACTTCAAGCCCGACGATAACCTGCGAGCGAGGAGTCCTCGACATCGGGCAGGTTCACCACGATGTTCTCCGGCGTCCGGCAGGCCAGCCACCAAAGCTCTTCCGTCGTGCTCATGTTGACTTCGAGGTGCGGGATATAGGGCGGCACGAACATGAAATCGCCTTCCGATAGATCAACGTACTCCTGGAAGTCCTTTCCGAAATAGACGCGGGCGCGCCCCGACAGCACATAGGCGCCAGTCTCGGCTTCGCCATGATGATGCGGCAAGGAACGGAAGCCAGGCGGGTTGCTGGCCTTGCCAAACCAGATTTTGCTCGCCGATGTATGCTGCGGTCCGACCCCAGTCATGAGCTTCAGCCCGCCCGATTGACCGGTGTTGCCGTGCTCGTGACCTTTCCTGGTCACTTGCGGTCGATCATTCGCGGTCATTCAAGCTCTCCGACACTGCGGCGTGCAGCCGATGGACTGTTTTTCGAGCGCAGAATGCAGTCGGACGATTGCGCGCGCAAGCTCGGCTTTCGGCGATGCGCGGCCAGAGTTCGGAAACGAGAGATGTCGGCTCTTGCAGCCAAAGCAAGCATCCCGGCATTTCCCCCGGAGACATTCGACCTAGCCGAACACCCACTCGGCATGGTTTGATGCGACGATATTTGAGAGGGGGAGCGTTTTGGTCAACGAGCCCGTTCAGCGGAAACTGGCGGCCATTTTGGCCGCCGACGTCGTTGGCTTTTCGTCGCTGATGGAGCGCGACGAGGAAGGCACCTACGCCCGCGTCGGCCGGCTGCGGCGCGAGATCGTCGAGCCTCGCCTTTCCGAGCAACAGGGGCGGTTGATCAAGACCACGGGCGACGGTTTCCTGGCTGAATTCGCCAGCCCGATCGCAGCCCTGCGCTGCGCAATTGCCATTCAAGGTGATCTCGGCAACGATCCCGGTCCACTTCCTCTACGGATCGGTCTCAACCTCGGCGATGTCATCGTGGAGGATAGCGGTGACATCTATGGCGAAGGCGTCAACGTCGCCGCACGGCTCGAGGCGCTTTGCGATCCCGGCGGTATCTTGATATCCGGGAAAATCCACAGCGAAGTCGACGGCAAGTTCGAGGCCGTTTTCGAGGATCGCGGCGAACAGCAGGTCAAGAACATCTCACGGCCCGTGCGCATCTATGCGGTGCAGCCGGCCGGCTGGCCTGCGACCTCGGCCGCGACGGCCTCCTCCGGCACGACCAAAAAGCCGTTACCGCTTCCCGACAAGCCTTCGATAGCCGTGTTGCCGTTCCAGAACATGAGTGGAGATCCCGAGCAGGAGTACTTCGCCGACGGCATGGTAGAGGACATCATCACCGCGCTGTCCCGATTCAAGTCCTTGTTCGTGATCGCCCGCAATTCGAGCTTCACTTACAAGGGCAAGGTGGTCGACATCAAACGCGTCGGTCGCGAATTGGGCGTGCGCTATGTACTTGAAGGAAGCGTCAGGAGATCGGGCGGCCGCGTTCGCATCACCGGGCAGCTGATCGAGGCCGCAACCGACAGGCATCTATGGGCGGACAAATTCGACGGCGCATTGGAAGACGTGTTCGACCTGCAAGACCAGGTGACCAGCAGTGTCGTGGGGTTGATTGCTCCGAAACTTGAGCAAGCGGAGATTGACCGGGCGCGACAAAAGCCCACCGAGAGCCTCGACAGCTACGATGTCTATTTGCGAGGTCAGGGGCGCGTTTGCGGAAGCCCGTGCGTTTTTCACCAAAGCATACGAACAGGATCCTGAATACGGTCCGGCTTATGCCAAGGCTGCGGCGACCCTGATGTTCGAACAGGCAATCAGCGGCGTCCCTTTGACCGCCGAAAAGCGCTCTGAAGCAATCCGGCTTGCAAATTCGGCGTCGAAAATGGCCGGCGACGATGCGTTTACGTTGGCGAGAGCCGGTCATGTGCTGACTTATCTCGGCCGCGAATACGATCGGGGCGCGTCCATGGTCGAGCAGGCCGTGGCGCTCAATCCAAATCTCGGGATTGCCTGGTATAGTCGCGGATGGGTCACCATGATGTGCGGGGAAGCCGAACGTTCGATCGAGAGCTTCGACCGGATGATCAGGCTCAATCCGCTTGATCCCCTGCGCGCTAGCGCCTGGAACGGGAGCTCATTCGCGTTCTTCACACTCGGCCGTTACGAGGACGGCTGCGTCTCTGCGATGAAATCAATTCAGGTGGGTGCGAACTTCCATACCCTGGGAGCCTTCATCGTCAACGCCATTCCCGCCGGGCAGGTTGCGGAGGCCCAACAGGCCGCCGCGCGGCTCTTGAAGTCGCGCCCCGAATCCAGGGCGACCGATGCGGAAGAGGCATTTCCCACTCGCTCATCTGAAATGCGCAATCGAATGATCGCAGCCCTTCGAGAGGCGGGCTTGCCGGGTTAGTTGATGATCCAAGAGGAGCATTGTATTTGGCGGAACCTTGGCTGTAGGCTTGGCGACGAGCGTCTGACTAAGGTTGTGCGTATGGACGAGAATTTGGTCAGCGACTTCCTGTCGGGCGGCGGCGAGATGGGCGCTCTGACAAGAGCGTTTGACTGGTCAAAAACGTCGCTCGGATCTCCCGAAACATGGCCGCAAAGTCTTCGGGTTACCGTGCGGCTCGTTCTCACCTCGCGCCACCCGATGTTCATTTGGTGGGGGCCAGAACTCATCCAGTTCTACAATGATGCCTATCGTACAACGATGGGCCCGGAAAGGCATCCAAGCGCTCTGGGAGCAAAGGGGCGCGAGTGCTGGGACGAAATATGGGACATTATCGGCCCCCAGATCGAATACGTCATGGCGGGTCACGGGGCAACCTGGAACGAGGACCAGCTGGTACCGGTAACACGTCACGGCCGTCGCGAGGATGTCTGGTGGACGTACAGCTTTGGTCCAATCGATCTCGAAAACAAAGTGGGCGGCGTGCTTGTCGTCTGCAAGGATGTCACGTCCGAACACATGGCGCGGGAAGCGCTGAGCCTTATCAATGAGGAGCTGAAGCACCGCGTCAAGAATACGCTTGCAGTACTGGGTGCCGTGGCCACTCAGACATTTCGCGACGTATCCAGCAGACCCGATCTCGAAAAGTATCAAGGGCGGCTTGCTGCGTTCGGACGCGCGCAGGATCTTCTTACCGCGGCGAATTGGGCGGAAGCGCCCCTCCAGGATGTGATCGACACGGCACTGGCGCCTTATCGGGCAGGTGAACGCCGGTTTACGATCTCGGGTCCACCGATCGTCGTCAAATCTCGACAGGCTCTGGCTTTATCCTTGGCGATCCACGAGCTTGCCACGAACGCTTTGAAGTATGGCGCTCTGACCGTGGCGAGTGGCCACGTGTTTATTATGTGGAAATCCGAAGATCAGGAGCGAGAGCCAAAGTTCACTTTTGTCTGGCGGGAGGCTGGTGGTCCCCCTGCGTTGGAGCCCGCCCGTGTAGGCTTTGGTTCACGCCTCATTTCCCGGGTCCTGCAAGACGATTTCGGAGGCTCCGTTGAAATGTCGTATGAACCAACGGGGCTCACTTGCCGCCTGCAGGCGCCCCTCGAAAATCTGGCAACTCCTCCTGAATAGCCGCGCAAGCCGCACGCGTGGGGCTCACCGAGATCCACCACCGATGATCGAGGCGACATCGCGAAGCATGATGCCGCCCTTGCTTTCGTGACGCGGCGCGCAATCGCCGCCGCCGTTACTGCAACGGCGAATGCGGCGCCGGCAGCATGATGGTCGAGTGCATCTCTTCCAGATGCTGCGTGGCCTTGCCAAGAAATTCCTGCCAGGCCGGATCCTTCAGCGCGTTGCCGCGCGCCTCGGCGCGGGCGTTGAGGCTCGGATAGGCCCAGATGTGGCAAACTTCATTGGGCTGCCCCGCATCGGTCTGCCAGAGGCCGACGATCTTCGAATGTTTCTCGCGCGCGGGCATCACGCCCGTGATCAGGTCGAGCCATTGTTTGACGCCGCCGAGCGGTTTGGCGCGATAGTTGCGGAATTCGTAGATGTTGCCCGGTGTGGCTGGGGCAACCGGCGGAATGATGGCGTTGAGCAGGCGGAC
This sequence comes from Bradyrhizobium sp. LTSPM299, assembly GCF_000938235.1. Taxonomy (NCBI): domain Bacteria; kingdom Pseudomonadati; phylum Pseudomonadota; class Alphaproteobacteria; order Hyphomicrobiales; family Nitrobacteraceae; genus Bradyrhizobium; species Bradyrhizobium sp. LTSPM299. The sequence goes on from NZ_JYMU01000006.1 coordinate 615,807, forward strand.
CTGCTGATGCACCAGGAGCGGCCGGATCGCCGGGATGTACTCGCCGGTCCAGCGCGCGTTCTTCGCGAGCTCGGCGCGCAGCCGGGCGCGTTCGTTAAGATCGGCGTAGCTCCACATGTGCATGACCTGGTTGAGCGGGCCGATCTCGGTGATCCAGTAGCCCTCGAGCTTGCCGAATTTGTCGCCGCGGATGTCGCGCGAGATCGTGCTGGCCGCCTTGACCATCTCGCCGACGGTGCCCGGCCGCACCGTGTAGGTTCGCAGCTCATAGATCATGGTGGTCTCCCTGATTCTAATTGTTGTCGACATAGGAAAAGCCCGGCGCGAAGCCGGGCTTTGGGAAGGATTGTGGCCTACTCCGCCGCCTGCGCGTTGATCTCGGCCGAGACCTCGCGGATGGCGCGGGCGAGCTGATCGGCGGGCTGGGCGCCGGAGACCGCGTATTTCTGCGCGAACACGAAGGTCGGCACGCCAGATATGCCCTTCTCGGAGGCTTCCTGGGCGTCCGCCGAGACGCGGGCGACATCCTCATCGCTCGCAAGGCGCTTGCGCACATCGTCGGCATCGAGCCCGACATCGGCGGCGGCCTGCACCAATACATTGGTGTCGGTGAGATCGCCACCGTCGCGGAAATACAATTCCATCAGCCGCTGCTTCATTTCGGCCGCCTTGCCCTTGGCCTCGGCCCAGAGGATCAGGCGGTGGCAGTCGATGGTGTTGGGCTGGCGCTTGACCAGATCGGGGCGATAGCTCAGCCCCTCCTCGCCCGCGGCGGCGACCACACGGCCGGCGATGCCCTTATAGGCCTCGACCGAGCCGAATTTGGCGGTGAGATATTCGTCGCGGCTGATGCCTTCGCGCGGGATCCAGTTGTTGAGGAAGAACGGCCGCCAGTGCACCTCGACCGGCACGTCAGGCACCAGCTTGAGCGCGTCCTCGATCCGATGCTTGCCGATGTAGCACCAGGGGCAGACGACGTCGGAGACGATGTCGAGGCGAAGCGGTTTCAGGGCGCTCATGGCGGGATCCTCGCGGCAATGGAACCCGGAAAATAGGCAGAAAGCGCGCCCGTGCAAGCCGCTATTTCATACTGGCTGCCATCTGCCGCAGCCGCTCCGCGGTGAGGTCGTCGGCCGGGAAGAAGGTCTCCAGCGCCAGTTCCTGCAGCGTGATGTCGACCGGGGTGCCGAACACCATCGTGGTCGAGATGAAGCTCAGCACCTCGCCCTGGTGGCGCAGCTTGAACGGGATCGCGACATTGTTGTCGGAGATCGGCCCCGAACGCGCCGGGATCGGGTAGGATTTCAAGTCCTGATAGAGCTTTATCAATTCCGGATCGGCGGTGGCCTCGCATTGCCGGTGCAGCCGCTCCAAAAGATGCGCGGCCCATTCCGGCAAATTGACGGTGCGCGGCGCCAGGCCCTCGGGGTGGAAGGCCAGGCGCAGGATATTGAAGGGCTGGCCGAGCAACCGCTCCGGCACGCCATCGAGCAGCGGCGCCACCATGCGGTTGGCGGAGACCAGATTCCAGTGCCGGTCGTAGGCCAGCGCCGGATTGGGCTCGTGCGCCTTCAGCACCAGATTGATCGCCTCGCGCGCCGATCGCAGCGCCGGGTCATCCAGCGAGCGTTGCGGGAATGCGGGTGCAAAACCCGCCGCGACCAGCAGCACGTTGCGTTCGCGTAAGGGCACGTCGAGGCGCTCCGCCAGTTTGAGGACCATGTCACGCGACGGCGCCGAGCGGCCGGTCTCGACGAAGCTCAAATGTCGTGCCGAGATCTCGGCGTCGCCGGCGAGGTCGAGCTGGCTGAGATGGCGGCGCTGCCGCCATTCGCGCAGGTGCTCGCCGATATGGATGGGGTGTGCTGTTGCGGCCCGGGCCGCGGATGCATGTGCGTTCATGGTGCAAAACCTACCATGCGAAATCAGCCCATTCCATTACGTACGAGGTAATCGAATTGCCGCGCGCGGCCGGTCATCTTCGTCACCACAGGAGATGACCATGCTGATGCTGTCCGTTATCCGCGCCCTCGCCGTCCTCGTCCCATGGCTGGTCCATCTGGCCACCTGGCTGGTCGCGCGTTCCCTCAACATGCCGCAGCCGATCGTCCACGACACAAGCGTATTCGTGGCCGCGCAGGTCTACGCGGTGGAGATGCGGGTCGGTCGGGCACTCTGCCAGCAGCTGCAATCCTGGTTCCGCTGATACCCCCAACCCCAACGAGAGGACACCCTGCCATGATCCATTCATCTCAATTGCTGCGCCGCGCCCTGCTTGCGGACGCCGTCTTCAGCGGCGTATCCGCGGTTGCGATGACGTTCGACGCCGGCGCCCTGGCGCCGTTCTTCAATCTGCCCGAAGCGCTGCTGCGCGAGACCGGCCTGTTCCTGATCGCCTACACCGCATTGGTCGGCTGGCTCGGCACGCGGAGCTCTATTTCGAAGGCGCTGGTGATGCTCGTGGTCGCCGGCAACGCCGCCTGGACGCTCGCCAGCATCGCGCTGCTGTTCTCGGGCGCGGTCTCGCCGAATTTACTGGGGATCGTCATGGTCGTCGCGCAGGCGATTGCCACCGGCGTGTTCGCCGAGCTGCAATATGTCGGGCTGCGCCGGAGTGAGGGTGTGGTGGCGGCGTAAACCACCCGTCGTCATTGCGAGGAGCGCAGCGACGAATCAATCCATCTCCCGGCACGCGGAGGGGTGGATTGCTTCGCTTCGCTCGCAATGACGGGGTGAGATTCTGAGCCCTTCCGCGCCCTATCGGCTGCGGCGGGCTTTGGCGTCCGGCAACAGTACCCGCACGAATTGCTTCGACATCTTGTCCAGGTGCAGCGGATTGTGAAAGACGCGCTCCATCACCGCCAATCCGCGCGTGAAGGTGACCACGAGGTCGGCGGCCATGGCGGGATCGCAACTGAGCTGCCGACGCGCGGCCGGTGTCGACAGCGCGTCGCGGATCAATGCGGTGAGATCCTCGATCAGCTGCTTGACCCGGGCCTCGATCGCCTTGCCGGCGAGCGGTAATTCGATCGCGGTCCTGGTCGTCAGGCAGCCGCGCGACGGGGCGCCCTCGGTCATGTTGGCGACGACGCCCTTGAACAGGGTCGTCAGGGCAACGACAGGATCGGGGTCCACCAGCGCCTGCCTGACGAAATCGAGAAAGCGGATCGAATAGCGCTCGAAGGCGAGCAGGAACAGCCGCTCCTTGTCGCCATAGGCGTTGTAGAGGCTGCCGCGCTGAACGCCGGTGGCTTCCGCCACGTCGATCATCGAGGTCGCGGTAAATCCGTTCTGCCAGAAGGTCTCCAGCGCAGCCTCAAGCAGTGCATCCTCGTCGAATTGTCTGGTCCCGACCATGCGGTCAGATACGCCATTCTTGACAGCCCTGTCAATTTTGACAACAGTGTCAAGAATAGAGCCGCCATGGAGACGCAGCATGATCATTGCCCATTACGCGAACCGCGTGCCCAGAAATCACGACCTCGGGTTCATCCGGACGCTGACCAAGGAACGCGCCCCGATCTGGGATGTCCGTCCCGAGCTCTATTTCAAGGCTTTCATGCTCCGCGAGGCCGGGCGTTTCGGCACGCTGGCGAACTGCTTCTCCTCGCTGTACCTCTGGCGCCACGACGCGGCGTATCGCGACTGGCTGGTGAGCGGCGGCTACAAGATCGTCACCGATCCGTTCGGCCGCTCTGATATCGAGACGCGCTTTGCGCTTGATGCGCGCAAGGGCAGCGCACACGACGCCCGCTTTGCCACCACGGAAGATCTCGCCATCCCGCTCGACGCGGACCTCACCGCGGCCTTTGCGCGCGAGATCGCACGCAACCGGGAGATCGCGGCACAGTCCGACACGGTCGCCGCCATCGTCGGCGTGGACACGCAAAACTGGACATTCACCCGCGTCCTGCTGTCAGCGACCGAGCCGAACGTGAATGAGAGCACCGTCGTCTGGCCGATCCTGCATCTGGCGCGACCTCTGCTCGATACGCTGCCGAAGGCGGACGAACGGTGAGTGATCGGGCTTGAGGCCATATCGCCGTCATTCCGGGGCGCGCCTCTTGGCGCGAGCTATGATGCGCGCAATTGCGCATCTGAGAATCCATGTCTCCACAGAGCATGCGGCCCGATGGATTCCGGGCTCAGCCCTGCGGGCTGCCCCAGAATGACGAAGGATTTCGTCGAAATCTCTCGCCGACGCCGAGCATGACGCCCTGCACGCTGGCGACGCCCATCTCCAGGCTCGCGGCGATACGCCGGGCGCGCTCGACAAAATGCACGGCCGCCGCCGGCGGGCACAATTCGCGCGCAGTCGCCTCGAACAGGCCGAGCCAGCGGTCGAAATGGGCGGCATCGATCGGCAACGGCATGTGCTTGACCATCGGCGCGCCGTGATAGCGCCCGGTCATCAGCGCGACGGAAGACCAGAATGCGCACATCTGCCTCAGATGCGGTTCCCAATCGGTAATCCTGGCCTCGAACACCGGCGCCAGCATCGCATCGCTGCGAACCTTTGCGTAGAAGCCGTGCACCAGGCGCTCAATCATCGCCTCGGTGATCCCGGTGCGCGCGACGATGTCGGCGGTGATCTGTTCACGGCGCTCTGCCTCTGGCACCGCGGTCTCCTTAAATAGGTATTTCAAATACCTATTTAGCGCGCTATGGAAGATCCGCCAAGGTCGGTTTTCGGGGGGCTTCCATGCGCCTGACGTCGTTCACGGATTTTGCCCTGCGCGCCCTGATGCGGTTGGCCGGCGAGCCCGACCGGTCGTTTGCGACCGGCGAGATCGCGGCCGAATTCGGCATCTCCCGCAATCACCTCGCCAAGGTGGTGCGCGATCTCGCCGAGGCTGGGTTCATCGCGACCCAGCGCGGCGCCGGCGGCGGGTTTTCGCTGGCGCGCGCGCCGCAGGCGATCACGCTCGGCGACGTGGTGCGCGCACTGGAAGGCGGCAGCGCACTAGTCGAATGTTTCAGGGACGATGGCGGAGACTGCGTGCTGCTGCCGCGCTGCCGGCTGAAGGCGAAGCTTGCGGCGGCGCGCGAGGCCTTCATGCGCGAACTCGACGGCACGACGCTCGCCGAATGCGCCTGGCTGCCGCGCTCGTCCCGCAAGACCACGCGAGCGTCATGACGACGCTCGGCGTCTGGTTCCGTACGGGACTCAGGCGTGCAGTGCTCGCGCGGAGCCGCGCTTCGGGGCGATGACCGTCTTGCCGGCAGCCTTGACGTAGGAATGGCCGTTCAGGTGCGTGCCATTCAGCTTGCCGTTCGCCTTGGCAGGGATCTTGGCAGCGGTCTTGGCAAGGGTCTTCTTCGCCTTTGCTCTGGCCTCGGCCTTCTCCTTGGCGAGCTTCTCGGCCTTCCGTTGCGCCTTGCGCTCGGCCTTTTCCTTCAGCCGCAGCCGCTCCACCCTCGCTTCCGCGCGCTGCTTCTTGCGCTTCTTCTCGCAGGCGTCGCACTTGCAGCCGATCGGCTTCAGATAGGCTTTGAAATAGTCGGTACCGTAGTCGTAGTTGATCTCGTCACCCGGCTCGATGTTCTTGATAGCGCGGATGAACACCTTGCGCTTGCGGGGGCGGACGTCGGATTCCGCGTTCGGCTTGCAGGCGTGATTGATGTAGCGGGCGACATTCTTGCGGACCGAGCCGTCGATGGTCCAGCGGTTGGTAAGCTCGAACAAATATTTGTTCTCGATCGCGTCCTCGTCCTTTTTCTTGGAATCCAGGATCGGCCCGAAATATCGGATGATCTTGGTGCCTTTCTTGATCGGCTTGGTGGCGAAGAGACCAAGTCCGGTACGGGAACGGCCGACGCGATAGGGCTTGTTTGGGGATGTCGAGGGCATGACAATCGTGGCTACGGCACGCTAGTGCGGACGGGTTGCGAAGTCGCCCTTCTAAGACGATTCCGCGCAGCTGTCAGGTGTTTCGCGACGATTCCCTGAACCTTCCCCAGATTGCACATGTCAGACACGATTATAGGACCAGATTGCAGGCTTTCCCCGCTGAACTATGCCACATTTGCAACAGCCGTTACCGCCGTCAGCATAAGCCTTGGTCAGGCTGACGCCGAAACGATCAGCATCGCTCTCGCCAAGCTGGAAGGGACGCCTCGATGAAGCGCCTGCATCGCCTGCTCGCGGCATTGTCGATCCTCCATCTCGCTACTCTCGGCCTTGCCACTGCCGCCCACGCCTATGCCGTCGCGCCAGGGGGCGAGCCGGAAGCCCTCGGCTTCTCGTCATCGCGGCTGGCGCGGATCGCGGCTTGGCAACAGACGCAGGTCGATGCCGGCGCCTTCTCGGGCGCGGTGGCGGCGATCGCGCGGAACGGCAAGGTCGCGTATCTGCGCGCCGTCGGCTTTCGTGACGCGACCAGGACGATCCCGCTGCAGCCAGATGCGATCTTCTGGATCGCCTCGATGACCAAGCCGGTCACCAGCGTGGCCGCCATGGTGCTGGTCGAAGAGGGCAAGCTCGATCTCGTAGCCCCGGTCCACCGCTATCTTCCCGAGCTCAAGGACATGATGGTCGGCGTCGAGACAAAAGACCTGGCGACCGGCAAGATTGAACTCGCGCGCGAGCCGCAGAAGCACCCGATGACGGTTGAGGACCTGCTGCGCCATACCGCCGGACTGGACTATGGAGTCGGTGGCACGAAGGTGGACCAACTGTACAAGAGCCTCTATGGCGCCACTGGCGTGTACCGCCGGGACAGAACTCTCGCTGATTTCATCTCCGGCCTGTCCAAGCTTCCACTTGCTCACCAGCCGGGCGAAGTCTGGGACTACGGTCTTGCAGTCGATGTCCTCGCGCGTGTCATCGAGGTTGCCTCCAATCAACCGTTCGACCAATTCCTGGAGACACGTCTGTTCAGACCGCTTGATATGGTCGACACCGGCTTTCAGGTGCCCGAAGCCAAGCTTTCCCGCCTGGTTGATCTGCCCGCCATCAACGGGCCACCGGACAGCGTGGTGGCTGACGTCGCCAAGCCGACGAAACTGTTCTCCGGTGGCGGTGGGTTGGCGTCGACGGCCGCCGATTATCTGCGGTTCTGCCAGATGCTGCTCAACGGCGGCGAGCTCGATGGAGTCCGCATCCTTTCGCCCGCAACCGTGAAGCGGATGACCACCAACGCGTTGCCATCCGACATCCGCTTCGCCGGCTCTGCCAGCGGCATCGTTGGGCCCCAGGGTGGCTCGACCTGGGGACTTGGCTTTGCGGTCCGCAGCGATGCTGCGTGGAGCATGGTGCCTGGATCGGTTGGCAGCTTCAGCTGGAGCGGCACCTCCGGCACCTATTTCTGGATTGACCCGGCAGAGCAGATGGTCGCCGTGCAAATGATCGAGGTTGCGCCCGGCACCGGCGCCCCTTTCCTGCGCATGTTTCGCAATCTCACCTACGGAGCCTTCCGCGTTCCCGACCAGCCTTTGTTGGCGTCAGCCGTGGCGCCGGTGACGATCGACTCGGCCACGCTCGCGACCTACGCGGGAACCTATGCGTTCTCTTCGACCAGCTCACGCGACATGCAGATACCCCGCGAGTTTGGTGGTCTCGGCCTCGACGTCGCCATCGAGCATGGTCTCGTCAAGGTGGTGTCTCCGATCCCGGGCATGCCCGCCGCCAAGGCCGGCATCATGGCAGGCGACATCATCACCCATCTCGACCGCGCGGCGATCCAGGGCATTTCCCTTAGCCAGGCGATCGAGAAGATGCGCGGGCCGGTCAACACCAGCGTCCGCCTGAGGATCGCACGCAAGGGGCAGGACGGGCCGATTGAGCTGTCGCTCGTCCGCGCCCAGATCCGGCTGCAAGGCGCGGCCGACCTGCAAGTCGCCGTGAAGGACGGCAAGCTTCTGGTCGAAGCAAACGGAACGCTTCCCATGCTCGATTTCGAAAAAGGATTACCGATCGCAGTCGTCCCGGCATCGAGCAACGAGTTTTTCGTCGATAGCGGCGACCACACCCGCCTCGCCTTCCTGCGAGACGGAGCCGACACGACGATGCGCCTGGTGCTCAATCCGGGCCCCTGGCAGATCACGGGGCAGCGGATCAACTGACGGGCACGAGAGAGACGACGCCCGCCGCCAATCCGCGGCAGTGGCAGCGTCGGTTACAGGCGCGGCGGTCGGCTCGCGGTCAGCCGCAGCATCGCGGCCAACAGCATTTCCGCAGATGTGCCCTCGGGCGAGCGATCCAGAATCGTGGACAGCCGTCCGTCGAGCAGCAGCATGGTGAACCCATGCACCAGCGACCAGGCGGACGCGATCGCGGCAGCCTGGTCCAGCGAAAACGATTCCTTGGAAATCTGCTCTTGTCGGCTGGCACCGACGCCGCGGGCCAACCCTGCGAACGACGCTTCGGACGCCTCATGCAGCGACGGCCGCGCATGATCAAGCCGCTCGCTGCGGAACATCAGCCCATACATGCCGGGATGTGCCTGCGCATAGGCGACATAAGCTTTGGCGCTCGCCATTCCCTTCTCGGACGGCGTGGTCGCGGACGCGTCCGCAGCCGCCATCGCTTTGCCGAACTGGCGGAAACCGATCGCGGCGAGTTCGCTGAGCAAACCGGTGAGATCGCCGAAATGGTGCGTCGGCGCGGCATGCGACACGCCGGCCTCGCGCGCCACGGCGCGCAGCGTCAGGCCCGCAAGCCCGTCGCGCTCGAGCACCAGCTCGGCGGCCTTCAGGAGCGCCTCGTGCAGGTCACCGTGATGGTAGGGCGTGTCGGTTGTACGCCGCCGCCGCGGCGCGGGGCGATCGGCTGCAACCCGCGCGGCCCGGCGGGTCCGCGCCGGGCGAGCTGCTTTGTTTTCTCTGGATATTCTTGCCATGCGACTCCTTATATGATGCAATTTTTACACTGTAAAGATTTTGCTTGACGAGGCCCGGCGTCAGCTTTATGCCTATCTTTACGATGTAAAGATAAAATCGAGGAGGCGTGCGATGCTCGACCAGGTGACCTCAAATGCGGCGCAAACCAATCTGGCGCCGATCCCCTTCGAAGCCGATGCGCCGTTCCTGAAAGTCACCGGCGAACTGCCGCGCGAGCTGAACGGCACGCTCTACCGCAACGGCCCCAACCCGCAATTCGAGGCGCCCGGCGCGCATTGGTTCGTCGGCGACGGCATGCTGCACGCCTTCCACCTCGAGAACGGCCGTGCCAGCTACCGCAACCGCTGGATCCGTACCCCGAAATGGCAGGCCGAGCATGACGCCGGCCGCGCGCTGTTCGGCGGCTTCGGCCGCAAGCTGCCTGATACGCCGCCCACCATCACGTCAGATGGCGGCGTCGCCAACACCAACATCATCTTCCATGCCGGCCGCCTGCTCGCGCTGGAAGAAGGCCATCTGCCGACCGAAATCGAGCCTGGCACGCTCGATCGCCTCGGCTATTGCGATTACAAAGGCGCGATCTCCGGCCCCTTCAGCGCCCATCCCAAGATCGATCCCTTGACCGGCGAGCTGGTGTTCTTCGGCTACAACGCCGCGGGCCCCCTCACCCCGGCGCTGTCGTTCGGCGCGGTCGATGCATCCGGCGTGGTGACGCGGTTCGAGCGTTTTGACGCGCCCTATGCCAGCATGGTGCACGACTTCATCGTCACCACCAACCATGTGCTGTTCCCGGTGCTGCCGATCACCGGCAGCATGCAGCGCGCGATGCGGGGACAGGCGCCCTATGCCTGGGAGCCTGAGAAAGGCGCCTATGTCGGCGTGATGAAGCGCAGCGGCGCGTCAAAGGATATCATCTGGTTCCGGGCCGAGAGCTGCTACGTGTTCCACGTCATGAATGCGTGGGAAGAGGGAAATCGCATCATCGCCGATGTGATGCAATTCGAGGAAGCGCCGCTGTTCAACCATCCCGACGGCTCGCCGACCGATCCGACCAAGAACCGGGCGCGCTATTGCCGCTGGACCTTCGATCTCGCAGGGAATACCGACCGCTTCACGCAAACCTATCTCGACGATCTCACCGGCGAATTCCCCCGCGTCGACGATCGCCGCGCGGGAATGACCAGCAATCACGGCTGGTACGCCTGCGCCAATCCCGATCTGCCGATGTTCGGCGCGCTGTCGGGCATCGTCCATGTCGACGGCAAGGGCAAGCGGCTCGGCCACTATCTCCTGCCCGCCGGCGACACGATCTCCGAGCCGGTTTTCGTAGAGCGCGGCACCGAGGCCGCCGAAGGCGACGGCTGGCTGCTGGCGGTGGTCTGGCGCGCACGGGAGAACCGCAGCGACCTCGCAATCTTCAACGCCACCGACGTCGAAGCCGGCCCCGCGGCGCTGGTGCATCTCGGCCATCGCGTACCGGATGGATTTCACGGCAATTGGGTGGGCGCAGAGTAGACGTACTCCCCGTCATTCCGGGGCAGCCCACAGGGCTGAACCCGGAAGCCAGAGGTTATAAGCTCGAGATTCCCCGATGCGCAATTGCGCATCTGAGGTTCGCGCTGACGCGCGCCCCGGAATGACAGCGTTGGGAAAACGCCGACACCCGGGAGCCTTGCATGCATATGCCATCCATCACGTCAGGCTATCTCGCGGTGCTTGCCCTGATCTACGCAGCCCTCGCGCTGCAGGTGATCCGGCTGCGGCGGAGCAGCCTCGCGGCGTTCAGTGACGGCGGCAATTTAGCGCTGCGCAGCGCGATCCGCGCCCATGCCAACTTTATGGAATATGTCCCGATCATCACCCTGATGGTGGCACTCCTGGAAATGTCCGGAGCACCTGCATCGCGGGTGCATCTGCTGATGGGCGCGCTGCTGTTGTCGCGACTGATCCATCCGCTCGGCATGTATGCGTCGCCGGATTCGCTGCAATTCCGGGTCTGCCGGGTCGGCGGCATTGTCATCACGATCGGCCTGCTCGTCAGCTGTGCGATCACGACGCTGTCACGAGCCGCCGCAGGCGACGGCTGAGCATTCGTCAATAGACTGATAATATTTGGCTTTTCATACACCACCACGATTTTTACACTGTAAAGATTTAGCTTGACGACCCCGCCTTCCGCCTCTAGATTATCTTTACGATGTAAAGATTGGCCCATGAGGCTTCCGATGACGATCTTCCTGATCTTCGCTCCCTACGGCGCCTTTGCCGCGCTGATGCTGGTGACGTCGGCCAGCGTGAGCCTCCTCTGCACCACCCTGATTTGCCTTGCCGTGATCGCCATCGACGTCGCACGCGGCCGCAGCATCAAGACTCTCACTCTCGGCTCGGTGGTCGTGTTCACGGCGGTCGGCGGCTACCTCACCTTCGTTGACGCGACGCTGAGCACCACTGCGGTGAAGCTCGCGGTCGATGCCGGCATCTTCCTGGTGTCGCTCGGGTCGATCGTGTTCCGCCATCCCTTCACGATGCAATATGCGATGGAAATCGTCGACACCGAGACGACGCGGCTGCCGAGCTTCGAGCGCGTCAACTATCTGATCTGCTGGGCCTGGACCGGCGCAACACTGTTGATGATGGTCGGCAACATCGCGGTGCTCTACATGCCAAACCTGCCGCTGTGGTCGGGCGTGCTGGTCGCCTTCGCCGCCCGCAACGGCGCGGTCTGCTTCACCAGATGGTATCCGCAATACCGCAAGGCCAAGTACGGCACGCCACCGGCCAGCGCGCTGCTCTCGCACTAAAACTTCGACACGACAACATCCAGCCCCAAAGAAACGCCCAAGGACGGAACCACGACGATGAAGAGCGTATTGGCCAAGCTTGCGACCGACTTCCTCTCGACCATCGTGTTCCTGGTGGTCTATCTCGTCACCGACAACGTGCTGCTCGCCACCGGCGTCGCGATCGCAGGTGCGATCGCGCAGGCGATCCGTGCCCGCGTGAGGGGCGAAGCGCTCGGCTTCATGACCTGGGCGAGCCTCGCGCTGGCCATCGTGCTCGGCGGCGCCACGCTGTTGACCAACGATCCGCGCTTCGTGCTGGCGAAGCCTGCGATCGCGCATTTCGCGATCGGCGCGATCATGCTCAAGCGCGGCTGGATGCTGCGCTACATGCCCGCCCGCGTCACCGAGGTGATCCCGGAATACGTCACCCTCGCCGGCTATGCCTGGGCCCTGCTGATGTTCGCGCTCGGCGCCGGCACGATCGCGATTGCCTCCACCGGCGACATCAAGCTGTGGGCGACCTACGTCACCGTGGTCGCGGCCGGCGCCAAGATCGCCGCCTTCGCGATCCAGTACGTCGTAATCCGCTTCGTGATCACCAACCGTCTGCGCGCCGCCGCCCGCGCCTGATCGCCGCGGGCCTCAACTAGGCGGGCGCGGCAAGATGGGTTATACCGCCGCGCACACTTGACCTCGAGGGGAGACATCAATGGCGGTGGACGGAAACTGGAATCTCACCATGACGACGCCGATGGGCGAGCGCAAGGCGACGCTGTCGCTGGCAAGCTCGGGCGGCACGCTCACGGGTACGCAGGGCGCCGAAGGCAATTCGACCGAGATCTTCGACGGCACCGTTGACGGTGACGACCTCGCCTGGAAGGTATCCATCACCAACCCGATGCCGCTGACGCTCGACTTCAGCGGCAAGGTCTCCGGCGACAGCATCACCGGCGAGATGGGCATCGGCCCGATGGGAAGTTTTCCGTTCACCGGCAGCCGGGCGTAAGCGCCCCATCTAGAACCAGATCTGCATTGGCAGATCATGCGCATCCAACGGCGGCGCGCCTTCGGGAGCGCTGCCGTGTGGATCGCGAGCCGCGAGTGCCACTGCGCAGGCATCCAGCACGTCATCACGTTTTGCGCCGGTGCCGATCCGCACGTCAGTCAGCCACCGATCGATCTCGCGAAAGCCGGCGCGTTTGAGCAGCTTGCGGCGGAGCGCATCGCCCTCCTCCGACTTCTTTCGCGGCAACGGCTTGCCGCCGTTCAGCCGCAGGAACACCAATTCGGGATGGACCTCGCGGATGTCGCGCGTGCGATGCGCGCGGATGAAGGCGTCGACCTCCATGATTTTCTTGCCGAGGTGCCAGAGCTGGCGTGAGACCCGCGTCTGGCTGCGGCGGAGCGCGTCCCTGTTCGCCTTGTCGGGATCGGAAAATTCCTGCCAGAGCCAGCGCCGCGCGCCGGTGAAGACGCGCGAGAAGTGCGGGCGCAACTCCGCGCGCGCCAGAACGTCGCAATCGCGCGTGCCGTCGTCAGTCATGCCGATCGGGATATCGATGCCGGCGCGATCGAACGGATGCGCCAGCGCGTCCGCGATATCAGCATGGAAGGACATCGTCCGTTGGTCGCCGTCGATGATGACGGCAACCCAGCCTTTGGAAAATCCGTCGAGGCCGATCGCCTTCAACCGAGATTCAATTCCTTGAAGAAGTCGTTGCCCTTGTCATCGATGATGATGAAGGCGGGAAAGTCGACGACCTCGATGCGCCAAATCGCTTCCATGCCGAGTTCGGGATATTCCACCACCTCGACCTTCTTGATGCAGTGCTCGGCGAGGTTTGCCGCCGCGCCGCCGATCGAGCCGAGATAGAAGCCGCCGTGCTTCTTGCAGGCCTCGCGCACCGCGACCGCGCGGTTGCCCTTGGCGACCATCACCATCGATCCCCCTGCGGCCTGGAACTGATCCACGAAAGAGTCCATCCGCCCCGCCGTGGTCGGGCCGAACGCGCCGGAGGCGTAGCCATCGGGCGTCTTGGCCGGACCGGCGTAGTACACCGGATGGTTCTTGAAATAATCCGGCAGCGGCTCGCCCTTCTCCAGCCGCTCGCGCAGCTTGGCATGCGCGGAGTCGCGCGCCACGATCATGGTGCCGGTCATCGACACCCGGGTCTTGATCGGATGCTTCGACAGCGTCGCCAGGATATCCTTCATCGGCTGGTTGAGGTCGATCTTAACGACGTCGCCGCCGAGCGACTGCTCGACGGCAGGCAGATACTGCGCCGGATTGTGCTCGAGCTCCTCGAGATAGACGCCGTCCCTGGTGATCTTGCCGAGCACCTGGCGATCGGCCGAGCAGGACACGCCGAGCCCGATCGGGAGCGAGGCGCCGTGGCGCGGCAGCCGGATGACGCGAACGTCGTGGCAGAAATACTTGCCGCCGAACTGGGCGCCGACGCCGAGCGACTGCGTCATCTTGAGGATCTCCTGCTCCATCTCGAGATCGCGGAACGCATTGCCGTCGGCCGAGCCGTGAGTCGGCAGCGCATCGAGATAGCGCGCGGAAGCAAGCTTCACGGTCTTCATGCAGAGCTCGGCCGAGGTGCCGCCGATCACGATCGCAAGATGATACGGCGGGCACGCCGCGGTGCCGAGCGTCAGCACCTTCTCCTTCAAGAAGGCGAGCAGGCGATCTTTGGTCAGAACCGAGGGCGTCGCCTGGAACAGAAAACTCTTGTTGGCGGAGCCGCCGCCCTTGGCCATGAACATGAACTTGTAGGCGTCATCGCCCTCGGCATAGATCTCGCACTGCGCCGGCATGTTGTTGGCGGTGTTCTTCTCCTCGTACATCGACAGCGGCGCCACCTGCGAGTAGCGCAGATTGCGGCGGAGATACGCATCGCGCGCGCCTTCGGACAGCGCGGCCTCGTCGTCGCCGTCGGTGATGACGCGAAAACCCTTCTTGCCCATGATGATCGCCGTACCGGTGTCCTGGCACATCGGCAGCACGCCGCCGGCCGCGATATTCGCGTTCTTCAGGAAGTCGAAGGCGACGAACTTGTCGTTGTCGCTGGCTTCCTTGTCCTCGAGGATGTTGCGGAGCTGCTTCAAGTGCCCCGGGCGCAGATAGTGGTTGATGTCGCCGAAGGCTGCTTCCGAGAGCGCCCGCAGCGCCTCCCGCGACACCACAAGCATGTCCTTGCCCAGAACCTTCTCAACCCGCACGCCCTCGGTCGTGACCTTCTTGTAGGGCGTGGTATCCGCGCCCAGCGGGAACAGCGGCGTGTGCTTGTAGGGCGGAACTGGCTTTTGCGGGTCGGGGAAGGCGCTGGGGGCGTTCATGGGTTTGCTCGTCGGTTCGAGGGCCGGACCTAAAGCCTGCGAGGGGCCGGCCGGCAATATAGAGCCGTTCTAAGCATTTTTGGGACAAAGGAAAGGGAAGCCGGCCGCCGCCCAGCCATGCACCGGCCCACAATCCATGTGGGCTATTTCACAGACATGTAATCCAGGGTTGTTGCATGATGGGATTCCATCACCAACCAAGGGAGGCCATCATGAAGACAGGACTTTTCGTGTCGCTCGCGGCGCTGGCGTTGCTGATCTCGATCCCCTCCGGCGCCAATGCCGCGGGCCAGACCTGCGGCGGCATCATCCCGCTGCAGTGCGGTCCCGGCGAGTTCTGCCAGTTCAAGACCGGGGTGTGCGGCCGCGGCGACCAGACCGGCAAGTGCGCGCCCATGCCGCAAATCTGCAACGATATCTTCAAGCCGGTGTGCGGCTGCGACGACAAGACCTACAGCAATGATTGCAGACGCGAGGCCGCCGGGGTCTCCAAGGCCCACAACGGCAAGTGCAAAGCCGCCGCCTATTAGGCCGGCGACAGATCTGACTATCACGAATAGCCGTCTGTGACCGCTCCCGCGGTCACCGCAGATATTGACGCGCTCCGCGGGAGCCTGCATGAACCCTGCGCATTCCGCCGCGGGGGGTTTCATGACCAGACGATTGCGTCTTCCTTTGCCGTTCAATGTCCGCTCCATCCTGTCGGCCGCGCTGCTGGCGCTGGTCGCAGCCTTCGCTGCGTCGCCTGCGCATGCCGACCCCTGCGAGGACATCGCAAAACAGCTCGCGGGCCAGATCGACGGTTTGAAGGTCAATTTCACCGCCGCCAACATCACCTATCTGACCCATCCGGCGGCGAAGGAATTGTCGCTCGGCTGCCGCGGCAAGGACTATTCGGTCGAGCTCTATGCCAAGACCGACCGCAAGATGAAGCCGGAGTTCTTCAACCTGGTCGGGGCGGCGACGGCGCTGGTCTTCACCGTGCCCAAGGACGACACCACGACCGGCACCACGCGCTGCCTGAAGCGCATGGGCATCCTGCGCGGCGACAAGGTCACGATGCGCTACAAGCGCCTCAATCTGGAATGCACCCGCACCAAGACCGAGACCTCGATCACGATCCGGCGCGGCAACAGCGAGTGATATGTTTGTGACTGCGGGAACGTCTGAGGTGACCTGAAAGTTGATCACTGCCGCCAGCACGTTTGCCGGAAAACGTGCGATGATCGGGCCGATGATCGGTCTCTGGATTCTGCGGAGCCGCCAATGATCGCCAAGCTCCTCGTGCAAAATACGTTGTTCGTCGTCGGCATGGCTGCGCTGCTGTTCGCAGCCTCCGGCACGCCGCACTGGGCTGGGGCGTGGGCGTACCTCGTCGCCTCGGCCGTGATAGGCCCGGCCACCGGCCTGTGGCTCGCCAGGACCGACCCCGGATTGCTCGCCGAACGCATGCGCTTCACCGCGCGCGAGGATCAGCCCCGCGACGATAAGTGGTTCATGCTGATGTTCGTGGCAGTGGCCGTGCTCTGGTTCGTCACGATGGGGCTCGACCGCCGGTTTGACGGCGGCATCGCCGGCGTACCACTGATCGTCGCAGGCCTTGCGATGTATCTGCTCTCGACTGTCCTGGTCATGTGGGTGTTCCGCACCAACTCGTTTGCGTCACCGGTCGTGAAGGTGCAGGCCGAGCGTCACCATCAGGTGATCGCGACCGGTCCCTACGCGCTGGTCCGCCATCCGATGTATGCGAGTATCATGCTGTTCTTTGTCGGCGTGCCGCTCATGCTCGGCTCATGGTGGGGCCTCGGCTTCGCGCCGCTGTTCTTCCTGATGTTCGCGTTCCGCACCCGCATCGAGGAGCGTACGCTGGCGGCAGGACTGCCCGGCTATGCCGACTACGCGGCGCGGGTGCGCTATCGTCTGGTGCCGGGGCTCTGGTGAGAGGGGCAAATCATGGCTGATGATCGAGCGCGCGGTGGTTACAAATCCAGCGCCTTGTAGCGCCGGAAGATCCCGTCCTCGTTGAACGGGATCCGCCGTTCGCTCGCCAGATACGCCTTGATGTTCGGCCGCTCGGCGACACGGTCGCGCAGCGCGATCAGCCGCGGAACCTTTTTCTCGAACGCCTGCATCCGCTTCGGAAACGCATAGCGTAGGCCTTCGAAGATCTGGAACAGCGACAGGTCGACATAAGTGAGACGGCGGCCGGTGACGAAGGCACCGCCATTGGCCTTCACCAGCCCCTCGAAATAACCGAGATATTTCGGCACGCGCGATGTCCAGAACTCCGCCGTGCGCTTCTTCGCCGGCACCTTCTGGTCCTCGTAATAGAGTGACGGCCCGAGCGGATGATGGGTGTCGTGAACCTCCACCACGAAATCGGTGATGGTGAGCTGGAGCTCGTGCAGCCACAGTTTTCCCGCTTCCGCCTTCGGCGCCAGGCCGTGGCGCGCGCCGAGATAGAGCAGGATGTTGGCGGTCTGGCCGATCACGAGTTGGCCTGCCTTCAGGAACGGCGGCGCAAATGGCGGCGTGTCCTTGTGCCCCTCCATCATCTTCATCATCGCGCCCGTTCCGCCCTTGCCGCGGGCAACATCGTCATAGCCGGCGCCGGCATCCTCCAGCGCGAGCCTGACATATTCGCCGCGGCCCTGGATCGAGGGCCAGTAATAGAGCTGATAGCGCATGGATGAGTCCCGGAGATCATTGACGATTGATATCGCCGCGCAATCTGCGGGGCGATATCACGGGCGTCAACGCACCAATCCGGGATCAGTTCGCCGCGAAACAATAAAGCAGGCCGTCGCCGCCGGTGCTCTTCAGATCGTTCTGGGAGCAGCCGCCGTCGGGGCCTCGCGAGGGATGCGACGCATTCCACGATTTGGACGCATCGTCGTCGCGCAGGCCGATGCGATCGGAATGGCCGAGCATCGCAGACCCCTGCGTGCTGCTCGTCCAGTTCTTGCAGGTGCGATCTTCGGCGGCGGCAAAGGCGGTGCCGTCCGCTTGCGAGCCGGTCAGCGCGTCGTGACGGTTCGGCGTATCGCCGCGGCCGTTGATCACCTCGCCCTTTTCCGAGAGCGCGGTCTGCTTGGTGAGATTGTTCGCCCCGCTGTGCAGATCGGCGACGTCCTTCGCGATCACGACGCCCTTTGCATTCTGCCACGGGCCCTTGCCGATGCGGTCGCGGGCATTGATCGCGGGCTTGCCGTCGGCCGCCTGCGTCGAGAGATAGGCGTGCCACGTCTTCGGCGCCCCAAAGCCCGCAGCCTGCGCCAGTTCCTGGCAATGATTGTCGGCACCGGCGAGCCCACCGAGATTGCCGCCATTGCCGATGCCGTTGCTGGTCACGAAGAAACTGGTATCGGCGGTCTGCGCCTGCGCCGGCAGCGCGGCCACGATGGCGAGCGCAAAAGCGGCGGAAACACTGATCCGGGCAACGATGGTCATCTTATCCTCCCGATGGTTGTTAGGGTTCTCCGACACCAACCCTCGGTATAGTCAGATATTCCAGTCCGGCGACGCGCAAGTGACCCCCGCAAAGCAAAAGCGCCGCGGGGTGAGCCGCGGCGCTTGCATCGTCATATCAGGCAACCCGTCAGTTGGTCTGCTGGATCGCCGAAAGCTCCCAGTTGCCGCCGCGCTGGCGCAGGAAGGTCCAGACCTCGGTGATCTCGGCCGGCTGTTCGCTGCCGTCGACCAGACGGCCGGTGCCGCGGTCGAGTGTGGTGTCGACCAGCGAGAACCGCATCGCCACCGTCGCATATTCGCTGTCGCCCTCGCGCCAGGCTTCCGCGAGGTCGCCTTGCAGCAGCTTCGTGCCCGTCACCTTGTTGATGACGTTACGCGCCTTGTTCTGCTCGAGGTCCTTCGAGAAGTACGACACCATTTCCGGCGTCGCGAGCGTGTGCAGCTTCGCGATGTCCTCGTTCGACCAGGCTGCCTGGATATCGCTGAGCAGCCGCTCGAACGCCTCATAATCGGCAGGCGCGATCTCGACCGGCGCCTCCGACGCGCCGCCGAGACCAAAGCCGAAGCCGGAGCGTTGGCTCGGCTGCGGGCCAACGCCGGAGGCGGGACCGCCGGCATAGGCCGCGGCCGGCGTATTGCGGCGCTGCCACCACGACATCGCAAGCCGCACCACCAGCACGATCAGGCCGATCTGCAGCACCAGGCCGAGGATCGACGACAGGCCGCCGAGACCTGAGAACAGACCGCCGCCGAACAGCATGCCGAACAGGCCGGCGCCGAGGAAGCCCGCGGCCAATCCACCGAGCAGGCCACGGCCCATGCCGCCACGGCCGAACAGGCCGCCCGAGTTCGCTGCGGCCGGCCCAGCCATCCCGGGGCTGCCGGGCTGGCTGAAGGTGCGGTTCATCGGTGCGACCGTTCCCGGCGCGGTGGCGGTTGAGGGCGGCGCGGAGAAGGTGCGCGAACCGCGCGAGCCGCCGCCGCTGACGCGGGCGTCAGCCGCCGAGATGGTCATCATGACGGGCAGCGCCAGTGCCATCGCGACGGCGACCGCCCGAACAATGCCACGCGTGCGTTGCGAGAAATTCATGTTGGTTTCCTCGAGAATATCCCCGGCTTGGGGAAACGAACCCCTAAGATGGGCAGGGTCGGGTAAAAGGGAAGCGGGAAACGGGAACCGCGGCTGCGGCCCTCCGTCGCGGCAATGTGACGATATGGTGCTTGGAGGCGGAAGCGCTACCTATTGCGCCGCGATGGTTTCCTTCACGGCCGCAACCAGCTGGGTCAACGTGAAGGGCTTTGGCAGGAAGGCGAATTGCTGGTTCTCGGGCAGGCTCTTCTCGAAGGCATCCTCAGCATAGCCCGAGACGAAGATGATCTTCAGCTCCGGATTGCGGATGCGCATTTCCTTGAGCAGGGTCGGGCCGTCCATCTCCGGCATCACCACGTCGGAGACCACGAGATCGACCGCGCCCTGTCTTTCCTCCAGCGCCTCGATCGCCTCGACGCCGTTGGCGGCCTCGATCACGCTGTAGCCGCGCGAGCGCAAGCCGCGCGCGTTCAGCGAGCGCAGGCCGTCCTCGTCCTCGACCAGCAGGATGGTGCCCTGCCCGGTGAGGTCGGGCTTCGGCTTCGCCGCGTCGGTGGCGGCAGCGGTCTCCTTCGCGGCGCCGTTGCCGGCCTGCGCCTCCGGCGCAACCTCCTGCTCCGGGCGATGCCGCGGCAGGAAAATGCGGAACGTGGTGCCTTGGCCTGGCGCGGAATCGACATAGACGAAGCCGCCGGTCTGCTTGACGATGCCGTAGACCGTGGAGAGGCCGAGGCCGGTGCCCTTGCCGACCTCCTTGGTCGAGAAGAACGGCTCGAAGATCTTGTCGACGATATCCGCCGGGATGCCGGTGCCGGTATCCGATATCTCGATCTTGACATAGTCCGCCGCCGGCATGCCCTTGTTGGCGAGCTGCGCGGCCTGTTCGGTTGGCACATTCGAGGTGCGGATGATCAGCTTGCCGCCGTCGGGCATCGCGTCGCGCGCGTTCACCGCAAGGTTGACGACGACCTGCTCGAACTGCGAAACGTCGACCTTGATCGGCCACAGGTCGCGGCCGTGCACGAGGTCGAGCTTGACCTTTTCGCCGATCAGCCGGCGCAGCAGCATGGTGAGATCAGAGAGCGCGTCGCCGAGATCGAGCACCTGCGGCCGCAGCGTCTGGCGACGCGAGAACGCAAGCAGCTGCCGCACCAGCGTCGCGGCGCGGGTCGCATTCTGCTTGATCTGCATGATGTCCTGGAACGACGGGTCGGTCGGCTTGTGCGCGTTCAGCAGGAAATCGTTCGCCATCATGATGGCCGAGAGCACGTTGTTGAAGTCGTGCGCGATACCGCCGGCGAGCTGGCCGACCATCTCCATCTTCTGCGACTGGTTGATCTGGTTTTCCAGCGCGCGCCGCTCGGTGGTCTCCAGCATATAGACGATCGCAGTCTCGGCGTCGCGCTCGTCCTTCTCGACGAGGGTGACGAAGAACTGGGCGGAGCGCTCCTTGGGCCCGTCGAGCATCACCTCGACCGGCGCGATGTCGCCCTGCCCTTCCGCGGCCTGGTTGATCGCCGCGATCAAGAGGCCGCGGTCGCGCGGATTGACCGCACGGAAGATCGACTTGGCGGCGCCGCCTTCGCCGTTCAGGCTCTGTGCGAGCTTGGCATAGCGGGCGTTGGCGCCGACCACGTTGCCGCCGCGGTCGACGGTGGCGATCGCCATCGGGGTGTGGTCGAAGAACCGCATGAAGCGCACTTCGGCGGCGCGTTCGGGATCGGAACGCTCGTCGCGCGCCCTGCTGATCACCAGCGTGCGCGAGGCCCCCGCGGCGCCATCGGCGCCGAAGGCGAGCTTGTGATAGAGCCGCACCGGCAAGGTCTTGCCGCCGCGCATGCGCAGGTCGATGTCGAACACCTCGGTCTTGACCTCGCCCGGCACCGGCACAATCGAGGTCAGCAGCGATGCGCCATCGCCGGAGACGATGTCGGTCAGCTTCAATCCGCCCGAGCCGATCTCGGCGAGGTCATAGTCGAGCCAGTTGGCCAGCGTCGCGTTGACGTAGGCGATCTCGCCGGCCGGATTGACCGAGAAGAAACCGCAGGGCGCGTGGTCGAGATATTCGATCGCGTGTTGCAGCTCCTGGAACACGTCCTCCTGGCGCTCGCGATCCCGGGTGATATCGGCAACCGACCACACCGAATATCTCGCTTCGCGTTTGGTCTGGCCGAGCGGCCGCACCCGAAGCCGCAGCCAGCGGCCCTGATCGCCGTCATGGCCGGCGATGCGGACCTCCTCCTGCTGCCGCTTGCCCTCGCGCGCCGCCTTCAGCAGGCGGAACACGGCTTCGGAGACATCCGGGTTGCCGATGAAGACGCGCTCGACGGGACGGACGTCCTGCGGTGAGGCCGCGCCGGTCAGCGTGAGATAGGCGGCATTGGAATAGACCACATGGCCGCGCGAGTCGGTCACCGCGAGCCCGTCATGGGCATGGTCGGCGATCCGCCCCATGACGGGATCGTCGGAGGCGCGGTCGGAGAAGCGGATGATGCCGGCGGCGAAGGCGAACAGGTTGAACAGCCCGACCGTGGCCAGCAGCGCCAGCACGCCGAGGATATAGGGCTGCGCCTGGCTGCGGCCGATGGTCATAAGCCAGACCGCGACCGCGACGATGCCTGCTGCGATCAAGAGCACCAGCACGATGCTGCCGCCGCGCCGCACCGGTCCGTGAGCCACGAACGGCTCGGTCGCGGGATGATCGTTGGTTTCGGCGGTCATCTGGAGGGACATGGCTCGTCGGCATCGCTGGGGCGCCCGGACCGGCCGCCCACCCCTGAGTGCCTGAATCGGACCCGAAAACGCAAGTCCATCAGGACGCAAATTTGCAAGTTACGGGCATTTCAAGCGGATATCTGTCCTGTTTTCACGACCGCAGCCCGGACAGCCCGCGCTTCAGCTTCATCACGTAACCGATGATTTCGGCAACTGCATGATAGTGCTCGACCGGGATCTCCTGGTCGATTTCGACGGTGGCATAGAGGGCGCGGGCCAGCGGCACGTTCTCCACGATCGGAATGTCGTGCTGCTTGGCGATGTCCCTGATCCTGAAGGCGACATTGTCGACGCCCTTGGCGACGCAGATCGGCGCCGACATGTTGCCCCGATCATAGTGCAGAGCCACCGAGAAGTGGGTCGGGTTGGTGATGATCACCGAGGCCTTGGGAACCTGGGCCATCATGCGCTTCCTGGCGCGCTGGGCCCGCATCTGCCTGATCTTGCCCTTGATATGCGGATCGCCTTCGGACTGCTTGAACTCGTCCTTGATCTCCTGCAGCGACATCTTGTGCCGCTCGTACCAAGTCTGATACTGGAAGAAAAAATCGCCGATCGCAACCACCGCCAATACGGCCACGACTGCGCCCAGCAGTTGCACGGTCAAGCTGGTGATGGCAGGCAGCAGTTCGGCCGGGTCGACGCGCATGAAGGCTTCCATGCGAAGGCGCTCGGGCCACAGCACCGCGACCATGACGGCGCCGAGCGCGATCAGCTTGAACAGGCCTTTCAGGAAGTTCGCCGCCGCCTGCTTGCCGAACAGCCGCTTGAAGCCGGCGGCCGGCGAGATCTTGGAGAATTTCGGTTTCAGATTCTCTCCCGACCACACCAGGCGGTGCTGGATCATGTTGCCCGCGATCGCGGCCAGCGCCAGCATCAGGAACGGGACGCCGATCGCGGCAACCACGGCATAGCCGAGCGTCCGGGTCAGATCGAGGAGCCCGGCGCCGTCGGTGTGGATCATCCATGAATTGGCGAGCAAGTTCCGCAGCGGCATCAGGATGCCCCCGCCGATCGAGCTGGAAAACGTCGACAGCACCAGCGTGGCGCCGGCGATCATGAACCAGGTATTGACCTCCTGGCTCTTGGCGACATCACCCTTGTCATGTGCCTCGTCGAGACGTTTTTGCGTAGGGTCTTCTGTTTTGTCGTCGCTATCGTCAGCCATGGTCGCTCCTGCCCGCTAGTTCATTGGAGCAAGCTGGCGCATGACGCCGATGAAGTAATCGAGATAGGTGCCCATCATCGCGGCAAGCACGACACCGAAGATCAGGAAACCGGCCAAGATAGTGAGCGGCACGCCGACGAAGAAGACCTGCATCTGCGGCATCAGGCGCGCCAGCACGCCGAGCCCGATATTGAAGACGAGGCCGAACACCAGGAACGGTGCCGACAGCTGCAAGCCGATCTTGAAGGCGGCGGCGAACGCGCTGGTCGCAAGCGAGGCGACATCGCCGGTCGGCATCACCTCGCCCGGCGAGAAGATGCGGTAGCTCTCGCTGATCGCCGCGATGACGAGATAATGGCTGTCGGTGGCGAACAGCAGCGTAATGCCGAGCATGGTGAGGAAGTTGCCCATGATCTGGCCCTGCTGACCCTGGGTCGGATCAACGGCGGTGACGAAGCCGAGGCCGAGCTGCTGGGCGATCACGGAGCCGGCGACCGTCAGCGCCGACAGCGTCACGCGCGCGGTCGCGCCGAGCACGATTCCGATGACGAGCTCATGCAGCATCAGCACAATGAGCGAGGCCATCGACGTCAGGTCGACATGATAGGCGTTGCGATGCAGCGGCAGCATGATGAGCGTCAGCAGCAGCGCGATCGAAAGCTTCACCCGGGTCGGGATATTGGACTCGCCGAAACCGGGCAACAGCATCACCATCGCGCCCACGCGCGCGAACACCAGCATGAAGGTTGCGGCCAGCGCCGGCAGCAGGGAGACGTCGATGCGCATGACCGGGACATTACTGCATCAACCGCCGATGATTCGCGACGAAATCCGCATCATGTGGGCGCTCAGCTGGTCCGCCATGAACGGCAACGACAGCAGCAATGTGACGAAGATCGCGAGAATCTTCGGCACGGCGACCAGGGTCTGCTCCTGAATCTGCGTCAGTGCCTGGAACAGCGAGACCACCACGCCGACCACGAGGCCGACCACCAGCATGGGCGACGACACCACCACAATGGTCCAGATCGCATCACGCGCCACGTCGAGAGTTTCAGGGCCGGTCATTGTTGTTCTCGCTTTCGGTTAAGTTCGTCATTCCGGGGCTCGCGAAGCGAGAGCCTCAGATGCGCAATTGCGCATCGGGGAATCTCGAGATCCCGGGTTCGATGCTTCGCATCGCCCCGGGATGACGTCGCAAGCGACGTCAGATCGACATCTTCATGATGTCTTCGTAGGCCTGGATCACGCGGTCGCGGACCGAGACCAGCGTCGACACCGCGACGTCGGTTTCCGCAACCGCCGTCACCACGTCCATCACATTCCCCTTGCCCGAGGCCATCGCCATGGTTTGCGTATCGGACTTCTGGCCGGTCTCCATCACGCTGCCGACGGCATCCTTGACGAGCGCGCTGAACGACGGGCCGCCCGCGCCGGCCGTGGCCTGGCCGGCCTTCTCGGCTCCGCCCCGCTCCATCATCTTGGCGAGGCTGGCATATGCGTTGGCGGCGACTGTCGGTGAGGCCATGATTTACGATCCCTGCGTTGTTCTGTTGTGTCAGGATTTGAGGATGTCGAGCGTGCGCTGGATCATCCGCCGCGTCGCGCTGATGATGTTGAGGTTCGCCTCATAGGAGCGCTGGGCATCCCGCATGTCGGTCATTTCGACGATTGAATTGACGTTGGGGTATTTGACGTTACCGGCGGCGTCCGCCGCCGGATTGCCCGGCTCGTGCTTGATGGTGAACGCCGTCCGGTCGGGGCGCACCTTGCCGAGCGACACCGTCTGGGCGCCGAGCGTGCGATCGAGCGCCGATGAGAAGGTCGGCACCTTCCGGCGGTAGGGATCGCCGCCCGCTGTCTGCGCGGTCGAATCCGCGTTGGCGATGTTCTCCGAGATCACCCGCATGCGGCCCGATTGCGCGCGCAGGCCCGATGTCGCGATGCTCATCGAGCGGGTGAAGTCGCTGATCTCGTCTGCCATGCTGTCCTCCTGCCGCCCCTACGCGGCCTAGCCCTTGCCGATCGCGGTCTTCAAGAGATGCAGGCTCTTGCTGTAGAGCGAGGTGACCGCCGCGTAGTCCATCTGGTTGGCGGACACTTTCAGCATCTGGTCTTCGAGATTGACCGCGTTGCCGGCCGGCCGGGTCTGGAAACCGCTCTTGCCGCGGTCATTGTCGAAGGTCTCGGGGGCGCCCGAGGCCGTCATGTGGGTGCCAATGGTCTGCATCATCGCCAGTGATCCGACGCCGCCGCCGGTCGTGGAGCCGGCTCGGTCGAATGTCGGTTCGACCAGATCGCGCGGCCGGAAGTTCGGCGTGTCGGAATTGGCGACGTTCTCGGAGAGCACCCGCTGGCGTTCCTGGTGCCACTGCATCTTGGTGCGCAGCGCCGACAGGATCGGTAGATCGTTCATGGCCATGGGCGCCACTCCGTTAACCTCTTGGACAACCCCTTGGCCCTCCCGAGGTAGGCAGAATTTGCCCGGTGCATGGTTAACAGCTGGTTAAAATGCGGATATCAGCCGCGGAGAACGCCACAACCGTGGCTCGCAAGCGCATTTTCGCCATGAAAGCTGCGTTAACCAGCGCGGACCAAGGCAGCGTGGGGCGCTGAGAAGTCGTTTTGGGACAGGCGATTCTTGGTCTATTAATAGGACGCTCGGCTGTAAGCCGTGGGGAATTAAGCAATATGGCGAGTCTCGGGCGCGATTCGCTGCGCGATCCGTGATCAGTCTGCGCTCGCTGACGGCGGAAGCTGAGGAAGGCCACCATGGCCGGGGACTCCAGTATGCAGGCACCACTTACATTCATCCTCGCGTTCGTCGTCGTGCTGGTGCTGATCGGCGTCGCCGCGTGGCTGGTCCGCCGCTTCGGCAGCAACCGTCTTGGCGCCAACGCCAATCGCGGGCGGATGCCGCGGCTCGCGGTGATCGACGCTGCCGCCGTCGACGGCCGGCGCCGCCTCGTGCTGGTCCGCCGCGACAATGTCGAGCATCTCCTGATGATCGGCGGGCCCAGCGACATCGTCGTGGAACCCAACATCGTCCGCGCCGCGCCCGGCCGCGATCAGATGTCGACCCGGCCGGCGGTTGCCGCCGACGCGGCGCCGCCACGGGTCGCGCCCCTCCCCGACGCGGCCTGGGATGGCGACAGCGCCCGCGACATATTCGATCATCCCGAACCGCAACTGCCGGAGCCGCCGCAGCGTCCGGCCCGCCCGGCCTTTGCCGACGAGGTCCGCCGGCCCGCAGCCGCAGCAGAGCGCCGCAACGATCCGCTCGCCGGATTCACGCCCGATTTGATCGGGAGTAGGCCCGAGCGCGGCGAACCACCGCGCCCCGATCCGATGCCGCCGCGCTTGCCGCGCGCCGAGCCCGCAATGCCCCGTCCACCGCGCGCCGCTGAGCCGCCGAAGGCGCCGCCGCCGCTGCGTGCGCCCGAGCGTGCCGTGGCACCGCCACCGCCGCCTGCTCCGCCGCCACCCGCCGCGGCTCCGACACCGCCGGCCCCCCCGGCTCCGCCAACCGTATCGAACGCCGACGCCAATCTCGCCGAGATGGCGCAACGGCTTGAAGCCGCATTGCGCCGTCCGTCCGCTGGTGGCGACGCCCTTGCGCCGCCGGTCGCACCCGAAGCACCGGTCATCCGTCCGGCCCGCAGCGAACCGCCAGCGCCCGCTCCGCAGAAGAGCGGGTTCGAAAATCTCGAAGACGAGATGGCGTCCCTGCTCGGCCGACCGAAGACCCCTTCGTGAGGTCCGGGACAGTCCCGCGTAGAGTTTTTTTCATCGCTGTTCTGATTGCCGCCGGATCGCTCGCCGATCCGGCGGTCGCACAGGATATCAGCATCAATCTCGGCGGCGGTAATGGCGGCGTCACCGAGCGCGCGATCCAGCTGATCGCGCTGCTTACGGTGCTCTCGATCGCACCGTCGGTCCTGATCATGATGACGTCGTTCACGCGCATCGTGGTCGTGCTGTCGCTGCTGCGCACCGCACTCGGCACCGCGACCGCGCCGCCGAACTCGGTGATGATTGCGCTCGCGATGTTCCTCACCGCCTTCGTGATGGGGCCGGTGCTGCAGAAATCCTATGACGACGGCATCAAGCCCTTGGTCGCCAACCAGATCGGCGTCGAGGAAGCCCTGCAACGCGCCTCCGGACCCTTGCGCGGCTTCATGCAGAAGAACGTGCGCGAGAAGGACCTGAAGCTGTTCATGGACCTCTCCGGCGAGGCGCCGCCGGCGACGCCGGAGGAGATGTCGCTGCGCATCTTGGTGCCGGCCTTCATGATCTCCGAGCTGAGGCGCGCCTTCGAGATCGGATTCCTGCTGTTCCTGCCGTTCCTGATCATCGACCTCGTGGTCGCCTCGGTCCTGATGTCGATGGGCATGATGATGCTGCCGCCAGTCGTGGTCTCGCTGCCCTTCAAGCTGATCTTCTTCGTGCTGGTCGACGGCTGGTCGCTGGTCGCCGGCAGCCTGGTGCAGAGCTACGGGGGGTAGACTGGCCAACTTGCGCCCAAATTGGGCGCATGATAAATTCTGGTCATGCGCGTGATCGCCCGACGTACTTTGCGAGAGTTTGTCGAGCGGCGCAGGCGCCACAAGGACCATGCGGCGCTAAAGGCAGCCTTGGATGCATGGTTCGACGAAGTCAAAAAGGCTCGGTGGACCAGCACGGCGGATGTAAGACGCAGCTACGCGACGGCAAGCATCGTTTCAGCAGACCAGATCGTCTTTAACATCAAGGGAAACGACTATCGATTGGTGGCAGCCGCCGACTTCGAGAAAGGCATCGTGTGGATCAAGTGGATCGGCACGCACAAGGACTACGACAAGATCGACGTGAAAGAGGTGCGACATGGCGGCTGAGGTCAAACCAATCCGGACTGAGCTGGACCATGAGGCCGCGCTCAAGGAGGTCGAGCGTTTGTGGGGTGCCAAGGCAGGAACGCGCGACGGCGACAGGCTCGATGTGCTCGCGACGCTGATCGATGCCTATGAGGCTCAGCACTACCCGATGGACCCTCCGGACCCGATCGAGGCGATCAAATTTCGAATGGAACAGCAAGGACTGACGCGGCGGGATTTGGAGGAGATCATCGGCACGCGCACTCGCATCGCCGAAGTATTGAACCGAAAGCGAGGACTTTCGGTCGGGATGATCCGACGCTTGCATGAGCACCTCGGCATTTCTGCGGACGTGCTGATCCGCCCCACCCGGAAGACCGCGGCCTGAGTGAGGTCGCCGGCAGCCTGGTGCAGGGTTACGGGGGGTAGCCCCCCGTAACATTCATAGCCTGGTCGCTGGATCGGCCGCCGCATTCGACTATCATGCGCGGCATCGCATCCTCCGGATCCACGCCCATGCAGCAGCCATTCGACCGCGCCGCAGAAGATCTCGGCAATTCGATCCATCTCGAGCATGTCAACGTGCAGGTACCAGACCAGCGCCTGGCGACGCTGTTCTATGTCGCCGGCATCGGACTGACCCGCGATCCCTATCTGATGGTGTCGGACAGCAACATGTGGGTGAATGTCGGCCGCAGCCAGTTTCATCTGCCGAGCGGCCGGCCGCAGGTGCTGCGCGGCCATACCGGACTCGTGATCGCAGGACGGCAGGCGCTGCTCGATCGCCTGGCTTCGGTTGCGCCCAAGCTCGAAGGCACCGCATTCACGTATCGTGAGCGCAACGATCATGTCGAGGCCACCTGCCCCTGGGGCAATCGGCTACGCTGCTATGAGCCGGATGCCGGCCGTTTCGGGCGCGTCTCGCTCGGCATCCCCTATGTCGAATTCGAGGTGCCACACGGCACAGCTGAGGCAATCACCCGCTTCTATCCTGACATCATGGGCATCCCAGCCAGTCTCGCGGACGATGATGGTGCGGTGGCGCGCGTCAAGGTCGGCAAGGATCAGGTTCTGCAATTCCGCGAGAGCGATCGGGTGCTGCCGGAATTCGACGGCCACCATGTCCAGATCTACATCACGGACTTCTCGGGTCCCTACCGGCGGCTGTGCGAGCGCGGGCTGGTCTCGCGCGAGGACAATCAGTACCAATACCGCTTCTGCGACATCGTCGATCCCGCCGATGGCCGGCGGCTGTTCACCGTCGAGCACGAGGTGCGCAGCGCCACGCACCCGATGTATCTGCGGCCACTGATCAATCGCAATCCCGCGCAAACCAATCGCACCTTCGCGCACGGCCACGAGCAGGCGCCTTGGGCGATGGGGCCGGACCAGTACGACGGATAAATGTTCGGCCTGCCCCGACGCACCTTCAGCAAACGCAACAACGAGCCGACATGCTTCCTTCACAGCGCCATCTGTTCGAGATTCCACCCGACATCTGCTACCTGAATTCGGCATCCAGCGGCGCGCTGCCGCGCACAACGCTCGACGCCGGCCGCGCCGCGGTCGGACGGAAAGGCCAGCCCTGGACACTCGGTGCCGGCTTCGACAGCCGCCAGTATGAACGCGCCCGCGCGGCGGCAGCACGTTTGATCAATGCCGATGCCGGCGACATCGCGCTGATCCCGTCGATCAGCTACGGCGTCGCGACGGCGGCAAAGGTGCTGACTGTTCCGCGCGGCACGCGGGTCATCGTGCTGGAGAACGATCACTCCTCGCCGGTGCTGGAATGGCATGCCCGCGCCGAGGCGCAAGGCTTCGTCATCGAGACCGTGCGCCAGCCCGCCGACGGCGACTGGACCTCGGCGGTGCTCGCCGCGATCGAGCGGTC
This sequence comes from Bradyrhizobium sp. LTSPM299, assembly GCF_000938235.1. Classification (NCBI taxonomy): domain Bacteria; kingdom Pseudomonadati; phylum Pseudomonadota; class Alphaproteobacteria; order Hyphomicrobiales; family Nitrobacteraceae; genus Bradyrhizobium; species Bradyrhizobium sp. LTSPM299. The sequence continues at coordinate 646,021 of NZ_JYMU01000006.1, forward strand.
AGGCGCGCCGCCGGTCGGCCTCGCCTCGATCTCCTCGGTGCACTGGTCGGACGGTGGCCTGATCGACGTCGATAAGGTGCAGGCCGCGCTGCGGCGGCATGGCGCAATGTTCGTGATCGATGCGACGCATGGCGCGGGCGTCGTGGCGATGGACGTCAAGCAACTCGACCCTGATGCGGTGATCTTCCCGACCTATAAGTGGCTGATCGGCCCCTATGGCCGCGCCTTCCTCTACATGGCGAAACGCCATCACAACGGCGTGCCGCTGGAGCAGACCGCCGCCGGACGCCGCAACGTGAATTCCGAGAACCCGGTCTATTTCGGCGATCTCGGCTATGTCGACAACGCGCGGCGTTACGACATGGGCGAGCGCGATTATTACATCTCGCTGGAGATGGCGTCGATCGGCATGGAGATGATGGCGGACTGGGGCGCGGCCGCCGTCGTCGAGCGGCTCGCGATGCTCACGCAGCGGATCGCCGACGGCGTTCGCGACCTCGGCGTCAGCGTGCTGGATCGCCGCCTGCGCGCACCGCATATCCTCAGCCTCGGCATGGCCGGTGGCATATCGAAAGACCTGATCGCGCAGCTTGCCGCCGAGAACATCCATGTCGCGCTGCGGCTCGGCCGGATGCGGATTTCGCCGCACGTCTTCAACGACGAGGCCGACGCCGACCGCTTCATCGCGGTCCTGGCGAAGCAACTGCGCGGTTAGCGATTCGTAAGGTGCGCGGCGCGAACCGTGCGCCTTGCGCCAACCATTCGTTCATCACGATGGTGATTGTTCCAGGCGCGGCGGCGCCAAACGTGACCTGCTTCACATCTTGCGCGACGTCCCCCGTGTTTTCGTAGTGCGAAGCATATGGGGGACGCCAATGCAGAAATTCATCGAAGAGCTGGACAGCGGCGACCGCCGCGTTGCCAACAACTGGACGATCGTCGCGTTCAGCCTCTACGGATCGATCCTGGCAAGCCCCGCCATATATGCCGCGGTCGAGCACAACCGCGACATCGGCTTCGCCGCCGCCGATGTCTCGCCCCCGGCGCAAGCGTAACATTAGCTGGCGATCAGGCCGGACGATTGCGTGTCGCCGTGAGCCCGGCGACGAGATCGAGCGCCAGCGCCGCGGCCACCGCTACCGCACCGATCACGAACAGCAACGTATAGTCGCCGCCGCTTTGCGTAAACAAATAGGACATCCCGTAGGCGCCGGCCGCCTGGAACAGTGCGAACGTCGTGGTGGCCTGCGCCCACACGGTGCGCTGGCCGGCGGCGGAATGCGGGATCAGCTCGTGGATGCGGCCGATCACGAGTGGCACGATGCCGGGCGTGAAGCCACCGACGATGATGCTGGACACGATCAGCACGGCGGGTGACGAACTCACCGCAGGCATCGCGACGGCCACGGCTTCAACCAGGAAGCCGACGCGGAGCGCCGCGGCGAAACCGGCGCGATCGGCGAGATGCCCGGTCAGCAGCGGGCCGATGACGGCGCCGAGGCCGTACAACACCCAGTAATGCGATCCTGCCGCGATCCCCTGCCCGAGTCCGCGGGCCACGAAATCGACCAGGAACACCATGTGAGGCACCAGCGCCAGTGCGTTGAGGCCGTACTCGACGCACAGCATCAGCACCATCGGCGACCGCGTGCCATGCGCCGCCGCATGATGCGCCTCGCTACCATGCGCCACAGCAGCCTCTGATGGCCACGCCTTCCAGCTGATCAGCGTCAGCACCGCCGACAATACGCCGAGGCCGACCCAGGCCTGCGTGACACCCTGCTGCAGCAACAGCGGAACCAGCGTGCCCGACGCCGCGACACCAAGCCCGACACCGGCGAAGATCACGCCGCCGACAAACCCGCGCCTGCTCGGCGCGATATGCGGCAGGATGGTCGATGCCGCCAGCACCATGATGACACCGCCGGTGACGCCGGCGAGAAAGCGGAAGCCGAAGAACCAGACGAAAGAAATCGGCACCGCGCAGGCAAAGCAGCACAGCGCGGCAAGTAGCATCATGCTGCGCAGTGCCCACACCGAGCCGATGCGCGACCCGAGATCGCGGGCGATCAGCGCGCCGGCGAGATAGCCGGCGAGGTTGGCGGCGCCGAGATAGACGGCTTCCGATGGCGTGAACCATTTTGCCGCGATTAGCGCCGGGATCAGCGGCGTGTAGGCAAAGCGCGCGAGCCCCAGCCCGACCAACGAGGCGCAAAGTCCTGCGGCTGCAGGCAGCCACACCGACCCGCCCGCATCCTGCGGCGCCGAGTGATGGCGCCGGCGATGATGATCGACATTGGTCCCGGACATCGACATCGGTTAAGCCCTTTGGCAGTTCTTGAAAAATGATTAGTTCCGATCGCTGCGATCGTTCGCAGCGATCACGGCTTGCGCATCGCTGCGAGCCTCTCGCGATATTCGAGCACCGGCAGTCCGCCCCAGCCCCAATTCTCGGTGTCGACCTCCTCGATCACGACGAAGGTCGATTCCACGGGCTTGTTGAGCACGTCGCGCAGCAGCTCGCTGGCGCCCTTGATCAGAGCGGCCTTCTGCGCCGGCGTGGTGGACGACGCCCCTGGCGTCGTCCCCTCACGCGTAACCTGGATGGTGACGATGGGCATGACAGCTCCCGATCATGCGCTAGCGGCCGGCGCTCTGGCCGCCGTCGACATGCAGGATCTCGCCAGTGACGAAGCCCGCAGTCTCCAGGAACAGCACGGCGTCCACGATGTCCTTTACCTCGCCCATCCGGCCGACTGGATGCAGCTTGGCGAGGAAATCATGGGTCGCAGGGGCATGCATCGGCGTCTTGATGACGCCGGGCGCAACCGCGTTGACCCGAATGCCCTTGGCGGCATATTCGATCGCCAGCGACTTGGTCGCCGCGTTCAACCCGCCCTTGGTCAACGACGCCAGCACGGAGGGTACGCTGCTGCTGGCATGATCGACGAGGCTGGTCGTCATTTGCACGATGTGCCCCGATCCCTCCTTCACCATCTCCTTCGCCACGCGCCGCGTGATGTAGAAGAAGCCGTTGAGATTGATCGCGAGGATCGACGCATAATCCTGGTCGGTGTAATCGGTGAAAGGCTTCGCGATGAAGATGCCGGCATTGTTGACCAGCGTGTCGATGCGGCCGAACCGATCCAGCGCCTGCGCCACGATACGGTCCGCGGTCGCGGGATCGCCGATGTCGCCTGCCACTGCCAGGACATCAGGGTCGGAGGACGGCTTGATGCCGCGCGAATTGGCGACGACACGATAGTTGCGATCGCGATAGGCCTTGACCAGTGCCTCGCCGATCCCCTGCGATGCGCCCGTAATGACGGCAACCTTCTGTTCTGCACCCATGATCTCTCTCCATCGGTTCGTGAAGCGGCTCAGCGCCGTTTCGATGGAGATCAACCTAGATACATACGCTATCCGCGCGAATGTCCGCTATTCGGCAGACACTCTTCCGCGCGGCGAACGAATGGCGCCGGCATTGCGGCTGGCCTCGCGCGACAGCCGTTCGAAATAGCGTTTCAGTCGCGGCACGGCGAAATCGGCGAAAGCGCGCACCTTCGGCACGTCGAAGCGCCCTTGCGGGGCGAGCAGATGCACCGGCAGCGGCGGATGCTCATCCTTCGCCAGCAGGATCTGCAGCCGGCTGTCGCGGATTTCCTCGGCGATGTGATAGGAGAACAGCCGGGTGATGCCGTGTCCCTCCGCGGCCGAGGCGACCGCCGCGCGCACAGTGTTGACGACGAGCCTGGGCGTGAACTGGATCGCGCGCGCGACCTTCGATTTCCTTGATGGCGGGAAGCTCCAGGAGTCGATCCCGAAATGCGTCATCGCGATGATCCGGTGTTTTGCCAGATCGGCCGGCTCGTTGATGACGGGATGCTGCGCGAGATAGCCGGGTGACGCCGCCACCACGCGGCGGACCTCGCCGAGCCTGATCGCCACGAAATTGGAGTCGGCAAGATGCGCGATGCGCAGCGCGACGTCGATCCCTTCGTCGATCAGGTTCACGGTGCGGTCGAGCATCACAAGCCGGACCGTGACCGCCGGATGTTCCACCATGAAGGCGTCGAGCACCGGCCGCAGCACGTCTTCACCCGTGACCACGGGGGCCGTGATCGTCAGCGTGCCGCGCGGCGCGGTCCGTTCGCCGCCGGCAAGAATGTCGGCTTCCTCGAGCTCGGAGAGGATCCGGCGACAGGCCGCCGCGTAGCGCTGGCCCGCCTCGCTCAGCTTCAGCGACCGCGTGGTGCGGTGAAGCAGCTCGGCGCCGACGTGATGTTCAAGGAACGCGATCGCCCGGCTGACCGCCGCCGGCGAGCGCCGCAGCCGCCGCCCCGCACCGGCGAGGCTGCCTTCGTCAACGGCCGCGACAAAGACCTTCATGGCGTCGATGCGGTCCATAGCTTTTCTCGTTTGAGGAAATGATTGAACGGAGGTTATGGGCGCGCCGGGCAAATGGCAACGAACCGCCATCGACGCCCTCGCGGCGTTGCGGCGGCATTGACGTGGCGATAGATTGCGACTGATCACACCAACGGAGGCACCATGGTGGTCAGCAAATGCGCGGCGCTCGTGCTCACAGCGGGCCTGATGATCCTCGCGGCTTCGGGCGCACAAGCGGATTCACCACGGACTGCGAGGATCCAGACGGCCCTGGAAGCATGGTTGGCCGACCGCGGTTCGCCTGAGAAGGTCACGGGCGTCGCTGCTTATGTCAGCTTCGGAGACACCGGTCCGGCGATCGAAGCGTTCGCCGGAAAGGTCGGCAGCGCACCACAGGACGCGCCAGTCCGCCAGGGTACGCTGTTCCAGATGGGCAGCACATCGAAGTCCTTCACGGCGGCTTTGATCCTGAAGCTTGAGGCTGCGGGCCGATTGTCGATCGACGACCCGCTCGGCAAATGGCTTCCGCAATATCCGGCGTGGAAGGAGGTGACCATCCGGCGCCTCCTCAACATGACGAGCGGTATCCCGAACTACTCCGAGACGGAAGCCATGTCCCGCATCTGGGTCAACGAGCCCACGCGCGATCTGACTGCCGAAAATCTGATCGAGTTCGCCTATCCCACCGGGAGCGGCGATCTGCCCAAGAGCAGCGGCTACCATTATTCGAACACTAACTACATCCTCGCCGGCATGATAGCGGCGAAGGTCGCCGGCCGGTCCTATCGCAACCTCGTGCACCAAATGATCATTGAAGCGGTCGGGTTGAACAGCACGTTCTACGAAAGCGGCGCATATCCAGTCGCGGTGACCAATCGCCTGGCGCACGGCTATTTCGACAATCCCGCCTGCGCCGACTATCAACCCAAATGCGTCAAGTCCTGGAATCTCGCCCTGGTCGGCCGTGACATCAGCACCATGAGCACCTCATGGGCGCAGGCTGCAGGTGGCGCGATCGCCGACGCGCGCGATGTCGATCGCTGGATGCGCGCCGTGTTCGGGGGACGCGTGGTACCGCCGAAGCAGCAGGCGGAATGGATGGAGTTGGTGTCGATCAAAACCGGCGAGCCGATCGCAGACGTCACGACCGACGACCCGCGCGGTTTCTCGCTCGGCCTCGGCAGGGCCGTCCTCGGGTCGATTGGCTCGCACTGGTTCTACCAGGGTGAGACGCTCGGCTACCGGACACTCTATGTGTGGTTCGAAAAGGACGATCTCATGATCACGCTGCAGACGAACTCGCAGCCCGCGGCCGAGGCAGACAAGCTCCATGACCTGCTCGGTGTCGTCTATGACATCGTGCGGAGTGACGCGAAGTAGCGGCCGACGAACAACGTTAGCCCGGTCGTCCAACGCAAGAGTGGAGATTGCGTTTCATTTCGGGCTCTCTCGCCGCACATTGAGGTTCGAATCGAAGAACTGCAACGCGGCGTTGCCGATGTGATCGTGCAGCTTGACCCTATCCACGCCGGGGGCATCATTGCAGGCATCGGGAAAATTGTCGCGCCCGACCTGGTCGCACTCGTTGCCGAAGATCTCGTGGCTGACCGGACCGGGCATCACGTCCAACTGCGCATGCGGGATGTATTTCGCAGCGAAGCCGGCATTTTCATCTGATGGTGTCGTGGTGTCACCGGCTCCGACGATCAGATAGGTCGGGATCGCCATCTGCCGCAGCCCGGCCTCGTCCATGCCGAACCCCCTGATATCGCCGGGAGCCATCGCAAAGGCCGCGCGGACCCGATCGTCGCGCAGGTTACGCGTGGGTTCGGCATCAACGCTCATCTGCTCGCGGATATAAGGCGGCACCGTCTCGTTGGTCTTCCAGCCGCGCTGGAACCGAACGAAAAGGTCGGGATTCACCCTGGCGCCACCAATCCAGAGCGAGGTGAATCCGCCCTGTGAATGTCCGGCAACGCCGATCTGGTTTGGATTGATGTGCGGTCCCCAGATCTTGTCCTGAAGAAGTTGGGAAATATCCAGGCTGAGATCGCGCGGCCGCTGCCAGATCCTGTTGCGCACGTAGAGAGCGCTCGAGTCATAGGTATTGGCCCGGAAGTGATACAGCATTGCCACGAGATAGCCGCGGGAGGCGAGAAATTCGCCGAACCACGCATAGAGCGAGCCGTTGCCGCCTGCCCCGTGCGAGAACATGACGAGCGGGTGCTTCAGACCATCGGACACGACTGGCGCGTCCTTGTACAAGTGCAAGTTGACGGCGAGGTGCATCTTGAAAGGAACGGCGTCAGTCGCCGGAGCGGCCGGATAGATCAGCATCAGGTTCAGAGGCCGACCGTCGGAAGGGTCAATATATTCGAGTTGCGTCATCCCGACAGGATACGGAGCCGCCCGCAGTACGTCTTGCGCCAGGGCGCGCGGGGGACCGGCCAGAGAACCGGAATAAACTCCGAGACAAACGGTGACGCCGGAAAGCAAGCGAGTGAGAGCATTTCGGCGCAGCTGGATTGTTCGCATGTCTCGCCCCTTCGCATGTCTTGCCCTTAGATATCTTGCTCCTTCGATCGACTCCACATCGTCAGACCAACGGGAAGGAACGGGCAGAGGCCGTTAGTCACCCTTCACGTCATACTGCTTGCTGAGGTGATCGCCGATCTGCACCAGCATCGCGACGCATTCGGGATAGCCGGGCTTGGCCACCGTGGCGTCCTCGGCGCTGGCGCGGAATTCCCAGCTGTCGCCGTCGCGGAGGACCGAGATTTCGATGCCATCAGGGCAGTCGGCGTGCACCTTCAATTCGACGCGCGCCATCGCGATCAGCTCGGCTTCGGTCTTGATCGGCTTGCTCATGTGACGGCGTTCTCCCGGCGTTTTCCAGTTTGCGCCGAGGTTGCCGATTTGACGGGCGTCTGTCGAGAGGCGTTACTGGGCGGCGCTCGCGCGCTTCTCACCCTTGATTGCCGGCAGGTCGCTCACTGGCGTGGCCTTTGCCTTGTCCCTTGCCTTGTCCTGGGCCTTGTCCGGCAGCGATCCCGTCGAGACCGGATCCGGCAGCGGCGCGCGGGCGGTGGCGTCGGGGAAGCGGGTCTTCATCTCGCGGATGAAACCGTCCAGCGTGTCGACACCAGCGGCCATCTTGGCGATCGAGGCGAACTCCGCGCTAGAGGTCGCGATCGGCTTGCTGGCGGCATCGAATGCCAATCTGTCGGCGTCACCCGACATCAGCGGCGCGTATTTTTCGCGGAACCGCGACAGGCCGATGGCGTCCTCGGCGAGCGCGTAGCCGACCACGGCGCGGATGATATCGGCCTTCTCGGCGGCATTAAGCGGCGTGAAGTCGCGCCAGCGGTCGGCGTAATAAAGCTCGATCTGCTCGGACGCCTCGCGCCATTGCCTCTGCGCCCAGTAGATGTCCGCCCGCAGCCGGATCGCCTCGCGGCCGGTGATGTTGGAGATGATGTCGAGCGCGAGGTCGTGCCGGCCGACATCGCTCTGCGCGCGCGCCTCGAGCAGCAGCCGCTGCTGGCGCAATTCGCCGGAGAGGTCGGCGATCCGGGTCAGGCGCAGCGCGGCGATGGCGCGGTCGGGCTTGCGGTTCATCAGATAAACCATCGCAAGGCGCGCGGCGACCTGGGCGCGCGCCGCGCCCTCGAGTCGCTTGTCGACCTGGTATTGCAGCAAATCGGTGGCCTGATCGAGCAGATCGACGCCGACGAGGCGATCGGCGAGACGGCGGATCATCTCGTCGCCGCGGCGGCCGATCGGGGTCAGCTCGCGGTATTCGTAGAAGGTGCCGAGCGCGTCGATCGGCTGCATCTCGTCGCCCTTGGCGCCGAGGAAAAGCTCCGTGAACAGCGCCGAGGCCGCATCCTGCGCCTGCCGCGATTCCGGCGAATTCGGCTGCAGCCGCGTCGCGGCGCGGGTCGCGGCAAAGGCGTCGGCATAGCGTCCGGTGTCCGAATAGATCTTGGAGAGCACAAACAGCGTCTTCAGCTCGATGGCGTCGCCGCGCCACATCATCGACAGCAGCTCGAATTCCTTCAGCACATCGGCCTGATTGATCTCGCCGCGCTTCTGCCGCAGCAGGGTTTCGAGCTGCTTGCCTTCGGCGGCGGCCTCGCGGTCGGCCGAATTGGCGGCGAAGCGATAGGCGTCGAGCGCATCCTTCTCCTGGCCGAGGGCTTCGCCCAGCCGACCCTTCAGCACGGCGACCGCAGGCTTGACGTCGTCGGGGACGCCGACCACGTCGAGGTCGCTCTTGCGCCGCGCCGCGCCGGCATAGTCCTTCACCTCGAGCGAGGCCCGCATCGCATCCATGGTGATGATGCGCTGCAGGTCGGACGGCAGCGTCGCGACCGAGAATTCCGCGTTCTTGAATCGCTCCCGCGCATCGGCCCATTTGCCCTGACGCGCAAAGGCAAGCGCCTTCCACAATTGGGAATCGTAACCATTGCCGATTACGGGATTGGCGAGATCCTTCAGGCCCTGTGCCGGGTGGCCGACCAGGATGCTGGCCACCGCATGCGTCATCACCACCGCAGGCTCTTCGCTGCCGCGCTTGCTGTCGGAGAGGATCAAATTGGTGACCGCATGGGCTTCGGGATACATGCCGCGCGCCATGTAGAAATTGGCGAGATCGAGCCGGGCCTGCGGAACCTGCTCGGCATTGGCCGCCGAGATCGCCGTGATCAGGCCGTCGAGGCGCTCGAGGAAATTCTCCGACTGGTTCTTGCGCCATTCGTCGACCTCGAACAGCGGCTTGACTGCGGCGGTGGCACGCTCGGCGGCGACGTCGGCCGACGACAGGGTCAGCCCCCCCGGCCGCCCCAGCATCACCTTGTCGGCGCCGACCTCGGCCTTCACGTCATCGGCGTTCGGATGCACCACGAGACCGTGGATCGATTCCAGCAGCGACAGCTCGACGAAATCCTGCCGCTTCATGATGCCGCGGGTCGGCGGCGGCGCGGTCACGACCCAGAGCGTGTCGCCGGCATCGGGATCGACCAGCCTGTGAAGCTGGCCGGGATTGGCAAGCGGCACGCTGACATTGGCGAGCGCGGGATCGGAGATGTTGCGCACCACGGTGAGCGGCAGCGGCGGCTTCTGCACGCGGTCGGCGAAGGTCAGCGTCCAGCTGACGCCGCGCGAGCGGTCATCGCTTTCGAGCGAAGGCATCTGCGGCCGGTTGAGGCGGATGCGGATCGCCTGCCCTTTCTCCAGCGGAATCCGGCTGACGTCGCCGATGATGGCGCCGCCCTTGTCGCGGATTGGATCGAGGTCGATGACGTCAAGCGAATCGAACACCATCCACACCGCGTCGGCGCGGCGGAACAATGCGGCGGGCGTCGCTGAAGGGAAGGAGAAGGTGACGCGGAGCCCGTCGCTGTCGCGCTGCGCCTCAACCGAACCGGTCTTGGCGTTCGGGCGCGCCTCCGAGGGCGGTGGTTGCGAGGCAGCCTGCGGCGCCGTCGCGGACCGCTCCATTGCAGGAGCCGGCGATTTCGGCGCCTCGCTGAGAGCCGCCTGCCGCGCTTCTGCCGCGCCTCCAGCCTTGCCGTCATGGAGCGCAGCCGGCCCGCTTTCGTCTGCAGGCGCGTTCTGCGCCGGTGCAGCCGCAGCCTGGACTTGCTCGGATTTGGCTGGCTCGGAGTTAGCGGTCTCGGACTTGACCGGTTCAGACTTGACCGGTTCAGATTGGGGCGTCTCGGATTTCGCCTGTGCAGGCTTGATCTCGATCTTGGCCTCTCGCGCAAAACCTTCCGACGTCACGGGGGCGATCGCGGCCGGCTGCTGCAGTGCCGCCCCCTTCTGCTTGCCGCGAACCGCAGGCATCAGCGAGGTGGCGGCCGGCATCGCCGGCTCCGGCTGCTCGTTGCGCTGGAATGCGACGTCGACGATGTAGTTCTTTTCCTCGCGGAACGAATGCACGTCGACATCGCCGATCAATGTCATGTCGACGGCCGACGTATCGGTATCGGCGCGCGCGCCGATCGAGGCGACGTTCGGGGGGGCTGCAATCTTGGCGTCCGCGAGGTCGAAGATCAGCGGCGTGTTGAACGACAACGTCAGCTTCTGTTCGTTCAGCACCGAGGAGACGCCGACACCGTCGGGGACCTCGAAGACGAAGCGCACGAAGGTCGGCTGCAGCAGCGCGCGGACGCGCACCGGCGGCCGCTTCTTCGCGGCATCGGCCGCGCGCTGCAGGCGAAGCAGGCGCTCGGCGGCGCGGGCGCGTTCGGCGAGTTCGCGGATCACCTCCTGCGGCAGCGAAGGCGGCGGGCCGGTCCAGCTGTCAGGCAGGAAATCGATGAAGATGCGCTCGCCCGCGGTCATCGTGTTGATGGTCACGCGGCGTGCCAGCGACAGGCGGATGGCCGAGCCGTCCGGATCGCGGCGCGCCGAGCCGACGTAGTCGGGCACGGCCTCCGACAGTTTCTCGACGGGGACGTCGACCGGACGCTTGAAGCGGATCACGATGATCGAGCCCGCCGTTGTCACCTCGGACTCGACGTCCTCCTTCAGCTTCAGCGTCAGCCGGGCAAAGCCGTTGGCGGCGGAGAATGTCGCCTCACCCGGCACCAGTGGCACGGGATCTTCGGCGCGCGCAGCGGTCGGCGATGCGAGAACGGCGAGAACGAGGCCGGAGGCAAGCGCGCACAACCGCGCAATCCGCGCCCACGCGCGGCCCTGCGACCATGTTCCAGCGGCAGCCGTTCGCGCCATCTCGAAACGTCTTGTCAAAGCCTCAACAATGCCAGCGCGAAGCGCCCTCGCCCACGCGTCCCGATCTTGGATTGGCGGCGTTAAGGAGCTGTTAACGTCAATGGATTGCGAAGGCGGCGGGGCACGCCGATCTCTTCAGATCGGTGTGTATTTGTGGGCCAGTCATCGCCAGGAGCCCGCAGTGGCCACGGAGCGGATGACTAATTCAGTAAAAAGGTGCGCGGACCTCATCGTTCGCGCGGTGGCTGGCCGGCTTTCGGTGGCATGACGATGGCGCCAGCGTTGGGGTGATGATCGTTGGTAAGCGCTCCCTGCCGGGCGCCATCACCTGGCATTCGTCCATCAAAAAGGAACGGCCGTGTTACATTCGCACTGGCTACGGCCGGCATATTCGATTGTCCAGACCTGGTATCTTGCGCGTTGGCCGCGGTCGCGGCCAGGACCAACACAAACGCGATTGCTAGTCTCGACATCACGAGCTTCTCCCCTTGCGAGCGGGACCATGCGCGGCGAAACGACTTGGTTCGGTTAGCGTCGGGCAGAAATCAGGCGTCAGGATGGCGACCGTTGATGGGGGCAAACCGGACGGTTGGCGAGGGATCAAACTGGCGCGCTGGACCCGGAACGGAAGTCGGCGACCTCCAAAGCCAATTCTTTCGGTGTCCCTCACGTCTTCCAGGCGTGGGGTTTAGGCAGCTATAATGTCCTATTCCGATCGATCCCTGGTATCCGTCTATGAACGAAGCCATCGTCCGCCCTGCGGCAGCACACGATCTGCCCGAGCTGTTGAAGCTTTATCGACACCTTCATCCGCACGATCCTCAGCTAGAGGCAGCAACCGCCGAGCGCGTCTGGTCGAAATTGCTAACATCCGGCGTCATGACCGTGATCGTGGCGCAAGCAGCGGAGCTACTCGTATCCTCGTGCACGCTCGCGATCGTTCCGAACCTGACGCGAGGCGGCAGATCATATGGGGTGATCGAGAATGTCGTCACTCACGCCGACTACCGTCGGCTGGGGCTCGGCCGACAGGTTCTTGCCCATGCGCTCGATGTTGCCTGGCAGGCCGATTGCTACAAAGTCCTGTTGGCGACGGGTTCGAAGCGGGAGACCACCCTGCGCTTCTATGAGGAAGCGGGCTTTCATCGCGACGGTAAAACCTACTTCGAAGTACGCCGTCCCTAGCTTGCAGGCTTTGCGCGTCAATCGTCGCCGCGCGCTCCTGCGCTCGCGAGTTCCCGCAGCGCGGGCGCATCGAGGACGACAATCGCGCCGTGTTCAAGACGAACCCATTTGCGCAAGGCCCACGCGCGCAATTGCTTGTTGATGCTCTCGCGGGTCATGCCGACCATGTCGCCGATTTCCTGTTGCGTAATCGCAATGGTGCCCCCTTCGGCATCGAGCTTGCGCGCCTCGCTCAGGCCGAGCAGCGCGCTGGCAAGTCGTCCCGGCAAATCCTGCAGAATGAGCTGCTCGACCTGATCGCTTGTCCGCCGAACCCGCGCGCACAACAGCTCGATGAACTTCATGGCGAGCGTCGGCTGGCTGCGCACGAAGGGGAGAAAGTCGCGGCGGTCGATGACGAAAATCTCGCAATTGGTGTTCGCCGTGGCGTCGGCACTCCGCGGCTGTGCATCCAGCACCGCCATCTCGCCGAACAGCTCGCCGGGCCCGATCAAGTTGAGGATTGCGTTGCGGCCTTCAGAAGAGGAGATACTGATCTTCACCGTGCCGCTGATAACAACGTAAAGGCTGTTGCCCGGATCATCCTTGGCGAAAAGCGTGGCGCCTCGCTTCAGCGCAGTGTGCTTGGCATAGCGGCAAAGCTGGTCGAGCGCCTCGGCCGCAAGATCGCGAAAGTACGGGTGCTGGCGCAGGACGGACAATTTAATGGGTTGGGTCATGTGATCCGCTGCCGAGAAATCCGACAATTTGCGTGCCCGGTTGCTGCGCACGAGCCGTGGATCGAAGGTTACCGCGCCGAGCACCACGAGCCACCCCACGGGGCCATGCGCATGCAGTGGAGGGACGATACCACGCTCAAATCACGCAGTCTCTGATGACGTCACGCTCCAGCTCATCCGCCAGCCGCAGGCTGGTTGGGGCGCCACACGTCTCCCGGCGATAGGCGAAGAAACCACGCTACCCCGTCAGTTCGTCTTCGGCGTCAGCAGCCTGCCTTCGATCTTGGGAAGATCATCGCTCGTCGTGTTGCTGCCGGCGCGGCGGGCGAGTTCGACGGTGAGCCGCTCGGCGGCTTCCGGCTGCATCAGGCCGAGGATGTCGGACATCTTGCGCGGCTGGATCTGCGAGGCGATCTCGTAGAGCACGCTCATGTCGAGCCGATCGAACACCTTGGCGGCGTCCTTCGGCTTCATGTTCTCGTACATGGTGACGATGCCCTTGAAGCGGGCGGCGTCGGCCTCGGCCTTCTTGGCCGCGGTGGCGATCGCCTGGGCATCGTTGGCCTTGGCCTCCTCGACCTTGGACGCGATGCGCTTCTCGGCGGCCTTCAACAGGCTCTCGCGGATATCGACCTCGCGCGCGCGCTGCTCGAGTTCCTGGCGGCGCGCCTGCAGCCGTTCCAGGATGGCGCGCTCCGAGGCCGAGACCGGCGCGGTCTGGTCCATATTGACCACCACGCCGTCAAGCTTGGGCGCGGCTTCGGGAGCCACGGGCTTTGGCGGCTCCTCCTTCGTTTCTTGCTTCTTTTCTTCTTTGCCTTCCACCGATCCCGTGATGTCGGCGGGGTCGATCTTGACCTTGTTGTCGGCCGCGACCTTGTTGCGGCTGGGGAAGTTGAAGGTCTCCTGCGCCCACGACTGCGTGGTCGACTGCGGATCGTAGTCGAACACGTAGCCGCCATCGAGCACGAGGCCCGCGATCTTCAGCACCATCAGGCCGAAGATCGCGGCCAGCACGACAGGTATCACCCTAATGTCACGGAACCACTTCATGCAGCGAGGCCGCTGGCCCTCCGGCGCTCGGTGAAGGCTTCGGCGGCCGCCGCGACGGCACGCGCGGCGGAGACCCTCGGCGCCGGTGCGACCGCTGCTGATGGCACCGATGCCGATACAGGCGCCGCTGCGGGTTCAGCGGGCCGCGCCGCAAGCGCGATCTTGGACAGGCGGCGCACCACTTGATCGCTTTCGGCGAGCTGGCTCTTCAGATGCGCCGACATCTGCGTCGCCGCCTCGAGCCGGTTGCCGAGGTTCTCGTTGACGTCGCGAACGGCGTGCTTCAGCCCGCCGATCGCCCGCTCGGCGATCTCGGTCGCGGTGATCAGTTCGCCGATCGTCGCCTTCAGCGAATGCTCGTCCGCCTTCAGCCGCTGCAGCCGCTTGTTGAGCAGCCAGCAATAACCGATCGTCAGCATCAGAAGCACTGCGACAAGACTCTCGATTGCTATTCCAAGTCCGTGACTCATGGTGCCTCCATCATCTTGGTCTGCTCGTCCGCCCTCTCGAACATCGCGAAGGTGGTTTGCGGTTTGCGCAAATTCTTGGTGACGCGGATCGCGACGCGGTCGCCGACCCGCCCCATACGCCCTTCGGTCAAAATGACGTTGCCGCAACGCACCGACACCAGCGAGTTGGCGCTAATGTCGAGCGGCAGCGTGTCGCCGACCTTCAGCCGCATCAGCTGCTTCAGCGGAATGTCGGCCTCGTAGAGCACCGCATCGACCGAGATCTCGGCCTGCGCCACTTCGGTGGCGAAATGGCCTTCCCAGATTTCGTCACGGCCGAACTTTTCGCCCATGAACATCTGCAACAGCACGTTGCGGATCGGTTCGATGGTGGCGTAGGGCAGCAGCAATTCGACATTGCCGCCGCGGTCTTCCATGTCGATGCGCAGCCGCACCAGGATCGCGGCATTGGCCGGACGGCTGATCGCGGCGAAGCGCGGGTTGGTCTCGAGCCGGTCGATCGTGAACGTCACCGGCGACAGCGGCCGGAACGCCTGTTCGGCATCCGACAGCACCACCTCGACCAGGCGCTTGACCAGGTTGGTCTCGATCGTGGTGTAGGGCCGGCCCTCGATGCGGAGCTGGGTCTGGCCGCGGCGGCCGCCGAGCAGCACGTCGATCATCGAATAGATCAGGCTGGAATCGACGGTGGCGAGGCCGAAATTCTCCCACTCCTCCGCCTTGAACACCGAGAGCACCGCCGGCAGCGGGATCGAGTTCATGTAGTCGCCGAACCGCACCGAGGTGATGCGGTCGAGCGAGACTTCGACGTTGTCTGAGGTGAAATTGCGCAGGCTCGTCGTCATCAACCGCACCAGGCGGTCGAACACGATTTCGAGCATCGGCAGGCGCTCGTAGGACACCATCGCGGAATCTATGATGGCGCGGATGCCGGAATGCTCGTCGAGACTGACGTCGCCGACGGTGAAGCCGAGGAGATTGTCGATCTCCTCCTGCGACAGCACGCGCTCGCCATTGGCGGTCTTGCTGCCGAAATCGCGGCTGCCGTCCTCGACCATGGCCGCCCATTGCAGCGACATGTTCTCGGTGAGTTCGTTCTTGGCCGCCTCCTCCGCTGCGGCAACGGGATCCTCGGAATCGAGCGAGGCTTCCCACTGCGCCGCAATGGCATCCTGGTCCATCTGGTCGTTGCCGGCCATGGCTTTATGTCCGCCCCGTCACTGGATCACGACTTCCTTGAACAGCACCGCGTTGACCTGATTGGGCGCCAGCGCGAGATTGACGCGCTTGGTCAGCTCCTCCTTGAGGCGGAACAGGCCGGCCGAGCCGTTGAGGTCGCTCGGGCGCAGTTCGCGCATATAGGTCTGGAACAGGTCGGTGACGCGCGGCAAAGCCGGCTTGATGGCCTCGGCCTGCTTCTCTTCCTTGAGCTCGAGCACGAGCTTCAGTTTCAGGTACTGCACGCGCTCGCCGGGCGCTCCGACCAGATTGACCATCATGTCGGGGATGTCGACGAAGGACGGCGGCTTCGGCGGCGGCGCTTCGGCGTGCTGCTCCTCGCCGTGGCCGCGCATGAAGAAGAACCATCCGCCCGCACCGGCACCGACGATGACCAGGAAGCCGACGGCGGCAATGATCAGCTTGAGCTTGCCCTTCTTCGGGGCGGCGGCTGCGCCGTCGCCGCTATCCGTCTTTTCCTCGTCCGCCATCGTCCGCCCGCTTCAATTGAGGGATGCGAACGCGATTACCACCAGCCTTGGCCTGAAGACGCGATACAAATGCCGCTGGCGCACGCGCGCCCCCACTGACGGCAACTCTGCGGTAATAATGGTTAATGGAAACTTAGCATTAACCCTCCACTAGGAAAAAACTGCCGGGCAAACATGGTCAACAAGACCTTTCTGCCGCCCCGTCAGGCGCCCGACAAAATACCTAACCCATTCAAATTACGTCATATTTTGAGTTGGCACGGCTTTCGCTGAGAGGACAAGCGTAACCGGCAGGCTTGGGAGAGCCGAGAGGTTACCGACGATCCGGTGTCAAGGCTTGGGAGAGCTTAGCAATCGGATCACCTCACAGGGGAGAACCACCGATGCAGAATACGCTTCTGGTCGGACTATCGAAGCAGATGGTGCTGGAGCGGCAACTCGATGTCGTTTCCAACAACCTCGCGAACATGAACACCAACGGTTTCAAGGCCGACCGTTCGCTGTTCCAGGAATATCTGTCGTCGAGCGCGCATGAGGACAATTTCGCCTCCTCGGACCGCCGCGTCTCGTTCGTACAGGACCGCGCCACCTTCCACGACTTCACGGCGGGCCCGACCGAGCAGACCAAGAGCCCGCTCGACGTCGCGATCGACGGCGACGGCTTCCTCGTGGTGCAGACGCCCGGCGGCGAACGCTACACCCGCGACGGCAATCTGCAGATCAACAACCAGGGCCAGCTCGTCACCTCTTCGGGCTACCAGGTGCTCGGCAATTCCGGCCCGATCGTGTTCCAGCAGACCGATCACGACGTCAACATCGCCGCCGACGGCAATATCACGGTGGTCGAGGGCACGGCCCGAACTGACTCGGTGCGCGGCAAGCTGCGGCTGGCGTCGTTCGCGCAGGCCCAGCGCCTGCTGAAGGAAGGCGGCAACCTCTACGCGCCGGGTGAAGGCGCCACGGCGGCGATCGACACAAAATCGCAGATCCGGCAGGGCTTCATCGAGAAGTCCAACGTCAATTCCGTCACCGAGATGAGCCGCATGGTCGAGATCACGCGGACCTACACCGCAATCGCATCGCTTCTGCAGCAGCAGAGCGACCTGCACAAATCGGCGATCGAGAAGCTCGCCGACGTGCCGACCTGATCCGGAGGATTGACCGATGCGCGCATTATATACCGCTGCGACCGGAATGGCGGCACAGGAACTCAACGTTCAGGTGATCTCCAACAACATCGCGAACCTGCAAACCACCGGCTACAAGAAGCAGCGCGCCGCGTTCCAGGACCTGATCTACGACCATGTCACCCGGGTCGGCGCGCAGGCCTCCAGCCAGGGCACCATCCTGCCTGTTGGCATCGACCTCGGCGGCGGCGTCAAGACCGTCGGCACGCCGCGCATGATGACCCAGGGCACGCTGTCGCCGACCGGCAACACCCTCGATCTCGCGGTCCGCGGCGACGGCTTCTTCAAGATCCTGATGCCGGACGGCACCTTCACCTACACCCGCGACGGCTCGTTCCAGATGGACAACCAGGGCCGCGTCGTCACCGCGCAGGGCAATCCGGTGCAGCCGACCATCACGATCCCGCAAAACGCCTCGGGCATCACCATCAACACGCAAGGCCAGGTCTCGGTCACGCTGCCGGGCTCGACTGCCTCGACCACGGTCGGCCAGATCGGCCTGACGCGGTTCATCAACGAAGCCGGGCTGAACCCGATCGGCGATAATTTGTTCACGGATACGCCGGCCTCCGGTCCGGCGCAGGACGGCATCGCCTCCGCCGACGGCTATGGCGACCTGCAACAGGGCAACCTCGAACAGGCCAACGTCGAGGTGGTCTCGGAAATCTCCAACCTGATCGCGGCACAGCGCGCCTACGAGATGAACTCCAAGGTGATCTCCGCGGCCGACCAGATGATGCAGTCCACCTCCAACCTGTTCCGTTGAGGATGATGTCGATGATCGCCCGCTCGCCCTTTGCAGCCTCGGTCCTGGCAGCCTCGGTCCTGGCAGCCTCGGTCCTGCTCGCCGCGACGGTGACCCTGGTCGCGGCCACGACCTCCGCGGCCGCACAAAACAGCGGCGAGACCATCGCGGTCCCGACGCTGCGCGCCAGCGTCACTGTCGCGGACGACATCGTGCGCGTCGGCGACCTCATAGACAACGCCGGCAGCGCAGCCACTGTTGCGATCTATCGCGCGCCGGACCTCGGCACCACGGGCACGCTGCCGGTCGCGCAGGTGTTGAACATGCTGCGCGCGCGCCAGGTCATCGGCGTCGACACAAGCGGCCTCAAGGAGATCACGGTGACGCGGCTGGCGCGCACGATCGACACCAAGGAGCTCGAGCAACAGGTGGCGCACGCGCTCGAGCGCCGCCACGGCCTCGGCGATGCCGCCAATATGAGCCTGACCTTCGACCGCGATCCCGGCGACCTCCGCCTCGAAGCCACCAACACCGGCGCGATGCAGCCGGTCGCGGTGCGCTACGAACCGCGCAGTGCGCGCTTCGACGTCAGCTTCGAGATCGCCAATGCCGCCGGCGCCGCGCCGCTCAAGCTGCGCTTCACCGGAACCGCGATCGAGACCGTCGAGGCCGCCATCCTGACCCGCAGCGTCGAGCGCGGCGATGTGCTGAAGGCCTCCGACGTGGTGGTCGAACGCCGCCCGAAAGCGGAGGTCGGCACCGACGCCGCGGCGCGCGACAGCGCCATCGGCATGCAGGCCCGCCGCCAGATCACCGCCGGCCGGGCGCTGCGCACCCCCGATCTGGTCAAGCCCGATCTCGTCACCCGCGACCAGAACGTCACGCTGATCTACCAGAACGCCGGCCTCTACCTCACCGTCCGCGGCAAGGCGATGGACGGCGGCACCGAAGGCGACGTCGTCAGCGTGATGAATTTGCAGTCCAAGCGTGTCGTCTCCGGCACCGTGATCGGCCGCGGCCAGGTTGCGATCGAGGTCGCAACGCCGCGCCCGGCACCGGCCGCCGACGCCACCTCTTCGCTCGGCACCGCCCAGCCGCCCGCCACCGTCAAACTCAGTTCAGTCGCTCCAAACGCCGAGTAAGTGTCATGTCCCCGTATCGTACCAACCGCTTCCTCCTGACCGTTTCGCTGCTCGCGCTCGGAACAATCGCCAGCGGCTGCTCGGCGATCGACCGCCTCTCCCAGATCGGCGAGCAGCCGAAGCTGGCCTCGATCGACAATCCGACTACGGCGCCCGGCTACAAGCCGGTGCAGATGCCGATGCCGAAGCCCGAGGTCGCCTCCTACAGCCCGAACTCGCTGTGGCGAAGCGGTTCGAGGGCCTTCTTCAAGGACCAGCGCGCCGCACGCGTCGGCGACATCCTCACCGTCACCGTGAACATCACGGACAAGGCCAATATCGCCAACGAAACGCAGCGCAGCCGCACCAATACCGAAGACTCCGGCGTCACCGATTTCCTCGGCGCGAAGACACTCGGCGCCCAGGCGCAGAAGGTGCTGCCCGGACGGCTCTTGACCGCCGATTCCACCTCATCCAGCGACGGCAAGGGCTCGGTCAACCGCCAGGAAGCGCTGCAGACCAACGTCGCGGCCGTTGTCACCCAGATCCTGCCGAACGGCAATCTCGTCGTCGAAGGCAAGCAGGAGATTCGGGTCAATTACGAAATGCGCGAACTGATCGTCGCCGGCATCGTACGCCCGGAGGATATCCAGAGCGACAACACCATCGACTCCTCGAAGATCGCCGAGGCCCGCATCGCCTATGGCGGCCGCGGTCAGATCAGCGACGTGCAACAGCCGCGCTACGGCCAACAGGTGCTGGACGTCCTGCTCCCGTTCTGACCTCTTCACGAGCTCCCACATCTCGTCGCGAACCTAGGCGCGGCGTGATGTACCAACGCGGCCTCCGTTAGCTCCCCTAACGGAGGCCGCGGCATTTTGATCGCGCCCACCCGGGGAGCAAACGGTTCCCCAGTGGCGACAACAATTTCAGCCACGAACGCCTGCAATTTCGGCAGCCTTGACCGGCAATCGCGCGGAACCATCTCCCGCCATCGACGCTTGATGCGAACCCAGCAAGCGAACCTATGGAGTGGGCGTTGAAAATACGGGCAGGCTACGACATCGCATTCCAGTGCTTCCAGGAAACCCCGATGGTGCTGATGCTCAGCGTCCATCCGTCCCGCGCGCCGGACCTGAGGTCGGAGCATCGCATCAGCCTCTCCGGCGGCATCGCGTCACGCGATTACCTCGATATGTTCGGCAACGTCTGCACGCGCCTCGTTGCGCCACCAGGCGTGATCGAGATCCGCAACGATTTCGTGATCGCCGACAGCGGCCAGCCCGACGAAGTCGCGCCCGCCGCGCGGCAATGGGCCATCGACGCCCTGCCCGATGACGTGCTGGTCTACCTGATGGGCAGCCGCTACTGCGACACGCAAAAACTGTCCGAGTTCGCATGGTCGCGGTTCGGCGCCGTCGCGGAAGGCTGGCCGCGCGTCCAGGCGATCTGCGATTACGTCCACGACCGCATCGAGTTCGGCTATCACCACGCGCGCTGCGACCGCACCGCATCCGAGGGCCATGCCGAACAGATCGGCGTCTGCCGCGACTTCGCCCATCTCGCCGTCACGCTGTGCCGCTGCATGAATATCCCGGCGCGCTACTGCACCGGCTATCTCGGCGACATCGGCGTTCCCCGCGACCCCGCGCCGATGGACTTCAGCGCATGGTTCGAGGCCTTCCTCGACGGGCGCTGGTTCACCTTCGACGCACGCCACAACCATCCCCGGATCGGGCGTGTGGTGATTGCACGCGGTCGCGACGCCGCCGACGTCGCGATCTCCACCGCGTTCGGGGTCACGCAGCTGGCGCGGTTCGCCGTTACCACCGACGAAGTGACGGACGAAAACCGCAGTGCACAGGAAGCGGCCTGACCGCCACGACTTGGCCGGCCCAGCTTCAACCGGATACCGCTTCGCACAACTCGCGTCATTGCTTTGCCGGTTCGTTAACCGTCGCAACAAAGCGCAGTAGCGGTTCGCAAACTTGCACCGTAGCTAGAGGACAACGCAGGGCTTTCCAATTGCAATGATGTCCATGCCCAGAGACGGTCAATATGCAGCCTGGTTCCGGACACCGCGCGGCGAAGGCACCGGCATCGTCTATCTCGAGAACGGCAGGATTTCCGGCGGCGATTGCATGTTCGCCTATGGCGGCTCTTACGAGGTCGAGGATAACCGCTTCACGGCGAGGTTGACGACGCGCAGATACGCCGACGGCCCGACCACGGTGTTCGGTTGCGACGAGGTCGAGGCGCTTCTGACGGGCAAGTTCAACGGCAACACCGCAGTGTGCGCGGGCACCGCCAGGCAAGCCCCCGATGTTCGTTTCGAGGCCACCCTGTTCCTGCAGCAGGAGCCGCCACCCGCGCCCGCTCCAAAGCCGCCGCCGGCGCACGCGGATCTGGCGCGGCTGCCGAAAATCCCCTCCGACCGCCGCACCGCAACGCAGTTCGGGAACAAGCGCTTCGGCTGAACCGATCCCCCGATGGCGTCTCCGCCCGGGCAGGCGTACGATCGCGCCTGCGCGAAGCGCAGCATCGCGATCGCAGCAAGCCGGGAGGAGGATCTGATGTATGCCGCCATCCGTCAGGCCAGGGCGAAGACTGGCTCCGCCGAAGAACTCGCGCGCCGGATCAAGGAAGGCGCGATTCCGATCATCAGCGACGTCGAAGGCTTCATGGCCTATTACGTGGTCTATGCCGGCGACGACACGGTCACCGCGATCAGCGTCTTCAACAACCATGCCGGCGCCGAAGAAGCCAACCGCCGCGCGCTGGCCTGGATCGACGAGAATCTCGCCCCTCTGCTGGTCGGACCGGCCACTGCGGTCGCGGGTCCGGTGATTGTGCATACCAAGGCGTGACGGCCGACAACGCGACCGACGTTGCGCGCGGGCCGCGCAACGCGGATCGCACGGCTGCGACAATGCGTGAGTGCTTTATGCCTTCTTGCCCTTGCGCGCAGTCGCACGAGCCGGCGCTGACGCCTTCTTCGCCGGTTTCTTCGATTTGGCCTGGTTGAACGCGATCGCCGCCCGGATCAGGGTCTTGAGCGCGCGGTCGTTGATCTTGTCGCCCTCGAGGAAATCGATCGCGCGCCGCGCGTTGCCTTCCAGACCGGCGTTGAACAGCTTGTCGGGGTCCGGCAGGCTCGCGCCGTACATGAAGGTCAGCTTCACCTTGCCCTTGTGGGCATTGCCGACCGCGATGATGCCGTCGCGCTCCCACACCGGGCTTCCCATCCACTTCCATTCCTCTGTGATCTCAGGGTCGGCGCCGAGGATGCTCTTGCGCATGCTGGCGAACGTCTTGCCGCGCCAGTCCGTGATATCAGCGATCATCTGGTCGATACGTTCCGATGGAGTCATTGATGCCTCTCGTCCTGAGTCCTGTTCATGCAATCACATCGACGATGCTGGCGTCGAGGCCTTCATCCGCCGCGGGCTCAGATAGGGCAGCGCGAACAGGTACAGGCCGGAGAGCAGGAGCAGGATCAACGGGAACAGCGCCAGCAAACCGATCCAAACGGCTTGTTGCTGTCCAACCATGGCGACGACGTTGACGATCACCGCCACCGTGAACGCGATCGAGAGCCAGCGGTGGAGTTGGCGTAACAAGCTATTCCAGTTCAATGAGACCTCCTCGGATGATGTGAGAAAATAAACTCCGTCATTGCGAGCGAAGCGAAGCAATCCATCGTGCGGCATATACGGAGCCATGGATTGCTTCGTCGCTATCGCTCCTCGCAATAACGTTGATAGAGCGCGGCGCCGCCTCACTCCGTCCGCGCCACAACCTGATCGAGCTTGTCGAAGAACTGCTTCCATCCGGCGTGAGCGCCGCCATAGGCCTGCTTCTGGTTCGGCTGGAAGCCGGTCTGCTCAACGCGCAGGTGCGTCCCGGTGCGCGTCGGCGTCAGCGTGAAAGTCACCACGCTCTCCAGATTGAACGCCGCATCCTCGTGCGCGAAATTCCAGGTGTAGGACAGCGTCTTGTTCGGCTCGATGGCGAGAACCTTGCAGTCCAGCACGCCACCCCAGTCGCCGCGAAGATTGAAGCTGTGCCCGACGACGGGCTTGAAATCGTTCTTCATCAGCCACTCCTCGATCAAATGCGGTTGCGTGAGCGCGCGCCAGAGCTTTTCCGGCGGATGGCAGATGTCGCGCTCGACAATCACCGCGCGCGTTTCAGTTGCTTGCATGGTCATTGGTCCATCCTTTTGAGGAGGTCTTCGAGATGGTCGAACCGGTTCTGCCAGAAGTTGGCCATCTGGCCGGTCCAGTCGATCAGCGGAGCCAGCGCGCCGAGTTGCGCGCTGTAATGGGTCTGGCGCCCTTCATGGCGATCGCGCACCAGCCCCGCCTGTTTCAGGACGCCGAGATGTTTCGAGACGGCCGGCTGCGAGACCCCGGCCCGCGCCGTCAGGGCCCCGACCGTCTGCTCGCCGTCGCGGCACAATCGTTCGAAGATCGCCCGCCGGGTCGGGTCGGCGAGCGTCCTGAACAGCACATCGTGGGTGTTAGACATTGTCGATCAATAACCCATTGGCTATGGATAGACACATATCTGGCGAGCTATGGGTTAGTCAACTGGAATGTTCGCTGAGTGCAAAAGAGGCTGCACCGCACAGCACAGCACCCGTCCTGAAGCAGCCTTGCGAGGCCAATTTATAACTACATAGCTATGTTATTGAGTCCGGGCGTCCCAGATCTGCCCGTTGACCGGCTACGCAGCAAAACCCTCGTCAATCTCGCGCGATCAGAATATTCGTCTTTTCCGAATTTCTACTTGACGCGAACCCCAACTCACCCGTTTAATGCCGCGGTCTCACCCGATTGAGGGGCGCTCGCGATCGTCACGGACGTTGCGGTGAGATGCGGTGGCCGCTACGGCACACGAGACGAACGTGCCAAAGCGGACGGTGAAGTCGTGTGGACCTGACGCCCCAGTGGTCGGTGTCTCCTTGCGAAGTGCGCGAAAGCGTCTTTGTAAGGACGGTGACAACAAAGCCCGGTCTCGCCGGGAGCACGTATAAGCCGTAAAGCCATCGCGAGGGAATGCCGGAGTGCCTCCGCTGAACCTGTATGCTCGTGTGCGTTATCTTTTCTACTCTTGCACACGAGACCACGGGTGGAGCGCGCACCCGGCATTCCCTGCGCCCTGCTTTGAGGGCGGAACGAGATGCAAAACTCGGACAAATCATGTCGCGAGAAGGCGAAGTCATATCCACCACTGTCATCGCCCGGCCTGTGCGCAATTGCGCACATGGACCGGGCGACCCAGTACGCCGCGGCCCATCGGCTCAAGCACGGCCGTCTCTGGAATACTGGGTCACCCGCATGCGCGGGTGACGACATCGTGAATGGATTGCTTCGCTTCGCTCGCAGTGACACAAAGCTGCCGGCAATAGCTCTTCCCTTCACGATGGAGAACCTCGATGTGCCAGCTCTGCAAAGCCAAAGCTCCTGCGCAACGGTCTCGACGCTTCTTTCTTGCCGCGGCTGGTGGCATCGCCGCCGGTCTCGCCTTCGGACCACAGGCCTTCGCCAAGGAGACAAAACCGCCGCCAAAGCCGGAGAACCTGCTGTCGCCGGATGCGGCGCTAGACCGGCTGACAAAGGGCAATGCCCGCTACGTCGACGGCGTCTCGCGCCGGCACGACTTCAAGCATGAACGCGAGGCGCTGGCCGGCGGACAAAACCCGTTCGCCGGCATTTTGGGCTGCGCCGACTCGCGGATCGCGCCGGAATATGCCTTCGACAGTGGCCGCGGCGATCTGTTCGTCTGCCGCGTCGCCGGCAATTTCGCCAGCGATGAGACCGTCGCGAGCCTGGAATATGCCGCGTCCGCGCTCAACGTTCCGCTGTTCATGGTGCTCGGCCACGACAGCTGCGGCGCGGTGGACGCCACCATCAAGTCGCTGAAGGACAACACCACCCTGCCCGGACACCTGCCCTCGCTGGTCAGCGCGATCGCGCCGGCTGTGAAGGCGACCGAAGGCAAGCCCGGTGACCACCTCACAAACGCGATCCGGCAAAACGTCATCGACAACATTGCAAAACTCAAATCGGCAACACCGATCCTCAGCGCCGCGGTCGACCAGGGCAAGCTCAAGATCGTCGGCGGCATCTATCGCCTCGGCGACGGCAAGGTCGAACTGATCGTGTGAGCGGACCGCCCCGCCAATTGAACCTCGCCGCGGCTTCCGACCACAGAAGCGATGGCGAGGTGCAACGGAGACGGCAATGCGCAGGTACGAGTTGGCAGCGAGGCTACTGTTCGCGGCAACACTCCTAGTGACCTCGCGCGCGAACGCCGAGCCGTGCAACACCATAGCTGCCCGCGCCGGGATGGCAGCCTCGCTCCGTCTCGCCACGGAGGAACGGCCGGTCAATGTCACATTCGCGACCCGCGCCACAGGCGTGAAGGTCCCTGCCTATCTCCTGGAAAACTATCCGGACGAGATGCCCATCGTCCTGCAACATGAATTCGACCGGCTGGTCGTGACGGACGACGGCTTCGACGTCGGCCTCTGGTTCAAGCACAAATATGCCCGCCTCACCGTGTCATTCGACGCGGTGAGGGAATTCTACGACAACTCGGTTCGCACATGCGGCCGCGACGACAAAGACTCGGTATCGTCCCGGCCTTGAGTCCAAGGCTCCAGTCAGGTGAATGGCTCCTTTCAGGCGAACGTCGCCTCGACCTTGCCGAGCCCGTCGAGTTCCATTACGACGGCGTCGCCGGCCTTCAGCCAGATCGTCTTGACCAGGCTGCCGGTCAACACGATCTGCCCGGCATGCAGGCCACGGCCTTCGGCGGCGAGATGATTGGCAAGCCAGGCGAGCGCATTGTGGGGATGGCCGAGCACGTCGGCGCCGGTGCCGCGGCTGACTTCCTCGCCGTTGATGATCGCGCGGCCGGTCACGCTGAGCAGATCCGGCGCCGTGATGCGCGGTACCGCCGGACCGAGCACGCAGCCGGCGGCGAAGAAATCGTCGGCGACCAGCGTCGGTGCGCCGAGCGTCTCCCATTTGACGTAGCGGTCGTCGACGATCTCGATCGCGGGATGATAGGCCTCGATCGCACCCGCGACCCATTCGGCGGTGAACGGCGCGTCGCCGGCGGTGAGATTGCGCGCGAGCCTCACCGCGATCTCGCATTCGACGCCGACATGGACGTAATCGCCGTGCGGCAATCGCACGCCGCTGTCATGCACCACCTTCTCGAATATCCCGCCGCCACAGGGATGCGGGATGTCGAGATATTGCTGCATCACCGCGCTGGTGCAGCCGATCTTGTAGCCGACGAGACTGCCGACCTGGGAGCGCAGCAAATCGTGCAGCGCGCGCTGCACCAAATAGCCCTCGGCCTCGTCACGCGGCGCGACGTCCTTGGCCAATGCCTTCAGCGGCGCGCGGCTGCGGCGCGCGGTGGCAATCGCCTTTGCGGCCGCCAAGATCCTGTCCATCGGCGCAGCCTCCCTGTCGTTCTGTTTGCTCGCGGCAATTCAGCACTCAGGGAGGAGTCTGGCAAGCGCATCAGGCGACGCATCCGGTTACGCCTTGACGAGGCCAAGCCTGATCAGGCTCTCGGCGGTCGCAACGAGCATCTCCGCGTTGCCGCGCGGGCGCCAACCGAGCAGGTTCTGCGCCTTCGCGCTGGTGGAGCTCCGGACCTTGCCCAGCAACGGCAGGGCCGCGCGCGCCAACGGATTACGCCGCGCCGCGAGCCGCATCAGCCAGTCCGGTGCCTGGAACCGCGGCACCCGCCGCGCTTTGTCGCCGATTTTTTCGCGCAGCACGCGGGCGACCTGCAGGATCGACATGGTTTCACCGGAAACCGCGAGGAAGCGTTCGCCTTTGGCCTTGGGCGATGTCATGGCGCGCAGATGCAGGTCGGCGACGTCGCGCACGTCGACGAGGCCGAAATAGATTCGCGGCACCGCCGGCATCGCGCCGTCGAGCAGCGCCTTGACGATGCCGACCGACTCGGAGAAGTCCGCACCCAGCGCCGGACCGAATACGGCGGTGGGATTGACCACGGCAAGCTCGAGGCCACCGCCTTCGCGCGCGATGAAATCCCAGGCGGCGCGTTCGGCCAGCGTCTTGGATTTCGGGTAGGCCTGCACGCCGTCGCCATCGAGATTGGACCAGTCGGTCTCGTCGAACGGCGTGGTGCGCGGCGGATGACCATAGCCGATCGCCGCAAACGACGACGTCACGACGACGCGCTTGACGCCGGCGTCCCGCGCCGCGCGCAACACACGCAAGGTTCCTTCGCGCGCCGGAATGATCAGTTCGTTCTCGTCCTCGGGCACATGGACGCCCAACGGCGAAGCCACGTGGAGCACGTAATCGCAACCGGCTGCCGCCTCGCGCCAGCCGTCGTCGCGCAACAGATCGGCGGTGACGAAGCCGACCTTGTCGGGCGCGGACGCGCTGCCCTCACGCAGCATTGCGACCACGTCCTTGGCCCGATCGGGATTGCGCACAGTGGTCCGCACCTCGTGGCCAGCGGCCAGAAGCTGCAAAATGGTATGCGCGCCGATGAAACCCGACCCGCCCGTGACCAAAACCGTGCTCATGTTGTCACCCTTCTCCATGGTTCGGCGA
Source organism: Bradyrhizobium sp. LTSPM299 (assembly GCF_000938235.1). NCBI lineage: Bacteria > Pseudomonadati > Pseudomonadota > Alphaproteobacteria > Hyphomicrobiales > Nitrobacteraceae > Bradyrhizobium > Bradyrhizobium sp. LTSPM299. The sequence goes on from NZ_JYMU01000006.1 coordinate 673,958, forward strand.
TGTCAGGAAATCGCGCCGGCCGCCCTGCCCAAGCCGCATCTGGGTCCCTATGTGAGTTTGGGCAAGTAGAATGAATTTCGAGACTGGTATGGAAAACAATACCACCGATCCCTGCGACAACCGCGAATGCGAGGGGTGCATCGCCGATCCTGCCCTGCTTTCCGAATTCAAGCAGGCGATCCATGCGCTGAGCGGCAAGTGGAAGCTCGAAATCCTCGGCACCTTGATGGATGGCGGCGTGCGCTTCGGCGCGCTGCGCCGCGCACTGGCGCCGATCACCCAGCACATGCTGACGGCACAGCTGCGCGAGCTGGAGCGCGACGGCCTGGTGTCACGAAAGGTACTCGCCGCAAAGCCGCTACAGGTCGAATACGAGCTGACTGACTCAGCTTGGGGCCTGCTGCCGGCGTTCCGCGAATTGCTGGCGTGGTCGAAGACCTACGGCCCGCGCCGCAGCACTGTGGCAAGCGAGGCGCAACTCGAGGCCGGAGTCGGCTGAGTGTCGCCTCGCTTCCAGATCGGTATCGTGCCTATCCCATCCCGAGCGCGCGACGGATCGCGATCTCGACTGGCGAGTAGGCGCCGTCTTCGCGTTCCAGCCGATATGGCTCCGCCGGGCTCAGCTCGGGCTGCGCCATGAAGCGCGGCGCGGTTCCCCGATGCTTCTGCGCCGCATGCACGAGGAAGGGATGGCACAAATAGACGGTGCCCGCCTCCCCCGTCGCCAGCGCGACCTCGCAATCGGCGCCCATGTCGTCGAGCACCATGCGCGCGCGTCCCGCTTCGCCCGCCGGCGCCAGGTATCGCGCCATTGGCCAATGCGAACCGACCCTGATCCGTGTCGGCGCGTCATTCTCGCCGACATCGGAAAACAGGAACAGCATCAACAGCGCCCGGCCCCGCGAGTTGATATTGACGCACCAGGCGGAGAAGTCTCGCCGCTCGTTGGGATCGCAATCGTCGCCGGCAAAGCCGGCATCGACATGCCAGCCGGCGTCGCCGGGATCGTCCGGATGCGGGAAGCGCACCGGAAAGGTCCCAATGTTGTGCCGCGGACGCCAGCGGCCGGGGCCGGCGATCTGGTCGAAGGCCTGATACAGCATCGGCCTATTGATCGCCTGCCGGAACGGCTCCTCGCCATAGCCGGGCAACCGAATCACCGGCCGCGTCCATGTCGACGGATCGTGCTCGCTGCACGGTAGGTCGCGCCACATGATGGCGCGGCCGGCATCAGCGAGTTCGCGGGGAAAGGCACCGTCGATCCTGACGAAGCCCTGTTCGATGAATTGCTCAATTTGCGCGTCGTCAAGCGCACGCGCGTCGTCTCGATGGGTCATGATTGTCTCTCAAACATTGGTCGCCGGCCATCGTCGCTCCGCGACACGCGGAGTCAGGCCGGCCCATTCGGTTCACTGGAATCCCGCGAGCCAAAGGTCGCGGGGCCGATCAACGCTTCCAGGTGGAAGCGGGATCAGCCCAGGAAAAACACCGAAGCTATGTCGAGAGTACGTGTCATCATGGCGGCGCGACCCTACAACCGGCGCGCGCCGGGTTCAATCCGTGGCGATCAGCCGCCACTACTCGTCGCGATAGACCTTCTCGCGCTTCTCGTGGCGTTCCTGCGCCTCCACCGACAGCGTCGCGATCGGACGGGCTTCGAGCCGCTTCAGCGAAATCGGCTCACCGGTCTCTTCGCAATAGCCGTAGGTGTTGTCTTCGATGCGCTGGAGCGCGGCATCGATCTTGGAGATCAGCTTGCGTTGACGGTCGCGGGCGCGCAGTTCGATCGCGCGGTCGGTCTCAGAAGACGCGCGGTCGGCAAGGTCGGGATGATTGACGTTCTCTTCCTGCAGCGTCTGCAGCGTGATCTTCGACTCGCGGAGGATCTCGTCCTTCCAGGCCAGGAGCTTGGCGCGAAAATACTCGCGCTGCCGCTCGTTCATGAAAGGCTCTTTTTCAGTCGGCCGGTAGTTCTTCAGCTTTTCCAAAGGCAGCCATGTCCCTGTCAGGCGGAGGGAACAACTCCCCCCCGCGCGGCGCCTTATATAGCCATGACATGTGACAGACAATGCCTGCCACCGGCAAACGCGGGCCGCCGCCAAGGCCTTGCACAGGCAAACTTATCCGGCCCGGTCGGAGGCGGCCCCGCGGCCTCAATAGCCGACCGTGAAACGCTGGCGGAGATGGGCCGGACGCTCGATCTCGTCGGCGAGTGCAACTGCGAAGTCCTCGAACGAGATCCAGCTTTTTCCGTCCATAGCGGTCAGAAGCTGGTCGGTCCCAAGGCGGAACTTGCCGGTCCGCTCGCCGTCCACGAACAGCGCCGAGGGCGACAAAAAGGTCCAGTTCAGGTCCTTTTCCTGCCGCAACAGGTCGAGGAACTCACCGCCTCTCGTCGCTTCGGCCTTGTATTGGGCCGGAAAGCCGGGGGTTGTGACCAGCCGCACGCCGGGCGCAACCTCGAGGCTGCCGGCACCGCCGACCACCAAATAGCGGCCGACCCCGGACTCCTTGGCCGCCCCGATCAGCTTGGCCGGGTCGCTGGCGAGAAAATGGACCGAACTGATCGCGGCGTCATGGCCGGCCCAGAGCGCAGCGAGCCCGGCCTGGTCGTCCACGTCGCCCTTTTTGGCGGTGACATCAGGCAGTGCAGCGATCTTCTCCGGATTGCGGGCGATGGCGGTCACGGTATGCCCGCGGCGGGCAAGTTCCGCTGTGATGCGCGAGCCGGCCCGGCCGGATGCGCCGGCAATGGCGATCTTCATCTCAAATCTCCGATTGGTTGGTTTCCGATGGTGACTAGATAGCGAAATGAATGTAGGTGTGAAGAGCGCACTTATGCGTCACCTGATTACGCCGGAGTAACCGCGATGAAAGCAGCAAGCCCGAAACCGGATGCCTATTCGGCCAATTGCCCGACGCGCCATATCCTCGATCGGGTCGGCGACAAATGGGCGGTGCTGATCCTGTTGCTGCTGCGTGACGAGCCGACGCGATTCAACCAGCTGCGCCGCGCCATCGAAGGCATCTCGCAGAAGATGCTGTCGCAGGTTCTGAAAAGTCTCGAGCGTGACGGGCTACTGCGCCGCCGCGCGATCGCAACCGTTCCGGTCACGGTGGAATATTCGATCACGCCGCTCGGGCTGACGCTCGCCGGCGCCGTCGATCCGCTGCGCGACTGGGCCGAGCAGAATTTGAAGGAGGTGCTGGCCGCGCAACGCCGTTACGACGTCCAGCGCAAGGCGCTGGCGGCCTGAGGCACTGGCGGCACAAGACGAATGAGCGGGATGCTGCAGAGCCTAGAACTGCCCGGCCTTGGCGAGTTCGACTTCGACCCGCAGCTCGATCTCGCCGAGCACGGCATCGAGGCCGGGGTCGCCGGAGGATTCCTTCAGGTTTGCGGCAGCGCTGCGCAGCCGGGTCACCGTGGAGGCATCGAAATTGCCGGAGAGCAGTCCGAGCTTGAGATCGTCGAGCACGTCGAGCGCGCCCTTGCCGCGGGCCACCGAGCGCTTGCGGCGTTCGGTCGGATCTTCCACGCCCTGCAGCGCGAGCAGCGCATCGAGACTGGTCGCGACCTTTGGCGCCGCGGTGGAGCGGACGTCGTCGGCGGTGGTGCTCGTGTCAGGCAGCGAGAAACCGGACGAAGAGGTGCGGCGCGTGCTGCTGGTGGACGTGCCAAGCGTGGTGCCGTTCGGTCCGTAGATGCGCATCGTGATGCTCTCGCTGTCTCGCCGCGAGCATCGCCGCTTTATGGTTAACAGTGCGTAAACGACCCGGCAATTTCTGCCGCCGCACGGCAGTTTCGCGCGGGCTGACAAACCGGAATGAAACGGCTCGCCGACAATTTCGACAAACATATCAACGTATTGCTTACGCAAAACGACGTGGCACAGGGCTCGCATGGTTAATGGCGGATCACCGTCATGGGAGTGTCGCGTGATCCGCGAGTTAGGTTGAGGGGAGCACTGGGATGCCCGGCGTCCGTACGGCAAATCTATTGGGACTGGCCTGCGCCGCGCTGTTCGCGCTGGCGGCCTCGGCCGTGCCCGCAGCCGCGACGTCGCGGATCAAGGATCTCGCCAATATCGAAGGCGTGCGCCAGAACCAGCTGATCGGCTACGGCCTCGTGGTCGGCCTCAACGGCACCGGCGACACGCTCAACAACATCCCCTTCACCAAGCAGTCGCTGCAGGCGATGCTCGAGCGCATGGGCGTCAACATCCGCGGCGCCACGATCCGCACCGGCAACGTCGCCGCCGTGATGGTCACCGGCAATTTGCCGGCGTTCGGTACCCAGGGCACGCGCATGGACGTCACCGTCTCCGCGCTCGGCGACGCCAAGAACCTGCAGGGCGGCACCCTGCTCGTCACTCCCCTGCTCGGCGCCGACGGCAACGTCTACGCGGTGGCGCAGGGCTCGCTCGCGATCTCCGGCTTCCAGGCCGAAGGTGACGCCGCCAAGATCACGCGCGGCGTGCCCACGGTCGGCCGCATCGCCAACGGCGCCATCATCGAGCGCGAGATCGAGTTCGCGCTCAATCGTCTGCCCAATGTGCGGCTCGCCTTGCGCAACGCCGACTTCACCACCGCCAAGCGCATTGCCGCCGCGGTCAACGACTATCTCGGGGTCAAGACCGCCGAGCCGCTCGATCCCTCCACCGTGCAGCTCTCGATCCCTCCGGAGTTCAAGGGCAACGTCGTCGCCTTCCTGACCGAGATCGAGCAATTGCAGGTCGAGCCGGACCTCGCGGCCAAGATCGTGATCGACGAACGCTCCGGCATCATCGTCATGGGCCGCGATGTCCGCGTCGCCACCGTCGCGGTCGCACAGGGCAATCTCACCGTCACGATCTCGGAAAGTCCGCAGGTCAGCCAGCCCAATCCGCTGTCGCGCGGACGGACCGTGGTGACGCCGCGCAGCAGCGTCTCGGTCACCGAGGACGGCAAGAAATTGGCCGTCGTGAAGGATGGCGTCTCGCTGCAACAGCTCGTCGACGGCCTCAACGGTCTAGGCATCGGGCCGCGTGACCTCATCAGCATCCTGCAGGCGATCAAGGCTGCCGGCGCGATCGAAGCCGACATCGAGGTGATGTGATGACGAGCCTGATCAACAGCAGCGGCGGCACCATGCCGAAGCAGGCACTCATGCCGCTCTACAATAGCCGCCCCGATCCCGTGCTGCAGGACGCGCTCACCAAGGTACCAGCCCAGGCCCAGGCCAAGGCCAAAGCCACCGCGACCGATTTCGAATCGATGTTCCTGAACTCGATGTTCTCGCAAATGACGAGCGGCCTGAAGGGCGACGGCCCGTACGGCGATACGGTCGGCACCGGCGCGTGGCGATCAATGCTGACCGACCAATATGCGAAGAACTTCGCCAAGGCCGGCGGCGTCGGCATCGCCCATGACGTGTTCCGCTCGCTGATCATGCAGCAAGCGAACCAAAGCTAATTCGGCTCCCGAGGAGAAGCACGATGAACCAGCGTCCCCCGCAGCGGCCAGCGCCCGCCCCCGCCGCAAGGCCCGCGACGTCGACGCCGCCCGATGTCATGAGGCTCGCCAAGGAGCTGATGGACGTGATGAGCGCGCTGCTCGGCGTCGTCGAGCAGGAGACCGAACTGGTGCGCGCCGGCAAGGTGCGCGAGGGGATGCGGCTCGAGGTGCAGAAGGCGGATTTGTCGCGGCGCTACATGATCGCGGTCGAGCATCTGAAATCCATGCACAAGATGCTGTCGCAGACCGAACCCGAGCTCGTGGCGACGATACGGCGCCACCACGACACGTTCCGCGCCATGCTGCAGGTCAATTTGACGGTACTCGCCACCGCGCACGCGGTCTCCGAAGGAATCGTGCGCGGCGTCAACGCCGAGGTGCAGCGCCGCAACATTCCCAATACCTACACCGCGGCCGGAAAGCGCGCAGCGCCCGGCCCGCGCAACATGACGCCGCTCACCGTCAGCCGTTCGCTCTGAACGCACGCACTGTCCTTACAATTTTCCTCAATTTGAAGCGCGCCCGTCAGCGCGCTCTTCAGCGTGTTCCCTAACAGCCTGTTGAGAGGTTCCCCGTAGAGTTGCGGATTGGGAAGGGTTGGGATTTGACTCAAGCAAACTAGTGCCGGTGCACTACGAGGCTGCCATGAGTACGGATTTCAACATCAAGCCGGTGGGGGCACCGGTTGCGGCGCCGATGGTCTCTCCTGCAAGCCAGACGGCGCAGAGAGCGGTCGCGACCGAGCTGCCGCCGAGCCAGAGCGTGACCGCGCCCGAACCGACCGTGCGCGTCAGCATCGACTCGAACGCGGCCAATGCTCCGCAGTCAAACCAGACCTCGGTCAAGGACCAGGTCATCATCGATCACGACGCCGGCGAAGTCGTCTACCAGGTGGTCGACAATCGCACCAACCTGGTGGTGAGGCAGTTTCCGGAAGAGGCGGCGTTGCGCCGCCGCGCCTATTTCCACGCGCTCGATCTGAGCAAGGATGCGCCAACGCGCGCACGCGCGACCGACCGTCAGGTCTGAAGCAAATCGTCAGGTCGCCTGGTTGGCGTAAGCCTGATCGAGATAGGTCGATCCGGTCGCGGGATCGGTGACGACGTTCTTGATCAACGCGGTGCCCGACTTGACCAGCGCGAACTTCGTATCGCCGATCCGGAATCCACCGTCCTTGATCAGCACGTCCTGGTACTTGCTGGTGCCGTCACTCTGATAGTGAACCTTGGCGCGGAAGCCCGAGACATTGGACACGGTGATCTTGAACGTCTTGTTGTTGGCGTACTTCCCGCTCCAATTGCCCTGATAGAGGCTCGGATCGACCGCCACGTAGGGCGTGTTGGACGGAACCGTCAGGCCAACGGCCTTGTAGTTGGCCGACAGGATGCTCATCAGGTCGGCCATACCAAGCCTCCTTTGAAAACAGGCCGATGCTCAGCCGCGGCCGGACAGGCCGGCGGCGAGGTTGCAGTTGATATCGATCAGCGACTTCAGCTTCGCGGGATCGGGATTTATCTGCATGTCGATGGTTTGCTTCATCACGAACACGCCGATATTGGCGATGTTCTGCCGGATCTCGAGCGGCTGCGGATTGTCGTCGCCCTCTGCGGCGCTGATGAAGATCGACCACAGGCGGCGGTTGAACAGCAGCGCGTTGTCCAGCTCCTTGCCGGGACCAGTCCAGTTGGTCTGGACGTCCTGCAGCTGCCGGGCAGCTTTCAGCAGGACCTGCGCTTCAATTTCGCGGGGGGAGGCCGTCGTCGCGGATGTGCGTGCGTAGGCCTGGGCAGCATTCGACATTCAATAACCTCGATGGAAGCGGATTTCTTGAGCCGCAAAAGCGCAATTCTAGCGCTCGATATTTATGCATCCGGCGCCTTTAAATATGGTTATCAGCCGTTACGAAATGCGCCCTTCTCGCGGCACGGACAAATACCGTAATACTCCGGACAAAAACAAAAACGGCGGGGTTTCCCCCGCCGTCATTGAACCACTGTCACCACATCTAGCGGAGCAGTTGCAGCACGCTCTGCTGGCTCTGATTGGCCAGAGCCAGCGCGGACACCGCGATCGACTGGCGGGTCGACAGCGCCTGGCTGTTGGCCGCTTCCTCGTTGGTGTCGGCCAGCGTCAGGTTGGACGAGCCGGTCTGCAACACGTTGATCAGGTTCTTGTTGAAGTCCTGGCGGATCTGCACGACCGAGAGGTTCGAACCGAGCGACGACGCTTCCGAGCGGAGCGTGTCGGAGGCCGAGCCGAGCTTGGCAACGATGGCGTTTGCCGAGGTGCTGTCCAGGAAATCGGTGCCAGCCGTCAGCGAACCGAGACCAAGGCCGCCGGCGTTAAAGGTCACACCCGAGATGTTGAGGGTGGACTTGCCGGTTTCATTGAACGTCAGCTTCAGATTGTCGCCGTTCAACAGGTTGACGCCGTTGAAGGACGAATCCTGGGCGGTCGTCGTAATCTGCTGGATGATGACGTTGTACTGGCTGACGAGGTTGGCGCGGGTCGCCTGCGAGGTCGGATCGGAAACGGCGGCATTGACCGTGCCGACCGTTGCAGTGGTGGTGCCCGCAATGTCGACGCCTTCACCGGTCGGGGCGGTGCCCGTCTTGGTGATGGTCTGGCTGGCGGCATCGTTGGTCGAGGTGAAGGTCAGCGTATCGGCGGTCGCGGAGAGCGACGCGGAGACGGCAACGCCGTTCGAAGCCAGCACGCTGTTGAGCTGATCGAGCGTCTGGACGGTCGCGGTGCCCGCACCGGTCGAGAAGCTCGAACCGACCGTGACCGCGAGCGAGCCGGTGGCGGTCTTGAAGGTGATGACCGAACCGCCGAGCTTGCCGGCATTGAGGTCGGTGGCCACCGTGGTGCCGGTGCCGGCGCCAGTACCGGTGACGTCGACATTGGCCTTGGTCGAGTAGCCGACCGGGCTCTGCAGCACCTGG